>NZ_MKTQ01000019.1:0-53107 GCF_001898315.1 Microbacterium sp. 70-16 | reverse complement strand
GCCGCCGGCGCTGCCGCGCCCGCAGGCCCCGCGCGAGCCGCGGCCCCGGCCCGACCGCCGCGCCCCGCGGCCCCGGCCCGCCCGCGGCGCCCCGCGCGACCGCCGCGCTCGCGCGTGCCCGCGGCGCCGCGGCCGGCACTGCAGCGCCCGCGCGAGTGCGCTGTCTCCGGTGTCTCGGCTGGCCTCGCGCGCCACCTGGGCGCACCCGTGTGGGCCGTGCGCGCGCTGTTCGTCGTGCTCGCGCTGTGCGGCGGAGCGGGCATCCTGCTCTACCTCTGGTGCTGGGCGTTCATGCCGTGGGAGCACGGTGAGGTCGCGACCACGCGCACCGTGCCTGTTGCCTGGGTGCTCGTCGCGGGCGGGGCGGCGGGGTTGCTCAGTATCGTCATCGCCACCCGTGACCCGTACGAATCGTCGTGGATGCTGACTCCCGCACTGCGCTTCCCGTTCCCGTGGCTGCTCGTGGTCACCGTCGGCGCGACAACAGTCCTTGCCACCGCCGCGGGAGTATGGGCGGCTCTCGTCGATCGCAAAGATCCCGCGCGGGGGCCACGGCACGCGACCTGGGTGCGCGCGGCGGCGACGGGCATCCTCATCGTCGCGTTTCTGCTGCCGCTGCCGGCGCAGGGGTCGACGTACGGTGGCGCACCGACCGTGCTCGTCCCGCTGATTCCACTCGTCGGCATCGCCGCGCTGCTCTCCTCGAACCTCGTGGAGCGCTGGCGCGAGCTGTCGGGCGAGCGCGTCGCGCGCGTCCGCGAAGAGCAGCGCGCCGAGATGGCCGCGCATCTGCATGATTCGGTGCTGCAGACCCTCGCGCTGATCCAGAACCGCGCCGGGGCCTCGAGCGAGGTCGCGCGCCTCGCCCGTGCGCAGGAGCGCGAGTTGCGCGCGTGGCTCTACGACGGCGACCAACCCGCCGACAGCGACCTGCCGACCGACCTGCGCGACTACGCCGGAGCGCTCGAGCTCGACTATCCCGTCCGCATCGACGTCGTCTCAGCGGGGCTGTCGACCGAGCGTGCGAGCGGCGAGCTCGCGGCGGCGGCCCGCGAGGCGATGCTCAACGCGGCGCGCCACGCGGGCGGCGAGGTCTCGGTCTACATCGAGGGCGGCGCGACGGGCGTCGACGTCTTCATCCGCGACCGCGGCGACGGATTCGCGATGGATGCCGTGCCGGCCGACCGCCTCGGCATCCGTCAGTCGATCATCGGGCGCATGCGCCGCGCGGGCGGCATCGCGACGGTGCGCTCGACGGATGCCGGCACCGAGGTCCACCTGCACTTCGGCGGAGGTGACGACCGTGGGTGATGCCGTGCGGGTCGTGATCGTCGACGACCACTCGATCTTCCGGTCGGGGCTGCGCAGCGACCTCGACGAGACCGTCGTCGTCGCGGGCGAAGCCGCCGATGTGCCGTCCGCGATCGCCGTCATCGCCGAGGCGCGGCCCGACGTCGTGCTGCTCGACGTGCACCTGCCGGGCGGCGCGGGGCAGGACGCGACGGGCGGCGAAGAGGTCATCCGCGGCAGCGGGGGCGTGCCGACGCGGTTCCTGGCGCTGAGCGTGTCGGATGCGGCGGAGGATGTCGTCCGCGTCATCCGGGCGGGCGCGCGCGGATACATCACGAAGGGGTCGTCGGGCGTCGAAGTGAGCCGCGCAGTGCACGCCGTCGCGGGCGGCGACGCCGTGTTCTCGCCGCGGCTGGCCGGCTTCGTGCTCGACGCCTTCGGCGCCGTCGCGGGCGAGACGGCGGCCACGGGCGACGAGCTCGACCGCCTGTCGGCGCGCGAGCAGGAGGTCATGCGCCTCATCGCCCGCGGCTACGCCTACAAGGAGGTCGCGGCCGAGCTGTTCATCTCGGTCAAGACGGTCGAGACGCACGTCTCCGCCGTGCTGCGCAAGCTGCAGCTGTCGTCGCGGCACGAGCTGACCGCGTGGGCGAGTGAGCGGCGGCTGCTCTGACGCCCGTGTCGGGGCGCCGACCTAGACTTGACGGGTTATGAGCGACCCGATCAAGCCCGTCATCGTCGGCATGCCAGCGGCAGGAACGGGTGCGCCCGGCGCCGCCGACGACGACCTGCTCGCGGGCCTCAACGAGCCGCAGCGCGAGGCCGTCACCTACCGCGGCCAGGCGTTGCTGATCGTCGCGGGCGCCGGCTCCGGCAAGACGAGCGTGCTCACCCGCCGCATCGCGTCGCTGCTGCGCTCGCGCGAAGCGTGGCCGAGCCAGATCCTCGCGATCACGTTCACCAACAAGGCCGCCGGCGAGATGCGCGAGCGCGTGCAGGGCCTCATCGGCGACGTCGCGCAGGGCATGTGGATCTCGACCTTCCACTCCGCGTGCGTGCGGATCCTCCGCCGCGAGGCCGACCAGTTCGGCTTCACCAAGAACTTCACGATCTACGACTCCGGCGACTCCCGCGCCCTCATCAAGCGCCTCGTCAAAGAGCACGAGGCGGATGCCTTCGGCCTCACCCCCGCCGGCGTCCAGGGCCGCATCTCGAAGCTCAAGAACGAACTGGCGGATGCCGAGTCGTTCGCCCGCACGGCGAACATGAGCGACCCCGCCGAGCGCCTGTTCGTCGAGATCTTCGCCGACTACCAGCGCGCACTGCAGCGCGCGAACGCGTTCGACTTCGATGACCTGATCGGCCAGACGGTCTACCTCTTCCGCGCGTTCCCGCACGTCGCCGACGTGTACCGCAAGAGGTTCCGGCACATCCTGGTGGACGAGTACCAGGACACCAACCACGCCCAGTACGCGCTCATCCACGAGCTCACCCGGCCGCCGGGGGCGGACGGCGCCGCCCACGACAGCGGCATGATGATCTTCGATGCGCCGACCGAAGACGCGGCATCCCTCACCGTCGTCGGCGACTCGGACCAGTCGATCTACGCGTTCCGCGGCGCCGACATCCGCAACATCACCGAGTTCGAGCGCGACTATCCCGGCGCGAAGGTCGTGCTGCTCGAGCAGAACTACCGCTCGACGCAGAACATCCTGAGTGCCGCGAACGCCGTCATCAGCAACAATTTCGACCGCAAAGACAAGAAGCTGTGGACCGACGTCGGCGCGGGTGACCCCATCATCGGGTTCACCGGCTATTCGCAGCACGACGAGGCGCAGTTCGTCGCCGACGAGGTCGAGGCGCTGCGCCGGCAGGGCGTGCCGTACAGCGAGATGGCCGTCTTCTATCGCACCAACTCGCAGTCGCGCGCGCTGGAGGAGATCTTCATCCGCTCGGCCGTGCCGTACAAGATCATGGGAGGCACCAAGTTCTACGAGCGCGCCGAGATCAAGGATGCCCTCGCGTACCTCATCGCCGTCGCGAACCCCGCCGACGAGTTGAGCGTGCGGCGCATCCTCAACCGGCCGCGCCGCGGCATCGGCGACGTCACCGAGACCTCTATCGCCCGCTACGCGGCGGAAGAGGGCATCACCTTCCGCGACGCACTCGCGAATGCGTCGGCGCTCGGCGTCGGGCCGAAGATCCAGCAGGCGATCGCGCAGCTGGATGCCGTGCTGGTCGAGGCATCCGCCATCATGCTCCCCGCCTCGGGCGAGATCGCGCCGCCGACCGCGGTGACCGACGGGCTCAACGTCCTGCTGAACAAGAGCGGGTACCTCGACGCGCTGCGGCGGTCGAAGGACCCGCAGGACGAGGCGCGCGTCGAGAACCTCGACGAGCTCGTCGCTGTCACGCGCGAGTTCGCCCGCAACAACCCCGAGGGAACGGTGCTCGACTTCTTGGCCGAGACGGCGCTCGTGGCGGATGCCGATGACCTCGCCGACGCGACGGGGTCGGTATCGCTCATGACGATGCACACGGCGAAGGGCCTCGAGTACGACGCGGTCTTCGTCACGGGTGTCGAAGAAGACCTGATCCCGCACCGGATCTCAGCCGGTGAGCCGGGTGGCCCACAGGAGGAGCGGCGCCTGTTCTACGTCGCGCTGACCCGCGCGCGCAAGAAGCTGCATCTCTCGCTCGCGATGACCCGCGCGCAGTTCGGCGAGGTGTCGGCGGCGATGCCGAGCCGGTTCCTGCAAGAGATTCCGCACGATCTCATCGACTGGCGGCAGTCGCCGGGCGACGTCAACTCGCGCGGCGGCATGCAGTCGCGCGCGCTCAACGCGCGGCGCCCCGGCTCGGGGTTCGGCGGGGGCAGCTCGGCAGCGGGTGGGCGCGGCTCGCGGTACGGCGATGACCTCGTGCCGCTGCCGCGGCGCGAGAAGCCTGCGGGCGACATCGCGAAGTTCGCCAACCGCATTCCCGCGAAGGTGCGCGACAACGGCGACCTCGAGCTGGCGCCGGGCGACCGGATCCGCCACGACGACTTCGGCGAAGGCCGGGTCGACATGGTGACCGGCGAGGGTGCCAAGCGCGTCGCGCACGTGCGGTTCGACACGGCTGGGCCGAAGAAGCTTCTCATCAAGATCGCGCCGATCGCCAAGATCTGACACCGGCCGCGCCGGGTTACGCTCGATGCATGGCTCTGTTCTCGCGTCGCAACAAGCGTGACGACTCCGCACCCGTGCCGGCCGGTTCGACCGGCCCCGACGCCGCCCGCGACGCCGAGGCCGTGCCGGACGCGGTCGCAGCCGAGGCGGCGGACCCGGCTAGCGAGGCGGTAGCCGCCGAGGCATCCGTCGAATCCGTGCCGCAGGTCTCGATCTCGGTCAGTACCTTCGGACAGCCCGATACAGCCCGCCCGATCGGCACGCCGAGGCCCGCTGCGACGGCGCCGGCGCCGACCGAGACCGTACCGGGGATGCCCGACAACGTCGTGCTGCAGGCTGCTCTCGCAGCGCTTCCCGAGCAGCCGCAGAACACCGACATCATGAACGTCATGCGTCAGGCGCTGCAGGGCCAGCTGTACATGCGCGCGCAGGGCGACGCGCAGGCGCTGCTGGCCGAGGGCAAGGGTCTGAACCTCGCGATCACGACCTACCAGGACAAGCGCTTCCTGCTGGTGTTCAGCGGCGGCGGCCCGATGCGGGTCAGCACAGCCGCCGAGGGATCGGAAGCCGTCTCGGCGATCGGCCAACTGGCGCACAACGTGTTCCGCACGGCGGTCGACTCCGGTTACGACGGTGTGTACCTCGATCACGCCAACCCGGGGGCGCGGCTGATCCTGCCGATCGCGCTCATCCGCAAGGCGCTCGAAGAGGGCGTCCCGCCGTTCGAGCTGAAGTCGCTGCTGGTCGCCGAGCGCGGCGATGCCACGCCGCTGCAGGCCGCCGAGGTGCTCACCCGGACGCGCATCTGGGTCGCGGGCGGCACCGACCCGGAAGGTCGCGTCGGGCTCGCCGAAGCCCGCGGCGCCGACGGCGTGCGCCGTCTGGAGATCTACTCGCACCCCCTCGAGGTCATCGCGATGGGCCGCGGCGACCGCCCGCTGCCGCTCATCCCGGAGCAGTTGGGCAAGACCCTGGCATCCGAACCCGGACTCACCGGCGTCGTCCTCGACGCCGCCGGCCCCTGGATCGAGCTCGACCGCGACGCGCTCGCGCCCGTCATCGCCCTCGGCGCCTGACGGGGCGCTGCCGTCGGGCCTGTCGCCGCGCCCGGCTACCGCGTCTCGCGGACCACAACTCAGGCAGAATGCCCACCCCAGGCCGCCAGCGGCGCCGAAACGGCGATTCTGCCTGAGTTATGCGCCGGTGCCACGCCGCACCCGCCCCTGTCGCCGGGTGGAACGCGGTCGTAGGGTCGAGCCATGGCATCCGAGCGCATCAGCCTGACCGTCCCCGGACCCGACGGCGACCGCGAGATCTCGCTTTCGAGCCCGAACCGGGTGATCTGGCCCGCGCTGGGCATCACGAAGCACGAGCTCGCCGAGTACGTCATCGCGGTGTCCGAGCCGTTTCTGCGCGCGAACGGGCATCGGCCCGTGTCGCTCGAACGCTTCGCCGAGACGGTCGACGGCGAGCGGTTCTTCTCGAAGAACCCGCCACGCGGAGCGCCGGACTACGTCCACGAGGTGATGTGCACCTACAACAGCGGGCGCCGCCACCCGCAGGTCGTGCTCGACGAAGCCGCCGCGATCGTGTGGGCTGTGCAGATGAATACCGTCGTCTTCCACCCGTGGGCGTCGCTTGCCGCCGACACCGACAACCCCGTCGAACTGCGCATCGACCTCGATCCGCAGCCCGGTACGGGCTTCGCTGACGCCGCTGCGGTCGCCCCGGCGTTGCGCGAGGTGTTGCGTGAAGCGGGGCTGGATGCCTGGATCAAGACGAGCGGAAACCGCGGCATCCATGTGTTCTGCCCCATCGAGCCGATGCACGAGTTCCTCGATGTGCGGCACGCCGTGATCGCGGCGGGCCGCGAGCTCGAGCGGCGGATGCCGGATCGGGTCACGATGAACTGGTGGAAGGAGGAGCGCGGCGAGCGCATCTTCGTCGACTTCAACCAGGCCAACCGTGACCGCACGATGGCGGGCGCCTACAGTCCGCGCGCGTTGCCGACTGCCGCCGTTGCGGCGCCGATCACGTGGGACGAGCTCGCCTCGGGTGTCGACCCGGCCGCGTTCACGGTGCGTAGCATGCCCGAGCGGTTGGCTGAGCGGGGCGATCCGTGGGAGGGGTTGCAGGCGGCGCCGGGCCGCATCGACACGCTGCTGGAGTGGTGGCAGCGCGATGTGGATGCCGGGCTGGGTGAATTGCCGTTCCCGCCGGAGTTCCCGAAGATGCCGGGGGAACCGCCTCGCGTGCAGCCGAGCCGCGCGAAGAAGGCCGAGGAGTAGCGGGCGCGTCAGCCGCGCGCGGGGCGCGACCATTCGCGCTCGGTGAGCACGCGGGCGACGGTGAGCCCGATCGCGAGCGCCACAACGACGAAGACGGCAGTGAACCCGTTCTGTATCGCGGCGAGGGTGTCGCCCGAGATCACCCCCGTGATGGCCCGGTAGGCGGCGGCGCCCGGCACCATGATGAGCACCGCCGGCACGGTCAAGGTGACGCGCGCGGCGCGCAGCCGGTCGCCGAACAGGTAGGCGCCCAGGCCCACGAGGAGCGCCGCCGCGACAGCGGCGAGCGGGGGAGTGACGTCGGCATCCACCATCGCCAGGCGCCCCGTGTTGGCAACGGCTCCGAGCGCCGCCGCCGTCAGCGCGATCGCGGGCGGAGTGTCGAACAGCACGGCGAAACCGAGCACGCCGACGAACCCGGCGAGCAGGCGTACGACCGACAGCAACGGTTCGTCGAACAGCGGTGACGCCGTCTGTGTCACGGTCGCGTGGAAGACCGTCGCGACGCCCCACACGGCGGTGCCGGTCGCCAGCAGGATGAGCGTCGCGTACGCGACGCGCGCGATGCCGGCGTTCAGATCCAGGCGTGCGAGGTCGAGGGCGCCCGTCACAAGCGGGAATCCGGGCACGAGGAACAGCACGGCGCTCGTGACGGCGGCGTCGTGCTGGCCGCCCGGGACGCCGACGGCAGCCAGCAGCGCCGCGACGCCGAGGTAGACCAGCAGGGCAGCCATCGCGGCGAGGAACACGACGAGGAACTCGTTCGTGCGCAGCCGCGCCAGCCGGATCCGCACGAGCTGGCCGATGCCGGCAGCGACGCCGACGGCGGCGAACTCCTGCCAACCGCCGTTGTTGAGCAGGGCAAAGGCCGCGCACGCGAGAGCGGCGCCCAAGACACGAACACTGTCGGGAAAACGTCGAGGCTTGGCCTCGACGGCGTCGAGCTCGCGCTGCAGGGCGGCCGGAGTCAATCCGGCGTGCAGCCGGTTCGTGAGTCGCTTGAGCGCCGTGAGCCGGTCGGCATCGACCGCGGCGCGGCGGATCTCGGCGACGCGCGTGCGGAACATCTGACCGCGACCGGTCGTCGCGACGATGTCGGTCATCCCGATGCGCGTGTGCAGTTCGTCGATGCCGATGGCATGCGCCGCGCGCTCCATGCTGTCGCGCACCCGGGCGGCGGAGGCGCCGGCGCCCAGCATGAGCGAACCGAGGCGCATGACGGCGTCGGTGCGGGCGATGAACTGCACGGGCTCGAGGCGCAGCTCTTGCGTGTCGCTGAGCTTCGCATCGGCATCCGCGCCATCGTCCCTACCCGCGGCGGGGGGCTCGGAAGGGTCGGACATGCCTCGATCCTGGCATCCCTGAACGGGCTCGTGCACCTCGCCGTTATTCACGGCGAAGCCGGGCGTGTCGCGTTCGCCGACGCGGCTAAGGTCGATCGCAAGAAGCACGGCGGAAGCCCCGCTTCGCACCTCGGGCCCGCATGGCCGGCCGCCGGAGTCCGGCGCCGATGCGGGCCCGAGTTGCGTCCGCCGCCGCGCGGCGCTAATCCAGGACGTCGGCCAGGTCGTACGCCGCGATCTTCTCGAGCTGGTCGTAGGTGCACGACCCCGGCTCGCGATCGGGACGCCACCGCTCGAACTGCACCGTGTGCCGGAATCGCCGGCCCTCGAGCTGGTCGTAGCGCACCTCGAGTACGCGTTCGGGGCGCAGCCGCACGAACGAGGTGTCTTTGTCGGATGCCGTGAACCGCGACCGCTCTCCGTCGCCGCGCACGGCCTCACCCGAGGCATCCGTCTCGACCCAGGGTGCGAGTTCGTCGACGAGGGCGAGCCGGCGGGCATCCGAGAAAGCGGACACCCCGCCGACCTGGTTGAGGCTGCCGTCGTCGTAGAGGCCAACGAGCAGCGAGCCGACGCCCGCGCCGCTCTTGTGGATGCGGTACCCGAGCGCGACGACGTCGGCCGTGCGCGCGTGCTTGATCTTGAGCATCGTCCGCTTGCCGGGCGCGTACGGCTGGTCGAGCGGCTTGGCGACGACGCCGTCGAGCCCCGCGCCCTCGAACTGCGCGAGCCACTGCCGTGCGAGCCCCGGGTCGGTCGTCGTGCGGGTCAGGTGGATCGGATGCGGGATGGCCGCGAGCAGCTCTTCGAGCGCGGCGCGGCGGGCGGCGAACGGCTCGGCCTGCAGGTCGCGGTCGCCCGTGGCGAGCAGGTCGAACGCGATGAACTGCGCCGGGTCGGTGCGGCTCAGCAGCTCGACCCGCGAGGTGGCGGGGTGGATGCGCTGCGACAGCGATTCCCACGACAGGCGCGCGGGCTCGCCGTGGGCGACCACGATCTCGCCGTCGAGCAGGCACGGACCGGGCAGGAGTTCGGCGAACGCCGCGACGAGCTCGGGGAAGTAGCGCGTGAGCGGCTTCGCGCCGCGCGAGCCGATCACGACGCCGCCCGGGCCCGTGCCGTCATACGCGATGAGGGCGCGGAAGCCGTCCCACTTGGGTTCGAAGCTCAGCCCGCCCGGCGTCTTGGCGGGGTCAGGGATGCCCGGGACGGCCTTGGCGAGCATCGGCGCAGGGATCTCGTACACGCTGCCCATCCTCGCGCGCGGCGGGGCCGGGCGCCACGGCCTTCGTTCGAGGAGCGCAAATGGTCGCGTTCGGCGCCGGAACAGAGCCATTTGTGCTCCTCGAAACGGCGGGAAAGGGGAGGGCGGCGGCGCGAGGGATAGCCAGTGAGACGCAGTGTCAGCTATCATGGGCTGGAGTCTCACCCTATTGCTGCGCGCGACGACGCGCACGCAGCCCTGCCGAAGGAGCCGCCATGGCCGCCGACTACCAGCCGCCCACCTCGGATTACGCCTTCCTGTTCGGCGAGGCGTTCGGCACCGACATCATCGCGCGCGCCACCGGCGGCGAGCTCACGGCAGAGGATGCCACCGACGTCATCGCCGGCGCCGGCGAGTTCGCGGCATCCGTCCTCGCACCGCTCGAGACGGTCGGCGACCGCGAGGGCGCGCGCCTCGTTGACGGCCAGGTGCATCTGCCCGACGGGTTCGCGGATGCCTATCGGGCATTCGTCGAGGCCGGCTGGGTCACCGCCGAGGCGCCCGCATCGGCGGGCGGCGACGGACTGCCCGGGGCGATCCGTGCGGGTCTCGGCGAGATCTGGAACGCCTCCAACGCCGCGTTCGCGCTGTGCTGGCTGCTCAGCGCCGGTCAGATCCACGCGTTGGATGCCGCGGCATCCGACGAACTCCGCGAGGTCTACCTCAGCAAGCTCGTCTCGGGCGAGTGGACCGGCACGATGAACCTCACCGAGCCGGGCGCCGGCACCGACCTCGGCGCGATCCGCACGATCGCGACGCCGCGCGGCGACGGCTCGTGGTCGATCAAGGGTCAGAAGATCTTCATCACGTGGGGCGATCACGACGTCGCCGAGAACATCGTGCACCTCGTGCTCGCGCGCACCCCCGACGCGCCGGAGGGCGCGAAGGGGCTGTCGCTGTTCGTCGCGCCGAAGTTCCTCGTGAACGCGGACGGGTCGCTCGGTGCGCGCAACGGGGTCGAGACCGTCGCGATCGAGCACAAGCTCGGCATCCACGGGTCGCCGACGTGCGTCCTCTCGTATGAGGACGCGACCGGCTACCTCGTCGGCGAGGTCCGCGGCGGGCTTGCCGGCATGTTCGTCATGATGAACTCGGCGCGCATCGGTATGGGCTTCCAGGCGACGGGTATCGCCGATCGCGCCTACCAGCAGGCCGCGGCATATGCCGCTGAGCGCATTCAAGGCTCCGTGCTGGGTCGCGACGGCGTGACCCCGATCGCCGAGCACCCCGACGTGCGCCGCCTGCTGCTGTCGATCTCGAGCGAGGTCTTCGCGATGCGCGCCCTCGGCGTGTACGTCGCCGACCTGTTCGACCGCGCCGAGGCATCCGAGGATGCCGCGACGCTCGCGCTCGCCGAGTTCTTCGTGCCGATCCTGAAGGGGTGGGCGACGGAGGATGCCGTGGTTCTGACGAGCGAGGCGATCCAGGTGCACGGCGGCATGGGCTTCATCGAAGAGACGGGCGCCGCGCAGCACTACCGTGACGCGCGCATCATGCCGATCTATGAGGGCACGACCGCGATCCAGTCGAACGACCTGATCGGCCGCAAGGTGATCCGCAATCAGGGGGCGACCGCCGAAGCGCTGTTCGCGCAGATCGACGAGACGATCGCCGCGCTGCGTGCCGACGGCGGCGAGGTCGAGGCGCGGACGGCAGACCGCCTCGAGCGTGCCGTCGCCTCCGCCCGCCGCGCGACCGTCGACCTGGTCGGGTTCGCATCGTCGCCGCGCGACGCGGCCGCCGTCAGCGTGCCCTACCTGATGCTGCTGGGCGTCCTCGCGGGCGGCTGGATGCACGGCCTCGCCGTGGTCGCCGTAGCCGCGCACGAGGACGTGCAGGATGCCGATGTCGCGCGCCTCACCGCGGCGGACTTCTACGGCGCCCACCACCTGCCGCGCGTGCACGCCCTCGCCGAGACCGTCGCCTCCGGCGAGATCGCCTGACCGCGCGCGTGGACGGGGCCGTCTCGCGGCCCGCGCCGTCTCGCGGTCATGACGGAGCGCCGCCGCGCGTAACCTGAAGCGGTGCCTGAGATCAGCTCCCACTCGCTCGCGGTGCCGGCCAGCGGCATCCGTCGCCTCTTCGAGATCGCGCTCGAACTCGAAGATGTGACCTTCCTCGCGGTCGGCGAGCCCGACCTGCCGGTCGCGCCGCACATCGCCGCGGCGGCGAAGGCGGCGTGGGATGCCGATGAGACGAACTACACGCACAATGCGGGCATCCCGACGCTGCGGCGTGCGTTCGCCGATCGGTTCGCCGCCGACTACGGCGTCGCCCTCGACCCGGAGCGCATCTGGACGACGATCGGCGGCACGCAGGCTCTGCATCAGGCGCTGGGGCTGGTGCTCGATCCCGGCGACGAGGTGCTCGTGCCCGACCCCGGCTACACGACCTTCTCGATGAGCCCGCGCATGCTGTCGGCCGTGCCGGTGCCGTACGCGCTGCGCGACGAAACCGGGTTCCTGCCCGAGCTCGACCGGCTCGAGACGCTCGTGACACCGCGCACGCGCGCGATCATCGTGAACTCGCCCTCCAACCCGCTTGGGACGGTGCTCGACGCGGATGCCGCACGGGGCATCCTCGCGTTCGCACGGCGCCACGACCTGTGGGTCATCAGCGACGAGGTCTACGGCGCACTCACGTGGGACGGCCCGCACGTCAGCCTCACGGCGCTGGACGCCGCGGACGGCGACGGGCGGGTGCTCGGGGTGTTCTCGCTGTCGAAGACGTATGCCATGACGGGCATCCGTGTCGGATTCCTGACGGCGCCGGAGGAGTGGGGGCCGCACCTGCGCAGCGCGCAGGAGGCGATGATCTCGTGTGTCAACGCGCCGGCGCAGCGCGCGGCGATCGCGGCGCTGACGAGTGACCAGAGCGATGTCGCGGCCGCCCGCGCGCACTATCGCGACAACCTGCGCGCCGCGATGGCGCTGCTGGATGACCGAGGCATCCGATACCTCACGCCGTCCGGCGCGTTCTACCTGTGGATCGACATGCGGCACGCGACCGGCGGCGACGTCGCCGCGTGGACCGAGACCTTCCTGCGCGCAGAGCGGGTCGCCGTCGCGCCGGGCTCGGCGTTCGGCGCCTCCGGCGAGGGGTGGGTGCGCGTCTGTGCCGCCGCGTCCCGCGACGACCTGCTGCGCGGCCTCGCGCTGCTCCCCGCGCCGCCCGCGCCCTGACCCGCCGGCCCGTGCGTCGGTCGCCCGTGCCCCGGCATCCGCCCGCCCAACCGCGAGACTGCAGTGCTGCACCGAGACAGCATCCGCCGCATGCAGTCTCGGTGCGCCACTGCAGTCTCGCGGTCAGAGGGTGGGCCGGCCATCCGCCCACCAGGCAGCGAGACTGCGTCCCGGCGACGAGACTGCGGACGCTGCACGCAGCCTCGTCGCGAATACGCAGTCTCGCGCTCAGAGGGTGCGAGCGCCCGGCGCCCCGGCGCCCGCCCGCGTCCCGGCGCGGCCGGCCCGGCGCGACCGCGCGACCGGGCGCTACAGCGCGTCGCGGAGGCGGCGGGCGACCTCGGCGGAGGGCATCCGGCGGGGGAACGCCGCGATGACGACGTCGTCCTCGCGGGACGTCTCGCCGTCGGGGTGCACGCCGAAGCGGTGCAGCAGCACGTCGTACGCGTCGGTGAGCACACTCTCGGGGATGTCGTCCGTGCCGCGCAGCAGGCGCCGCAGCACGTGATTGTGCACGGCGGTGACGGCCGCGGCGAACGCGACGGCGTCGATCGGGTCGATCCCCGGCATCGCCGCGCGCAGGTAGTCGTCGAACAGACGCTCGTACTGGAACACCGTCACGATCTCGCGCTCGCGCAGCACCGGCACCTGCCGCACGACGGCGTAGCGGCGGCGGGCGAGCTCGGGCTCGGCGGCGAAGTGACGGAACACATCGACGGATGCCTCGCACGCGGCCGCCCACGGATTCTCGTGCGGGTCACGCTGCAGCTTCGTCAGCGATTCGCGCAGCTGCGCGAGCAGCACGTCGTGGTCGCTGAAGACGACGTCGTCCTTGCCGCCGAATTGGCGGAAGAACGTCGAGCGGGACACCCCGGCCGCCTGCGCGATCTGCTCGACGGAGGTCGCCTCGAAGCCCTGCGCGACGAACAGATCCAGCGCAGCGGCGACGACGGTGTTGCGGGCGGAAGTGGGAGCGGCGGTCATAACGGAGCCAGCCTAGTCACCCGCCCCCGAAAACGGCGGAGCATCCCCATGCAGATCACGGCACGGGATGCCACGAAGGCGGTCAGCGCGCTCAGGCGTTCGTATTAGGCTGGGGCACTGGTCGATATCTCGACATCGAGACTTTTTCGGCACCGAAAGCCCACAGTCGCCCAGCGAAGGATTGCACGTGGATCTCTACGAGTACCAGGCACGAGACCTGTTCGAGAAGTACGAGGTGCCGGTGCTCCCCGGCATCATCGCCGACACCCCTGAGGAGGCGAAGGCAGCCGCTGAGAAGCTCGGCGGTGTCGTTGTCGTCAAGGCTCAGGTCAAGACCGGAGGTCGCGGCAAGGCCGGCGGCGTCAAGGTCGCCAAGACCCCCGACGAGGCGTACGAGGCGGCGAAGGCCATCCTGGGCCTGGACATCAAGGGTCACGTCGTCAAGCGCGTCATGATCGCCGGCGGTGCGCAGATCGAGAAGGAGTTCTACTTCTCGGTGCTGCTGGACCGTGCGAACCGCTCGTACCTGAGCCTGTGCTCGGTCGAGGGCGGCATGGAGATCGAGCAGCTCGCGGTCGAGAAGCCCGAGGCGCTCGCCAAGGTCGAGGTCGACCCCCTCACGGGCATCGACGCGGCCAAGGCGCTCGAGATCGCGAAGGCCGGCGGCTTCGACGACGAGCTGGCCCCCAAGGTCGCCGACGTCTTCGTCAAGCTCTACAACGTGTACACCGGCGAGGGCGCGACCCTCGTCGAGGTGAACCCGCTGATCCTCGACGCGTCGGGTGCGATCATCGCCCTCGACGGCAAGGTCTCGCTCGACGACAACGCGTCCGAGGTGCGGCACCCCGAGCACGAAGAGCTCGAGGACAAGGATGCCGCTGACCCGCTCGAGGCGAAGGCGAAGGCATCCGGTCTCAACTACGTCAAGCTCGACGGCCAGGTCGGCATCATCGGCAACGGCGCGGGCCTGGTCATGTCGACGCTCGACGTCGTCGCCTACGCCGGTGAGAACCACGGCGGCGTGAAGCCCGCCAACTTCCTCGACATCGGCGGCGGCGCCTCGGCGACCGTCATGGCCGCCGGCCTGGACGTCATCCTCGGTGACGAGCAGGTGAAGTCGGTCTTCGTCAACGTCTTCGGCGGCATCACCTCCTGCGTTGCCGTCGCCGAGGGCATCGTCAAGGCGCTCGAGATCCTCGGTGACGCCGCGACGAAGCCGCTCGTCGTCCGCCTCGACGGCAACCAGGTCGAGGAAGGCCGCGCGATCCTCGCGGCCGCGAACAACCCGCTCGTGACCCTCGCTGCCGGTATGGACGAGGGCGCCGACAAGGCCGCCGAGCTGGCGAACGCCTGACCCTATTCGCTGATCGAGTGCCGCCGCAGGCGGTGTATCGAGATCACAAGGACTGAGAACAGACATGTCTATCTACCTCAACAAGGACTCCAAGGTCATCGTCCAGGGCATCACCGGCGGCGAGGGCACCAAGCACACGGCGCTCATGCTGAAGGCGGGCACCAATGTCGTCGGTGGCGTCAACGCACGCAAGGCCGGCACGACCGTCTCGCACACGGACAAGGACGGCAACGCCGTCGAGCTGCCCGTCTTCGCAACGGTCGCCGAGGCGATCGCCGCCACCGGCGCCGACGTGTCGATCGCGTTCGTGCCGCCGGCATTCACGAAGGATGCCATGGTCGAAGCCATCGACACCGACATCCCCCTGCTCGTCGTGATCACCGAGGGTGTGCCCGTCGGCGACACCGCCGAGGCGTGGGCGTACGCGAAGAGCCGCGGCAACAAGACGCGCATCATCGGCCCGAACTGCCCCGGCATCATCACGCCGGGCGAGGCGCTCGTGGGCATCACGCCCGCGAACATCACAGGCAAGGGCCCGATCGGCCTCGTGTCGAAGTCGGGCACGCTGACCTACCAGATGATGTTCGAGCTGCGTGACCTCGGCTTCTCGACCGCGATCGGCATCGGCGGCGACCCGATCATCGGCACGACGCACATCGACGCGCTCGCCGCGTTCGAGGCCGACCCCGAGACGAAGGCGATCGTCATGATCGGCGAGATCGGCGGCGACGCCGAAGAGCGCGCGGCCGACTACATCAAGGCGCACGTCACGAAGCCGGTCGTCGGCTACGTGGCCGGCTTCACCGCCCCCGAGGGCAAGACGATGGGCCACGCCGGCGCGATCGTCTCGGGCTCGGCGGGCACGGCGCAGGCCAAGAAGGAGGCCCTCGAGGCCGCCGGCGTCAAGGTCGGCAAGACGCCGTCCGAGACCGCCGCGCTGATGCGCGAGATCATCACGGCGCTCTGACGCAAAGACCGCGCTCTGACGCGCTGATACGAAGAAGGGTGGATGCCGCGCGGCATCCACCCTTCTTCGCGTTTCGCTGCGGCTCAGTACGCCTCGAGCTGGTGCCCGCCGCCCGATGCGGGCTGCGGCGGACGGGTGAGGGCGTCGGCGAGCTGCGAGTCGACGTCGGTGAACGCGTCGACGAACGCCTTCGCCTCCTGCTGCAGCTGCGTGACCTGCTCGATCAGCTCCTTGCGGCGATCGTCCCACTTGCCCGCGAAGTCGGTGCTCGCGTTCGCGAGCTCTGTGACGGGTATCGCGTCGGCCAGTGCGTCGGAATCGGCCTGCGCCGACTCGAGCCGCCGCACGATGGATGCGAGGTTCGTCGTCACCAGGTCGACCTCGTCGAGGTCGACCTTCAGTTGATCACCCATGGGTGTCCCTCCGTCAGTCCGCCATGCCGATGGCACGGGCCAGGGTGTCGTAGTCGGCGCGCAGCGCCTCGAAGCGGGCGAGGTCGAAATCGCCGACGATCATCAGCACGTCGCGCTCGCCGAGGCGCCACACCCAGTGCGTCACGACGCTGACGGTGCCGTCATCGTCGGTGACATGACGCGTCGCCGACAGGCCCGCGCCGAGTCGTCCGCCCGAGAAGGGGGCTGCCACGACAGGCCGCGTCGCGCGCGGATCGCCCACGCCGACGAGCTCTTCGAGCGGAGTGTCGGGCCGTGCCGGCAACTCGTAGATGCTCGCGATGCCGATCGCCTCGTGCGGGCGTGACAGGTACGCGAAGCGGTGCTCGTTCTCGTCGGCGCTGCGCGACAGGCCCTGCACGGTCGCGGTCAGCCACTCGCGCATCGACGTGTCGTAGCCGTACGCCTCGGACAGTGCGCCGACGAGCGTGCCCGACCATTCCTCGAGCGAGTCGAAGCCCTCCCACGGCCACTCGGTCGGCACGTACACCCACAGGTCGCGGTCGAAATCAGCGTGCAGAGTCATGGCTGCGTCTCCTGTCGGGGCGCGGGATCGAACGTCACGGCATCCAGCATCGTCGTGATGAGGAGCGTGAGCGCATCGGTGACGGGGGCGTAGTCGGGGTCGGCGTCGCCCGTGATCGAGGCGAAGGCGACGAGGTACGCGTCCTCGCGCACCCATGTGTAGTCGAGCGTGCGCAGCGGCACGAGTTCGCCCGCAAGGGCGTCGGGCGACACCGGCGCGTCGAGAATGCGGCGTCGGGCGGTGCCGGCATCCGTGTCGACCTTCTCGCCGACCTCCGGCAGCACGGGCGTGCCGGTCGGGGGTGTCACGACGCTGAACGCGATAGAGGTGGACACCGGCACCTCCCAGGGCCGGCCGAGCGGCAGCGCGACGGCGAACGAGCCCGCGCGGAACGCATCGTCGAGCTGTGTCTGGAGGGCGCGCTCGAGCTCGCGCGCGAACGGCGTGATCGAGTCGCGCGGGCCGAGTTCGCGGATCGATGCGAACACCCGGCGGGCGGTCTCACTGTTGTCCGGCGCGGTCCGGAGGAGCTGCCAGCCCGGGGGAAGGATCAGGCGCGGCATCCCGATGGATGCCGAGGTCACGGCCGCCACAGTCGCCACGCTTCCCGCACGAGCTCCCATGTGCCGCGCACGGCCAGCAGCACGATCGCCAGCAGCCACGGCACTCCCGCCCACAGCACGATCATCAACTGCGGGCCACCGTACGCGGCCGCACACTCCAGGGTGATGCACAGGCCGACGAACGCGAGGATGGCGAGCTCCCATCGCGCCGGAATCAGCCACAGCGGCTGCGGCTTGCCCGCGCCCAGGGACAGGACGGCGGCGGCGAGCATGAGCATCGCCGGGATCCACAGCAGCCAGAACGGCGGCTGGAACAGCGGGAACGTGTCGGAGGAGCCGAGGATGCCGGCGGCCGGGATGTCGCCGCGGATGATTCCGATGATGCCGAGCAGGATCTGCGGGCCGAGCCCGAGGACGACGACGAGGACGATCGCCCAGAGCGCCGCCCGCCCCGCCCAGAGCTCCGTCGTCGTGCGGGATGCCCGCCGCCGCGTGTTCCGCCGTGCGGGCGCGGATCGACGTGGCGCGGTCATGAGCCGATCCGCCAGGTCGCCGCATCCTTCATGCCCTCGTACCAATCGGCTATGTCGCCGAGCACGGGCATCTCGTGCTGGGTGTCGCCGACGAGGTCGAGGATCTTGGGGAGCGCGGTGCCGAGCGCCGTGTCGACGCCTTTTGCAGCCGCCGTGATGCCCGCCGACACCGTGATCTTCAGGATCTCCTGGCGGCCGATGTTCAGCAGGATGTCATCGAGGGGGCCGCCGGCGCCGGCCTTCGCCGACTGCACGATGCGCAGGAAGTGCGCGTTCGTCATGCCCTTGGCCGAGTTCACCTGGCGCAGCCAGGTGACGGACGGCAGCTTCAGCTTGCCGCCGAACAGCGACAGCCCGTTCTTGCCCTTGAGCACACCGTTGAAGCTGCCCGTGACGACGCGCAGCGGGTTGTTCGTGCCCTGCGCCGCGAGCCGGGCGACGCGCGTGCCCTTCAGTGCCGTCACGACACCGCTGATCGTGCGGGATGCCGCAGCGGCAACCCCCATCGTCGCGACCGCGAGGACGTCCAGGGCGAAGTCGATCCAGGAGATCTGGCCGGTGGCTGCCAGCACGAGACTGAGGCCGGCCGTGATCGCCGCGGCGGCGAGGGCGAACGGCGCGAGCACCGGGAAGAAGAAGCTCAGCACCGACAGCGCCAGCGTGATCTTCTGCAAGATGCTGTGGATCGCCTTGAGGATCTCGGCGTGCTCGGCGACCCAGCCGGAGAAGTCGTCCCACAGGCTGTCGTTGAAACCGTCGCCGTCGGCGGCGTCGCGCATCTTGCGGGCCGCGTCGCCACCGGACTGTCGCAGCCCCTCGATGATGCGGTCGAAGCGGGCCTGCGCATCGGCCGCCTGCGCGGCCTGACCGTCGCGACGCTGCGTCAGCGAGAGCAGGTGACGGTTGATGTCGGCGGCCTCGACGGGGTCGGTCGCGCGTGCGCGCTCGTCGCGGTAGTAGGCGATCTGCCGTTCGTACGACGACTGTGCCTGTGCGGCATCCGCGTGCTCGGCGACGAGGTTCTGCGCATCGCGCTGCGCCGTCTCGAGATCGGTCGCGAACGACGTGAGGGCATCGGATGCCTCGTCGTAGCGGTTCTGCAGCGAGCCGAGCCGATCGGCGACCTTCGTCGCGTTCTCGGCGAGCTGGTCGAGGGCGTCGCTCTCGTGCTGCCGGGTGTCGGCGATCGCGGTGCGCAGGCCGCTGACCGCCTCGAGGATCGCGTCAGCGGTCGCGGCGAATCGCGCGGCTTTCGACCTGATGGTCGTGACGCTTCCCGGGATCGGCCCGATCTGGGTGGGCAGTGTGGCCATGGCGCTCTCCTTTCGGTACCCATCGTAAGGATGCCGCGCACCGCCCCTCGATGGGGAGCACTGCCCATGACGGACGGACGGGCGCACGGCCCGGCCCGGCGCGAGCCGGGCACGGGCGTGCGTCTCAGGCGACGCCGAACAGCGCCTCGAGGGGGCCGCGCGCGAAGAACAGCACGAAGCCGATGCCGACGACCCACAGCAGCGGGTGGATGGTCTTGGCCTTGCCCGAGAACGCGTGCAGCACGATCCAGCTGACGAATCCGGCGCCGATGCCGTTGGCGATCGAGTACGTCATCGGCATGACCGTCGCCGTCAGGAACACCGGCAGCAGTACGCGGAAGTCGCTGAAGTCGATGTTCTTGATCTGCGACAGCATCATGGCGCCGACGAGCACGAGGGCGGCCGCGGCGACCTCGCCGGGCACGAGCGAGGTCAGCGGCGTGAAGAACATCGCGAGCACGAACAGGCCGCCCGTGACGACCGACGCGAGGCCCGTGCGGGCGCCCTCGCCGATGCCGGCACCCGACTCGACGAACACCGTCGCCGACGACGACGAGGTTCCACCGCCGACGATCGCGCCGACGCCCTCGACGACGAGGGCCGACTTGATGCGCGGGAAGTCGCCCTTGGCGTCGGCGAGGTCGGCCTCTTTCGCGAGGCCGGTCATCGTGCCCATCGCGTCGAAGAAGTTCGAGAACAACAGCGTGAAGACGAACATGATGAGCGCGACGCCGCTGACCCGCTGCAGGTCGAAGCCGAAGTCGACGGCCCCGATGAGGCTCAGGTCGGGAAGGGCGACGATGCCGCCGGTGAAGCCGAAGTCGAGACCGAAGGGCCAGATCGCGTTGACGATCGCCGCGATCACGGTGCCCGTCACGAGCGCGATCAGGATCGCACCGCGCACGCGCAGGGCGATGAGCACGCCGCCCAGCAGCAGCGTGATCACGAACATGAGCGTCGGCACGGTCGCGACCGACCCGCCGATGCCGAGCCCGACCGGCGGCGAGCCGCCCTCGGTCGCCGTGACGAAGCCCGAGTCGACGAAACCGATGAACGCGATGAACAGGCCGATACCGACGGTGATCGCGAGCTTGAGCTGGACGGGGACGGCGTCGAAGATCATCTTCCGCAGGCCCGTCGCGGCGAGGATCACGATGATGACACCGTTGATCACGACGAGCGCCATCGCCTCGGGCCACGTGACCGAGCCGACGACCGAGAAGGCGAGGAACGCGTTGATGCCGAGGCCCGCCGCGAACGCGAACGGCAGTCGCGTGACGAGGCCGAAGACGATCGTCATGACGCCCGCGGTGAGTGCCGTCGATGCAGCGACCGCGTGTGCGTCGAGGGTCGTGCCGACGGCATCCGGTGTCGACAGGATGATCGGGTTGAGGATGACGATGTAGGCCATCGTCACGAAGGTCACGATGCCGCCGCGGACCTCTGCGCCGAGGGTCGAGCCGCGTCGCGTGATCTCGAAGAAGCGATCGAGTGCGCTCGCCCCCTCGTCGGTGCGGAGCTCGGGCGACGTGGACGGGTGCGACATGGTGGATCCTCCTCACAGAAACGTAGTGGCTCTGCGCGCCCCGCCGGTGTCGCGGCACACGCTGGGTAGGGTCGAACCCGCATGAATCGCCTTCTCGTCGCCTTCCTGGCCGCCGTCGACGCACTGATCGCGGCGGCCGTCGGCGTTGCCGCCGCACTCGCCCCTCTCACGGTCTTCTGGGTGCTCGGCCTCGGGGGCACAGCCGATTGGGGCGCACTGTGGCCGGCATCCGTGCGCCTGTGGCAGTTCGGCAACCTCGTACCGCTGCAGATCACGCTGCCGCCCGAGTACCTCACCGCCGTCGGGATCGACGCGGATGGCGCGACGTTCTGGCTCTCGCTCGCGCCGCTCGCCTTCGCGGGGTTCGCGGCCCTGTTCGCGGCGCGCTCGGGTGCGCGCGCGGCGCGCGCCGGCGCGTGGGCCATCGGCGTGCTGGCGGGATCGGTCGTCACGGCGGTCATCGCGTGGTTGCTGTGGCGCACGTCGGCGAACCCCGTCGCGGCCGTGTTCGGGTGGCAGGCGCTCGTGCTGCCGACGGTCGTCTTCGCGGTGCCCGCCCTGCTCGGCGCACTCGTGGGAGCCTGGCGACACGGCGATGACGGTGTCATCGACGCGCTGCGCATCCGTGCCGCGCGTGACCTCCGCTGGGCGGCCGTGCCCGAAGCCGCCGCACGCGGGCTCGGCGTAGCGGTCGCGGGCTTCGTCGGGGTCGGCGCTCTGTTCGTCGCGGTCGCGACCGTGCTGCGCGGCGGCGAAGTCGTCGCCCTGTACGAAGCGGCGCACGTGGATGCCCTCGGTGCGACCATGCTCACGCTCGGGCAGCTCGCGTACCTGCCGACCCTCGTCGTCTGGGGCGGCGCGTTCGCGGCCGGCCCCGGGTTCGCCCTTGGGACGGGCACCGCGGTGTCGCCCGTCGGAACGAACCTGGGCGTGCTGCCCGGGGTTCCCGCGCTCGGGATCATCCCCGAGTCGGGCTCGCAGTGGATGCTGCTGAGCATCCTGCTGATCATCGGGGTCGGGTTCGCGGCGGGCGCCGCGGCGCGCGGCCGCCTGTTCGCGACCGCGCGCGCGGGTCGGTCGGTCGGCGCGGGTGCGGGCGGGTGGCCGGGCGGGTCGGGCGGCGCGGCGGTCGGTGTCGGCTCGGCGCACGAGGCATCCATGCCCCGGCTCGTCGTGCTGGCAGCCATCGTCATCCTCGGCGCGGCGGCTGTCGCGCTGCTGGTCGCCGTGGCCTCGGGTTCGGTCGGACCAGGCCGGCTCGCCGACATCGGCCCCGCGGCGGGGCCCGTCGCGTTCGCCGTCGGAGTCGAACTGCTCGTCGGCGCCGCCATCGCCCTGTTCGCGCCGGTGCGTGCGGCCGGCGGCCGGGTGGCCCGCGACGCTGTGGATGCCCCCGTCGATGTCGCCGTCGTGCACGATCCGGCACCGCTGCCGAGCGCTGTCGCCTTTGAGCCGGTGACCGATGCCGCGCGCCCCGTCGCGGTCGAACTGGTGACGGACGCCCCGCGCCCCGTGGCCGTCGCCGTGGCCCCCGACGATGCGACCACCGAGCCATTCGCCGCGGGCGAGATTGACCCGATCGAGACCCTGCCTGACGGCCCGGACGCCCCGGCTCAGTGAGCACGGACGCCCGCCGGTAGACTGGGCGCGTGCTCACGGTCGCCGTCCTCATCTCGGGCACGGGCTCCAATCTCCGCGCGCTCCTGGACGCAGCTGCCGAACCCGGATTCCCCGCCCGTGTCGTCGTCGTCGGCGCCGACCGGCAGGCCGACGGCTTCGCGCACGCCGAAGCATTCGGCATCCCGACCGTCATGGTTCCGTTCCGCGAGTTCGAGACCCGCGAGCAGTGGGGCGAGGAACTGCGGCGTCAGATCGACGTCTGGACGCCCGACCTGATCGTGCTCAGCGGCCTCATGCGTCTGCTGCCCGATGCGCTCGTGGATGCCTGGGCGCCCGCACTCATCAACACCCACCCCGCGTATCTGCCCGAGTTCCCCGGCGCGCACGGCGTGCGCGACGCGCTCGCCGCGGGCGTCAGTCAGACCGGCGCGAGTGTCATCGTCGTCGACACGGGCGTCGATTCGGGGCCGATCCTCGCGCAGGAGCGCATCGACGTGCTCCCCGGCGACACCGAGCACACGCTGCACGAGCGCATCAAGCCCGTCGAGCGGCGCCTGCTGATCGAGGTCGTGCGCGGCATCGCTGCGGGCGAGATCGATCTGTCCGCGTACGCGCCGGCCATCCCTTCCGCCGACGTCGCGGAAGCCACCGAAACTCCGGATGCCGCCGCCGTGGCATCCGACATCGCCTGACCCACTCGAGCACTCTGGAGCCCCGCATGGCCGGTCCGTCCATCGATCCCGCCCTCTACCGCGACCGCGACGTCGTCCCGATCCGTCGCGCCCTCGTGTCGGTCAGCGACAAGACCGATCTGCTGCCGCTCGCGCAGGCGCTCGCCGCCGCCGGCGTCGAGATCGTCTCGACCGGCGGCTCGGCCGCGCTGCTGCGCGACGCCGGTCTCACCGTCAAGGACGTCGCCGAGATCACCGGCTTCCCCGAGTCGCTCGGCGGCCGCGTCAAGACGCTGCACCCGAACGTGCACGCGGGGCTGCTCGCCGACCTGCGCCTGGAAGACCACGAGAGCCAGCTCGCCGAGCTCGGCATCCTGCCCTTCGAGCTCGTCATCGTTAACCTCTACCCCTTCGTCGAGACGGTCGCCTCCGGTGCGACCGGCGACGCCGTCGTCGAGCAGATCGACATCGGCGGGCCGGCGATGGTGCGTGCTTCCGCGAAGAACTTCGCGAACGTCGCGATCGTCGTCTCGCCCGAGTCGTACCCGGCCGTCACGGCGGCGCTCGCCGCCGGTGGCACGACCCTCGGCCAGCGTCGCGAGCTCGCCGCGCGCGCCTTCGCGCACACCGCCGCCTACGACCGCGCCGTCGCGACGTGGTTCTCGGAAGAGTCGCTGCAAGACGAAGGCGACCTGCCCCAGCACCTCACGATCAAGGCCGAGCGTCTCGAGACGCTGCGCTACGGCGAGAACTCGCACCAGCGCGCCGCGCTGTACGAGCGCGTCGGCGGCCACGGCATCGCCCAGGCGACGCAGCTGCAGGGCAAGGAGATGAGCTACAACAACTACGTCGATGCGGATGCCGCGCTGCGTGCCGCCTTCGACATGGTCAAGCCTGCCGTCGCGATCATCAAGCACGCCAACCCGTGCGGCATCGCGATCAGCGCGCCCAACGCCCTCGACCCGATCGCCTCGGCGCACCTGCGCGCGCACGAGTGCGACCCCGTGTCGGCGTTCGGCGGCGTCATCGCCGCGAACCGCACCGTCACGCTGAAGATGGCCGAGAACCTGCGCGACATCTTCACCGAGGTCATCGTCGCGCCCGACTTCGAGCCCGAAGCGCTCGAGGTGTTCAAGCTCAAGAAGAACCTGCGCGTGCTGCGCCTGCCCGCCGACTGGCGGCAGGAACTGATGGACGTGCGACTCGTCTCCGGCGGCCTGCTGCTGCAGGATGCCGACCGGTTCCCCGCCCAGGTCGAATCGCTCGTCGACACGTGGGAACTCGTCACCGGCGAGATGCCCGACGAGTCCGAGAAGAGCAACCTCGCCTTCGCGTGGAAGGCGTGCCGCGCCGTCAAGTCGAACGCGATCGTCCTCGCCCAGGGCTCGGCCACGGTCGGCATCGGCATGGGCCAGGTCAACCGCGTCGACTCGTGCCGCCTCGCCGTCGAGCGGGCGGGCGACCGGGCCGCCGGGTCGGTTGCGGCATCCGACGCGTTCTTCCCGTTCGCGGACGGTCCGCAGGTGCTCATCGACGCGGGCATCCGCACGATCGTGCAGCCGGGAGGGTCGGTGCGCGACCAGGAGGTCATCGACGCCGCCCGCGCCGCGGGAGTCACGATGTTCTTCACGCGCGAGCGCCACTTCTTCCACTGAAGCCGGGGTTGCGGTGCGCGGCGTGCTCGCTGGGTGGCGCCGCTCTGTCGCGTTGAGCTGCTCGAAAGCAGGCTCAACCGGCCGTGACGGGTCTGAAGAGCGCCGCGCACGACGATACAGCCTGCTTTTGAGCAGGCGAGCTCGGGAACAGTGATGTCCGAAAACCGCGAGTGAGACGTCGCCGGCCGTGACAGGCTGGGGTTGTGAGCATGAGCGGCATGACCTTCGACGAGCGGTACCGCGCGATTGACGCGCGCGACCAGCGCTTCGACGGGCAGTTCGTCACCGCCGTGCGCTCGACGGGCATCTACTGCCGGCCGAGTTGCCCCGCGCGCACGCCGAAGCCGGAGAACGTGACGTTCTACCCGACGTCGGCGGCGGCGCACGAAGCGGGGTATCGCGCGTGCAAACGGTGCTTGCCCGAAGCTGCCCCGGGGTCTCCCGAATGGAACCTGCGCGGTGATGTCGCGGGTCGCGCGATGCGCCTCATCGCCGACGGCGTCGTCGAACGCGAGGGTGTGGGGGGACTGGCATCCCGCCTCGGCTACTCGTCGCGGCACCTCACCCGGTTGCTGACCGCCGAACTCGGCGCCGGCCCACTCGCCCTCGCCCGCGCGCAGCGCGCGCACACCGCACGGATGCTGCTGGTCGCGACCGACCTGCCCGCGGCCGACGTCGCGTTCTCGGCCGGATTCGCGAGCGTGCGGCAGTTCAACGACACGGTGCGCGAGGTGTTCGGGATGCCTCCGCTCGAGCTGCGCGCGCGGCGGCCTCTGACCTCCGGGGCCTCCGCGGCCTCGACGGGGCGCCGTGGCGCGGCTGCCGCCGGCACCCCGGGCACTGATGCTGCCGCGAACGCACCCGGAGCGATCGACCTCGTGCTGCCGCACCGCGGCCCGTTCGACGCGGCCGGACTGTTCGCGTGGATGGCGGCGCGCGCCGTCGCCGGCGCCGAGGCGGCGACCCCCGACTCCTTCGCCCGGACGCTGCGGCTGCCCGGCGGTCCCGCCTGGTTCGCCCTGCACGTCGACGGGGCGGGCCGCGTGCGCTTGCGCGCGAAGCTGACCCACCTGCGCGACCTGCCGGTGCTCGTCGCGCGGACGCGGCGGCTGTTCGACCTCGACGCCGACCCGTTCGCCGTCGACGCGGCGCTCGCGGCGCACCCCGCACTCGCCCCGCGGGTCGCGGCGATCCCGGGCATCCGGGTGCCGGGTGCCGTCGACCCGCACGAGATGCTGATGCGGGCGATGATCGGCCAGCAGATCACGGTCGCCGCCGCGACGACGGCGCTGTCGGCGCTGACCGACGCACTGGGGGAGCGGGTCGCGGGCTTCGACGGCCTCGACCGGCTGTTCCCCACGATGGAGGCGATCGCCGAGCACGGGGCCGACGTGCTGCGCGGCCCCGCGGCGCGCATCCGCGCGATCACGGCCGCGGCGGCCGCGCTCGCCGACGGATCGCTCGTGCTCACGAGCGGCGACGACGGCGCAGAGCAGCGCGCCGCTCTGCTCGCCCGGCCCGGGATCGGGCCCTGGACCGCCGACTACGTGCGCATGCGCGTGCTGGGCGACCCCGACATCACCCTGACCGGCGATGTCGCCGTGCGCGCGGGCGCCGCGGCCGTCGGCCTGCCCGCCGACCCCCGCGGCTTCGAAGCCTGGGCGGCGCACGCCGCGCCGTGGCGCAGCTACCTCACCGCCCACCTGTGGCGGGCGGTGCCGCCCCGCGCGGCCGCCGCTCCCTCCCGCACGGCCGCCGCTCCCTCCCGCAACAACTCAGGAACAGCGGCCCGGCGAAGCCGGAGTCAGCCGCCCGCAGGCCCTTTGGCCCCCGAAACTCCTGAGTTGTTGCGTTCGACCTCCGGAAGGACCACCCCATGACCGCCACGATCCAGACCATCGAGACCCCCGACGGCGCCTTCACCCTGCTCGCCGACGACCGCCAACGCGTCCTCGCGAGCGGCTGGACCGACGACGCCGAGACGATCCTCGGCCGGCTCAAGACCCCGCCGGCGGACGTCCGCGACGGTGCGACGGATGCCGCGGACGCCGTCGCCGCCTACTACGCGGGCGACCTCGCGGCGATCGACACGGTCGCCGTCGCCCAGTCGGGCACCGCGATGCAGCTCGCCGGCTGGGCGGCGCTGCGCCGCATCGAGCCGGGGCAACCGCTGACCTACGCCGAGTTCGCCGTCGCGCTCGGGCATCCGAGCGCGGTGCGCGCCGCGGCATCCATCTGCGCGCGCAACGCGCCCGCGCTGTTCGTGCCGTGCCACCGCGTGCTGCGCACGGGCGGCGGCATGGGCGGATTCGCGTGGGGCACCGACGTCAAGCGCGCGCTGCTCGCGCGCGAAGCGCGCCCGGCGGCCTGACCCGAGCGCGCGGGCGGCGGCGCCCGGCGTTCATCCGTCCCGTTCGGCAGCTCGGCCGCGCTCCTTGCCGCGTGTCGGGACGGATGAAGTGCAGGCGCACAGAGGGATGCCCGCGCCAAGGGATGCCCCGCACCGGGCATCCACCCGAGGCTTGCACGCGGCGAACGTGCGGGTCTATTCTGGAGGGCTGTCGCCCGTGACCCGGTGCGACGGTCCCCGCCCACCGATCCCTGGAGGAAGCAATGTCCACGGCCATCGTCATCACGAAGCCCGCTGTCCTCCGCCCGTTCGGAGCCGGGGAGCTGAGGGGATAACGCGCTCGCGTTCCTCGTCGGTGGCATAGTTCCGCCGCACGCCGCGTTGTTCCCCAGCGTCCCCTGACGGGGCTCGCTGTGCGCCGCTGTGCCGTCGAACCGCCGCAAGCAACCGCGCAAGGAACCGCGCAAGGAACCGCCGACCCGCGCGTCAGGCACCGCACACCGCCCCGCACACATCCCACCGACACACACCGCCGGCTCGCACTCCCGGCATCCGCACCACAGACACCAGAGCCATCACAGGGACCATGACCTCCTCCACTGACTCCACCGAGACCACACAGTCCACCCAGACGACCGCGACCACCCCGCCCACCGAGAGGCTCTCCACTCCGCGGGCCCTCGCCCGCCTCTACCCGTTCGCGAAGCCCGTGCTGGGCCGGCTCACGTTGGGTGCCGTCAGCGCGCTCGCCGCGAGCCTGCTCGCGCTGTCGATCCCCCTCGTGCTCGAAGTGCTGGTGCAGGGCCCGATCGCCTCGGGCGACATCGCCCAGCTCACCTGGGGAGTCGCGCTCATCCTCGTGCTCGGCCTGCTCGAAGCGCTCATGGTGTGGCTGCGCCGTTGGTTCGTACTGGGGCCCTCGACCGCCGTCGAGTACGACATGCGCACCGGGTTCTACGAGCGCCTGCAGCGCCTCCCGGTCGCCTTCCACGACCGCTGGCAGTCGGGTCAGCTGCTCAGCCGCATGATGCAGGACATCAGCATGCTGCGCCGCTGGCTCGCGTTCGGCCTCGTGCTGCTGGTCGTCAACGTCCTGACGATCATCATCGGCATGGCCCTGCTGTTCCGCTGGCACTGGGCCCTCGGGGTCACGTTCCTGATCGTCTGCGCGCCGCTGTGGTACGCGGGCTACCGCTTCGAGAAGACGTACGGCACGCTCGCGCGCCAGAGTCAGGACCAGGCAGGCGACCTCGCGACGAGCGTCGAGGAGTCGGTCCACGGCATCCGCGTGCTCAAGGCCTTCGGCCGCGGCAAGCACGCCCTTGTCAAGTTCACCCGTCAGGCCGAGACGCTGCGGCAGACCGAGCTTCGCAAGGCCGGCGCGGTGGGCTGGATCTGGTTCTGGCTCGTGCTGCTGCCCGACCTCGCTTTCGCGCTGTGCCTCGGCGTCGGCATCGCGCTGGCCCAGACCGGGCAGCTGCAGGTCGCCGAGCTCGTCGCGTTCTTCGCGATGGCGACCGTGCTGCGCTGGCCCATGGAGTCGATCGGGTTCCTGTTCTCGTTCCTGCTCGACGCGCGCACCGCGACCGACCGCATCTTCGAGGTGTTCGATGAGCAGAACACGATCACCGACCCCGCGCAGCCGCAGACGATCTCCGAGCCGCGCGGCGCGCTCGCGTTCGAGGGCGTGCACTTCCGGTATCAGGATGCCGCGGCATCCGAACGCGATCTGCTCGACGGCATCGACCTGACGCTCATCCCGGGCGAGACGATGGCGCTCGTCGGGCTCACCGGTTCGGGCAAGACGACCCTGACGACCCTGCCCGCGCGCCTCTACGACGTCACGGGCGGCCGCGTCACGATCGACGGCGTCGACGTGCGCGAGCTGAGCCTGCACGAGCTGCGCACCCACGTCGGCATGGCGTTCGAGGACTCGACGCTGTTCTCGCAGACCGTGCGCGAGAACGTGCTGCTCGGCCGCGAAGACCTCGAGCTCGGCAGCGCAGCGGCGGATGCCGTGCTGCGCGAAGCGCTCGCGGTCGCCCAGGCCGGCTTCGTCGACGACCTGCCGCAGGGGGTCGACACGATCATCGGTGAAGAGGGACTGTCGCTCTCGGGCGGCCAGCGCCAGCGCCTCGCGCTCGCGCGCGCCGTCGCGGCCCGCCCGGCCGTTCTCGTGCTCGATGACCCGCTGTCGGCGCTCGACGTGGAGACCGAGGCGCTCGTCGAAGACGCGCTGCGCGAGGTCATGCAAGACACGACGACCCTCGTGATCGCGCACCGTCCGTCGACCGTCATGCTGGCCGACCGCGTCGCGCTGCTCGAGTCGGGCCGCATCACGGCGGTCGGCACGCACAGCGACCTGCTGCGCACGTCCGACCACTACCGGCACGTCATCTCAAGCCTTGAGGATGCCGAGCGCGAGGGTGCGGCACACCGCGAAGAGACCGACACCAGACCCGTCCGCACGAGTGAGGAGGTGGCGCGATGACCACGGCATCCGTCGCAGGAACGACCGGCGAAGACCGGTCGGACTACACGCGCGAAGAGTCGCGCGCCATTCGCAAGCGCTCACTGCGGCTGCTCGGCTCGCTCGTGTCGCCGCTGCGCTGGCAGCTCGTGCTCGCGGGCGCTGTCCTCGTCGTCTCGACGGCGCTGCGGGTCGCCGGACCCGCGCTGATCGCGTTCGGTCTGAACCAGGCGCTGCCGCAGGTGATCGATCACGGCGACTGGATGCCGACGTTCATGATCGTCGCGGTATATCTCGTCGCGGGCGCCGGCGGCGCCGCGCTGATCGGCTGGTACGCCGTCGTCTCGGCGCGGCTGACCCAGGCCGTCCTGCTCGATCTGCGCAAGCGGATCTTCGTGCACACACAGCGGCTGAGCCTTGAATTCCACGAGTCGTATACGTCGGGGCGCATCATCTCGCGCCAGACGAGCGACCTCGACTCGATCCGCGAACTGCTCGACGGCGGTCTCAACGAACTCGTCTCGGGCGTGCTCTACGGCGCTTTCACGCTCGTCGCGCTGCTGCTGATCGACTGGCGCTCGGGCGTCGTGCTCGCTGTCGCGGGCATCCCGCTGTTCTTCCTGATGCGGTGGTTCTACCTCAACTCGCAGCGCGCGTACCGCGAGTCGCGGGTCGTGAGCGCGAAGGTCATCGTCAAGTTCGTCGAGACGATGACGGGCATCCGCGCCGTCAAGGCGTTCCGCAAGGAAGAGCGCAACGACGACGAGTTCGGCGACCTGTCGGGCCAGTACCGCGACGTGAACATGCGGTCGCTGCGGCTGTTCGGCACGTTCGAGCCCGGCATGATGGCCGTCTCCGCGTTCGCCGTCGCCGGCGTGCTGCTGTGGGGAGGCATCCGCGTCACCGACGGTTCGCTGCTGGTCGGCACGCTGCTGGCGGCCGTCCTGTACGTGCGCAACTTCTTCTCGCCGCTGCAGGAGGTGGCGATGTTCCTGAACTCCTACCAGTCGGCGACCGCCGCACTCGAGAAGGTGTCGGGCGTGCTCGACGAGCAGCCGACCGTGCCCGATCCGGTGCACCCCGTCGACCTGTGGGAGTCGCGCGGGCACGTCGAGTTCCGCGACGTCGTGTTCGGGTACTCGGACGAGCGCACGATCCTGCCCGACTTCTCGCTCGACATCCCCGCCGGGCAGACGATCGCCCTCGTCGGCACGACCGGTGCGGGCAAGTCGACGCTCGCGAAACTCGTGTCGCGGTTCTACGACCCGACGCGCGGAGCGGTGACCCTCGACGGGGTCGACCTGCGATCGCTGCACCCGAAGGACCTGCGCCGCGCGATCGTCATGGTCACGCAGGAGGCGTATCTGTTCAGCGGAACGGTCGCCGACAACATCGCGCTCGGCAAGCCCGACGCGACGCTCGAAGAGATCAAGGCCGCCGCGCGGGCGGTGGGGGCGGATGCCTTCATCGAGCGCCTGCCCGATGGGTACGGCACCGACGTGAACAAGCGCGGCGGGCGTGTCTCGGCGGGGCAGCGACAGCTGATCTCGTTCGCGCGCGCGTTCCTCGCGAACCCCGCCGTGCTGATCCTGGATGAGGCGACCGCGTCGCTGGACATCCCGAGTGAGCGGCAGATTCAGGATGCCCTGCAGACGCTGCTGGCAGACCGGACGGCGATCATCATCGCGCACCGCCTGTCGACGGTCGCGATCGCCGACCGCGTGCTCGTGATGGAGCACGGCCGCATCATCGAGGACGACGCCCCCGCCGCGCTCATCGCCGGCACCGGCAAGTTCGCGCAGCTGCACGCCGCCTGGCAGGACTCGCTGGTCTGATCACCGAACCATGTCCCACTTTCGGTTGCTTCGCAGGCGTGGGAGCAACCGAAAGTGGGACATGGTGTGCCGTAAGTGGGACACGGAACAGCGGCAGGATGCCGGAGTCAGCGCAGCGACGAGACGAACAGCGGCGGGATGCCGGGTCAGAGGAGGACTTCGGCGACGACCTCGCCGTACTCGGTCTCGCCGACCGGCACGAACCCGACGCGCGTGAAGAACACCTCGGGGCCGCCCTGGCCGGCCTCGTAGATGACGTCGACGCGGTCCATGCCGCGGTGGCGGGCCTCTTCGATGAGCTGCTCGACCGCGAACCGGCCGACGCCGCGGCCCTGGTCATCGGCGTCGACGTTGATGCGCCACAGCACCGAGCGGAAGCGCTCTTGCACGGCATCCGCATCGAAGTTCGCACTGATGAAGCCGACGACCTCGTCACCGTCGAGCACGACGCGCTGCCATGCCGTCGCGGGGTTCACGACGGCGCCGGCGACGGCGTAGCTGGTCGGCGCGATGAACTGCTCCTGACCTGGCTTGAGCGACAGCATGTTGACCGCGACGATCGTCGAAGCAGACAGTTCCACCAGGCGCAGTTCGGTCATGGGGCCAGGCTACCCGGTCAAACCTTGCCGTGGCATGAGGGTTTTCACTCTCTAGACGATGGTCGCAGTCAGTCCCGCGGGAGATATCTCGACATCGAGATACTTTCACGCGGTGCGGTAGGCTGGACCCCGACCCCTCGACGCTCACAGAGAGAGTTCACGCGTGCCCGAGTCCACCATCATCTATACCCACACCGACGAGGCTCCGGCACTGGCCACCGCTTCGTTCCTGCCGATCGTTCAGGCCTACGCCGGACAGGCCGGCGTCGAGATCGACACGCGGGACATCTCCCTCGCGGCCCGCATCCTGGCTGCGTTCCCGCAGCGGCTGACGCCCGAGCAGCAGGTGGGTGACGCACTCGCCGAGCTCGGCGGGCTCGCGACGCTGCCCGAGGCGAACATCATCAAGCTGCCGAACATCTCGGCATCCATTCCCCAGCTCAAGGCCGCGATCGCGGAGCTGCAGAGCCAGGGCTACGACATCCCGGAGTATCCGGACGAGGCGGCGACGGTCGAGCAGAAGGACATCCGCGCCCGCTACGACCGCATCAAGGGGTCGGCCGTCAACCCCGTGCTGCGCGAGGGCAACAGCGACCGCCGCGCGCCCCTGTCGGTGAAGAACTACGCGCGCAAGCACCCGCACCGCAACAAGCCGTTCGCGAGCGGCTCGAAGACGCGCGTCGCGACGATGACGGCGGGCGACTTCATGCACAACGAGAAGTCGTGGGTCGCCGCGCACGACGACGTACTCACGATCCGCCACGTGCAGGCCGACGGCACCGTCACGGTGCTCAAGGAGAGCCTCAAGGTCCTGCCGCGCGAGATCATCGACGGCACGACGATGTCGGCGAAGGCCCTCGACGCCTTCCTCGCCGAGACGCTCGCACAGGCGAAGGCCGAGAATGTGCTCTACTCGGTGCACCTGAAGGCCACGATGATGAAGGTCAGCGACCCGATCATCTTCGGCCACGTCGTGCGCGCGTTCTTCAAGGACGTTTTCGACACGTACGGCGCACAGCTGGCCGAAGCCGGCCTGAACGGCAACAACGGCCTCGGCGCGATCCTCGCCGGGCTCGGCGAGGTCGACGGCGGCGAGACGATCTCGGCGCGCATCGCGCAGGACATCGAGAACGGCCCGCGCCTGTCGTACGTCAACAGCGACAAGGGCATCACGAACCTGCACGTCCCGTCGGACGTCATTGTGGATGCCTCCATGCCCGCGCTCATCCGCAACGGCGGAAAGCTCTGGGGCGTCGACGGCGGCGAGGATGACACGATCGCGGTCATCCCCGACTCCTCGTACGCCGGGGTCTACCGGGCGGTCATCGATGACGTCATCGCGAACGGTCCGCTCGACCCGGCCACGATCGGCACGGTTCCCAACGTCGGGCTGATGGCGCAGGCCGCGGAAGAGTACGGCAGCCACGACAAGACGTTCGAGATGGCGGCGGACGGCGTCGTGCAGGTCGTCGACTCGTCGGGCGAGGTCGTCATCGAGCACGACGTCGAGGCCGGCGACATCTGGCGCGGCACGCAGACCAAGTACGTGCCGCTGGTCGACTGGGTGCGCCTCGCGGTCAGCCGTGCCCGCGCGACCGACGTGCCGGCCGTCTTCTGGCTCGACGTCAACCGCGCGCACGACGCACAGGTCATCGCGAAGGTGTACCAGGCACTCGCGACCATGGACACGCACGGCGTGCAGATCTCGATCCTCGCGCCTGCCGAAGCCGCGCGCTACACCGTCGCGCGCATGCGTCACGGTCTGGACACCATCTCGGTCACCGGCAACGTGCTGCGCGACTACCTGACCGACCTGTTCCCGATCCTCGAGGTCGGCACGAGCGCCAAGATGCTCTCGATCGTTCCGCTGCTCGCCGGCGGCGGACTGTTCGAGACCGGCGCGGGCGGCTCGGCTCCCAAGCACGTGCAGCAGCTGCTCGAAGAGGACTACCTGCGCTGGGACTCGCTCGGCGAGTTCTTCGCACTGGCGGCCTCGTTCGAGCACCTGTCGGAGTTCACCGGCAACGCGAAGGCGAAGGTCCTCGCCGACACCCTGGATGCCGCGACGGGAACCTTCCTCGAAGAGGACCGCTCGCCCGGCCGTGCCCTCGGCACGATCGACAACCGCGGCAGCCACTTCTACCTCGCCCTGTACTGGGCGCAGGAGCTCGCGCAGCAGACCGCCGACGCGGAGCTTGCCGCAGCGTTCGCTCCGGTCGCCGAGAAGCTCGCCGCCGACGAGCAGGCGATCGTCGCTGAGCTGAACGCCGTGCAGGGCAGCCCCGTCGACATCGGCGGCTACTACCACCCCGACGCCGCGAAGGTCGCGCAGGTCATGCGCCCGTCTGCGACGCTGAACGGCGTGATCGACGCGATCTGATCGCGCGCCCACGCTAAGAAGGGGTCCGGATGCCTGGCATCCGGACCCCTTCTCGTTGGGGCGGCGCGTGCACCGTTCGAGGAGCGCAAATGGCTGCCGATCGCGGGGAATCGGAGCCATTTGCGCTCCTCGGAACGTCGCGGCGGCGCGTCAGGCGCGGGACGCCCGTCGAGCCACGCGCACCGCGCCGAGGCCGGCCGACAGCAGGAGCGCGGCGATTATCAGGACCGGCGAGAGTGCGGCAGCGTCGCCACCGGTCGCGCTGAGCGTGCCGGATGCCGCAGCGCCGGTGCCGCTCGTCGAGCCGGTGCCGCTCGTCGAGCCGGTGTCGCCGGTCGAGCACACGCTGCCGCCGCTGACCGCCCTCAGCCACGACGTCGTCGCGACAGGCGCCCACGTCGCACGGCGACTGTTCGCCGTCATCGACGGCGCCGAGCCTGGCGCGTTCCTCGACTCTACGCCGACGCTGAATCCGCGCGGCTCGACGGGCCCCGCCCCGCAGCGCTGAGCACCGACGGGCCCCGCCCGCAGCGCTGAGCACGCGTCAACATGGCGGGAGGTGCTGCCTCCCGCGACGGGAGACAGCACCTCCCGCCAGCTGAACGGCGTGAAGCTCAGGCGTGGATCCAGACGTCGGCGCCGTTGGGGGCCCAGTCGTAGATCTGCTTGGCGCGGTAGTTGGGCATGCCGACGCAGCCGTGGCTCATCGCGGTGCCGAAGTTGTTGTGCCAGTACACGCCGTGGAACGCCTGGCTGCCGTTGAAGTACATGATCCACTCGATGTTGGGGACCTCGTAGTTCCAGTACGGGTCGGTTGCCGAGGTCGAGCTCATGGTCTGCACGCGGTAGTGGCTGTTCACGCGGTAGTGGCCCGTGATCGTGGGGGAGCGCGACTCGCCGCTCGAGATCAGCCACGAATCCACGACGACGTCGTTCTCCTTGAGGTACAGCCGCTGCTCGCTGAGGTCGACCTCGAGCACGCGCGCCAGGGTCGTCGTGACCGCCGGCGTCACCTCGACCGGCAGCGCGAATGCGCTGTTGCCGTCGGCGAGCTGGTTGGCGAAGTCCTGCGCGACGGTGCTCGTGTCGCCCAGCACGCGGCCGTCGGCACCGGCGACGGTGGTCTCGAGCACGGTGCCGTCGGAGTTGGTGATGACGGTGCCGTTCGCGGCGGCGCGGTCGACGAGCGGCTGCAGCGTGTCGACGACGGGCTGGATCTTCGAGGCATCCGCCGTCAGCGAGAACGTGCCCGCGTCGTCGGCGGTGATCGTGATCCAGCTCGCGGCTGTCGCCGCGTCGACGGGGACGGTGCGCTCGTCGCCGACGTAGAAGCCGACGGTCGCGAGCATCGCGTTGGCGCTGTCGGCGATCGCCTGGGCCGCGTCGGTGGTCGCGACGGCGTCGATCGAACTCGGGGTCGGGTCGATCGTGACCGACGTCTCGCCCGCGACGAACGCGTCGTGCAGTGCGGTCGTGATCGCGTCGACGTCGATGCCGGTGCCGGCGACAGCCGGAGTCACCACGAACGACGTGCCGTCGAAGGCGACGGATGCCCCGACGGGGTCGACGTAGTCGGCGGGCAGTGCGGCGCGCAGCGCGGCCGTGGCGGTCGCGGCATCCACCGTGACCTGGGCGTCGATCGCGTCGCCGCCCCACTGGCCGATGTTCCACATGGGGCGGTCGGCGAACGCCTCTTCGGCGATGGCGGCCGCATCGACGGTCGCGCCGAGCTCGGCGCCCGTGATGCTGGGGCCGCCCGCGCCGAGGACGAGCGTGGTGTCAGCCAGTCGCTGCGTGATCGCGTCGGTCGCGGCGCCTGCCGTCATGAACCCGACGGGCACGCCCGCGACGGCGGTGCCGGGGGCGATCAGCACGAGCGACGCGGCGACCGCGCCGGCGGTGAGCACCGCGACGGGCGCGCCGATCCACAGCCAGAGACGCTTCTTGCGGGGTGCGGGCTCCGCCGGAGCCCACTGCACGGGGCCGGTGCCTGTGCCTGACGTGCCTGAGGCGCCCGAACCGGTGTCGAACGCCTGCGTCGCGAGCGCGGTATCACCGGCAGGCAGGGCGGCGGATGCCGGGGCATCCAGCACAGCCGTCGCCGTCGTAGCGGGCTCGAGGCCCGTCTCGCCCATGGTCGACGAAGCCTCCGTCGAGCCGTCGGACTCGGATTTCGTGGCCAGATCGGTCACTGCAGCACCCCCCGGTGTTGACGCTGTGTCATGCGCTGTTGGTTGACGTAGTGGTGTCGGAACTGTGGTGCAGACAGTGCTTTCCGGCGCCACCGCGCCCCTCTATGGTACGGGATCGCGGGATTTCGCCGCTTCCTGCAAAGGTCGGATTCTCAGCCGGCGCCGCAGAGGTCAGAGAACGCTCTCAGCGAGGCCTGGATGTCAGCCGTCGCCTGCTGCAGTGCGGGCAGCTGCGACAGGTCGCCGCCCGCGATCGCCTGCAGGGCCTCGGCGGCTGCGGTGAAGCCCGACTCCAGGCCCGGCAGGACGGCCGCGACGTCTGCGTTGTCGACCGCGGTGGCGCCCGCACCGATGCTCGCGGCCACGTTCGACATGCTCTCGACGGCTGCCTGGGGGTCGCCGGCATCCAGTGCCTGCAACTCGGCGGTGGCGTCCTGCACGCTCGACGCGACGACGGCGCACGCGTCGGCGACGCTCTGCGAACCGGCGGTGGACGGTGCCGGAGACGGCCCGGTGCCCGTGCATCCGGCCAGCGTGCCGCCCAGAGCGGCCGTCAGTAGAACGGCCAGCCCGGCAGCCCGGAACCGGGACCGCAAGCGCGGGTGAGGGAAGGTGACGCGGCGGCGGTGGATCATTTCGTGCTCCGAAGCGGAATGTAACAGTTTTGTAAACAGCCCTACCAAATAGGGTGCGAAGGTTGCGGACCGGGGGTTCGTAAGGTCTACTAACAAACATGTCCGGAACTGACGTGCAAGGCAGCACCGCCGAGAACGCCCCTGCGGGGCGCTCGTTCGGTCAGGCCCGACCGCTGCGCCGCGCAGCCAAAGTGCTGCCGGAGCACGCCCGCGCACACAACCGGTCGCTCGTGCTGCAGACCCTCTTCCACCAGGGTGCCATGTCGCGCGCCGACCTGGCGCGCGAGACCGGACTGACGCGCGTCACGATCTCCGACCTCGTCGCCGGCCTCATCGACGACGGCTACGTCGCCGAACTCGGCGTGCGCGAAGCCACCGGCCCCGGCAAGCCGGCGATCCTCGTCGACCTCGACCGCGAGGGACACCGCATCATCGGCCTCGACCTGTCGCGCAGCGACCGGTTCCTGGGCGCCGTGCTCACGCTCGACGGCGAGATCGTCGCGCGCCACGACGTCGCCGTCCCTGCCGACCCCGCCGACATCGTCGCCACCGTCGTCGCGCTCACCCACGCCCTCGTGGACGACGCGCACGCACCGGTCCTCGGTGTCGGCGTCGGCACCCCGGGCATCGTCGACGATCACGGCACGGTGCTGACCGCACCGGGTCTGCGCTGGACAGACGTCGACCTCGAAGGCATCCTGCGCGACGCCGTCTCACTGCCGATCCTCGTCGCCAACGACGCCAACGCGGCGGTGCTGGCCGAGTACACCTTTGGCGGCGCGCCGGATGACGTGATGCTGGTGCGGGTCGGCCGCGGTGTCGGCTCGAGCCTGCTCAGCGGCGGTCAGCCCATGCGCGGCAGCCGCTTCGCCGCGGGTGAGATCGGCCACGTCACGGTCGGCACCGACGGCGGGCCGGTGTGCGTGTGCGGCAAAGTCGGGTGCCTCGAAGCGTGGCTGTCGGCACCGTCGCTCGAGCGCGCGCTCGCCGAAGACGGCGCCGATCGCGACGCCGTGCTGCGCGACGCGGGGGAGCGGCTGGGCATCGCCCTGGCGCCCGTCGTCGGTGCGCTCGATTTGTCGGAGATCGTCCTCTCCGGCCCGGAAGAACTTCTCGACGGACCCCTCGCTGAGGCGACCGTCGAGACGCTGCGCACCCGCACGCTCGCCGAGTTCCACGACGGCGTGCAGGTGCGCATGACGGCGCAGGGGGAGGACATCGTCCTCCGCGGCGCCGCCGTGATGGTCCTGTCAGGACAGCTCGGGGTGTCCTGACGTCCATATCCCGAGGGCACAGGCCCCACCTCCCCGGAGTCGCACGCTCCGCGGGAGCCACCAAGAGAAAACACAAAGGAACAACCATGAACACCAAGCTCGGAGCCCTCGCGCTCCTCGGCGCTTCGGCTGTCGTTCTCGCTGGATGCTCGGGAGGCGGCAACGATGCGCCTGCTGAGAGTGAAGCGGCCACCGGGGATCTCACCGTGTGGCTCGTCGGCACCGACACGCCCGACACCGCTCGCCAGTACCTGAAGGACACCTTCGAGGCCGAGAACGACGGCTGGACCCTCACGATCGAGGAGAAGACCTGGGCCGACACGAACGACACCTACACCGCCGCGCTGTCGTCCAATGATGCCCCCGATGTCGTCGAGGTCGGCAACACGCAGGCGCTCGGCTTCGCTGACGCGGGTCTGTTCGCCGACCTGACCGATATGAAGGACGAGCTCGGCGGCGACGACCTGCTCGGTGGTCTCGTCGACGCCGGCACGCTCGACGGCCAGCTGTTCGCCGCGCCGTACTACGCGGGTGGACGCATCGTCTTCTACACCCCGCAGATCGTCGGCGACGAGCTGCCGACGACTCTCGAGGACTACGTCGCCAAGGGCGAGTCGCTCAAGACCGACTCGGTCTCGGGCATCTACGCCCCCGGCAAGGACTGGTACAACGCGCTGCCCTACATCTGGGCCTACGGCGGCGAGATCGCCGTCCAGGACGGTGACACCTGGGATGCCCAGCTGTCCAGCGCCGAGAGCCTGAAGGGCCTCGAGCTGCTGCAGACGGTGTACACGAAGGCATCCGCCGCCCCCGTCGACGGCAACGAGCGCATGGGCAACATCGCCTTCTGCGCCGGCGAGGTCGGGTTCCTCTCCAGCCCCGCGTGGGCCGCGGGCAACATCACCGGCGCATGGCCGTGGGGCGACGAGGCGGCCGGTGAAGAGGTGTCCAACGGATGCCCCGACACCTACGGCAAGGACCTGAGCGCCTTCCCGCTGCCGGGCGCCAAGGCCGGTGAGACTGCGCCGATCTTCGCGGGCGGATCGAACATCGCCGTCGCCTACAAGTCGGACGCACAGGGCAAGGCCAAGGCCGCGCTGAAGATCATGCTCTCGGAGGACTACCAGAAGCTGCTCGCCGAGCAGGGTCTGACGCCGGGCATCAAGTCGGCCGCCTCGGCACTGCCCGACACCGACATCGCCAAGGCGCAGGCCGAGGCGCTGGCCAACTCCAAGGGCACGCCGGCGAGCCCCAACTGGGCTGAGGTCGAGGCCGCGCAGATCATCCCCGACGCGCTCGTGAAGATCGCGCAGGGCGGCGACGTCACGCAGATCGCGACCGAGCTCGACTCGGCCATCGAGGCGATCCTCAACAAGTAATCCCCGGTCGCAGGGGGTTCCGCACCCGACGGAGCCCCCTGCCTCCCGGCCCCACCTGGCCACTTTCTGGCCTCACCTGGCCACACGAGAACCCCACCGAGCACACCACCGAGAGGAGGCGAGCCCATGACGAGCACGACCGCAGCGCCGACCGGCGCTGGCCCGGCCCCCGCACCGACCGCGCCCGAGCGCGACGCGCTGCAGCGCGAGCGACACCGCCGCCGCCGCGACGCCCGCGGCGGCTGGGGACTGCTGTCACCGGCGACGATCATCCTCGCAGTCATGGTCGGCTACCCCGCCGTCCTCATGGTGATCCAGTCGTTCACCGACTTCACCGTCAAGAACAAGGTCCAGGGGACGCTGCCCGACTTCATCGGCCTGCAGAACTACATCGACCTGTTCACGAAGTCGGACTTCCCCGCCGTCCTCACCCGCAGCCTCGCGCTCATGGTCGTGCTGACGGCCCTCATCATCGTCTTCGGCGTGCTCGTCGCCGTGCTCATGACACGACTGGGTCGCGGCTGGCGCATCACGGTCTCGGTCGGTCTGCTGCTCGCCTGGGCCATGCCACCGCTGACAGCCACCGTCGTCTGGGGCTGGATCTTCGACACCCAGTATGGCCTCGTCAACTGGCTGCTGAACACGCTCACCGGGACGACCAACTGGACCAACCACTCCTGGCTGCTCGAGCCCCTCTCCTTCTACTTCGTGCTCGTCATCATCGTCGTCTGGCAGGGCATCCCGTTCGTGGCGTTCACGACGTACGCCGGTCTCGGGCAGGTGCCCGGCGAAGTGCTGGAGGCGGCATCGCTGGACGGGGCATCCGGCCTTCGGCGCTTCCGCTTCATCGTGTTCCCCTACCTGCGCAGCATCCTCACGGTCGTGCTCGTGCTGCAGATCATCTGGAACCTGCGCATCTTCACGCAGGTGTACTCGCTTCAGACGCGCGGTGGCATCGCCGCCGACACGAACGTGCTCGGCACCTACCTCTTCCGCCAGGGTGTGGGCGAGTTCGGTGCGACCGCGGCGATCGGTGTGTTCATGGTGATCCTGCTGCTGATCCTCTCGTGGGGATACGTGCGCACGACGCTCAAGGAGGAAGAGCTGTGAGCACTCAGGTAAGCGTCGGGACGCAGCTCGGCACAGCGGGCGTCGAAGACACACTCGACCGGCCCGCGCGGCGCAGGTCAATGGATGCCCGGCGCCCGCCCGCCCGCAAGAAGCTCACCCGGTTCCTGCTGAACGCCGCCGCGCTCATCGTCTTCGTCTGCTCGGTGTTCCCCGTGTACTACATGGTGAACCTGGCTTTCACGCCCAACAACAAGATCGTCAGCCGCACGCCGAGCCTGTTCCCGACAGACTTCACGGTGAGCAACTTCACGACGGCGTGGAACCGCGAAGCGGCGCCGGGTCAGACCGACTTCCCGCACGCGCTCGGCACGACCGTCACGGTCACCGCGGGCGTGCTCGTGGTCACGCTGCTGGTCGCCTTCCTGGCATCCGTCGCCCTCGCGCGCTTCCGCTTCAAGGGCCGGCGCACCTTCATCGTCTCGGTGCTCGTCGTGCAGATGATCCCCGGCGAGGCGATGATGTTCACGATCTACGGCATGATCGACGACTGGCACCTGATGAACACGCTGCTGGGCCTGGGCATCGTCTACACCGCCGCCGTCATCCCGTTCACGATCTGGACGCTGCGCGGCTTCGTCGCGGGAGTCCCCGCCGACCTCGAAGAGGCCGCCATGATCGACGGCTGCACGAAGTCGCAGGCGTTCTGGAAGGTGACCTTCCCGCTGCTGGCACCGGGTCTCGTGTCGACCGGCATCTTCGCGTTCATCCAGGCGTGGAACGAGTTCACGATGGCGCTGCTGCTGATGAGCGGCTACAACCTGACGCTCATGCCGTGGCTCAACGCCTTCCAGTCGTCGTCGGTCGGTGGTGCGGTCAACTGGGGCGCCGTCATGGCGGGCTCGACGATGATCGCCCTGCCGGTCATCATCTTCTTCCTGATCGTCCAGGGGCGGATGACGGGCGGACTCGTGTCGGGAGCGGTGAAGGGCTGATGCGACTCGGGTTCGACGTCGGTGGCACCAAAACCGACGCGGTGGCCGTCGCGCCCGGCGGCGAGATCGTCGCGCGCCTGCGCCGCCCCACCGGCTGGGGGCCCGCGGCGGTCGTGCAGACGATCACCGGCCTGATCGACGAACTCGCGGTCGAGGTCGGGGCATCCGACTTTCGTTCGATCGGCGTCGGGATGCCGGGACAGGTCGCCGCAGGCGGCGCCGTCGTCACCCACGCTGTCAATCTGGGGCTCGACGAACTCGACCTCGCGCAGGCGATCGGCGCGGCCTACGGTGTTCCCACGCGCGTCGAGAACGACGTGAAGGCCGCCGCGGTTGGTGCGTACACGCTGCACGGGTTCGGGGGCGCGGGTGCGGGCTTCGGGGCGGGCGCGGATGCCATCGCGTATCTCAACCTCGGCACGGGGATCGCTGCCGGCTTCGTCAGCAACGGCCGGCTCTGGCGCGGCGCGCACGGCACGGCCGGCGAGGTGGGCCACATCTCGGTCGATCCGCACGGGCCGCTGTGCCGGTGCGGTCAGCGGGGCTGCATCGAGGCCTTCAGCGGCGGCGCCGCGGTCGCCGAGCGGTGGGGAAGGCCTGCCGCGCTGCCGGTGCTCGACGTCTTCGATGCCGCCGATGCCGGCGACCCGCGCGCCATCGAACTGCGCGACGGACTCGTATTCGGGGTTGCATCGGCGGTGCGCGTCATCGTCCTGGCGAGCGACGTCGCGACCGTCGTGCTCGGCGGCGGAATCACCGCCCTCGGCGACCGTATGCTTCATCCGGTGATGAGCAGTCTCGCGCGCAGCGCGGGCACATCTCCGTTCATGCGCTCGCTCCGCCTGGCGGAGCGGGTCGAGCTGCTGCCGCAGGGATCGCCCGCGGCGGCCCTGGGCGCCGCCCTCATCGGCGCCACCGCAACCGAGCAGGAAGCAGTTGTCCATGGCTGAGATCGTCATCGTCCCGTCGCCCGCAGACGCGGGCGCGCTCGTCGCAGACGAGATCGTGCGCCTGATCGCCGAGCGCCCCGACACGGTGCTGGGCCTGGCGACGGGGTCGACGCCGCTGCCCGTGTATGAGGCGCTGCGCTCGCGCGTCGAGGGGCTTGATGTGTCGCGCGTGCGCGGCTTCGCGCTCGACGAGTACGTCGGGATCGACCCGAATCACCCCGAGAGCTACCGCTCGGTCATCACGCGCGAGGTCGTCGAGCCGCTGGGCTTGAACCCCGACCTCATCCACACGCCCAACGGCGCGCTCGAGACGATCTCGCACGCCGGCGAGGACTACGAGCGTGCGATCGCCGAGGCGGGCGGAATCGACCTGCAGATCCTTGGGATCGGCACCTCGGGCCACATCGGGTTCAACGAGCCCGGGTCATCGTTCGCGTCGCGCACCCGCGTGAAGACGCTCATCGAGCAGACCCGCAAGGACAACGCCCGCTTCTTCGATCGGGTCGAGGATGTTCCGATGCACTGCATCACACAGGGCCTCGGCACGATCCTCGGCGCCAAGCACCTCGTGCTGCTCGCCTTCGGCGAGGGCAAGGCGGCCGCCGTCGCGGGCGCCGTCGAGGGCCCCGTCACGTCGTCGCTGCCGGGTTCGGCGATCCAGCTGCACCCGCACGTGACCGTCGTCGTCGACGAGGCCGCTGCTTCGCAGCTCGCCCACGCCGACTACTACCGGTACGTCGCCGCCAACAAGCCCGCCTGGCAGGGGCTCTGACCTCGCGCGCCTGAGCCGCGGCATCCGTTCGTCCGTCCCGTGTTGTCGGGTGCTGGGCGCGGAGGCCGCAGATCGGGACGGATGAAGGGGCGGATGCCGCGCGCACGCGCGCCGGGGTCAGCGCGCGAACACCTTGCCGGGGTTCAGGATGCCGGTGGGGTCGAAGACGCGGGCGATCTGGCGCTGCAGCTCCCACTGGTCGTCGCCGAGTTCGTCGCGTAGCCAGCGCCGCTTGAGCACACCGATGCCGTGCTCGCCGGTGAGCGTGCCGCCGAGCCGCAGCGCGGCGCGGAACAGGTCGTCGGCCGCTGCCCAGATGGCATCGGGCACCTCAGCGCCCTCGAAGATGAAGTTCGGATGCAGGTTGCCGTCACCCGCGTGGCACACCGTCGGGACGACCAGGCCGTGTTCACGCTCGATGCGGGCGATCTCGTCGAACATCGCGGGCAGCGCGCTGCGCGGCACCGATACGTCCTCGATGAGCGTCGTGCCGAGCGTCTCCATCGCCGGGTGCATCGACCGGCGGATGCGCCACAGCAGCTCCGCCTCGGCGTCATCCGCGGCAAGCCGCACGACCCCTCCCGCGGCGGTCAGCGTCGCGGCGATCGCATCGGCCTCGTCCGTCGCGGCGGGCCCGTCGGTCTGGATCGTCAGCTGCGCGGCGCCCGGCTCGGGCGCGTCGAGGCCGAGCAGTCGGTGCACGGCCGCGAGCGACGTGGCATCCATCAGTTCCATGATCGCGGGCTGCACTCCCGACGCCGTGACGGCGGCCGCGCCGGCGGCGGCCGCGCGCACGTCGGGGAAGGATGCCGTCAGCGTGCGCGCCCGGCCCATCGCGAGCCGACGGAGTTTGAGTGTCGCCGCGACCACGACGCCGAGCGTGCCCTCCGACCCGATGACGAGCGACGTCAGATCGAGCCCCGTCACGCCCTTCACACTGCGATGGCCGAGGCGCAGCATCCGTCCGTCGGCGAGGACGAGATCGACGCCGAGCACCGCGTCGCGCACGACGCCGTACTTCGCACACAGCAACCCGCCCGCTCCCGTGGCGATGTTGCCGCCGACGGTCGAGATCTCGCGGCTCGCGGGGTCGGGCGCCCACCACAGGCCGTGCGCGGCGAGCGCACGGTTCAGGTCGGCGTTGAGGATGCCCGGTTCGACGACCGCCAGCAGGTCGTCGGGCCGCACCTCGAGGATCCGGTCCATCGCCCGCACCGACAGCACGATCTCGCCGCTGCCGGCGTTCGCGCCGCCCGCGAGCCCCGTGCCCGCGCCGCGCGTGACGACGGGAGTTCCGCTCGCGTGTGCGATCCGCAGCGTCTCCTGCACATCGGCAACGGATGCCGCGTGCACGATCGCGAGCGGCATGCCGGCGGCGGCATGACCGGACTTGTCGGCGCGGGCGGCGTCGAGATGCGCGGGGTCGGTGTCGACACGGTCGCCCAGCTGCGCACGCAGCGCGACGACGATGTCGGCGGTGGTCATGCCAGGCGGCGGCGTCCTGCGACGAGGCCCACGGCGACGGCGACGACGGCGAATCCGAGACCGATCCAGGCGCTGCCGCTGGTCCACCACACGATCGTCGCCGACGCGTAGACGAGCAGTTCGACCAGCGCACGCACGAACGGATGCACGCGGATCACGGCGCGCGGCGAGACGAACAGCGCCCACAGCAGGATTGCGATCAGCGGAGCGCCGATGCCCGCCACGATGTTCCACGGGAACGGCCACGCGGTGAAGCCCCAGACCGCGAGGGTCGCGAATGCGAACAGCTCGCACAGGAACGCGAGCACGTCGACGGCATCCAGCGCCGGACGCGTGCCCGCGGGCAGCGACGCAGGCAGCGGTGCGGGCTGCTCGGGCGCGCTCGGGCGGACAGGGGGCAGATCGGCCATGTTCCCAGTCTACGCGGGGCGATGACGGATGCCGGAGCTCACCAGATCGGCGTCGAGGTGGAGGATGCGGCACCGTCCACAAGGTAGGAGACCTGCGCCGTTCCGAAGATGTACTGGGTGAGTGTCACCGTGAACGCGACCGACACGGTGCCGTCGTCGCCGACCGTCGCTTGCGCCACCGGGCGCGAGCCCGAGAGGAGCCCGGTGAAGGTGACGACGACCGTCTCACCGGGTGTTCCGGCGAGCTGGATCGTGGTGGTCACGTCTGACCCGATCGCGAGCGTGGGGGATCCCACGAGCGTCGGCGCTTCGTCCTGCGGGGTCGTCGGGGTTTCGGCCGGTGTCGGGGTCGGTTCCGCCGTGGCGGTGGGCTCAGGTGTGGCCGTCGGTTCGGGCGTGGCCGTGGGTTCGGGGGTCGCCGTGGGTTCCGGCGTGGCCGTCGGTTCGGGCGTGGCCGTGGGTTCGGGGGTCGCCGTGGGTTCGGGCGTCGCAGACGGTTCGGGCGTGGCCGTGGGTTCGGGGGTCGCCGTGGGTTCGGGCGTCGCGGTCGGTTCGGGCGAGGCCGTGGGTTCGGGCGTGGCCGTCGGCTCCGGGGTCGCCGCCGGCTCCGGCGTCGCAGACGGCCCGGGATCCGGCGTCGGGGTGCGCTCGGGGGTCGGCGACAGCGTGGGTGTCGGTGCGGCCGTCGGCGTCGGCTGAGGCGTGGGCCTCGGCACCGTCGCCGACGGCTGCGGCATCGGCATGATCGGCAGATCGCTCGGCGTCGGGCCGGGCGCGGGCAGCACGAGAGAACTGCCGTCGTCGGCGGCGTCCACGATCACGGCATCGGGCAGCGTGCCCGCGGCGGCCTGCGCGACATCGCGCGTCGCGGCATCCGCCGCTTCGGGCGACGACGTGAGCTGCGGGATCGCTATCGCCGCGGCGACGCCGCCGACCGCGACGACGGCCGCCACGCCGACAAGCGCCCCGATTCCACCCGTGGCGCTACCGACGGTCGCGACGCCGACAACCGTCCCGCCCGCGGCGCCGGCCGCAGTCAGGCCGCCCGCGGAACCCGCGCCGGCCATGACGGCGCCCGGCATGCCGGGCACGGCACCCCCGGCGAGAGCCGTGAGGGGAACCCCACCGCCCTGCAGCGCGGCGAGGTACGCCGTCGCGCCGCCCGCGCCGAGCACGAGCGGAAGCAGCACAAGCGCGAGGCGGTGCGACACGTCCTTCGCCTCCGCCGCGACGATCGCGCACCGCGTGCACTCGGCGAGGTGTGCGTCGACCTTGCCCGCGTCGCGTCGACCCAGGTTGCCGCGCGAATAGGCGCCGAGCCGCTCGATCGTCCACTGGTGGTAAGAGCCGTCTGCGACTGACTGCAGGTGCGCCTGGATCCACGCCTCGCGCAGCCCCTCGCGGGCGCGGAAAGCGAGCTGCGCGACAGCCGTCGCCTTCAGCCCGAGCAGCGGTGCCACCTCGGCGGGCTTCATCTGCTCGATCTCGGTGTACCAGAGCACTTCCTGCCAACGCGTCGGCAGACTGCGGAACGCCCGTGTCGTCAGTGCACGATCGAGCGCGTCATCCGTGGCGTGCGCTTCGGCATCCGGATCGGCGACGGACTCGAGCTCTTCGATGTTCGACTCGCGTCGCGCGCGGCCCCAGCTGGCCGCCGTGTTGCGGATGGCCGTGAACAGATATGCGCGGAACGACCCCGTCGGTCCACCGCCCGCCGCGATCGAGCGGTAGATGCGGGTGTACGCCTCTTGCACGAGGTCGTCGGCGTCGAAGCTCGACGTGATCGACCCTGCCACGACGATGCCTGATCGGTAGTGCCGCCGCCACAGTTCCCCGAATCCACTGCTGTCACCGGCGCGCGAGCGCAGCACGAGGTCCGCGTCGGCGATGTCGGCGACATCGGGGCGCGGCTGATCGTGTTTGTCCATGTGGGATCCGCTCGAGGAGAGATGCTCACTGAAGAGACGACGTCATGTCGGTTTCATGACGCGGTTTCGGCCCGTGACCTCACCATTGTCCTCCCTGCGGGACGTCGCCGGCGCACGGCTGGCATGGGCACACCCGACGGGTGCGAAAAAAGATCGCGATTTCGCGTCATAGAACGTGCGCTCGGTCATCTCATGATCAGAACGGTTGTGCGCCTCCGCTCTGAGGGAAGCAGAAGGGCGCACACCGTTCTCGGGGGGACGGAGCGATCCGGACCCTCGCCTGGGCGCCGTGGAACGACTCTGGGGGGAGAGGTTCCGCGGTGCCGGGCTGGGGGTTGAGCGGGGTGGGGGACGGGGCGTACGCCACCCCGCTCTCACCCCGTCATCCGGAGCAGTTCAGACGCGCACGCCGTCGACCCACACCGCGACGACGTTCAGCCCCGCATCCAGCAGCACCGCGTCGGCGGCCGCGCCCGGCACGAGGCTGCCGTAGCGCCCCGCGGCGCCGATCGCGCGGGCGGGAACCGTCGTCAGCGCCGCGACCGCGTCGGCGATCGGCCGTCCGCCTGCGACGACGAGACGCAGCGCGGCATCCTGCGTCAGCGTCGACCCGGCGATCGCGCCGTCGGCGTCGAGTCGAGCGACGCCGTCGCTGACGGTGACCGACAGTCCACCGAGCTCGTAGTGCCCGTCTTCAGCCCCGGCGGCGGCCATCGCGTCGGTGATCAGTGCGATGCGTCCGGGCGCGCCGGCGAACGCGAGGGCGATCACGTCGGGATGCACGTGCACGCCGTCGGCGATCAGCTCGAGCGTCACCCGATCGTCGCGCATCGCCGCCACGATCGGCCCCGGTGCGCGGTGATGGATGCCCGGCATCGCGTTGAACGCGTGTGTGAGCAACGTCGCACCGGCGTCGAACGCAGCGGATGCCTGTTGCTCGGTCGCCGCCGTGTGCCCGACCGCGACCGCGACACCGCCCGCGACGAACTGCGCGACGGCGTCGAGACCGCCGGGCAGCTCGGGTGCGAGCGTGACCTGGCGGACCGTGCCGCGGCCCGCGTCGAGCAGACGGGCGATCGACGTGGCATCCGGTGCCCGCAGCAGTCCCTCGGTGTGCGCACCCTTGTGCGCGACATCGAGGAACGGGCCCTCGAGATGTGAGCCGAGGATCGTCGCGTCGCGCTGCGCGAGGTCGGCGACGAGGCCGACCCGCTCGGCCAGATCGTCTATCGATGCGGTCACGAGCGAGAGCACGGCGCGTGTCGTGCCGTGCGCGCGGTGCAGCGCGCGGGCCGCGTGGATCGCGTCGGCGCCGTCGTCGAACGAGGCGCCTGCCCCGCCGTGCCCGTGGATGTCGATGAAGCCGGGCGTCAGATACGCGCCCGCGGCGTCGATCGCGTCGCCCGCGGGGAGCGCCCGCCAGCCGTCGCCCGTGCCGGTGCGCAGAACGACGCCGTCGGCGAAGGCGACCCAGGCATCCTCCGTGACGCGACCTTCATCGACGAGGCGGACCGAGTGCAGGACGGTGGTCATGGTGTCGATTCTCTCGCGGTGGCGCCCCAGGCGATCTCCGGCAGGGGAGTGAAGCCGATGCCCTGGCTGGTCCACAGGGGGCCGAGCGCGCCGACGCGGGCGGCGAACGAGTCCCACGTGCGCAGCGGGCTCGTGCCGAGGGCGGGCGACCACGCCGCCTCGGCGGCGGCGGCGATGCGGGGGAACGCGAGCGCGTCGATGTCGGCGAGGCTGCGCGCCGTCTCCGACCACAGGGGCGCTTCGACGCCCAGGATGCCCGCGTCGGTCACACCCTCGATGACCGTCGCGGGGTCCCATTCATACGCCCGGCGCACGCGCGTCACGCCCGCCCAGGTGAGGCCCAGCGGGGCATCCGCGTCGAACTTCATGTCGAGGTAGATCGCGTCGGCGGGCGACAGGATCAGTTGCGCGCCGCGTTCGATGAACGCGCGTGCCTTGTCGTCGGCGCCGCCGGTGGGCATCACGAAACCCCAGTACTGGCCGACGGTGCCGGGGGCGAGTCGCGCGGCGGCGCCCGCCTCGTGCCACGCGACAGGGATCTTGCCGAGCCCGGCGACGAGGTCGGTCACGCGCTGCAGGAACAGCTCGTAGTCGGCGGCGGGCGTGCCGAGCGCTTCGTCACCGCCGACGTGCAGGTACCGGCCTGGGGTCAGCTCAGCGAGCTCGCCCAGCACGTCAGCCAGGAACGCGTACGTGCGCTCATCATGGATCTTCAGCGATGAGAAGCCGACCGCGACGCTCTCGTACGGCACCCCGTTGACGGGCAGTTGGCCGCCGAAGTCGTGCGTCGTCTGCCGGATCTGCTCGCTCAGCACGGGTTGCTCAGACAGCTCGGGATACGCGAGCGATACCGCGTGCGTGTGCCCGGGCAGATCGATCTCGGGGACGACCGTCATGTGGTGCGCGGCGGCATACGCGATGATCTCGCGGTAGTCGTCCTGCGTGTAGAAGCCACCGGGGTCGCCGAAAGCGGCGGTCGCCGAGGCCTTCTCGGTGAGCACCGGCCGTGAGCGCAGCTGCAGGCGCCAGCCCTGGTCATCGGTCAGGTGCAGGTGCAGGTGGTTGAACTTGAGGGCGGATGCCCGGTCGATGTACGCCTCCACCGTGTCGACGCCGTGAAAGTGGCGGGCGACGTCGAGCATCACGCCGCGGTAGGCGAACCGCGGGGCATCCGCGATCTTGATGGCGGGGATCTGCCAGCCGGTGTCGTCCGGGGCGCGTTCGATCAGTTGGCCGAGCGTCTGCACGGCGTAGAACAGCCCTGCCGCGTCGGCGCCGGAGACTCGGACGGACGCCGCGGTGACCTCGACGCGGTACGATTCGGGAGCGCCGCCCGGCTCGATCACGAGCGCGATGGTGCCGCTCGTCGGCGCGCTTGGCTTGGTCCCCGAGCTTGTCGAGCGGCCGGAGCCGGTCCGCACCGCGATGAGCTCGCGCAGCACCGTGCACGCGTCAGCGTCGCCGACGATCTCCGCCCCAGCGGTGAGGGCGAACGTCGCTTCCCCCGACGCCTCAATGGACGCGGGCGCGGGGACGACAGTGGGGGTTGTCACGGTGTCTCCATTCTGAGCGGTGCGGCAGCGGATCGCTTGATGTAAGGAGTCCTAACAAATCGGATGTCGCCAGCATAGCGGCATCCGATATGCTCATCTCGTCGCAACTGGCGTTGAGGTGGGTCACCACCGGGGAGCGACCAATCGGCAATCGACCGTTCGCCTGGGTCGAGGCCTCGGTACGCTTCCATATGCGGCGAATCGGTCTCGGCCGGCGCCGCGATGGGACATCCGTCCGCCTCGTGACCCAGGAGATGCAGCCATCATGACCGATCCCTACTTCAACGCCCCGCTCGCCGAGGTCGACCCCGAGATCGCACAGGTGCTCGAGCGCGAGCTCGAGCGTCAGCGCGGCTACCTCGAGATGATCGCCTCCGAGAACTTCGTCCCCGTCTCGGTGCTGCAGTCGCAGGGCTCGGTGCTGACGAACAAGTACGCCGAGGGCTACCCCGGCCGCCGTTACTACGGCGGCTGCGAAGAGGTCGACGTCGCCGAGGAGCTCGCGATCGAGCGCGCGAAGGCGCTGTTCGGGGCCGAGTTCGCGAACGTGCAGCCGCACTCCGGGGCATCCGCCAATGCCGCTGTCCTGCACGCGATCGCCCGCCCCGGCGACACGCTGCTCGGCCTCTCGCTCGACCACGGCGGGCACCTGACGCACGGCATGAAGATCAACTTCTCGGGCCGGCTCTACAACATCGTCGCGTACGGCGTGAACCCCGAAACCTCGACGATCGACATGGACGAGGTCGAGCGCCTCGCCGTCGAGCACTCGCCCAAGGTCATCATCGCGGGCTGGTCGGCCTACCCCCGTCAGCTCGACTTCGCACGCTTCCGCGAGATCGCCGACAAGGTCGGCGCGCTGCTGTGGGTCGACATGGCGCACTTCGCGGGCCTCGTCGCGGCGGGCCTGCACCCGTCGCCCGTGCCGCACGCGCACGTCGTGTCGTCGACTGTGCACAAGACGATCGGCGGCCCGCGCTCGGGCTTCATCCTGACGAACGACGCCGACATCGCGAAGAAGATCAACTCAGCCGTCTTCCCGGGGCAGCAGGGTGGCCCGCTCATGCACGTGATCGCCGCGAAGGCGACCGCGTTCAAGCTCGCCGCGACGCCCGAGTTCAAGGAGCGTCAGGAGCGCGTCGTGCGCGGTGCGGCACTGCTGGCCGACCGGCTGTCGCAGCAAGACGTCGTGGATGCCGGGATCGCCGTGCGCTCCGGCGGCACCGACGTGCACCTCGTGCTCGTCGACCTGCGTGACGCCGCGATCGACGGCAAGCAGGCCGAAGACCTGCTGCACGAGATCCACATCACGGTCAACCGCAACGCCGTTCCGAACGACCCGCGCCCGCCGATGGTCACGTCGGGTCTGCGCATCGGCACGCCCGCGCTCGCGACCCGCGGCTTCGGCGACGCCGAGTTCACCGAGGTCGCAGACATCATCGCGCTCGCGCTCGTGGGCGGCGCCGACGGCGCCGATCTCTCGGCGCTGCGTGCCCGTGTGGCCGCCCTGACCGCGGCATTCCCGCTCTACCCCGGGCTGCAGCAGTGACGGCGATCCGTCTTGACGGCCGGGCTGCCGCCGCGGCGATCGCTGAGGAGCTCACCGAGCGCGTCGCGGCGCTGAAGGCCCGGGGCGTCGTCCCGGGCATCGCGACCGTGCTCGTGGGTGCTGACCCGGCCTCGCAGCTGTACGTCGGCATGAAGCACCGGCAGTCCGAAGCGGTCGGCATGAACTCGATCCAGGTCGAGCTGCCGGCCGAGTCGACGCAGGCCGAGGTCGAGGCGGCGATCGACGCGCTCAACGCCGACCCGGCCTGCCACGGGTACATCGTGCAGCTGCCGCTGCCGAAGCACCTCGACACCGATGCGATCCTCGAACGGATCGACCCTGACAAGGATGCCGACGGCCTGCACCCGACCAACCTCGGTCGCCTCGTGCTGAACGTCAACGCGCCGATCACCTCGCCGCTGCCGTGCACGCCGCGCGGTGTGATCGAACTGCTCGTGCGCAATGGGTACGACCTCAACGGCAAACACGTCGTCGTCGTCGGCCGTGGCGTCACGATCGGGCGGTCGATCGGACTGCTGCTGACGCGCCGCGAGTACAACGCGACCGTGACGCTGACGCACACCGGCACGGTCGACGCGGCGCAGTACCTGCGCCAGGCCGACGTCATCGTCGCGGCGGCCGGGGTCAAGCACCTCGTCACGGCAGCCGACGTCAAGCCCGGCGCCGCCGTGCTCGACGTGGGCGTCACGCGCGAGACCGACCCCGAGACCGGCAAGACGCGCGTCTTCGGCGACGTCGCCCCCGACGTCGCCGAGGTCGCGGGATACCTGTCGCCGAACCCTGGTGGTGTCGGCCCGATGACCGTCGCGCTGCTGCTCACGAACGTGGTCGAGGCCGCCGAGCGCGCCGCGGGCTGAATCGGCGCCGTCTCGCGAGCTTGCCCTTCTTGCGCCGAGCTTGCCCTTTTCGCGTCGAGCTTGCCCTTCGTTTCGCCATGTCATGTCTCAGGACATCGGTGACGAATCTGTATCAGGACATCGGTGACACGTGGGTGGTCGTTGGTGGTGA
>NZ_MKTQ01000018.1 GCF_001898315.1 Microbacterium sp. 70-16 | reverse complement strand
TACCCCGTGCCGGCGGTCGAGCGCAGCTTGATGATCGGACGGACGTCCTGAGCCTTCTTCGCCATTAGAGCTTCACACCCTTCGCGATGAGGTCCTTCACGACCGACTCGATGCCGCGGGCGTCGATGACCTTGATGCCCTTAGCCGAGACGTTCAGCGTGATCTTGCGACCAAGCGAAGGAACGAAATAGGTCTTCTTCTGCACGTTCGGGTCGAAGCGGCGCTTCGTCCGGCGGTGCGAGTGCGAGATGTTGTGACCGAAGCCGGGAACCGCTCCAGTCACCTGGCACACTGCTGCCATGGTGATTACTCCTTCTGTACCGTGAGGCCGGACGGCCCCACCCAAGATCCCTTGTCTGCACCCCACGCCACCCCTCGACAAGCTCGGGGATCAGGCAGTGGGATACGAACTACGCACAGGAGCGTGCGCAGACAAAGAGTCAGTCTAGCATGGCGGGCGGATGCCCCCCGCATCCGCCCGCCATGTGCCGCTCTGACCGCACACGGGTGCGCGAGTCGGCGGTGACGGTCCCCAGCCGTCAGTCCAGGGGATGACCCGTGCGGATGATCCGCTCGGGATCCCACGCCCCGACGACCTCGCGCAGTCTTTCGACGGCGGGGCCGAACAAGGCGGATGCCGGTGCCGGCACCTCCGTGAAGTTCTTCACGAGGCCCGGCGCGGCGTACGGCCGCACCCCGGTCATGATGTGCGCGGCGGCGTCGCGCACGGGTTCAAGCGCATCCGGGAACGGCACGACACCCACGGCATAAACCAGGCCCGCGCCGTCGATTCCGCTCACGGCACCGCCAGTGACGCGCCCGGGCGTGAGCATGCCGCCCAGCTGGCGCACCTCGATCGACAGCAACGCGCCGGCCTCCGGCGCGAGCGCGGCATCCAGCAGCGCATCGATCGAACGCGGGCTGATCTCGCTCAGCACGATCGCCTCGCCGTATGCGGGCACGGGGTCGACGGGATCGCCGTGCACGCCGGCGAGCTCGGCGGGTGCCATCGGGCGCACCGAGTCGATCTCGGGCGCCAGGGCGCGCAGCGGCTGCAGCAGCGCCGCGGCGGTGTCGGCATCGGCTTGGATCGCGGCCTCGACGGCGACGAACGCGCGCCCGCGCAGGAACTCCGGGATCTCGGGGATCGGCGGGTAGCGCAGCACGCGCGCGAGCGACGTCACCGAATCAGGCACCGTCTGCACCCACTCGCGCCAGGTGTGCGCGACGTCGGCGGCGCGGTCGAGCGGCCACATCAGGGCGCCCGCCCACAGCTGCGCGATCGGGTAGAGCCGCAGCTCGAGCGCGGTCACGACGACGGGAGCGATGCCGCCGCGCGCAGCCCAGAACAGGTCGGGATGGTGGTCGGCGTCGATGCGGATCGCGCGGCCGCGCGCATCGACGGCGTCGATCGCGACGATGCTGCCGGATGCCAGTCCGTGCGACCGCGACAACCAGCCGAGGCCGCCGCCGAGCGTGTAGCCGGCGACCCCCACCGACGGCGCCATGCCCGCGAGGGCGGCGAGTCCGTGCGCGCCGGCCGCGGCGACGGCATCCGCCCAGATGACACCCGCGCCGACCCGCAGCCGGGCAGATCCGGGCTCATCCCCCGGGTCGACCTCGATCTCGCGCAGCTGCGACGTGCGCAGCAGGATCGTGTCGGCGAGCCCCGGGATCGCGCCCGCCGCGTGTCCCGTGCTCTGCGGGGCGACCGCGAGTCCGAGGCGGCGAGCCGCGAGGACGGTCTGCGCGACGTCGTCGGCGTCGGCCGCGACGACGATCGCCGCGGGCTGCTGATCGACGAGCAGCTGCCATGCTCGGCGCTGGTCGTCCCAGTCGGGGTCGCCGGGCAGCGACACCGCGCCGCGCACGCGGCCGCGCAGCGCGGCAAGGTGCTCGCCGGGCAGGATGCCGGGGCGTTCGCCCGCGGCGGTCTGGTCACCAGTCGGTGCGGTGGTGGGTCGGGGAGTCGGTTCGGTGGTCGGTTCGGTGGTCACAAGGCATCCGTTCAATTGACGTGCGTGTGGTGGGTTGGGGGAAGTTCGGGGGCGCGCGACGGCGCGCTCGTGGCGTGGTCGCGGCGTGGTCGCGGCGTGGTTACAGGGCGCGCGCGGCGACGAGTCCGCGCAGTACCTCGTCGATGCCGGGCATCCCGGGCGCCGCCGCGATCGCGGTGCCGAGGCGCGCGGCGTGCGTGCGGTACGACGGCTCGGCGAGGATCCGGTCGACGGCGCGCGCGATGGCATCCGGAGCGATCGCGCCGTGTTTCGGCTGCAGGCGCACGCCGGCCCCGCTCCACGCGACGCGGGCCGACACCTCGGATTTGTCCTCGGTGTTGCCGGTCGCCACGATCGGCACGCCGTGCGCGAGCGCGAAGTGCACGCCGCCGTAGCCGCCGTTCGTGACGAAGCCGGCGAGCAGTGGGAACAGCCGGTCGTACGGCAGGTACGGGGCGATGCGGGCGTTCGCGGGCAGGGCGTCCGCCGGGATCTCGCGCCCGCCGGTCGACGCGACGACGAGCACGTCGCGGTCGGCGAGAGCCCGCATCGTCGGCATGATGAGGTCGTCCAGGTCGGCGTTGGCGACCGTCCCCTGCGTCACGTGGATGACCGGTCGCCCGTCGGCGAGGTCGTCCCACCACGCGGGCAGGTCACCGGCCGGGGCGGGCGTCGTGGCAACGGGACCGACGAAGTGGACGGGCACGCGCAGATCGGAGCGCGGGTATTCGAACTCGGGCACGGTGAGCTGGATGATGGCATCCGCCGTCGACGGATAGTCCATGACAGGCGAGCGCAGCGGGTGGCCTACGAGCTCGCGCGCGAGGCGCTCGCCCTCACGCTGCAGTTCGGCGAAGACGAAGCGGTCGGTGCTCCACGCCATCATGCGGTTGCGCAGGCGCCCGATCGGGCCGGGCAGCGGCGGGATGCCGAGAGCGAAGGGCGCCGTGTCGCGACTGCGCAGGCCGAGTGGCACGATCCCGAGCCCGGCGACGCGCGGCCGTTCGTCTGCCGGTCGGCACAGCAGCAGCATCGCGCCGAGGAACATGCTCTCGGCCAGCACGACGTCGGCCTGCTGTACGGCGAGGGCGTCGTCGACCGCGCGCAGCTGCGCGGCGGCGGGCTCGAGGAAGATGTGCAGCAGATCCCACCGGGCGCCCGCGACGCCGGTCAGGCCGACGCGGCCCGGGAACGAGGCATCCATGTCACGGTCGTCATAGTCGGCTTCGACCGGCAGCGGCAGCCAGCGCGCGCCGACCGCCTCGACCGCGGAGCGGTAGCGGACGCCGGTGAGAAAGCGGACGTCGTGACCGGCCGCGACGAGTCCGCGGGCCACGGCGAGCGACGGCGCGACGTGCCCGTGGACGGGCGTGCAGCAGATGAGGATCGAGAGCATGACATCTTCCCCCTGATAAGATGTTGAAAGCACTCGTGAAGTATTCACCACCCTGTTAGGAAAGTCAATGACTCCGCCGTATGTGTCCCCGTTGCGTGAAGCCCAGGCTGCCGAGACGCGCAGGCGCATCCTCGAGGCCGCCGCTGAGATCTTCGGCGAGCGCGGCTATTCCGGCACCGCACTGTCGGCGATCGCGACCCAGGCAGGGGTCTCGCTCGAGACCGTCAAGCAGAACGGGCCCAAGCCGGCGCTGCTGCTCGCGTGCTTCGACAGCGCCTTCGCCGGGTCGGAGGGAGACGGCCCGCTGCACCATCGCGAGCTCGGCGCGCAGGCCGCGCCGCTGCTCGGCGACGAGATGCTCGAGTTCCACCTCGGCTGGGTCGCCGGGGCCAACGCGCGCGTCGCGCGCTTGTGGCCGCGCGTGCTCGAGGCATCCGCCGCCGACGCCGACGTCGCCGCGCGCCTTGAGCAGCTACAGGCCAATCGCCGGTACGACATTGTCAGCTCGATCACGACCTACCGCGAGAAGGGCCTGTGCCACAGTGCGAGGCCCGACGCCGAGCTCGCGTCGGAGTTCTCGTTCCTGATCTCACCCGAGGGCTACACCCAGCTCGTGATCGAGTCGGGGTGGAGCATCGACGCGTACCGCGCGTGGCTACTGCGCGCCGTGCGGAAGATGATCCTCGAGGACTGAGTCGGGGGTCGGGCGGGCGGGTCGGGGCTCGGTCGGGGCTCGGTCGCTCAGGCTGTCGGGCCCGCCCCGCGACCCCAGCGGAACACCGACACCGTCGGGTCGCCCGCGATCCAGAACCGCCACGGGAAGGCATCCGTCCCCGCGACGCCGGCGACGCCGACCCGCGGGCCTTGCTCGATGCGAGCGGGGGCGGATGCCGGCAGCCACAGCCGCGCGACCGCGCCGGCGAACTCGGCGCCGGTGATCGCGTCGATGCCGTCGTGCCGCGGGTGGCGCAGACCGATCGCGTCGCCGAGGCGGCCGGGGCCGCGCGCGAGCTCGCGGGCCGTTCGCGCCGCGCGGCGGCGCGCGAAAGCGGCATCCTGCCCTTCGATCACCTCGCCGGCGCGCAGCAGCACACCGCCCGCCTGCCCCTCGGGGCCGCACACGACGTTGACGCACGAGTGGATGCCGTGGCTCAGGTACACGTACAGATGCCCCGGCTCGCCCCACATCGTCGCGTTGCGCGCGGTGCGGCCCATGCGGGCGTGCGATCCGGGGTCGGGTACGTGGCCGGTGCCGACGCCATGGTAGGCCTCGACCTCGGTGATGCGGACCGCGACCGTCACCCCCTCGGTCGTGACCTCGAGCACACCGCCGAGCAGGCGCGGCGCGACCTCGACCGGCAGCCCCGACAGCGCTGCGCGCGTCGCGCGATTCAGCCCCGGCGTCGCGCCGCCAGAGGCAGCAATCCGGCCCGACCGCCCCTCACCGGGGGCGTCACCGAGCCCCGGCCGCAATAGCTCAGGAACAGCACCCCCTAACGGGGCCGAATCCGGGGTTTCGGCGTGATCTCGGGCCGCGTCTCCTGAGTTGTTGCGGCGCGACGCCGCGCCCGGGCCCTGCGCGGTCACAGCCGCGGCGGATTCTGGCACCACGAGATGTCGAACCCGGTCAGGGCGACGACCTCGGTGCCATCGGTCAGCGAGACGATGTGGGTCTGCACGCGCTCGGGCAGCGGCAGCTGGTGGCCGTCATACGCGTTGTTCACCGCATCGGGCGCGACGAGGAACGCGGCGTAGCGGCCGCTCGGCGAGACGCAGGTCTCGAGCAGGGTATCGGCCGGGTCGATCGAGAAGACAGGCCGCGACTGCCCCACGTCATCGACGACGTTGACGGTCGTCGACGTGACGGTGAAGCCATCGAGCAGAGCGAGTGAGCGCAGCGTCGTGCCGTCGGCGAGCGGCAGCACGCTGCCGGTCTGGCCGAGGTCGGGATCGGTGATAGGCAGCGCCTGCTCTTGCGCCGTCGACAGGTCGATCGCGACGGGACCGTCGACGCGTTCGATCACGACGGTCGTCGATCCGCGCGCGATGCCGTCGATCATGACGGCATTGCCGAGCGCGACCGGCGCACCACCCGAGGGCGAGACGAGCGTCAGCGCACCGTCGAAGGTCAGCATCAGGATGCTGTCGGTGCCCGGCACGAACCGCCAGTCGTCGACGCGCGATTCGCCGCCCGTGCGGGTGATCGGTGTCGGGGCATCCTCCGCCTGCGCCGCCGCGAGCGACGCGGTGTAGAGCATGCTCTCGCGGGTTCCGGATGCCCCGATGTCGGCATCGGTGAACGTGTACCCGATGAGGTTGCCGCGGTCGGCGCTCTGCAGGTTCGACACCGTGCCGGGGCCCGGCAGCGGCAGTTCACGTGCGTTCGCTCCGTCGAGGTCGGTGACGATCAGGTGCGACTCGCCGTTGTCGTCGAGCGTCGAGATGACGAGGTGGCTCGCGGTCGCGCGGAAGTCCTCGATCTGCGGGTCGGTGAACACCGGCACGCCCTGCTCACCCGTGAGGTCGGTCTGGAAGACGGTGTCGCCGTCACTGCCGCGCAGCAGCAGATAGGTCTGCAGCGCCGGAGTGTGGAACGTCTCGGTGATCGTGGTGGATGCCCCGCCGCCGACCCCCGTGACGCCGTCGATCGTCACGGTGTACTCGGTGTCGTCCCACAGCGGCAACGCGAAGCGCACGCCGACGCTGCGGCCCGACGTGTCGACCGTGATGTCGGCCGCGGGGGTGACCGTGACCTGCGTGGGGTCGACCTCGGCGAGCGACTGAGTCGTCGTGACGATCATGCGCGATCCGGCGGAGTTCACGGCGGCATCCGGATCGATGCTCACCTTCGTCACCCGCGGGCCCTGCGCCGTCGACACGGCGGCACCGGCGAGCCCGACGACGGCGAGCACGCCGATCACGATCGCGAACGCGCCGAGGAACGCGCGAGAGCGCCGGCGGCGGGTGCGCGCACGTCGCGACCCCGCGTCAGTACTCATACGGGTCCTTCGGCTGGTCGACGGCTTCGACGCTCGTCGGGTGCACGGCGAGGGTGCCGTCGTCGTCGCGGATCGTCCCCGTGACGGTGACCCACTGGCCGGTCTCCCACTGTGCATCGGCGGCGATCGCGACGCTCGCGGGCTGCGCGTCGATGACGCAGTGCGTGATGATGAGCCGCGTCAGGGCGAAGCCGTCATCGGCGGGAGTGACGAACCCCGTCAGGGTCACCTCGTCGCCGTCGAACGCCTCGGGATTGGTCGCGGTCGCGAAGACGCTCGCCCATTCGCCGAGTCCGAACGAGGCGGTGTCGCCCGTCGAGGCGAGCGCGATCGTGTCGGCGCCCTGGAACAGGGGGGCCGTTCCGGTGTCGCGCTGCATCGCGAGCTCGGCCGACAGGGTCGCCGGCGGCGTCACGACGATCACCGCGACGATTCCGGTCGCGAGGATGCCCCCGACCACCGCCGCCGTGCCCGCGAGGGTTGGGCGTGCGTGGCTGTGGTCGTGATCGCCGTCCGCCTCGTAAGCCCGGCGCGGCGCAACCTCGTGACCGTGGTCGTGGTGGTCGTGGTCGCCGTGGTCGTGGCCGTGGTCGGCCTCGGCGCCGCGCGGCAGCGCGAAGCTGACGGCGCAGCCGACGAGCGCGACGAACGCCATCGTGACGGCGAACCACGTCGACTCCGGATTGATGTACAGCCCGAGCTGCCCGGTCAGCCACAGCGCGACCGTCAACGCCGACAGCGCGGCAGCGAGCCCGACGCCGAGCAGGCGGGTTCCGATGAGATCACGCAAGGAGGTTCACCACCGATCCGACGGCGACGGCGAACAGCACGACGATCACGACGAGCCCCACGAGCACCTTGCTGCGGAAGGTCGTACGCAGCAGCGCGAGCATCTTGACGTCGACGAGCGGGCCGACAAGCAGGAACGCGACGATCGACCCGGGTGTGAAGGTCGCGGCGAACGACAGCGCGAAGAACGAGTCGACGTTCGAGCATATCGAGACGATCATCGCGAGCGCGATCATCGCGACGATCGACAGGGCGGGGTTCGATCCGATCGCCAGCAGCGCGTCGCGCGGCACGAGCACCTGCACGGCGCCGGCCAGTGCCGACCCGATCACGAGGGCGGGCATGACGGCGCGCAGCTCGATGATGAGCTGGGCGAGGCTGAGCTGCCCGCGGCCCGAGGTCGGCGCGGAATCCGCGTCGAGGGCGACGGCGCACGAGGCGGCGAAGCGCTCGGTGAGCAGTGCGTCGGGGTCGGGATGCCTGCTGTACAGCCAGCCGATGAGGTTCGCGACAGCGAAGCCGCCGAGCAGGCGGGCGATGAGGATGCCGTCGTCGAAGCCGAACGCCTGGTGGGTCGTGATGATGACGATCGGGTTCACGATGGGGGCTGCGATGAGGAAGGTCAGCGTCTCGGGCACGGTGAATCCGCGCATCATGAGGCCGCGCGCGAACGGCACATTCCCGCATTCGCATACGGGCACGAGCATGCCGAGCAGCGAGAGGACCATGCGCCGGGCCCACGCGCGACGCGGCATCCACCGTTCGATCGCGCCCGGCGGAACCCACACCTGCACGACGATCGACAGCAGCACGCCGAGCACGACGAAGGGCATCGACTCGATCAGGACGCTGATCGAGAGGGTCAGGCCGTCCTGCACGCGCGTCGGCAGTGCCGGCCCCGGCGAGAGCAGGGCGACCGCGACGAGCGCGGCGACGACGAGCGCGCCGACCCCGATCAGCAGGCCGCTGCGCAGTCGCGGATCACGCTCCAGACGTTGCGTGCGCGGCGCGAGGGCCGGTTCAGTCACGGGCATCCGCGTGGACATGGGTGTGGGGACTCTCGCTGCCTGCGGGCAGGGCGGCGGAGCATTCGGCGCACAGTCCGAAGATGTCGACGACGTGCTCGGCCTGCGTGAAGCCGTGCTGCGCCGCGGTGCGCTGCGCCCAGGCCTCGACTTCGCGGGCCTCGATCTCGACGGCCTTGCCGCAGTTGCGGCAGATCAGGTGGTGGTGGTGCCCCGTCGTCGAGCAGGCGCGGTAGATCGCCTCGCCCTCGGGGCTCTGCAGCTGGTCGGCTTCGCCGCTCGCGGCGAGGGTCGCCAGCGCCCGGTAGACGGTGGCCAGCCCGATGCCGGTGTTGTCTTCGCGCAGGGCGGCGTACAGGTCTTGCGCGCTCACGAATCCGGCGGCGTCGCCGAGCGCTGTGCGCACGCGATCGCGCTGCCAAGTGTTGCGCTGAGCCATGCCCGCGAGTCTACCCGCGGTCATTCGGAGCGGGCTGGGAGCGGTCAGCGCACGCGCGCGACGCGGCCCTGGCGGCTGCCGGCGATGCGGCAGACGACGTAGATCAGGAACGACAGCGTCGTGATGTAGGGGCTCACCGGCAGCGTGCCCATGACGGCCAGCAGGATGCCCCCGACGGCGGCGACCAGGCCGAACAGGGCCGACAGCAGCGGCAGCGCAAGCTTTCCGGTCGTGATGCGCGCGGCCGCGGCAGCGGGGGTCACCAGCAGCGCCATCACCAGCAGCGCGCCGATGATGTGCACTGCGACGGCCACGACGAGGCCCAGCAGCAGCATGAATCCGAGCGAGACCGGCACGGTCGGCACGCCGCGCGCCGCGGCGGACTGCGGGTCGAGCGAGTCGAAGCTCAGCGGACGCCAGATCAGCAGCAGGGCGATCAGCACGAACGCGCTGATCGCGATGAGCCAGCCCAGCTGCGCGTTCTGCACCGAGACGATCTGCCCCGTCAGCAGGCTGAACCGGTTGGCGCTGCGCCCGTTGTAGAGGGAGAGGAACAGGATGCCCAGGCCCAGGCCGAACGGCATCAGCACGCCGATGATCGAGTTGCGATCGCGCGCACGCGCTCCGAGGATGCCGATGAGCGCGGCCGCGATCAGCGACCCGACGATCGAGCCCGTCACGACATCGAAGCCGAGCAGCAGCGCCGCCGCGGCGCCCGCGAAGGACAGTTCGCTGATGCCATGCACGGCGAAGGCCATGTCGCGCTGCATGATGAAGACGCCGATGAGGCCGCCGACCAGGCCCAGGACGGCGCCCGCCCAGATCGAGTTCGACACGAGCGCGAGGATCGCCCCGTAGTCGGCGATGCCGCCGAACATGGCATCCCCGATGTCAGACCAGTTCACGAGCGACCGCCGTTCATGCGTGGGCCTCGTGTTCGTGGTGGTGGTGGGACTCCTCGGCATCCGGCGCCCCGACCACGACGAGCCGGTCGCCGGCCCGCAGGACGAACACGGGAGCGCCGTAGAGGTCGGTCAGCACGGGCGAGGTCAGCACGTCCTTGGGGGTGCCGAGCGTGAACCGCCCGTTCGCGATGTAGAGGATGCGGTCGACCTTGCCGAGCACGGGGTTGATGTCGTGGGTGACCAGCAGCACGCCGGCTCCGGTCTTGCGGTGCGCGTCGATCAGCCGCACGACGTCCTGCTGGTTGGCCAGGTCGAGGCTTGTCAGCGGCTCGTCGCACAGCAGCAGGCGCGGGTCGTCGGCGAGCGCCTGCCCGACGCGCAGCCGCTGCTGCTCACCGCCCGACAGCACGCCGACGGGCTGGTCGGCGAACTCGCGCGCTCCGACCGCGTCGATCAGGGCGTCGATGCGCTCGCGGTCGGCACGGCGCATGATCGGCAGGCCGAACCGGTGTCCGTCGACGCCGAGGGCGACGAGGTCGCGCCCGCGCATCGCGGTGTCGCGGGGCAGCGGCCGCGCCTGCGGCAGGTATCCGATGTGCCGGTTGCCCTTGTGCTGCACGGGCTGGCCGAGCGCGGTGATCGAGCCTTCGCTGAGCGGCTCGAGCCCCAGGATCGCGCGCAGCAGCGTCGTCTTGCCCGAACCGCTCGGGCCGAGCACGGCGATCAGCTCGCCGGGAGCGACGTCGAGGTCGAGGCCGCTCCACAGCGTGCGCTCACCACGCTGCAGCCCCGCGCCGCGAATGCTCAGCACGGGGCTCGCGTCGTTCGAGGTCACTGAGACAGCGTATCCGCGAGTGCGGCGACGTTGGCCTGCATCCAGGTGAGGTAGGTGTCGCCGTCGGGGACGAGTTCGGTGAACGAGAGCACGGGGATGCCCGCGTCGTCGGCCTTCTGGGTGACCTCGTCGGTCTCGGCGCCGCCGGTCTGGGCGTTGACGATGAGCAGGCTCACGTCGCCCGAGGCGATGATGCTGTTGGCCTCGAGAAGGGTTGCGGGCGGAACGTCCTGCCCCTCTTCGACGGCTTCGCTGAAGGCATCCGGCGTCGCGTTGACCAGGCCTGCGGCGGCCGTCAGGTACAGCGGAACGGGCTCGGTCACGAAGACCTGCTCGCCCGCGTAGCTGGTCGCGAGGTCGTCGAGGGATGCCTCGAGGTCGTCGATCCCGGCGGCGAAGGTCTCGTAGTTGGCCTCGTAGGTCGCGGCACCCTCGGGGTCGAGTTCGCTGAGCTCATGCGCGATGTCGTGCGCGACATCGGCGATCGTGTGCGGGTCGTACCAGACGTGCTCGTTGAAGCCCTCGACGTGGTCGTGGCCGGCGTGGGCGTCGTCGTCGGTGGTCCCCGAGCCTGCCGAGGCGTCGTCGGCCTCGTCCGTGGCATCCGTTTCGTCGTCGTGGTCGTGGTCGTTCGTCGTGCCGGGCCAGTCGTGCGAGAACTCGACGGCGGTGATGACGGGGGCATCCGTGCCGGTCGACTCGATCATCGAGTCGAGGAACGCGTCGTAGCCGCCGCCGTTCTCGATGAGCAGGTCGGCGTTCGAGACGGTGAGCTGGTCGCGGGCGGATGCCTCGTAGGAGTGCGGGTCTTGCGCGATCGACGTGATGATCGACGTCACGTCGATGCGGTCGCCGCCGATCGCCGTCGCGATGTCGCCGTAGACGTTGGTCGAGGCGACGACCTGCAGCTTTCCGTCGGCGGCATCCGTGGCATCCGTTCCGGACGCGGCGGTGCCGGCGCAGCCGGCGAGGGCGAGCGCGGAGGCGGAGAGGAGGACGGTGGGGACGAGTCGGCGGGCGTTCATTCCTCGATCGTACGTCTATTGATAATCGTTCTCAAATCGAGGACTGTGTGGTCCTCCAGGCGCCGGCAGGCGGCGTCAGTCCAGCAGCAGGGCGGGTTCTTCCAGAATGGATGCCACGTCGGCGATGAAGCGGCTCATGCCATCGCCATCGATCACGCGGTGGTCGAACGATCCCGACACGGTCGTGACGTAGCGCGGGCGCACTTCGCCGTCGACGACCCACGGCTTCTGCCGGATGGTGCCCATCGCGACGATGCCCGACTCGCCCGGGTTGATGATGGGCGTTCCGGCATCCATCCCGAAGACGCCGATGTTGGTGATCGTGATCGTGCCGCCCTGCTGGTCGGCGGGCGCGGTCTTGCCCTCGCGAGCAGTCAGCGTCAGCTTCTCGAGCGCCTTGGCGAGTTCGCGCAGCGAGAGGTCCTGGGCGTCCTTGATGTTCGGCACGAGCAGTCCGCGCGGCGTCGCCGCGGCGATGCCCAGGTTGACGTAGTTGCGCACGCGGATCTCGGCCGAGCCGTCTTCGTTGTCGATCCAGGCGGCGCCGACGAGCGGCGTGCGCCGCGCGGCCCAGATGACGGCGCGTGCCACGATCAGCAGCGGCGAGACGCGGATGTCGGCGAAGTCGGGCGAGGCCTTGAGTCGCTTGACGAGCTCCATCGTGCGCGTGGCATCCACGTCGGTCCACACCGACACGTGCGGCGCCGTGTACGCCGAGCGCACCATCGCCGACGAGGTCGCCTTGCGCACGCCCTTGACCGGGATCGTCTCCTCACGCCCCGTGACCGGGGCGGTGACGGGAGGCTGCCCCGCCATCGCCTGACCCTGCAGCGGCGGCGCGACGGCGGATGCCGCGACGTGCGCCGCGACCGGGATCGTGTGCTCGCGCTCGGCGGGAGCGGCGGGCGTCGCGATGTTGCGGAAGACGCTCGCCTGCTCGGCGTGCGCCACGACGTCGTCGCGGGTGACCTCACCGGCGGGACCACTCGGGGTCACCTGCGCGAGGTCGACGCCGAGATCGCGCGCGAGCGCGCGGACGGGCGGCTTCGCGACGACGCCGACGGATGCCTTCACGGCCTCGGTGCGCTGCGCGGGCCGCTTGCGGCGCGAGGTCGCCGCACCACCCGTGCCGTAGCCGACCAGGACGGCGCCTTCGCCCTCGGCGTCGGGGGCCGCGGGAGCGGCGGGCTCGCCGTGGGCGGACAGGCCCGACGTGGCATCCGCCTCTGCACTCGCCCCCGCGATCGTGATGATCGCGGTGCCGACGGTGACCGTGTCACCCTCGGATGCCAGCAGGTCGCCCACCGTGCCCTCGAAGGGCGACGGCAGCTCGACGAGCGACTTGGCGGTCTCGATCTCGACGAGCACGTCGTTGACCGCGACGGTGTCGCCCGGCGCGACGCGCCACTGGACGATCTCGGCCTCGGTGAGCCCTTCGCCGACGTCGGGCAGGTGGAAGGTCTGCGTGCTCATATCGATCTCCTTCGTTCCCCCGCCCGCGCTCGTTCCCCCACCCGCGCGCGTCCCCCACCCGCGAGACTGCACTGGTGCACCGAGACTGCATCGCCAGCGTGCTGTTTTCGGTGCACCACTGAAGTCTCGCGGTCAGTCATGGGGACGGCGCAGTCAGTCATAGGGGTGAGGCGGGCGGGCATGGTCGGGTGGCGGGCGGTCAGTAGGCGAGGGCGCGGTCGACGGCCTCGAGGATGCGGTCGACGTCGGGCAGGTACGTGCCCTCGAGCTTGGCAGGCGGGAACGGCACGTCGAAGCCCGACACCCGCAGGACGGGCGACTCGAGGGCGAAGAACGCGCGCTCCATGACGGTCGCGGCGACCTCGGAACCCACCGAGACGTTGCCCGGGGCCTCCTGCGCGTAGACCATGCGACCGGTGCGCCGCACCGAGTCGAGGATCGGGCCGTAGTCGATCGGCGACAGCGAGCGCAGGTCGACGACCTCGCACGACGTGCCCTCGCTCTCGGCGAGCGCGGCGGCCTGCAGCAGCGTCGTGACCATCGCGCCGTGGCCGACGAGGGTGACGTCGGTGCCGCGCCGCGCGATGCGTGAGGCGTGCAACGGCAGCGCCCGCTCGGCGGTGTCGACCTCACCCTTGAGCCAGTACTTCGCCTTCGGCTCGAGGAAGATCACCGGGTCGGGCGACGCGATGGCATCCTGGATCATCCAGTACGCGTCATTGGGCGTCGACGGCGACACGACGCGCAGACCGGGGGTGTGCGCGAAGTACGCCTCGGGGCTCTCTTGATGGTGCTCGACGGCGCCGATGTGGCCGCCGTAGGGAATCCGGATGACGACGGGCATCTGCAGCGCGCCCTCGTGCCGGTTCGTGAGCTTGGCCAGCTGTGTCGTGATCTGGTCGAAGGCGGGGAAGACGAATCCGTCGAACTGGATCTCGACGACCGGGCGGAACCCCGCCATCGCGAGTCCGATCGCGGTACCGACGATGCCCGACTCGGCCAGCGGCGTGTCGAGCACGCGCCGGTCGCCGAACTCGGCCTGCAACCCCTCGGTCACGCGGAACACGCCCCCGAGCTTGCCGATGTCCTCACCCATGAGCAGGACGTGATCATCGGATGCCATCGCCGCGCGCAGCCCGGCGCTCAACGCCTTCGCGAACGGCATCGTCTGCACGGAGGTGGCCCCGGTCACGCGGCACCCCCGGCGAAGGATGCCTCGTACTCGGCGGTCCACCGCTCCTGCTCGACCATCAGCGGGTGCGGCTCGCTGTAGACGTGCGCGAACATCGTGGATGCCTCGAGTCCGCCGAGGGCGTTCGTGCGCACGCGCACGTCGTCGGCGTAGGCGGCGGCCGCGGCATCCACCTCGTCGAAGAACGCGTCAGACGCACCCCGCGCCCGCAGGTACGCGTGCATGCGGGCGATCGGGTCGCGCTGCGCCCAGGACTGCTCTTCGTCGGAGGTGCGGTACTTCGTGGGGTCGTCGCTGGTCGTGTGCGCCCCCATGCGGTAAGTCATCGCCTCGATCGCGCGGGGGCCGGCGCCGGCGCGCGCTTCGTCGAGGGCGAGCTTGCTGACGGCGTAGCTCGCGAGCACGTCGTTGCCGTCGACGAGGGTCGAGGGCATGCCGTAGCCGGCGGCACGCGCGTGCAGCGGGCTGCGCGACTGCGTCGCGACCGGCACCGAGATGGCCCACTGGTTGTTCTGCAGGAAGAACACCTGCGGCGTCTGGTAGGTGTTCGCGAAGACCATCGCCTCGTGCACATCACCCTGGCTGGACGCACCGTCACCGTAGTAGACGATGACGGCCTCGTCGCGGTTCGGATCGCCCGTTGCGCACCGACCGTCGAAGACCATGCCCATCCCGTAACCGGTCGCGTGCAGCGTGTGCGAGCCGAGCACGAGCGTGTAGATGTGGGTGTTGCCGTTCGCCGGGTCGGTCGGGTCCCACCCGCCGTGGCTCAGTCCGCGCATGACCCGGATGATGTCGATCGGGTCGACACCGCGCGTCGTCGCGACGACGTGCTCGCGGTAGGACGGGAAGAGGTGGTCCTGCGGACGCGTCGCGCGCACCGAGCCGACCTGGGCGGCCTCCTGCCCAAGAGACGGTGGCCACAGCGCGAGCTGCCCCTGGCGCTGCAGGTGCGTGGCCTGCCGATCGAAGGCTCGCACCACGACCATGTCGCGGTAGAACGTCTCGAGATCGGTGTCGGTCAGCGCGTCGATGAGCGGCAGGAAGCGCTCCGCTTCGGGCGTGGGGGCGAACGTCCCGTCCGCCGCCAGAACGCGCACGAGTGCCGGATCGTCAGGCGGGGTCATGCCTCCACGCTATCCCCGAAAGTATGCGCGTCTCTGCATGAGGCACACAACGGATGCCGCGATTCGCGCCCGCTCGCCTACAAGCCCGGTGGCTGCCAGGCGGGTCCCGCCACCCGGGCGCCTCACGGCCGGCTCAGGGGGCGAAGGAGGCAGCGACCGCGACGATGGCATCCAGCGCCTCGGCCTCGCCGACCGAGATGCGCACGCCGTCGCCCGCGAACGGGCGCACGATGAGGCCTGCCTGCTCGAACGCGGCACCGATCTCGAGCGCGCGGGCGCCCGCGGGCAGCCACACGAAGTTGCCCTGCGCGACGGGCACGTCCCAGCCGGCCTCGCGCAGCCGCGCGGCGAGCGCGTCGCGGCGCTCGGCGATGACGGCGACGCGTGCGAGGAGCTCGGCTTCGGCGTCAAGGCTCGCGAGTGCGGCGGTCTCGGCGGCGGCCGTGACCGACAGCGGGATGCCCGTGGAGCGCGCCGCCGACAGGATGCCCGGGTCGCCGACGGCGTAGCCGACGCGCAGACCCGCGAGCCCGTAGGCCTTCGAGAAGGTGCGCAGCACGACGACGTTGCGATGGCCCGCTGCGAGCACCTGCTCGCCGTGGACCGACTCGGGGTCGGTCACGAACTCGGTGTACGCCTCGTCGAGGACGACGAGGATGTTGTGCGGTACGCGCGCGATGAACGCGTCGAAGCCCGCCTGCGTGACGATGGGCCCCGTCGGGTTGTTGGGCGTGCAGACGATGATCATGCGCGTGCGGTCGGTGATTGCGCCTGCCATCGCGTCAAGGTCGTGGCCGCCGTCGACGGTATTGGGCACGGTCACGGCCGTCGCCCCCGCGACCACGGCAAGACCCGGGTAGGCCTCGAACGAACGCCACGAGAAGAGCACCTCGTCACCGGGGCCGCTCGTGGCCTGCGCGAGCTGGAAGAGGATCGACACCGAACCCGCGCCGATGTGGACGGCGTCGTCGATGACTCCGAAGCGCTCGGCCAGACGCGCGCGCAGAAGCGCGGCCGAGGCATCCGGATACCGGTGGATGTCCGTCGCGGACTGCACCGCCGCGACGACGCCCGGCAGCGGATCGAACGGGTTCTCGTTGCTGGAGAGCTTGAACGCGTCGGATCCGGCCTGCTTTCCCTGCTTGTACGCGGGCAGTGCGGCGATCTCGGGACGGATGCGGACGGGAAGCTCACTCACGCCACGAGTCTACGGAAGGTCGTCGGGGCCTCGACTCCCCCACACTGTAGGAGCAGGAAACCGCGTGTTTTCGCGGTTCTCATGAGCTCAGTCTACCGGCCGACACGGACGCGCGCGGGCCCAATCTGGGACTCTCAGGGGGGTTTCCTGTCCCAATCTGGTCCCGTCATGGCGAGGTGATGTGACGCGCTCGACCATCGTCGCAGCGCACAACGACGGATAGGACGCCGGCCGGATCAACGGTGACCTAGTCCGAGGCGGAGAGTGTCGCCGGGTGTGGGTGGCGCGGAGATGATTCGCCTCCGAATACCCAGGGGTGTATAGTTAGGATACCCCCCGGGGTACCGACGAATCGATGTGGAGTGAACATGTGCAGCAGAGTGACGTGCGCCGAGTGCGGCAAGGCGACGTGGGCCGGATGTGGCCAGCATGTCGAGGATGCGCTGTGGGGCGTGCCGGCAGAGGAACGCTGCCCCGGCCACGACCACACCGTGGTCGCGTGAGCCGGATGCGTCGCCTTCGGCTGCTGGCGCTGCCGACACTTGCGATCATGCTCGTCGCCGCAACGGCGTGCGCTCCGGCAGCCGCCTCCATCGAGGTGACTGAAGAGACCACTGTGGTCGACGTTCGCACCCCCGCGGAGTACGCCGGTGGGCACCTCGACGGCGCGGTCAACCTCGACGTCAGCGCTGCTGACTTCGCGACCGAGCTCGCCGAGCTCGATCCGTCGGCCGAGTACGTCGTCTACTGCCAGTCCGGCAATCGCTCGTCTCGCGCCGTCGCGCAGATGGAGCAGGCGGGCTTCACGTCCGTCGAAGACGCGGGCGGCATCTCCAGCGCCGCCGCAGCGACAGGACTCGCCGTCGTCGACTGACGAGCGACGACCAAGAAGGGAAGGGTCTGACATGGCCACCAGAGAGATCACCATCGAAGGGTTCGCCGAGGTCGTCGAGCAGAACGACATCGTGTTCCTCGACTTCTGGGCCGCGTGGTGCGGTCCGTGCCGCATGTTCGCGCCGGTCTTCGAGAAGGCGTCGGAGCAGCATGCCGACATCGTCTTCGGCAAGATCGACACCGAGAACCAACGCGAGCTCGCCGCCGCGTTCCACATCTCATCCATCCCGACGCTCATGGTGTTCCGAGAGGGTGTGCTCGTCTTCTCTCAGGCCGGCGCGCTCGGCGCGCCGCAGCTCGATCAGCTGATCGCCGGCGTGCGGGGACTGGACATGGACGCGGTGCGCGCCGAGGTCGCAGCGCAGCAGGCGCAGAGCTCGGAGCAGACGCAGAAGGAGGTCGTGCGATGAAGATCGTTGTGGTCGGCGGTGTCGCCGGAGGGATGAGCAGCGCAGCGCGAGCCCGCAGGCTCGACGAGAACGCCGAGATCGTCGTGCTCGAGCGTGGCGCACACGTGTCGTTCGCCAACTGCGGTCTGCCGTACTTCGTCGGCGGTGAGATCACCGAGGAGAGCAAGCTTCTCGTACAGACCCCGCAGTCGCTGCGGGCCGCGCTCGACCTCGACGTGCGCACCGGAAGCGACGTCATCGCGGTCGACACCGCGGCGAAGAACGTCACGGTCCGCACCGAGGACGACGTGTACGAGCTCTCGTACGACGCTCTCGTGCTCTCGCCCGGTGCGTCGGCCCTGCGCCCACCGCTGCCCGGGCTCGACTCGCCGCGCGTGCGCACGCTGCGCACGGTCGAAGACGCCATCGCGCTTCGCGACCAGGTGCTCGGCGGCGCCCGCCGCGCCGTAGTGCTCGGCGCCGGGTTCATCGGCATCGAGGCCGCCGAGGCGCTCGCCCAGCAGGGCCTCGACGTCTCGATCGTCGAACTCGCCCCGCATCCGCTGCCGCCGCTCGAGACCGAGCTCGCCTGGCTCGTCACCGAGCAGCTCGTCGCGCTGGGCATCACGGTGCACACCGGCATCGCCGCAGCAAGGGTGGAACGCGGAGAGGATGCCGATACCGTCGTGCTCGCCGACGGCACCCAGCTCGAGGCCGACATCGTCGTGCTGTCGGTCGGCGTGCGCCCCGACACGGCGCCCTTCGAGGCCGCCGGCATCGTGTGCGAGCGCGGTGCCATCGTGGTCGACGCCCACGGCCGCACGTCGGCGCCGGGTGTCTGGGCCGCCGGAGACGCCACCGTCTCGGTCGACGCCGTCACTGGCATCCGTCGCCCTGTCGCCCTCGCCGGTCCCGCCAACCGCGCGGGTCGCCTGATCGCCGACGACATCCTGCGACCCGACGAAGCACGCGCGGTGCCGCAACCTGTCGGCACCGCGATCGTGCGCGTCGGCGAGTTGACCGCCGCCCTCACTGGGGCGAACCGCGCGTCGCTGGATACCGCGAGGATCGGCTACCGCACGCTCCACCTGCACCCGAACCAGCATGCTGGCTACTTCCCGGGTGCCTCGCAGGTGCACCTGGTCGTGCAGATCCGCGCGTCGGACGGCCTGCTGCTGGGCGCGCAGGCGGTCGGCACCGAGGGTGTCGACAAGCGCATCGACGTCCTGGCCACCGCGATCCGCGCCGGCATGCGCGTCGACGACCTGATCGATCTCGACCTCGCATACTCGCCGCCCTACGGGCAGGCGAAGGACGCCGTCAACCTCACCGGCATGGTGGGCGAGAACGTCGTGACCGGCACGCTGACACTCTGGTACCCCGAGCAGCTCGACGAAATGCGCAACAGCGCGCTGATCCTCGACGTGCGCACCCGGGCCGAGTACGCGACCGGGTTCGTCCCCGGGTCGCTGAACATCCCGCACACCGAGCTGCGCGAGCGTCTCGACGAGGTGCGCGCCGCTGCCGCGGATCGCCCCGTGCGGGTCATGTGCCAGTCAGGCGTGCGGTCAGCCATCGCCCACCGCATCGTCGCGCAGTCGGGCTTCGACTCCGCGTCACTGTCGGGCGGCATGCTGACGCTCCGGGCCTGGCTCGGTGAACGTCAGTCCGACGTGCTCGAGCGGCCCGAGGTGCTCGCACGTGCGTAGGCTCACTGGGGCAGCATGCTCGCGTAGCCGGTCGGAGCGCACGCTCATGGCGGTCGCTTCGGTGTTCCTGACGGCGATTTCGTTGAGTTCGCTCGATCAGCTCTGGTGCGCAATCCCTGCTGCCGTGTGCGCGACGTTCCTCGCGATCGGTGCGCTCACGGGCTGGTGCCCGACGCAGCTGCTCCGCTCCCGTGAAGAGCCCGCTCCCGTCAATACCCTCGGCTACGACGAAGCCCGACAGCCCATCGACATCCACTCCCGACCTTGAAGGGACCTCCCATGCCCACGACCGACCCCGAGGCGCAGAAGCGCATCGTCAACCGCCTGCGCCGCGCCCGCGGACAGCTCGACGCGGTCATCGCGGCTGTCGAAGCCGAGAGCCCCTGCCGCGATGTCGTCACCCAGCTCTCGGCCGTCTCGAGCGCGCTCGACCGTGCCGGCTTCGCGATCGTGTCGACCGCGATGAAGGACTGCATCGCCGACCCCGATGCCGCCCGCGACCAGCAAGGTCTCACCACCGAAGAGCTCGAGAAACTCTTCCTCATGCTCGCCTGAGCGCTGAACCAAGAAGGACGGAAGAACTCATGTGTTATGCAGTCACCTGCCGCAAGTGCAGCAAGACGACCTGGTCCGGATGCGGCCAGCATGTCGACCAGGTCATGCGCGGCGTCCCCGCCGCGCAGCGCTGCCAGGGGCACCAGAACGAGCCGGGCAACGGCTTCTTCGCCAAGCTCTTCGGTCGCTGAGCCCAGCGGAGCGCCTGCCCCGTTGAACCCCGCCAGGGTCGTCGCCGTGACGCCCCCGGGCGGGGTTTTCATCGTCGGCGCGGCGGGTGCTGCGTACCGTCTGCCGCACGGTCGCCGCTTACCCCTCCGGTGGGTCAATCGTGTACTGCGCGTGGATGTCATCGTCGGCGAGCCGCACAGGCTGTGATTTGGTGGTTCACCTCCCGGCATAGCACTCGCCAGTCGTTTCTCACTTCCGTTTGGATACGGCTAGGGGTATATTGGTATGGTCAGACCACACCGGGAGGAAGTCATGAAGCTCGTCGTCGTCGGCGGAGTCGCCGGGGGAGCATCTGTCGCTGCGCGGGCGCGGCGTCTGAACGAATCTGCGGAGATCGTCGTGCTGGAGCGGGGCGACTACGTGTCGTTCGCGAACTGCGGCCTCCCGTACCACATCGGCGGCGTCATCGCCGATCGCAGTCGTCTGCTGCTGCAGACACCGGAGAGCCTGCGCGAGGCGCTCGATCTCGACGTGCGGATCGACAGCGAAGTTGTCGCGCTCGATCCCGTCGCGCGGACCGTGACGGTGCGCGACGTGAAGACCGGCCGCGAGTACACCGAGGCCTACGACTCCCTCGCCCTGTGCGCCGGGGCCGATCCGGTGCAGCTCTCGCTGCCGGGGGCCGACCTGCCCGGCATCCATGTCCTGCGCAACGTGGAGGACATGGACCGCATCAAGGCGCACCTGGATGCCGCGATCGTGCAGGCGAAGGTCGCCGGCCGCACCGTCCGCACCGTCGTCATCGGCGCGGGCTACATCGGGGTCGAGATGGCGGAGAACTTCCGGCACCGCGGCGCCGAGGTCGCGATCGTCGAGATCGCCAATCAGATCCTCCCGCCGCTGGACAAGGAGGTGTCGATCCCCGTCGAGCAGCACGTGCGCGGCCGCGGGGTCGAGCTGCACCTCGGCACCGCCGCGGCGGCGTTCACGGCTCGCACCGACGGGGGCGTCCGGGTTGAGCTCAACAGCGGGACGACCCTCGAGGCCGACCTCGTCGTGCTGTCGGCGGGCGTCCGGCCCAACGTCTCGCTCGCCCGCGACGCGGGACTGGCCATGGGGTCGCGCGGTGGCATCGTGGTCGACACCCACATGCGCACCTCCGACCCGCACATCTGGGCGGCGGGAGACGCCGTCGAGACGCCGCACACGGTGCTGCCCGGCACGTGGATCACGCCGCTCGCCGGCCCCGCGAACCGCCAGGCGCGCGTCGCGGCCGAGAGCATCTGCGGACGCGACACCGAGTACCTCTCGACACAGGGCACATCGGTCGTCAAGGTCTTCGAGATGACCGCGGGTGCGACCGGCGCCACCGAGCGCCAGCTGGTGCAGGCCGGGATGGCGTACCTCACCGTCCACCTGCACCCGTCGGGTCACGCCGGCTACTACCCGGGCACGGCGATGATGCACATCAAGGTGCTCTTCGCGCCCGAGACGGGCCTGCTGCTGGGGGCGCAGATCGCGGGCTTCGACGGCGTCGACAAGCGCCTCGACGTGTTCGCCACCGCGATCCGGATGGGCGCCACCGTCCACGACCTCGAGGGCTTCGAACTCGCCTACGCGCCGCCGTTCGGCTCGGCGAAGGACCCGGTCAACATGGCCGGCTTCCTCGCGACGAACGTCCTCAAGGGCGACCTGAAGCTCTGGTACGCGCAGGATTTCCCCGCCGCCGTCGACGGTGCCCGCATCATCGACGTGCGCACCCGCGAGGAGTACGACATCTGGCACATCCCGGGCGCCGAGAACGTGCCGCTGCCGACGCTGCGCGAGGCGAGCGTGAGTTGGGACCCCTCCGTGCCCGTGCGCCTGTACTGCGCCGTCGGCTTCCGCAGCTACCTCGCCTACCGCAGCCTCGTGCAGCGGGGCTTCGCCGACGTCAAGACGCTGTCGGGCGGATCGCACACGTTCCGCTTCTGGCACGACCTCGAACAGTCGCGCATCGAGCCGCACGCCGCCGAGATCCCCTACGCCGAGGGCGTGGAGCTCGCGGCGGTCGCGCAGGGCACCGGCGAGGTCGTCGACCTCGACTGCACGGGCCTGGCGTGCCCCGGTCCGATCATGAAGCTGTCGCAGACGATCGACACGCTGGATGCCGGCGACGACGTCGTCGTGCACGTCTCCGACCCCGGATTCGCCCACGACGGTCCGGCCTGGGCGTCGACGAAGGGGCACGAGCTGCTCTCGCTCGACCCCGAGGGCCCGGGCTACGTCGCCCGGTTCCGCAAGGGCGGGGCAGTGGCATCCGCCCCGGCGCTCCAGACGAAGGACCAGGTCTCGTTCGTCGTCTTCTCGGGCGACCTCGACAAGGTCCTCGCGTCGTTCATCATCGCCAACGGGGCGATCGCGATGGGACAGAAGGTGTCGATGTTCTTCACCTTCTGGGGCCTGAACGCCCTTCGTCGTGAGAACCCGCCGGTGCGCGACAAGTCGGCGCTCGACCGCATGTTCGGCATGATGATGCCGTCCGGCCCTGAGAAGCTCCCGCTGTCGCAGATGAACATGGCGGGAATGGGTCCGGCCATGATCAAGCACGTCATGAAGGAGCATTCGGTCCAGACGCTGCCCGAGCTCATGACCGCCGCCCGTGACGGCGGGGCGCGCCTTATTGGCTGCACCATGACGATGGACCTGCTCGGCATCGCCGAGTCGGACCTTCTCGACGGCGTCGAACTGGGCGGCGTGGCGACCTTCCTCACCGAGGCTCAGAAGTCCGGAACGACGCTCTTCATCTGACCGCAGTCCACGCCTTAGCGCCGGTTCAAACCGGCTGCGGGTCGAGATCCGCTGACCCTGCCGAGTGGCGTCCGCGGCGGGCGCTCACTCAGCGACTCGAACCCCTGACCCCCTGCATGCAGTCCGCGTGCGGGCCGGCATCGCGACGCGCGTCACGTCAGCTTCCGCGATCATCCCGTCAGGCGACCTGAACTCGCTCATCTCCGACGACATACTCAATGGCGAGGCCGCCGCCGACGGCTTCAAGGTAGCTGCGAATGGTCCCGATCTTCGCGCTTTCGAGGTCGCCGTGTTCGATCTTGGACACCTGGCGCTGTCCGACGCCGATCCGCTCCGCAAGTTGGGCCTGCGTCAGGCCTGCCTGCTCGCGCAGTTCACGCAGACGATAGGCGCGAACCTCGGCGAGCATCCGCTCCTTGTGTGCGTCGACGCGCTCCCGATCCACGGGATGGTCGGCGACGAACTCCTTCAAAGACATTGCCATCTCGGTCACTCCTCTCTCAATCTGCGGATGTGCTGGTCGAAAAGGTCGTCGGCCAACGGAATGTTCTTCTTGTACCAGCGGGTCCAGTTCCCAGCTTTGTCGCCCGCGATGAGCATGATCGCCGATCGCTTCGAGTCGAAGGCGAAGAGCGCACGCAGTTCTGAACGACCCGTAGAGCCCGGACGAAGCTCTTTCATATTCTTGTGACGGGATCCCACGACCGTGTCAACGATCGGTCGCCCCAGTTGAGGACCACGTTCCTCCAGGAGTTCGATCGCCGCGACGACTTGCTCTCGAGAGCCCTGATCCAGTGATGCGAGCCAGCCAGCGATCAGCTCGATGTCAACGCTCCACACGCCCAAAGTCTAGACCATGCAGGGTCTAGATGCACGAGCGCGAACTCATCAGTGACGGACTGGTCGAGCCGGGCTTCCGCGCCTGCCAGGGCTTGGTCAGGCAGTCAAGTCAATTCGGTGAGTTCTCGATGACGGGTTCAGATCGGCGTGGCTGCGCCACCCTCGGCGTCGGTTGACTTTCCGCAGCTTGCGCACCACGCGCCGAGAATTTGAACCTGCGACCCCTTGCCGCCGGTTCGAAACCTGCGCGCGGGTCTGCCGTGGTGCGGCGCACCGCCTCGTAACGTAGCCACCTCAGTCGTCGGCACCGCGCATTTCGCGTCGCTGATCTCCACGGAGGAGTTCGATCCGTCCACGAACGATCTCCCGGTGCGTGTCGAGATCGCCAAGATGCGACAGCGCCGCGTCGTCTTCCGAGACCACCATCGGGTTCGATCTGATGACGCCCTCGCCGACCGCGAAGTCCAGGAGCAACTCGATCACCCCGCGCGAGGAGGCGACGACCTTCTCCGACTGAACTCTCTGACTGGCAAGGCGCTGTTCAATCCGCTCCGCGGTGAGCTCGCGGATCTTGAACTTTCCGAAGGCCGGCTGGAGCTGCGTTCGAACGACGCGCTCACATCGGGCATGCGTGGACCCGCTCACATCCGAGTCCCACTGCAGGTCGCCGAGCCACATGTGCGCGAGTTCGTCGAAGGGGTCGTCCGGCGTGAGATATCGCCACGCGTCGAGCTCCGAGAACCGAAGTCGCTCGGCGATTCGGTGTTGCAGGAATGCGCGCGCGTCTGACGCTGTGCTTGCGGTGGCGGTCATCCGTTGGAGTTCTCCATCCCACAGCCGCACCCGTGCACTGGCACGGACGTAACCGCTGGCGACGGTGCGGGTGGTGATCTCGCCGTGCGTGCCCCATTCGAGGGGCGGTCGTCCTGTGCGCATGATGCACCTTCCTTGTCTGTCAGGATCCGAGGACTTCGTCGAGGATGTCGATCGTGATGGGGTCGACTTCGACGGCGGAGACGACGTAGCTCGCACGTGTGATCTGCTCGTTCGCGTGCCCGAGCAGACGCGAGGCGAGCGTGATACCCGCGGCGCGTTCGACGAGAGTCGCCGTCGTCCGTCGATAGAGATGCGTCGTGAACTCGTCGACGTCGACGCCCAACTCCGTGAGCTCCGCCGTGTGGTCTTCTACGAAGGTGCGCAGCAGTCGCTCGTAGTTGCTCACGCTCATCGGCCGGCCCGTTCTCGTCGGGAAGAGGAACGCGTCCTCCCCCGGCCCCGCGAGCACGAGCCGACTGCGGACGGCGGCGGCAGCCAGAGCCGGCAGCGCGATACGTCGACGCTGCCGCGCACGCTTGGGCGCATTCTTGCGGTGCAGCCCTTGCTTCTTGGTGCTCACGATCGTTCCGTCGACGAGGACGGTGGGCGGCGAGGTGGTCATATCGACGTCCTTGCGGCGCAGGCCGATGCACTCCCCCACGCGTGCCGAGGTGCCGAGCATGATGTCCATGCCGTCGATCAGCGCCCGGTAGTTCGGTCTGGGTCCTGGCCCACCGGTCGCCCGCCACCTGTGCATGAGGTCCCGAATCGCGGCGACCTGCTCGGGCGTGAGTACCGAGGTCTTCTTCTCCGGCATCGGTAGCCGCTGCACATCGCGGACGGGATTGCGCGGGATCGCGTCATCCCGAACGGCGTAGCCGCAGATCAGTCCGAGCACGGCGCGGGCCTTGCGGGCCTTCGAGAGCGAACCCTCGCGCATGATGCTCTGGATGATCCGGTCGCACCGTCCGACCGTGAGCTGGTCGAGCGTGACGGCACCGCACACCGGCTTCAGCACCAGTCGCACCGCGGACTCGTAGGACTCGAGCGTCGAGTGCGCGAGGCTCCCGGCATCCGCGCGCGCGTTCGCCTGCACGAGCCACGCATCGGCCGCCTCCGCGATCGTACTCAACCCCGTCAGCGCTCCTGCACCGCCCGATGTCAGCGAACCCGCCAGACGCCGCAGCTCGGCCCGCGCATCCTCTTCGGTGTCACCCGTGGCCTTGAGCTGCCGGAGTTCGCCGGCGTCGTCGCGCATGCGGGCGCGAGCGCGGACGCGGCCTCCGGCGAGCTTCGTGATCTGCACGGCGCCGATCTCGCCGGCCCGGATCCTCGGCCTAGGCATGACGCTGCTCCCGCGCCCACGCGAAGACCTCCGAGAGGTCGTAGCGGACGTGTCGGCCGAGCTTCATGTACGGCGGGCCGACATGGTTGAGGCGCCAGTCCTCGAGCGTGCGCTCCGGCACCTTGATGATGTCGGCGATCTCCGCCTGCGTCTTGAAGTCCGGCGGTGCGATGCCGGAAGCGCCGATGTCCATGCACATCAGGTGCGTCGGCATCCTCCGTGGACACCCGTACGGGACGCCATGAAAGCGTGGAGGTCGGGACACCAACCCGGTGCATGGACGTGCCGAAGGGTATTTGGTCCCGTTTCTGGTCCCGGACCCGATCAGACGGGTGGAGGGGCCTCTGAACGAGGGTGGATTCTGATGCGGAATCCTGCGAAAAACAGTGCTGGGGTACCTGGACTCGAACCAAGAACAACGGATGCCCCGGCAATACCCTAGGTGATACCGTTTCAGTAGCAGTATCTTTTCGGTATGGCCATGACACTGCGACTCCCCGAAGATCTCGACCGCCAGCTCGAAGCGCTCGCCGCTGCGCGCGGAACCTCGAAGCACGCCCTCGTCGTCGAGGGCACCCGCATGCTCGTCGACCTCGAGACGAAGACAGATATTGTCATCGAGGTCGCCGCCAGCGTGCGCGCGCGATACGCCGACCTGTTGAAGCGGCTGGAAGACGCATGACGGTCTATCTCGACCTGCCTCAGGTCGCCGCGATCGCCGCCGAGATGGGCCTGCACGTCCGCGACATCGGGCTGTTGTCGTCTGCCGTGGCGCGCCCGGAGAGCGCGATGTTCGGCGTCGAGGCATACCCCGACCTGTTCACGAAGGCGGCGGCGTTGTTCTCCTCCCTTGCCCAGAACCACCCGTTCTTCGACGGCAACAAGCGGTTCTCGTGGGTCGCGACCCTCACGTTCCTCGAGCTGAATGACGTTGTGATCGACTACCCGATCGACGACGCCTTCGAACTCGTCCTGAGGGTCGCACAGGGGCACCTCGACCTCGAGGAGATCGCCGGTTCCCTGCGCGCCCGCGCCGTGTCAGACTGACCTCACCATGCGCTTCCTCATCCGTGTCGTCATCAACGCCTTCGCCATCTGGGTCGTCACCCTCATCACGGCACTGCAGGTCGTCGTCACCCCATTCGCACCGGGCGAGACGCTACAGTTGGTTCTGACCCTGCTGGCGATCGCCGCCGTCTTCGCGATCGTGAACACGGTCATCGGCACCGTGATCAAGATCGTCGCGTTCCCGCTCTACATCCTCACGCTCGGGCTCATCTCCCTCCTCGTCAACGGACTGCTGCTGTGGATCACCGCGTGGGTCACGACCTCGTGGGGGTGGGGACTCAGCGTCGGCGACTTCTGGCTCGCCGTCGTGGCGGCCCTCCTCATCTCGCTCATCAACTGGGTCTTCGGCATCATCCTGCGCCCCCAGTTGAAGAAGCACTGACGCCGCCCTGGGGCACGTCCAGCCACGGCAGATCCGGGTCGGGCGCCGGTATCGCGGCGGACAGATCGCGGGATGCCCGATACACCGTGGCCTCAACCGAGGTCGCCTGCGCAAGGTCGCCGAAGCGCTCGCGCACGGCATCCATCCGAGGATCGGCCGAGGCGTCGAGCATCCCGGCCGTCTCGCGGTAGCGGTCCAGGCCATGCGGACCGAGCAGGCCGTCGCCGAGCAGCATCGTGCCGGGCGTCTCTCGCGTTGCGACGAAGCTGCCGTCGGCACCGACTCCCGCCGCGAAGCCGCCGTCGGCCAGCGCCGAGACGGGGTCGTCGAGATGGCGCAGCGCGACGCTGAGTGTGCTGTCGTCGACGCTCGCCTGCACGGGGTCGCCGAAGGTCACCAGCAGCGGGACGTCGTAGTTTCCCGACAGCGCGAGGAACGAGGCATCCATCGCGCCCTGCGAATGCCCCGCAAGGTCGACCGTGTCGCCGGGCTTCGCGCCCGCATCGTCGAGCGCCGCCGCGACGGCGTCGTACGACGCACTGTGGGTGCGCGCGTACAGCTGCAGGTTCGAGCCCATGTCCCACGGCTGGGCGCTGGTGCCGAGCGACATCGAGCGGGTGCCGGCGACATAGGCGACGAAGCGGCGCGAGCCGTCGGACATCGTGTAGCGCTCGACCCGCACCTGCCCGCTGCCCTGCGGAATGCGGTCGACGATCTGCACGAGCGACGTGGGCGCGGTCGTGCGTCCAGCGCCGACCGGCTCGACGACGACGGGTTTCGACGGCCCGAGTAGCGGCGTCCGCGGCGGCACCGCGCCGAGCCCGAGCCCCGCGATCACACCCGTGGCGAGCAACGGAGCAAACAGCGACAGCGGGTCGGCGAGGCTGAGCGGCGCGGCATACTGCGTGCGCAGCACGGCGAACGTCTCGGCGCGCCACTGCACCGTCGCGGCGGCGAACCGGGTCAGCACGCCGGGGTGGGTCGCGAGGATCTCGAGGGCGTGAGCGCGCAGCGCGGCGGCGAGCTCGGCATCGCCCGCGACGGCGGCGACGTCGGATGCCGCGGCGAGCTCGGCCACGTCGTAGACGTCGGCCATCTCGGTGAGGTCCGCCGCGAGGCGGCGGGCGCGGGCCGCGGCATCCCTCGCCCTCGCGGTCGGCGAAAACAGCCACACACCGGCGCACAGGAGGGTGCGGCCGGCTGTCTCGAGCAGGTCGCCGGCACGGTCGCACGAGTCGGCGTCGGCGACCAGGCGCGCCGAGGCGGCGCGCAACGTCTCGGTGTCGACGGCGACGATGCCCCCCGAGCGGATATCGAGCGTCGCATCGGTCGGCGCGGCGCGGTGGGGTGTGCTCGGCACGGCCGTGCCACCGTAGGGATCGACATCGAGGAGGTCACTGTCAGCGCTCATCCGCCCACCGCCACTCGCGCCGCCTCGTAGCGCTGCGCATCGACGAGGTCACCGTCGACGGCGTCGATCGCCCCGACGAGCGCCGCCAGGTCGTCCGCGAGCCGCGCGACGCCCGCCGCGTACGCGTCGGTCGCGCGCGAGCGCCACTGCGTGGCATCCGCGACCGACGCGACGCGACGGCGGACGGCGAGCGCTTCGAGGGATGCCTCGTGCAGCAGCCCACGCGCGATGCGCAGGGCCGCGAGGGTCGGCGAATCGGCAGCTGTCATGCAAGCGAGTGTGACCGCCGCGGGCCCCGCGTGGGGGCCGCAGATGCGGATCGGTGGACAGTTGCGGAAGATTCCGCATTGTGGAGGAGGCGATGCCCCCTTTCGGTGCGCGGGAGACCGGCGCACAATAGGTCGAGTGTTGCGCCGCGTCGAGCCCTTCCGTGTCGCCTTCGTGTGCACCGGGAACATCTGCCGGTCGCCGATGGCCGAGATCGTGTTCCGCGACCTCGCCGAGCGCACGGGGTTGGGTTCGTACGTGGCATCCACCAGTTCAGGCACCGGGGATTGGCATGTCGGCGAGCGCGCCGACGCGCGCACGATCGAGGCGCTCGGGCGGCGCGGCTACGACGGCGAGCACCATCGCGCGCGGCAATTCAGCCTCGAGGACTTCGAGCGCAACGACCTCATCGTCGCGCTCGACCGCTCGCACGAGCGCATCCTGTCGAGTTGGGCGCGCACAGGTGAGGATGCCGACAAGCTCGCCCTGCTGATGTCGTTCGACGCCGCTCCCGACCGCGTTCTCGACGTGCCCGACCCTTACTATGCGGGGCCGGAGATGTTCGACGAGGTCCTCGTGATGATCGAGGGTGCCGTGCGGGCGCTCTTCCGCCAGCTCGAACCCGCGATCCGCCCGGCCGTCTGACCCGGCGCAGCGCGCCCTCGCGATGCGCCGGTTCGGCGATGCCGGCCATCTGACCCGGCCGTCCGGCCGTCTGACCCGACGCCACCCGGCCTCGCCGCGGGCACTCCCAGCGGGCCGACCGCAATAACTCAGGAACGGCGCTCCGCGCGCCGCCCGTCCGCCGCGGAATCCCGGGGCCGGCCGCGGCCGGACTCACCGCTTCTCCTGAGTTATTGCGGTGGCCGGCCCCGCAGTGCCCCGGGCGGCGGCCGCCGGGCGGTCACGGGGCGGATGCAGGGCGGCCACAGGGCGGTGCCGCGCGGCCCGCGAGCGGGGCGAATCGCGGCCTCGGTATGATCGGAGGCGCGTTCCTCACCGATCGGAGCACGTCTCGTGACCTCAGCGCGTCCCCTTCCGCCGCAGCCCCTGAGCCCCCTCGACGGCCGGTACCGCGCCGCCGTGACGGGCCTCGCCGACTACCTCTCCGAGGCGGGCCTGAACCGTGCCCGCGTCGAGGTCGAGGTCGAGTGGATCATCACCCTCACCGACCGCGCACTGTTCGGCTCGACGCCGCTGACGGATGCCCAGAAGCAGAGCCTGCGCGCGCTGTACCGCGACTTCGGCCAGGCCGAGATCGACTGGCTCGCCGAGAAGGAGGCCGTCACGCGCCACGACGTGAAGGCCGTCGAGTACCTGGTGCGTGACCGGCTGGCATCCCTCGGGCTGGATGCCGTCGCCGAGCTCACGCACTTCGCGTGCACGAGTGAGGACATCAACTCGGCCTCGTACGCGCTGACGGTCAAGCGCGCCGTCGAGAACGTGTGGCTGCCCAAGCTGCGCGCCGTCACCGCCGCGATCGGCGATCTCGCCCGCGAGCACCGCGACGCCGCGATGCTCTCGCGCACGCACGGCCAGCCGGCGACTCCGTCGACGATGGGCAAGGAGCTCGCGGTCTTCGCATGGCGTCTGGACCGGGTCGCGCAGCAGATCGAGGGCGGCGAGTTCCTCGCGAAGTTCTCCGGTGCGACCGGCACGTGGTCGGCGCACCTGTCGGCGGCTCCCGACGTGGATTGGCCGGCCGTGTCGCGGGAGTTCATCGAGGGCCTCGGCATCCACTTCAACGTGCTGACGACGCAGATCGAGTCGCACGACTGGCAGGTCGAGCTGTACGACCGGGTGCGCCACGCGGGCGGCATCCTGCACAACCTCGCGACAGATGTCTGGACCTACATCTCGATGGGGTTCTTCGCGCAGATCCCCGTCGCGGGCGCGACAGGGTCGTCGACGATGCCGCACAAGATCAACCCGATCCGGTTCGAGAACGCCGAGGCCAACCTCGAGATCGCGGGCGGGCTGTTCGCGACGCTCGCCTCGACCCTCGTCACGAGCCGCATGCAGCGCGACCTGACCGACTCGACGACGCAGCGCAACATCGGCGTCGCGTTCGGGCACTCGCTGCTCGCGCTCGACAACCTGCAGCGGGGGCTCACCGAGATCCTGCTCGCGCGCGACGTGCTGCTGGCCGACCTCGACGCGAACTGGGAGGTGCTCGCCGAGGCGATCCAGACGGTCGTGCGGGCCGAGATCGTCGCGGGCCGCTCGCAGATCACCGACCCGTACGCGCTGCTGAAGAACCTCACCCGCGGGCGCCGAGTCGGCGGGCCCGAGCTGGTCGAGTTCGTGCAGGGTCTCGACATCGGGCCGGATGCCAAGGCGCGCCTGATCGCGTTGACGCCGGCGACCTACACGGGTCTGGCCGACCGCCTCGTCGACGAGCTGTAGGCGGGGCGTTTCGTCTCGCGCCTGCGGTGTTCGTAATTCAGTCTCCACGCGTCGTGTGACCGCGAATCGGCCCGATTTCGGGTGATCCGGGCGCGATGGGGCTGAGTTACGAACGGAGAACGAGTGCGCCCGGCGGGCGCGGCGCGGCGGCGGGCGGGCGCCGGGGTCAGGCGCGGGGGGTGTCGGATGCCGGGGGCTGTGCCTCGGGCTCTTCGTCGCCCGGCAGCAGCACGCCCTGGTCGACAGGCTTCGCGATCTGCGCGGGGTCGACGGCGAGCATCAGCAGCGCGATGATGACGAGCGTCGCGATGAACGAGATCCCCGCCACGACGAGCGCGACGACCCCGACGTGCGCGCGCTGGTCATTGCTCAGGTCCTGGAAGAACCCCATCGACACGAGCGCGATGACGCCGCCGAAGATCGCCGCCGCGAAGGCGAACCCGAGAAGCTGCACGGGCTTCATCAGGTCACGACGGGTGGGGCGTTCCTCGCTCATGCGGTCTCTCCTGCAGGGTGTGCCGGCGCGTCGTCGGCGCCCGCTGTCGTGACGGCCGGCGCGCGCTCCGCGCGTCGCGGCGAGAAGCCGGCGATGCCCAGGAACACCGCGACGATCGCGGCGTATCCGCCGAACAGGCCGACGCCGATCGTGATGCCCGTCAGCGTGAAGCTGGCGTCGGCTTCCTTGATGAAGTACGTGAGGCTGTAGGCGGGGTTCACCAGCAGCAGCGCGACGGCGAGCGCGAGCGTGATCGCCCCGATGAGCACGGCATCCCGAGCCGCCGGGTCACCCGTGCGTCGCCTGCGCAGCCCCGAGATCAGCTCGATCAGTCCCGACAGCGCGGCCCATGCGATCACGACGACGAAGAACATCGTCGTCGTGCGCAGGGGCGGGATGCCCGTGGCCATGCCCGCGAGCAGCGTCACGATCCCGAGCAGCACGGCCGTGCCGCGGCTGCCCGACGGATAGACAAGCCAGGCGGCGGCGAAGAAGATGATCGCCGTCGCGATCGCGAACCCGCTGAAGATCGCAAGACCCACCGGCGCGGAGTGATCGGTCGAGAAGGTGATCATGAGCGCCGCCAGCGCCGCGAAAGCGGCGCGGGCGAGCTGCAGGTGACGCACCTCGAAGGTGCGCGGCGCGGCATCGGTCACAGGGAGCTCATCCGAACGGGTGGAAGACGGAACACCCCCAGTCTAGGCCGTGGTCCCGCGGGGCCGCCCGCGGCTACGCCACCGCCTGCGCGACCAGGGCGCGGATGCGCGCCTTCACGGCATCCGTCACCTTCACGACCGCGAACGAGACCGGCCACATGTCGCCGTCATCGAGGTGGGCCGTGTCCTCGAAGTTGAGCGTCGGGTAGCGCGTGTCGAACTTCGTCGACGGCTGCACGAAGATGACGACCTTGCCGTCGCTCGCGTACGCGGGGAACCCGTAGAACGTCTTCGGGTTCAGGCCCGGAGCCTCCTCCGCGACGATGCGGTGCACCTCGCGGGCGAGGTCGCCGTCGACGCCGCTCAGTGCGTCGATCGCCTCGGCGCAGGCCTCAAGCTCCTTCGCGAGCTTCGCGGCACCCTTCAGGCCCTTCGTCGTGCGCAGTTCTTCGGCCCGCTGCTTCATGGCGGCGCGCTCTTCGGCGCTGAACCCGCTCTTGGTGTCGGCCATGTCAGGCCTCCTTCTTGTTCTGCTGGATGCGGATGAGGTTGCCGGCGGGGTCGCGCACGGCCGCATCGCGGATGCCGTAGTCCTGGTCGATGGGCTCCTGCACGATGTCGGCACCGGCCGCCTCGATCGCCGCGAACGTCGCGTCGAGGTCGTCGGTGGCGAGATTGACGCCGAAGTAGCTGCCCTTCGTGACGAGTTCGAGAAGCGTCTGCTTCTCTTCGTCTGACACGTCGTAACCGACGCCGACCGGGTGCAGCACGATCGCCGTGTCGGGCTGATCAGCGGGCCCGACGGTGATCCAGCGCATGTCTTCGTAGCCGACGTCGAGACGCACCTCGAAACCGAGGACGTCGCGGTAAAAGGTGACGGATGCCTCGGCATCCGTGTGCGGCAGGAAACTGGAGTGGATGGTGATGTCCATGCGCATCACGATATTCACTCGGATGCCGCGGGTGCTTCTCGATTCCTGATCGGTCTCGTGAGGTTCTTGGCGATGCACGGCAGCATGCCCGGACGGAACGGCGCGCCCTGCTCTCGGTAGACGCTCGGCGCGACGCCGACGAGTTCGCTGAAACGCGTCGAGAAGGTGCCGAGCGACTGGCATCCGACCGCGAAGCAGATCTCGGTGACGGACCGATCGGTCGTGCGCAGCAGGGTCATGGCGCGCTCGATGCGCCGCGTCATGAGGTAGGCGTACGGCGATTCGCCGTAGGCGAGCTTGAACTGGCGCGACAGGTGGCCTGCCGACAGGTGTACGTCGCGGGCGAGCGATTCGACGTCGAGGGGCTGCGCGTAGGCGCGGTCCATGCGGTCGCGCACGCGGCGCACGCGCACGAGGGTGTCGAGGTCGACGCGACCGGTCACGCTGCGCGGATCGCCTCCACGGCGCGCAGCACCGCGAGGCTGCGCTGCTGGTCGGGCGCCGCGTCGGCTTCGCCGCGCACGAGCTCGGCGAAGCGCGCGACCTCGTAGACCATGTTGTTCGCGGCGCCGTCGACCTCGTGCACCGTGGGCGCGCCGCCGCGGACGCTCAGCGTGATGCGGCGCGGCATCGTGATCTCGTCGATCTCGATCGTGCCGAGCTCGCCCTGGATCTCGTTCGGGCGGTGCGAGAAGCCGATCTTCGAGAACGACACCTGGGCGACGTGCTCGGGGTAGCCGAGGACAGCCGCGCCCGCGCCGTCGGCGCCCGTCGCGATCGTGACCATGCGTCCGGCGACGGATGCCGGGGCCCCGAAGAGGTGGATGAGGGCGCTCAGGGGGTACACGCCCAGGTCGAAGGCGGCACCGCCCGCGAGGGCGGGGTCGAAGATGTTGGGCGTCTCGCCGGCCAGCACGAGGTCGTAGCGCGCGGAGTACTGCGACTGCCCGAACGAGGCGAGCCGCACCTGCCCGATCTCGGGGAGGAGTTCTGCGACCCGGCGCATGCCGGGGTCGTAGACGTTGCGCATGCCCTCGAACACCACGACGTCACGAGCCCGGCCGGCCGCCACGAGGGCCTCGAACTCGGCGGCCGTGGGAGTTGCAGGCTTCTCGAGGAAGACATGCACGCCCGCGGCGATGGACATTTGCGCTTGCGCCGCGTGTGCGCCGTTGGGCGACCCGACGTAGACGGCGTCGATGTCGCCGGAGGCGAGGAGGGCCTCGAGGTCGCTGCTGGCACCCGCGACACCGAGCTTGTCGGCGAAGGCGCGGCCACGCGCCGCATCGCGCGAGAACACGGTGTCGATGCGGATGCCGGGGGTCTGCGCGACGGCATCCGCGAACCGCTCGGTGATGGTGCTGGTGCCGATGGTCGCGAGTCTGATCACCCGTCCAGCCTACGGCGGTTGCCGCCGGGTTCAGCGGGCGTCGCGGTGCTCGTTGCGGCGCGCGTAGGCGGCCGCACTGCGGCTCGACAGTGCCAGCAGCACGAGGATGTCGACGGCGACCGCGGTCTTGTCACCGAACAGTTCGAAGGCGCCGCCGTGCGCGAGCCACGACGCGAACGAGACGCAGATGTCGACCACTGCGGCGACCATGACGAGCACTCGGACGGCGTTCCAGCCCAGGAACAGGCCGACCGAGATGGCGAGCCCAGTGAGCCCGACCGCGATCACCGCGACGGTGACACTCCCGAACAGGTCGCTGAGGACGGCGACCAGCATGTCGACGACCGTTCCGGCGTTCCGCAGCGTGCCGTCCCAGGCGCCGAAAGTCCCGAGCCCGGCGAGCGTGCCGATGATCGCGCGCGCCAGCACCAGTGCCGCTCCCGCGACGATCGCGGCAGGGCGAGGCATCCGCGGGTTGTAGCCGGTCGGCTCGAGCAGCTTGCCGGCCGCTTCGTACGACATCCGCTTGTCGGGCGTGCTCATCGGGGCATCCCGTCGTCATCGGATGCCCCGGACGCAGCCGCTCCGGCGCCACCGCGCAGATCGACGATCGGAAGGTCCCCGTCAGTGCGGATCGAGTCGCCGCCGCCGTTGCGGGAGTGGTAGCCCGTCGAGAAGTCCTTGATGACCTCGATGCGTGCGGCGACGGGCGCGGCACGCAAGCTGTCGACCACGTGGTCGCGCTCGACGTCGGTGTCGGCGTCGATCTTGTGCGTGATCTGCAGAGTGAACAGCGACAGGCCGACCGAGCGGTCGAACGTGCCCGCGGCGAGCCAGTCGACCCGGCGCCCGCCCGGCAGCAGCCATCCATCTGGGCAGCGCCAGAACCGCACGTGGTGGCGCTGCGCGGGGTTGCCGTCGACCTCCTGCTGGTACGCGAGGTCTTGCTGATGGCCGAACAGGAACAGCGGGCTGACCGGTGCTTCGGCGTACGACTCACGCCGCAGGGTCGAGGTGACGATCCCGATGCTGGACCGCAGCGACACCGGATCGGCAAGCGTCCAACCCGCCCCAGACATCGCGGTACGCAACTCGTCCTCGGTGCCGAGCACGGCGAGATTGACGGGATCGCCGAGCAGCCCATCGCTCGTGCGCGCCCGCCCAATGAAGTAGTCGGGCACGTAGATCGTCGTCAGGATCCGGTGAAGGCGCGGCAGCACGAGGTAGGCCACCAGCACCCAGAACAGGATCACGAGCACGATCCCCCACCAGCCGGCATCGAAGGTCTGCGTGAAGCTGATGACGGCGAGCCACACCGTGGCAACGCCCGCGAAGACGAAGAAGAACCAGTCGGCCGCGATCCCGAGCGAGTAGCGGCGCGTGCGGCGCGTGCGGCCTTGACCGGATGCCTCGCTCATGCGCCCCCTCTCCACTGACCGGGCCTGTGCCGATTCCCCTCGTCAGCCTAGGGCCGTGGTGCGCCCGGGCCGTTGTCTCAGCCCTCGCCGCAACAACTCAGGAGTTGCGCGCCGCAGACCGCCCGATCCCGTCGAAATCGGGCGTCGGGAGTCGGCCGTTCCTGAGTTGTTGCGGTGGCGCCGCGGCGGGCGGCGGGCGGCGGCGCCTACGGGCCCGCACGGGCCCGCCCTCAGGTGGCAGTCGCGGCGGCCTCAACGCACCGGAGGCAGCCACAACTGCCAACCCGAGCCGGGTGTGCGTGTGTCACCCCGCCCGGGGGCCGCGTGCCACCCGCCCGCGGGCGGCGCGTCAGGCCTCGCCGAGGAACGCGAGCGCCTCCTGGCGGAAGACGCGCGAGCCGGGCGCATTGAAGTGGTGCCGGCCCGGGATCTCCACGAAGCGCCCCTGCGGGCACGCGGCGGCGAGCGCCTTGGAGCCCTCGATGATGGCATCCAGCGACCCCGTCGCGAACAGCACGGGCTGCGCCGGCGCTCGGGTCGGATCGGGGTCGATCGTCTGCGACGCGCGCAGGCCGCCCGCGATCGCCAGCAGTGCGTGCAGGTCGTTGCCCGCGACGCGCTCGGTCAGGGCGATGTAGTTCTGCGTCACGGGATCGGTGACCGGCGTGCCTTCGTCGACGTAGGCACGCACCTGATCGATGTTCAACCGGGCGAGCGGGATGCCGTCGGGAACGCCACCGAGCACCGCACGCGGGATGCGGTGCGCGAGGTCTTGCACGACCTCCCACCCGACGCGCGCCCCGAGCGAGTACCCGACATAGCGCGCCTCGTCGACGAGGTACGTGTCGAGCACGGCTTCGACGTCGCTCGCGAGCTCGCGGATCGTGTAGTCGTGCGGGTCGTGTGGCTTGTCGCTCGCCCCGTGGCCGCGCTGGTCGAGTCCGAGCACTCGGTACCCGGCGGCGAGCAGATCGCGCACCCAACCGGTCGCGACCCAGTTGTCCTTCGTGCTCGAGGCGAAGCCGTGCACGACGACCACGACCGGATCAGCGATGTCGCCCCACGAGTAGGTCGCGATGCGCAGACCGTCGCCCACCATGATGAACTGCGGGTCGGGCAGCTGCGTCAACTGGGGCAGTGCGACGTAGGCCGGCACGGCGTCGTCCATGGCGGATCTCCTCCCGTGGCCGCGCGGCGCGGCATGCTCTCGTCGTGCACCGCTGCGCGCCTTCCCCGGTCAGGTCGCGGGTCGCGGGCGGTGCCGACTCTGCCAGGCTACTCCGCGCGGCGGGCCGCACGGGCGGCGCGGCGACCGCGGCCGTGCACGCGAGCAGCCTGATCGTCGCGGCGGCGACGCCACATTCCGCGCGAGGGCGCAGGGACGGATGCCACGGGGATCGACGCCGTGACGACGGCATCCACCACCATCGACCCATCGGTCGGCCCGATCACCGGGATCGCGGTCGTCTCAGTGACCTCGATCGGGTCGACCGGCATGGTCGCCAGAGCGCGGTGCGCGCGGATATATGCCGGAATCAGAATGAGGCACGCGCCGATCCAGGCGAGGGGGTTCGACCACACGACACCGACGAACCCGAACAGGTGGCCCAGCAGCACCGCCGCGCCGACGCGCATGACGAGTTCAACCACTCCGGTGACGGTCGGGATGATGGTCGAGCCGAGACCCTGCAGCGCTCCGCGCAGGATGAACAGCACGGCCAGCGACGAATACGTCGCACCGTTGATGAGCAGCATGAGCGCCGCCATGTCGACGACGTCGTCAGAGCCGTCGCCGACGAACAGACGCACGAGCGGAGTGCCGAACGCGATCAGCAGACCGCCGAGCACGAGGCCTGCGGCCACCGACATCCACACCGCCTGGATCACGCCGCGGCGGATGCGGTCGGGGCGGCGCGCACCGAAGTTCTGCGCTGCGTACATCGATGCGGCGAGCCCCAGCGACTGCAGCAGCGCGACGGCGAGGCCGTCGACGCGCGACGCGGTGGTGTAGGCGGCGACGGCATCCGCACCGAGCGAATTGAGCGCGACCTGCACCGCGAGCGCACCGATCGCGATGATGGATGCCTGGAAGCCCATCGGCAGTCCGAGGCGCAGGTGCTCGACGAGGTCGGCGCGGCGCACACGCCAGTCGGAGCGGCGCAGGTGCAGCACGGGCACGCGACGGCGGACGTACTCGAGGCACAGGATGACCGAGACCGCCTGCGAGACGACGGTCGCGAGGGCCGCGCCGCCGACACCCCACGCGAGCGGGCCGACCATGACGATCACGAGGACGACGTTGAGTCCGCACGCGATCGTCAGGAACACGAGCGGCGTGCGCGAGTCACCGATCGCGCGGATGATCGCCGCCAGATAGTTGAACGCCATCATGGCGCCCGCCCCGAGGAAGCTGATTTGCGCGAAGATCGTCGCCGGTTCCATGAGCTCGGGCGGCGTCTGCAGCAGCGCGAGCGCGGGCTCGGCGCACAGCGGCCCGACGACCGTCAGCAGCACGCTCGTGCCGATCGTGAGCACGGTTCCCGCGCCCACCGAGCGGCGGACGCCGTCTTCGTCGCGGGCGCCGAAGGCCTGCGCGGTCGGGATCGCGAACCCGCTCGTCATGCCCCACGCGAGCCCGAGCAGCAGGAACAGCAGGCTGCCGGTCGCGCCGACGGCGGCGAGTGCGTCGACGCCGAGATGGCGGCCCACGACGATCGCGTCGATGACCTGATACAGCTGCTGGACGACGTTGCCGATCAGCAACGGCACCGAGAACGCGAGGATGACGCGCCACGGGCTGCCGGTGGTCAAAGTGCGGGACATGCGCGGCTTTCTGCGGGTTGGGGTGGGAGGTGCTATGGGGTGTGCCTTGCGGGTACGCGGCGGCCGTGCCTTGCGCGGGCTTGCTGCGTTGCGGTGCCGTGCGCGGCTTGCGGTCAGACGCCGAAAGGCGCCCCGAGCGGAGCGCCAGGCATCCATCGTATCGAATCGATTCGGGAAGACGCAAGCAGGTAGCCTTGCACGCATGTCCGTGGGTCTGCTTGCCGTCGTCGATGACATCCTCAGTGCGGCGCTGAAGGCATCCGCGAAAACGGCCGGGGTCGTCATCGACGACGCGGCCGTGGCGCCGCAGTACGTGCAGGGCCTGACGCCCGCGCGCGAGTTGCCGGTCGTCGGACGCATTGCGCTGGGGTCGCTCGCGAACAAGTTCCTGATCATCATCCCGATCGCGATGCTGCTGACCGCCTTCGCACCGTGGGTGCTGCCGTGGCTGCTGATCGTCGGCGGCACGTACCTGTGCTTCGAGGGCGCCGAGAAGGTGCTGGAGTGGTTCGGCTTCCACCACGCCGACGGTGAAGAGGACGCCCGCGATGAGAAGCGCCTCGTCGCGGGTGCCGTGCGCACCGACCTGATCCTGTCCACCGAGATCATGCTGATCGGGCTGTCATCCATCGACGAAGACCTCGGGTTCTGGATGCGCCTGCTCGTCCTCGCTCTGATCGCCCTCGCGATGACGGCACTCGTGTACGGCGCCGTGGCGCTGCTCGTGAAGCTCGACGACATCGGCCTGCGCATGGCGAAGAACTCCGCCGCGCGCGTGCGGCACACCGGCATGCGGATCGTCCGATCGATGCCGGGCGTGTTCCGCGTGATCTCGGTCATCGGGACGATCGCGATGCTCTGGGTCGGCGGCCACCTCGTTCTCACGAACCTGGGCGAGGTCGGCTGGGCGGCTCCGGCAGACGTGCTGCACGCCGTCGATCACTTCCTCGAACCGGCCGGCGCCGTGGTCGCGTGGACCGGCGAGACGCTCGTGTCGGCGATCGCCGGGCTCGCCCTCGGGCTCGTGATCGTGGGGATCGCCCTCGTGATCGGCAAGGCCTTCGGCAAGAACCTCAGCTTCGCCGAGGGGCACAGCGCGCCGCACGGCGGGGAGTAGCCGCGGGGTGGCGCCGCCGCACCCGGCGGGGTCAGGCGTCGAGCGTGACGGCGATGCCACCGCCGGGGGCGGGGGCGACATGGATGCCCGAGGCATCCATCACCCGCCACGTCGCGCCGACGGCGTGCGCTCCGACGCCGATCACGCGCATGCCGGCGGCGAGGCCCGCGTGTATGCCGTTGACGGAATCTTCCACGACGATGCACGCGCCCGGCTCGATGCCCAGCGCCCGCGCCGCGGCGAGGAAGCCCTCGGGGTCGGGTTTGCTGCGCGTGACGTCCTCGGCGGTGACGACGACGGGCGGCATCGCGAGGCCCGAGACATCCATGCGCGCCTGCGCGAGACCGAGCGTCGCCGACGTCACGAGCGCGTGCGGCAGGCCCACGAGATCGCGCAGCAGCTGCGCGGCTCCGGCGATCGCGACGACGCCCTCGGTCTGCGCGGTCTCGAGCGCGAGCAGGTCGCGGTTCTCGGCGAGGTTGATCTCGTGCGGGCGATCGGGCAGCAGCATCGCCATCGATTCCTGACCCTGGCGACCGTGGATGATCGCGAGCACGCGGGCGGGATCGATGGCGTGCGCGAGCGCCCACTCGGTCCACAGCCGCTCGACGACGGCGGTCGAGTCGACGAGCGTGCCGTCCATGTCGAGCAGCAGCGCAGCCGCGCGGGTCTGCACGCGCGTCACGACCGGCGGCACGGCGAGCACGGGCCAGCCGCCGTGCAGCGGCGGGATGTGCCAACCCGAGTGCAGGGTGCCGTCGGGGTCGCGGCGCACGACGGTGCGATGCGGCGACGTCGTCGAGACGATGTGGATCAGCACCGTGCCATCGGGCTGCTGTTCGCCGCGCGTCGCGAGCGAAAAGCAGGCTGGATCGAGGGTGTCCGGCCCTGAGCCGGGCGCTTGCGCCGGTTCAGCCTGCTTTTGGACCTTCAGGTCGCGCCACTCCGGCCCGACGGTCAGGTCGCCGACGCCGGGGAGGGCGACGGTCCAGCCGTCCGCCGTGTCGGTGAGGGTGAGCCCTGCAGCGTCGAACGGCGCCTCGGCCATGATCGGCAGCTGCGCCCGGGCGTCCCAGGAGTCGTGCGGGGTCGACAGGGCGGCGTGTGCGGCGCTGGCGGCACGCGCGTCACCGGCGGCGCTGGCGGATGCCAAGGCATCCGCGGCCTCCGAGGCATCCGCCCCATCCGCCACCGCACCCACGACACCCGAGACATCCACACCCTCAGCCGCCGCACCCGCGGCGGCGACCGCCGCGACGAAGTCCGCGAAGGCGCGCAGGATCGCCTGGGTCTCGAGCGTCGCGCCCTGGTAGCCGATCGCGAGACCCTGCTCGGGCAGGACGAGGCCGAACTGCCCCGCGGCGCCGTCGAGCCGGAAACCCTGGCGCCCGCGCCACACCTGGTATCCGTAGCCGAGGGCCCAGTCGTTGATCTCGCCCTCGGGTGCGGGCGGCCCGTCGAAGTCGGCGGTGGATGACCACGGCCGACTCAGCTCGTCGACGTACCACTCCGGGGCGACCTGGACCCCGGCGAAGCGGCCGTCGTCGCCGAGCATCGTCGCGGTGCGGACGAGGTCTTCCGCGGTGAGGTGGAAGCCGAATCCGCCCTGCTCGACACCGTCGGATGCGCTCATCCATCGGTCGCCGATGCCGAGCGGGTCGAGCAGGCGCGGGCGCAGGTAGGCGGTCAGCAGCTCGCCGGTGACCGCCGTGACGATCGCCGAGAGGGTGTGCGAGGCGGGCGTGTTGTAGGCGAAGAAGCTGCCCGGGGTGTGCTCCGGCGCGGTGCTCAGCAGCGCGCTCGGGTCTTCGCCGAAGCGCTCGATCTGCGCCGCGGAGTGCCCCGTGTTCATCGTCAGCAGATGGCGCACGGTGATCCCATACGGGTTCGGCAGGTCGAGCAGCGCGCCGGCCGAGTCATCGAGGCTGAGCCGCGCCTCGTCGGCGAGGAACCCGATCGCGAGCGACGTGAAGGTCTTGGATGCCGAGTAGACGAGCGCCGCACGATCGAGGCGATACGGCGCCCAGGCCGTCTCGAACGCGATCTCACCGCCCCGCGCGATCACGAGCGCGTGCGGATCGAGACCCTCGGCCTGCAGCCGGTCGGTCAGCGCGGCGAGCGCCGCGGTGGGGATGCCGAGTTCCTCGGGCGAGCGGCGGGGCAGCGGAAACGGGAACGCGGGGGAGCCAGACACGCACTCACTCTACGAGGCGGGGCGATGCGCCCGCGAAGGTGGGGGGCGCTGCCGGGCGGCGCGGGACCGCGGTGCACGAAGGCGCGGCTGCGCCGGCACCCGCGGCGGCGCCAGCCCGCGCGACGCGTCAGTGGTCGCCGGGCAGGCGGATGCTCGACGTGTCGGGGTGCTCATGGGGCATCCGATCACGGTCGTATGTGATGTCGCGGTAGCCGTGCGGGGCGGGCACGCCGTCGGCGTCGAGGTTGACGAAGACGATGCGCTCGATCGTGAGGATGCGCTGGCGCGTGATCATGTTGCGCACGACGGCCCGCATCGTGAGCGAAGTGCGGCCGAAATGCGTCGCGCGCAGGCCCATTTCGATCAGATCGCCCTGCAGAGCGGATGCCTCGAAGTTGATCTCGGAGATCAGCTTCGTGACGACGCGATAGTTGCCGAGCTGGATGATCGCGTAGATCGCGGCCTCTTCATCGATCCAGCGCAGCAGGCTGCCGCCGAACAGCGACCCGTTCGCGTTGAGGTCTTCGGGGCGCACCCACTTGCGTGTGTGGAAGTTGACGCCGTCATCCGACCACACCCACTCCGCATCCGTCATCTTTTCCACGGTTCGACGATACCCGCGGTGCTACCGTGCCATGGTGACGACCGCTTCCGAAGCCCCTACCGCCGCCCGCGTGATCCGCGTCTCGGCCGCCGTCATCACCGACTGCGACGGACGGCTGCTGCTCGTGCGCAAGGCCGGGACGACCGCCTTCATGCAGCCGGGCGGAAAGCCCGAGCCCGGTGAGACCCCCGACGTGACGCTCGTGCGCGAGCTGGCCGAGGAGGTCGGGCTGCAGCTGTCGGTCGCCGACCTCGAACCGCTCGGCGAGTTCACGGCGCACGCGGCGAACGAACCGGGGTTCCTCGTGGTGGCCGACGTGTTCCGCGCCGACATCGGGACGCAGGTGCCGGTGGCGGATGCCGAGATCGAAGAGCTGCGCTGGGTCACGCGCGCCGAGGCATCCGCCCTCGATGTCGCGCCGCTCGCGCGCACCTACTTCCTCCCCGCGGACTGACCCTCCCCGCCCGCGCGGGCTACCAGGAGCTCTTGCGGTAGTCCTTGAGGAAGATCCCGAAGAGGTCTTCGCCGGCCTCGCCGCGCACGATCGGGTCGTACACGCGGGCGGCGCCGTCGACGAGGTCGAGCGGAGCGTGGAAGCCCTCTTCCGCGAGGCGCACCTTCGTGAAGTGCGGGCGCTCGTCGGTGATCCAGCCGGTGTCGACGGCCGTCATGAGGATGCCATCGGCCTCGAACATCTCGCGCGCGCTCGTGCGCGTGAGCATGTTCAGCGCCGCCTTGGCCATATTGGTGTGCGGATGCCCCGGACCCTTGTACCCGCGCCCGAACACACCCTCCATCGCCGAGACGTTCACGATGTACTTGCGTCGGGCGGTCGAGGCGGCCATCGCGGGCCGCAGGCGCGAGACGAGCAGGAACGGCGCCGTCATGTTCGCGAGTTGCACCTCGAGCATCTCGAGCGGCTCGACCTGCTCGACCGACTGGGTCCAGCTGTTGATGTGGTTCTCGTCGGGGACGAGTCCGCCGGCGTCGATCGCCGTGCCGGCGGCGAGGCGCTCGAGCGACGACGACCCCGCCGCCATCGCCTCGGCCGTGAGCTCGTCGGCAGTGAGTTTCTCCGAAGCAGGCGCCGCGGCGGCGAGAATCGGGTGGCTCGACACCGACTGCGCGAGCGCGAGGGGGTGCGCGTCGTTCGTGTGCCCGAACGTGAGCAGCTCGGGCAGCGGACCGGTCGGCAACGGCGCCAGCTCGGCATCCACCAACGGCTTGTACGCGCCGGCCGAACGCCGCACCGTCTGGGCGGCGTTGTTGATGAGGATGTCGAGGGGTCCGTCGGCGGCGACAGCGTCGGCGAGGCCGATGACCTGAGCCGGGTCGCGCAGGTCGATGCCGACGATCTTGAGCCGATGCAGCCAGTCGGCACTGTCGGGCAGCGCCGAGAAGCGGCGCACGGCGTCGCGCGGGAAGCGCGTCGTGATCGTCGTGTGCGCGCCGTCGCGCAGCAGGCGCAGGGCGATGTACATGCCGATCTTGGCGCGACCGCCGGTCAGCAGCGCGCGCTTGCCGGTGAGGTCGGTGCGCGCATCGCGCTTGGCGTGACTCATCGCGGCGCACGATGGGCACAGCTGGTGGTAGAACGCGTCGACGAGCGTGTACGGCTCTTTGCAGATGTAGCAGGCGCGCGGCTTGATGAGCTCGCCCGCGTGCGGAGCCGCGGTGCGCGCAGCCAGCGGGATGCCCCGGGTCTCGTCGTCGATCCGGTCGGGAGCACCGGTCGCGGTCGCCGCGACGACGGCGCGGTCGGCATCGGCGATGCGCTGGCGCTTGTCGCGACGCGCGAGGCGCTTGACGTCCTTGTACATCTTGCCGGTCTGCCGGCGCAGCGCGATGTACGCGGGATCCTCGTGATCGAGCTGCGCGGCCGCCTCGATCACACGCAGCGCGATCTCGAGCTCGGCGGGGTCGATCGTGGGCACGACCGGCTCGTCGTCGGACTCGAGGGGGTTTTCAGGCACAGGAAAGTGTACCGAGCGGCGCCTGAACAGCGGCCGGGATGCCCGGGACTTCGGTCAGGGTGCCACCCGATCGTCGAGCACGAGCTGCATGAACGTGAGGTCGAGCCACGCGTCGAACTTCGCGCCGACCTGGCTCAACGTGCCGACGCCCTCGAACCCGAGCTTCTCGTGCAGGCGGATGGATGCCTCGTTGCGCGCTTCGATCCCGGCGACCATCACATGGATGCCGCCCGCGTGCGCCCGCTCGATGATCGCTTCCATGAGCGTGCGCCCGAGGCCGTTGCCGCGCTGATCGGCGCGCACGTACACCGAGTGCTCGACCGTGAACCGATAGCCGTCGAAGGCGCGCCAGCTGCCGTACGACGCATAGCCGACGACCTCCTCGCCGTCGACCGCGACGATGACGGGGAATCCGGATGCCTGACGATCGGCGATCCAGGCGGCGCGGTTCGTGGCATCCACCGTCACGTCGTTCCAGATCGCGGTCGTGTGGGCGACGGCGTCGTTGTAGATGACGGCGATGCCGGCGGCGTCGGTGGGCAGCGCATCGCGCAGTTCCATGAGCGGGTCCTTCGTCTCACGCGACCCGGTGACGGGTCGCTCGATCGCAATTGTAGGTACGCGACCCCGACGGAATCGGCAGCACACGACCGCCGCTGCAGCCGCGCGTGGGGTGCACTGCGAGTACACGTTTCGGAAGGGACTCCCACCGCCGCCCGGATAGGGGTTGAGTAGGCGGCGTCTGACGAAGGAGAACATCATGACCGATGAACCGACCGGCTGGTCCGGCGCACAGCGCGCGCTGGGAGATTTCGCACCAGGGCTCGTCCACTACACAGACCGTGTGCTGTTCGATGAGGTGTGGGAACGCACCGATCTGTCCAAGCGCGACCGCAGCCTCGTCACCGTCGCCGCCCTCACGGCGATGGGCAAGACCGATCAGCTGCGATTCCACCTCGACTTCGCCCGCCAGAACGGCGTCACGGACGATGAGCTCAAGGAGGCCCTGCTGCACCTTGCGTTCTACTCCGGCTGGCCCAACGGCATGGGCGCCATGGCCGTACTCAAGAACACCATCGAAGGAAAGGACAACTGACATGAGCTTCGACAGTGTCTTCCCGCTCGGGGAGAAGAACGACGCGTACGCGCAGTACTTCATCGGGCAGAGCTACCTCGCCCCGCTCGCGAGCCTCGGCATGCACATCTCGAACGTGACGTTCGAGCCCGGATGCCGCAACAACTGGCACCGCCACAATGCGACCAGCGGCGGTGGGCAGATCCTGCTCGCGGTCGCCGGATCGGGCTGGTTCCAGGCCGAGGGCCAGGAACCGATCAGCCTCGAGCCGGGGACGCTTGTGGAGATCCCGGCGGGGCAGAAGCACTGGCACGGCGCCAAGGCCGACTCGTGGTTCAGCCACGTCGCGATCGCCGTGCCCGGCGAGAACACGTCCAACGAGTGGCTCGAGCCCGTCGACGACGAGTACTACGCGACGCTGGCAGAGAAGGGCGACAACGCATGAGTATTCTCGACGAGACATATACCCTCGCGAACGGCGTCGAGATCCCCCGGCTCGGGCTCGGCACGTGGTTCATCGACGACGACAAGGCGGCACAGGCAGTGCGGGATGCCGTCGAGATCGGCTACCGCAACATCGACACGGCGCGGGCGTACGGCAACGAGCGCGGCGTCGGCGAAGGCATCCGTACGTCTGGCGTGCCCCGGTCTGACCTGTTCGTCTCGACCAAGCTCGCCGCCGAGATCAAGGACTACGAGACGGCACGCGCGTCGATCGACGAGTCGCTCGAGCGGATGGGTCTCGAATACCTCGATCTGATGCTGATCCACAGCCCGCAGCCGTGGGCCGACTTCCGCGGTGGCGACTACGCCGACGGCAACCGGGCGGCCTGGCGTGCGCTCGAAGAGGCGCACGCCGAGGGCAAGCTGCGCTCGATCGGTGTCTCGAACTTCCGCGAGGGCGACGTCGAGAACATCATCGACGGCGGCACCGTCGTGCCGCACGTCAACCAGCTGCTCGTGCACGTCGGGAACACCCCGACCGACCTGCTCGAGTTCTGCGCCGACCGAGGCATTCTCGTGCAGGCATATTCGCCGATCGCGCACGGCGAGATGCTCAAGAACGCGTTCGTCGCCGAGATGGCGGCCACCTACGGCGTGACCGTGCCGCAGCTGTGCATCCGGTACACGCTGCAGCTGGGCACCGTGTCGCTGCCGAAGACCGCGAACCCCGACCACATGCGCTCCAACGCACAGGTCGACTTCACGATTTCCGACGTCGACATGGACGCGCTGCGGGGCCTCGAGGCGCGCGACTACGGCGACTCGAGCGGATTCCCGGTGTACAGCGGCAAGTGAGCTGACGCCTCACCCGAACGAGGTGGCGCCCCGGACTGACTCAACCTGGTTGAGCTGGTCGGGGGCGCCACCCATTTGCGTGTCAGGACTGTTCGTCGGCCCCGCGCCCGTATCAACCCTGGGCGGATGCCTCCACTGCGGCGAGATCCGCACGCACGTCGGCGGGCTCGTCGGCCAGCGGCAGATTCGCGGTGTCGTCGGCCCCGTCGAGACCGCGGTCGGCCGCGAGCGCCGCGAACAGCGGCTCGAGGTCGGGCTGTGCGGGCCCGCGCTCGGCCACGAGCTCGAGGGTCTTGCCGTTCGCAGCATCCGAGGTCAGCGAGCCGACGAGGACGTCGGCGATCTGCGCGCGGGCGATGACTCCGTCGGCGGGACTGCCCGCCCAGCGGCGGTCACCCTGCAGGAAGTGCAACTGGTGTTGATCGGCGTCGTTGTAGTCGAACCACCCGGGTCGGACGATCGTGTACGGATGCCCGCTCGCGCGGACGAGCCGCTCGGATCGGCGCTTCCAGTCGTGGTAGCCGCCGGCGCGGTTGGTGACGCCGATCGCGGTCATCAGCGCGATGCGCACGGGACGGTCGCCGATCGCCTGCAGCACGTTGCGCACGCCGCCGTAGTCGACGTCGCGGACGGCTGAGCTGGAGTACGGCGCGCCGTGCGTGAACACGACCGCGTCGATGCCGTCGACGGCGGTGGCCAGCGACGCCGGGTCGGTGAGGTCGCCGGCGATGCCCGTCGTGCCGCGCGGGGCGCGAGTCGGCGTGCGGGTGAGCACGCGGAGGGTGTGTCCGTCGGCGAGCGCGCGACGAGCGACCTCGCGGCCGATCGATCCCGTGCCGCCGACGAGCAGGATGGTGAGATTCGTCATGGGATTCCTGACTGTTTGTGGGCGCTCAGCGCCGGCGCGGCGCTTGATGGCTGACTCCAGTGGACCACCCCCCAGCATGCGCGCGGCGGTGTCCCGTGTTCCAGGTACTGACAGGCCCCCTCGGCCGGCTACGCCTCGGGGACCTCGAGGCCCCACGACGACGGGTCGACCGCGTCGGGGTCGGGGCCGCCGCGGTGCCCCGTGTCGAGCGCGTCGATCCGGGCCAGCTCGTCACCCGAGAGTTCGAAGTCGAAGACGTCGAAGTTCTCCGCGATGCGGGTGGGCTTCGTCGACTTCGGGATCGCCGAGCGCCCCTGCTGCAGGTGCCAGCGCAGCATCACCTGCGCCGGCGTCTTGCCGTGCGCGGCGGCGATCTCGGCGAGGGTGGTGTCGTCGAGGACGCTGCCATTCGACTCCCGGTAGAACGTGATGCCGCCGATCGGTGACCACGCCTGCGTGACGACGCCGCGCGCGGCATCCGCCGCCTGCACCGCCGGCTGGGTGAAGTACGGGTGCAGTTCGACCTGGTTGATGGCCGGGGTGACCGTGGCGGTCTCCATCAGGGCATCCAGGTGATGCGGCATGAAGTTGCTCACGCCGATCGCCCGCGCCTTGCCGTCGGCGAGCAGCGTCTCGAGCGCGCGGTACGCCTCGCGGGTGCGCTCGAAGTGCTGCGGCATGGGCTGGTGCAGGATCAGCAGGTCGATCTGGTCGACGCCGAGCTTGGCCGCACTCTTCTCGAACGCGTGCAGCGTCTGGTCGTACCCATAGTCGACGACCCACACCTTCGTCTCGATGAACACGTCAGAACGAGGGATGCCCGAGCGGCGCAGCCCCTCGCCGACGCCCACTTCGTTCGCATACGCGGCGGCGGTGTCGATGTGCCGATATCCCGTCGCCAGGGCGGTTTCGACGGCGGTGGCCGTCTCGTCGGGCGGGGTCTGGAAGACGCCGAAGCCCAGGGCGGGCATGACGACGCCGTTATTGAAAGTGAGGACGGGGACTGATTCGGTCATGATTTCTCCTTCTTTCGTGTCAGTCGTGGGGTGGGGGCGGGCTGAAGTACTGCTGGGTGGTGCAGGAGTGGCCTCGCGCGGGGGTCTGCGGCATCACCAGCCCCAGCGAGCAGGACTTCGGCACGCCAACCCGCGGCAACCCGCGGCGCGCGCGGCACGGGCCGGCCGCGCTGCGAGCCGGCGAAAGGTCGGGTCACCTGCCGCGCATGCGGGTGGCGGCGAGCCGCGACGCGTCGGCGAGCTCGACGGCCAGGCCGTCGTCGCCGCTGCGCACGGCGGCCCAGTACGCGATCTTCGCGGCGACGTACTCCTGCCGCTGCTGCACGCGGGCTGCTTCGTCGCGCAGGATCTCCTGCTGCCGCTCGAGCAGCGCGATCTCCTGCGCGGCGCCGGCGGCTCCTTCGAGCCTGTGCGCGAGGTACTCGCGCATCTCGGGGATCGCCATGCCCGTCGCGCTGAGGCAGGCGATGCCGTCGATCAGGTCGATGTCGTCCTGGCTGTAGGTGCGGTGGCCGCTGGTGCGCCGCCCGATCGGATCGATGATGCCGATCGTCTCGTAGTACCGCAGCGTGCTCGCCGGCAGACCGGTCAGCTCTGCCGCCTCGCGGATCGTGTATCGCTTCGTGTCGAGGGCCATGCTTCGACGGTAGAAACTTAAAGTGCTCGAAGTCAATCGGGTCGGGTGACCGCGCGACTCATAACAACCGCTGAAGGTGCACAGCGGTGGCGCATCGGATGCCTTGGTGACATGGGTGGTGTCGAGAGGAAGCCCCATGTTCCCGCAGTCTGAATCCACCGCCCCCGCGCCCGAAGCCGCCGCGCCCGCAACCACCGCGCCTGCCGCGCTCGCGCGGCCCTGGTACCGACGACCCGTCCCGCTGACGTGCATTGCGGCGGGCCTCGCGCTCGTCGGCGTACTGAGCATCGCCGGGCCGCTCGCGGCGAGCGCGGCGGCGTCGTCGGCCGCGACCACCGCGGCATCCACCAGTGACGCCGCCGGCAGCATGCCCAGCGTCACGAACCCCTACAGCGGAGCGCAAGGCTACGGCGGCTACGGCCCGGGATCGACACAGAACGGCGGCACGAGCGGCGGCACCGGCACCACGACCGGCAGTGCGAACGAGGACGCCACGACCGCGTCGGCGGACGAGTCGACCGGCGTCGTGCTGATCGACACCGTCATCGGCTACGAGAACTCCGCCGCGGCGGGCACGGGGCTGGTGCTGACCTCCGACGGTCTCGTCCTCACGAACAACCACGTGATCGCCGACTCCACCGAGATCAGCGTGACCCTCAGCACGGGCGAGACCTACACGGCGACGGTCGTCGGCACCGACGTCGCGGACGACGTGGCGCTGCTGCAGTTGCAGGGGGCGAGCGGGCTCGACACCGTGACGATCGACGACGACGCCGAGTCGGTCGGCGACGCGGTGACCGCCGTCGGCAACGCCGAGGGCGGCGGGGTGCTGCTGGCGGCAGACGGCGAGATCACGCAGCTGGATGCCACGGTCACGACCTCGGGGTCTGACAGCGAGACGCTCGACGGCATGATCCAGTTCAGCGCCGACGTGGTCGCCGGCGACTCGGGTGGCGCGCTGCTGGATGCCGAGGGCGAGGTCATCGGCGTGACGACGGCCGCCTCGAGCGGCACGGCCACGACGACCGCGTTCGCGATTCCGATCGAGGATGCCCTCGCGATCGTCGACCAGATCCTCGCGGGCGACGAATCCGACGGCGTGACGCTCCGTTACCCGGCGTTCCTCGGGGTCGAGATGTCGTCGGGCACGACGAGCACCTATGCGACGCCCGGGCGCCGGTCATCGTCGAGCAGCACCACCGCGACCACGAGCGGCGCGGTCGTCGCGGGCGTCATCGACGGTATGCCCGCCGCATCGGCCGGGCTCACCGCCGGCGACACGATCACCGCGGTCGACGGCACGAGTGTCGCGAGCTCGACCGAGCTGTCGGCGGCACTGTCGGGCTATGACCCGGGCGACACCGTCACGATCACGTGGACGGATGCCTCCGGGGCATCCCACTCGGCATCCGTCACGCTTGCGACAGGCCCGGCGGCCTGACGCGGAGGGGAAAACAGGGGCGGCAACGGCTTTATTCACGGTCGTTGCCGCCCCTTCGTCGTGCCGGCGAGCGCAAGCTGGAGGTATGGATGCGGCACAGAAGAAGCGGCGGACTCCGCAGCCGATGTGTCCCGTGCGCGCCGGGGATCCCTGCTCGCTGTGCGTTCCGGGAGCGACCGGTCCGCAGGACTGCCCCCTCGTGCTGCTCGTGATGGATGACCCCGAACTGCGCGAACGCGCCAACGAGCTGCGCCAGGCCGCCCGCGCGAAGCGCTGAGGCGCGCATCGGCCGCGAGCCGAGCTGGTGTTACCAATTCTTGGTACTATTCCTCATGGCCACCAACACGTCGATCAGCCTCGATGCGCACTTCACCGACTTCCTCGCGCAGGAAGTGGCAACCGGACGCTACCGCTCCGCAAGTGAAGTCGTGCGTGCCGGGCTTCGCCTGCTCGAGGATCAGGAGACGCAGATGAGCGCGCTGCGGGCAGCCCTGGTCAGCGGCGAAGAGAGTGGCGCGCCCGAACCGTTCGACTTCGATGCGTTCATCGCCTCGAAGCGTCCCTGACGTGGGTTCCTACCGGCTCACGCCGGCTGCTCAGCGCGACCTGTCTTCCATCTGGGATTACACGGTCGAGCGCTGGGATGCCGGGCAGGCCGAGACGTATGTGCTCGAGATTCGCAACGCTATTGAGCGCCTGGCTCAGCAACCGGATCGTGGACGCACCGTCGACCACATGCGGGCCGGCTACCGCCGCTACGCGATCGGAAGCCACCTGATCTTCTTCCTCGAGGGCGACAACGGCATCGACGTCATCCGCATCCTGCACCAGCGGATGGATCCCACCCGCCACCTGTAGTGCGGCGCCCTCGCGTATTGCGTCGAGCGTTCGTAACCTAATACATGGAGGGGAGTGCGCATGAGGCTCAACAGCAAGGGACAGGTGACGATCCCCGCCGAACTGCGACACAAGCTCGGGTTCGTCGAGGGCGACGAGGTGGAAGTCATCGAGGACGGAGCGACGTTGCGGATCGTGCACAGCGCGCCGGACGCCACCCCGACGGATCGCTGGATTCACCGCGCGCGGGGAATAGCGCGGGGTGGCATGGCTACGGACGAAATCATGCAACTCACTCGTGGCGAGTAACGCCACGCTCATCGACTCCGACATCATCCTCGATGTACTGACCGAAGACGCGCCCCCCGCACGCCGCGGGCCGCTCCCGTCAGCGCAGGTGCATGCCCTCACCGACGGCATACGCCTCGCCGAGCCAGCCGACGAACTCATCGTCGAGCTCCGACATGGTGGCGACCTGGAAATGATGCACGAACAGGCGCTGCGTGTACGGCGCGACCGATCGGATGCGCGGGTCTGACACCGCGCGCTGCAGGTCGAGGTATCCGCGCAGTCCGGCGGTGACCGGTCGGGCGCCGGCGAACCCCCGCCGAGACCCCTTCAGCGTGATGGATGACTTCGACACCGCGTAGGTGAACGGGCCGAACGTCGAGACGAGCTCGATGAAGCGGTCGAAGAGCTCGACGGCGAACTCCGGCTGCCCTTCGAGATGTCGCTCGATCGTCCACTCGGCATCCGGCGTCATGGTGAACCTCCTTGTTCGGGGACCAGGACGCGTCAGGCGTGTGTCTCGGCCAGCTCATCGGGATAGATCACGTCGATCTCGTCGATCGTCTTCGGAAAGTCTCTGCGGTTGTTCGTGAGAAAGCGATCGGCGCCATTGACGATCGCGGTCGCCAGGTGCACGGCATCCGCAGCACGAAGACCGTACGAGATCGAGCATGCGAGCGCCATCCGCGCGGCGGACTCATCGAACGGTCGCAGTTCGAGTCTGCTCAGCAGACGCAGCAGCTCGCGGCTCTCAGCCGATTCCGGATCCGCACGGAGCGGCTTCGCCAGCGTCTCGGTGAGAAGGAGGACCGACCCGATTCCCGCCGGCGCGTCGCCCACTGCGGCGAAGATCCGCCCGACGGCCGAACCGAGCGGATGACCCGATGCCGCGTAGATGAGCACGTCGGCGTCGAAGGCGATGCTCATCGCACCGCCCGGCCGGCACGGATGTCGTTCACCAGCTCCTCTGCACGTTCCGCCGACATCACCGGGCCCTCGAGCGGCTCGTCGCGCGCCCGGTCAAGCATCGCTCCGATCCGATCCGCGCCCGCCCAGACCCTCGATGACCGACGCGCCGCGAGCACGTCGGGACGCACCAGTACAGCGATCACCCGCCCGTGTCGGGTGATCGAGATCTCCTCACCCTTCTCGACCCGGTCGAGCTGAGCGGGGAGAGTCTGACGCGCTACGCTCGCGCTGATCTCTGCCATGTACGGGATTGTACGCTGGCGTACAATCTCTGGAGGCTGTGCGGTCATTCGTGGGTCCAGTCTGGGCGGCTTCTGCTCATCAGAATGCTGAACGATTGGGCCAGCAGGTGCCCCGGCTCGATCGCAAGGGCCTCCCGCAGATACGCGAGCGCAAGTGCCCGTTTGCCCGCGGCCCACAGCAACCACGCGATCACGCACAGCACGGGCGGGCGCAGCTGCTCGGGTGCGTACGCAGCGGTGAGCCGGAAGAGTTCGACGGCCTTCTGCATGCGCCCTCCGTTCGGAACCCGGCGGATCTCGCCACGCAGACACCTCGATGACAGATCATGTCCGACGTCCCCTCGCGCGGCGAGCTCCTCAACGCGCTCATCGACAGTGATTCCGCGCGCGTAAGCCGCGGCGGCAATCCTCTCGATCAGCAGCAGTGCGTTCTCCCCCATGCCGCGTCCGAATGCGACCTGTGTCGCCGTCGACTCCGGCACCAGCGGAAACTGCAGCATCAGTGTCAGCTGCGCGTGGAACGTGGGGGAGTACGAGGTGACCTCGTCGTCGAACAGCGTCTCGACGATCGAGATGATCAGATGAAGCGTCTCCCAGTGGGTGAACGGCTCATCGTCAGAGCCGTGCTCCTCCATGGCACGCGCCGCTTCAGAGCGCGAGACCTGGACGGAGATCCGCGGCAGGTCATCCGCAACGGAGAGGATGCGGTGCAGCACTCGGTCGCGATCGTGTTCGTCAACGGAGGGCAGGCGAAGGCCGGTTCGTGTCGCGCTGGTGTCATTCATCCCCCGATCCTCGACGCTGAGCACATCCCGTGGTCGGCCGATGAGCCGGAATGTGGACAAGTCCCGAAAGTCGGCGATTGTGGAGGAAGCTCCGCACGGCGCTGGCGCGGGGTGGGCTCAGCCCTCGTCGAACATGATGACCTGGCGAACCGCGCGGCCGTCGGCGAGGTCATCCATCGCGTCGTTGATCTCATCGAGGCGGATGCGGCGGGTGATGAGGCGCTCGATCGGCAGGCGACCGGCGCGCCACCAATCCACGAAGCGCGGGATGTCGCGGGCGGGCACCGCCGAGCCTAGATAGCTGCCGATGATCGCGCGTGCCTCACCCGTGATCGTGAGCGGCGAGATCGACGCCCGCGCCGCCGGGTCAGGCAGCCCCACGGTCACGGTGCGGCCGCCCGGAGCGGTCGCGGCGAAGGCGGTTTCGAAGGCACGCGGATGCCCCGCACACTCCAACGCGTGCGAGGCTCTGATCCCCCGCTCGGCCACCTCGGCCGGCGTGTAGGCCGCGGTCGCTCCGAGTTCGCGGGCGAGTTCGAGCTTCTCGGGAACGTTGTCGACGGCGATCACATCACCCTTGCCCTCGGCGATCGCGGCGATCAGAGCGGCCATGCCGACGCCGCCCAGCCCGACGATCATGACGCTGTCGCCCGGCTCGGGGCGGACGGCGTTCAGCAGCGCACCACCGCCGGTCAGCACCGCGCAGCCCAACACCGCCGCGACGTCGGCGGGGACGTCCGCGGGCACGCGGACGATCGACACACGGTCGACGACCGCATGGGTTGCGAATCCGGAGACGCCAAGGTGGTGCTGGATGTCGCGCCCGTCGCGGGTGAGCCGGCGCTCACCGTGCAGGAGCGTCCCGGCGTTGTTCGACGCGGTGCCGCGCTCGCAGGGCAGGCGCCCGTCGGTTGCGCAGCCCGCGCACTCTCCGCACCGCGGCAGGAACGCCATGACGACCCGCTCACCGACGGCGAGGTCGGTCACCTCGTCACCGAAGGACTCGACGATGCCGGCGGCTTCGTGGCCGAGCAGCATCGGCACGGGCCGCACCCGGTTGCCGTCGACGACCGAGAGGTCAGAGTGGCAGACGCCCGCCGCCTCAATGCGGACGAGAACCTCCGTCGGCCCCGGTTCGCCCAGCTCGAGCGTCGAGATGCTGATGGGCTTCGACTGCGCAAACGGACGCGCGCGTCCGATCTCTTCGAGGACGGCTCCGGTGATTCTCATGACGTGCTCCTTCATTGGATGCCGACGCGGTGTTCAGGCTCAGCGCGCTATCCACTGTAGGTCGCCGATGCGAGCGGGGTGTCACCGGTCTGGGTCACGGTGGCGATACCCCCGCACAGTCGGGATCAAGTAGTGCGCTCGACTTCGCAATCGTCGTACTATGTAGGTATTGTTCCTACATAGTTGGGAGACGGTCATGCCCACGATCACCAGTCGAGACTTCAATCACGACGTCGGCGCCGCCAAGCGCGCCGCGGAGGTGGAGCCGGTCACCATCACCGATCACGGACGACCGTCACACGTTCTGATCACCGCCGCGCTGTTCGATCAGCTCACGGGCCACAGACGCCGAGTGGGCACACGGTTGAAGGCGCAAGGCGTGCCGGTCGACTTCGACCTGCCCGATCGCAGGATCGACGACAGCCGAGTGCCCGACCTGTGAAGTACCTGCTCGACACGAACATCATCAGCGATCACTACAAGGGAGTCTCTCCCGCGCTGGACAGATGGATGGACGCACAGGTCGAAGGCGATCTCGCCATCAGCGCGATCACCGTCCTCGAACTCGATCGCGGAGTACGTCAGCGCGAGCGCCGCGACCCCGCCCAGGGGGCCCGGCTTCGCCTGTGGCTCGACGACGCCGTGCGGCCTCTGTTCACCGGGCGCATCCTCGTCGTCGACGAACGCGTCGCCCTGGTGGCGTCTGGCCTGCATTCCCCTGATCGGATGCCCGACATGGACGCGCTTATCGCGGCGACCGCGCTTGTGCATGGACTGACGCTCGTGACGCGCAACCTTCGGGATATGGAACGCACGGGCGCCGCACTGCTGAACCCGTGGGATCTCGCCGGGTGAAAGCGCCGCCGGTGACAACGCCTCGCCGAGATCATCACTGTAGGTTCCCGCTCGAGATGGCGAGGAATGCCGCGATTCCACGGTAGTTGGCTGGGGTTTCGGGTTCAGGATTCCGCGAGTAGTGGCGGATTCTTACAAGAGC
>NZ_MKTQ01000017.1 GCF_001898315.1 Microbacterium sp. 70-16 | reverse complement strand
GGGAAACGCCCGGTTACATTCCGAACCCGGAAGCTAAGCCTCACAGCGCCGATGGTACTGCAGGGGGGACCCTGTGGGAGAGTAGGACACCGCCGGACTTCTTTCGTGAAAAGGCCACCCAAAGTTGGGTGGCCTTTTCTCGTTTACGCGATAGAAGGGATGCCGCCATGGCTGAAGAAGAGCGACCGCGCCGAGAAGGGCAGCGTCCGCCGTCAGCCGGTGGATCGTCTTCGCCTCGCGGTGCACGTAAGCCATACGCGGCACGCGACGGCGAGAAGAAGCCGTATGCGAAGCGCGACGGCGAGCGTAAGCCTTACGCGGCGCGCGACGGCGAGCGCAAGCCTTACGCGGCGCGCGACGGCGAGCGCAAGCCTTACGCGGCGCGCGACGGCGAGCGTAAGCCTTACGCGGCACGGGACGGTGAGCGTAAGCCTTACGCGGCACGGGACGGTGAGCGTAAGCCTTACGCGGCACGGGACGGTGAGCGCAAGCCTTACGCGGCGCGCGACGGTGAGCGCAAGCCTTACGCGAAGCGCGACGGTGAGCGTAAGCCGAACGCGGCACGGGACGGTGAGCGTAAGCCTTACGCGGCACGCGATGGCGAGAAGAAGCCGTACGCGAAGCGCGACGGTGAGCGCAAGCCTTACGCGGCACGCGACGGTGAGAAGAAGCCGTACGCGAAGCGCGACGGTGAGCGGAAGCCATATGCCGCACGCGACGGTGAGCGCAAGCCGTACGCGAAGCGCGACGGCGACCGCCGTACGACGCGGCCCCCGCAGGGGTCGGACCGACGCACCGGCGAGCGGGGACCCGCGCTTCCCGAAGATGTGAGGCCGCAGGATCTCAACAACGCGGCGCGCAACGAACTGAAGACGCTCAGCAAAGAGAACGCCGAGCAGGTCGCCCGCCACTTGGTGATGGCGGCGCGTCTGATCGACACCGACCCTGCGCGTGCACACGAGCACGCGCTCGCGGCGTCGCGCAGCGCGGGCCGCATCGCGGTCGTGCGCGAGACCGTCGCGATCACGGCCTACGCGAACGGCGACTTCGCACTCGCGGTGCGCGAGCTGCGCACATTCCGGCGGATTTCCGGGCGCGACGACCAGATTGCCCTGCTCGTCGACAGCGAGCGCGGCGTCGGACGTCCCGACCGCGCACTCGAGGTCGGCCGTGCGGTCGATCGCGCCGCGCTGCCGGTCGATGTGCGGGTCGAACTCGCGATCGCGATGTCGGGCGCCCGCCTCGACCTCGGCGAGACGGAGCGGGCCCTGCAGGAGCTCGACATCCCCGAGCTCGATCCCGACCGCGCCTTCAGCTGGAGCCCCGGGCTGTTCGCCGCTCGCGCGGCGGTGCTGGAGGAACTCGGCCGTACCGACGAGGCCGCGCAGTGGCAGCGTCGTGCCGAGATCGCCGAAGACGCACTCGGCGCGCTCGACGCCGACCGCGAGGTGCTCGAGATCGAGGAGATCGAAGAGATCGCCATCGCCGACGAGCCCGTCGCCGAAGAGCCGGCGGAGGACGAGCAAGACGAGCCCGCAGCGGAGCCGACCGCCGAGGCATCCGAGGCCCCGGTGACCGTGCAGGACGAAGTCGACGAGATCCTCGCCGACGCGGGCATCGACGACGCCGAAGGCGACGACACCGACGACGAGGCCACGCGCTGATGGCAATGTTCTCGCGGCGCACCGATCCCACACCGCTCGACGGGGTCGATGCGGTCCTCGCCGACCTTGATGGCGTCGTCTACGCCGGGGCCGGTGCGCTCCCGCACGCCGTGGAGAGCCTGACCGCGGCCGGACGCACGCGCCGGCTCGGCTACATCACGAACAACGCGTCGCGTCGGGATGCCACGGTCGCCGCCCACCTGCGCGAGCTGGGCCTCGCGAGCACGCAGCCGGACGACGTCGTGACGAGCCCGCAGGCCGCGCTGCGTCTGCTGAAAGATCGTGTCCCCGCCGGTTCGACCGTTCTCGTCGTCGGCGGCGACGGGCTGGTCTTCGAACTCGAGAAGGCCGGATTCACGGTCACCCGCAGCGCGGATGACGCGCCCGCCGCCGTCGTGCAGGGCTTCGCCCCCGAAGTGGGCTGGCAGCACCTCGCCGAGGCAGCGTACGCGCTGGCGACGCCGGAGGACGAAGGTGGCATCCCCTGGATCGCCACGAACACCGACTGGACGATTCCACAGGCGCGCGGCATCGCGCCAGGAAACGGCACGCTCGTGTCGGCCGTGCACACCGCCGTCGGCAGGTTGGCCGTCGTGGCAGGCAAGCCTGAGCGTCCGATCTTCGACGAGGCCGTCGCGCGCTTCGGTGCGCGCAAGCCCCTGTTCATCGGCGACCGACTCGACACCGACATCGCCGGCGCCCAGGCGGCCGGCATTGACTCGGTTCTGGTGCTGACAGGCGTCGACCGGCCGAAGCACGTGCTGGCGGCGCCGACCACGTCACGCCCGACGTACATCGTCGGCGATCTGCGCGAGCTCGACCAGCCGTATCCGCAGCCGACCGTGGCGGGCGATGTCACGACCGTCGGAGGCGCCTCCGTGCGCGTCGACGGACCCGACGTGCACATCGTCGCCGAAGGCGACCGGCCCATCGACCTCGTGCGAGCCGGGGCCGCTGCGATCTGGGCGACGGGCCGCGCGATCTACGGCTTCCGCGTGCCCGAGCGGCTGTACGCCGACCCGTTCCACCGCCCCTGACACCCGCCGCGCTCACGCGGGCGGGGCACCCGCCGATCGCGCCGGGCGACGCGTATCGTGGAGGCATGTCGATGGATGCCGCTGAATCCGACGCCCGGCGCGAAGACCTGCTGTCTGCCCTCGAGGTGATCGAGCAGCAGCCGCTCGCCGAGCGCGCCGGCGCGTACGCGGCGCTCCACGACGAGTTGGCCCGGCGTCTGGAGTCCGGGCCACGGGACCACCAGGCGTGACCCAGCGCCTGGATGCCGCTGTAGCGGCGCGCGGCCTGGCCCGTTCCCGTACGCAGGCGGCGCAACTCATCGAAGCCGGGCTCGTCTCGGTCGACGGCGCCGCCGTCGTGAAGCCCTCCGTGAAGGTCGCCGACGACCAGGAGATCACCGTCGCGGCATCCGACCATTACGTCAGCCGCGCCGCGCACAAACTGATCGCCGCGTTGGACGCTTTCGGTGTCGACGTCGCCGGGGCATCCTGCCTCGACATGGGCGCCTCGACAGGCGGATTCACGCAGGTGCTGCGCGAACGCGGCGCGGCACGCGTGCTCGCCGTCGACGTCGGTCACGGCCAACTCGATTGGCAGATCGCCGCCGACGACCGCGTCATCGTGATCGAGGGCTTCAACGTCCGGTACATGACGGTCGAATCCCTCGCAGAGGCGGCGGGGAGCCCGGTCGCCCTCGATGTGATCACGGGCGACCTCTCGTTCATCTCGCTCACCCACGTGCTGCCGGCGGCCGCCGCCGTCGCCGGGGTCGACACCGACCTCGTCCTGCTGATCAAACCGCAGTTCGAGGTCGGACGCACGGGCGTGCGCGAAGGGCTCGTGACGGATGCCGCGGCACGCGCCGACGCCGTCGCCGGCGTGCTCTGGGCCGCGTGGGATGCAGGGCTGGGCACCTTCGGCGTCATCGCCTCGCCGATCGCCGGCACCCATGGCAACCGCGAGTTCCTGGTGCATCTGCGACCCGTGTCACGATCAGCGGGCGAGGCCGACGGCGCCGGGAATCCGACAGAATATCTGGAGACCGTGAACCGACTGGCGGGAGCAGCATGACCGGAACGCGCGAGATCCTCGTTGTGGCCCACGCGCAGCGCGCCGACACGGTCGCCGCCGCGCGTCGCGTGATCGTCGCCCTCGCAGCGGCAGGCGCACACCCCGTGCTGCCCAGCGACGACGAGTTGCTGCGCGCCGCGATAGGCGAAGTCGGGCCCATCGCCACGCTCGGCGTCGACGTCACGGTCGACGACATCGAGCTCGCGATCGTGCTCGGCGGCGACGGCACGATCCTGCGCGCCGCAGAGCTCGTCCGGGCCGGGACCGCGCCGATCCTCGGCATCAACATGGGTCACGTCGGGTTCCTCGCCGAGATCGAAGCGGATGTCATCGACGACGCCATGCGCCGCGTCATCGCCCGTGACTACGACGTCGAAGAGCGCATGACGCTGACGGTGGCGGTCGTCGACACGACCGGCGAAGTGATCTACGAGACGTGGGCGCTGAACGAAGCCACCGTCGAGAAGGCCTCGCGCGAGCGCATGATGGAGGTCGTCATCGAGATCGACAGCCGGCCGCTGTCGAGCTTCGGCTGCGACGGCGTCGTCATCTCGACCCCGACCGGCTCGACCGCGTACAACTTCTCCGCCGGCGGCCCCGTCATCTGGCCTACCGTGGAGGCGATCGCCGTCGTGCCGCTGTCGGCGCACGCGCTGTTCGCCAAGCCGCTCGTCGTCGGCCCCGAAGCGACCGTCGCCATCGACGTGCTTGCGCGCACCGACGGCACCGGCATCCTCTGGTGCGACGGACGCCGGTCGCACGACCTGCCGCCCGGCGCGCGCGTCGTCGCCCGCCGGTCGCCCGTGCCGGTGCGTCTCGCGCGGCTGCACCCCGCGCCGTTCACCGACCGGCTGGTGCGCAAGTTCCAGCTGCCCGTCACGGGGTGGCGGGGCCCCTCGACAAGCTCGGGGGACAGCGTCGGGGGCTCGGGGGACAGTGCGGGGGACAGCCCGGCATGATCGAGCAGATGAGCCTGCGCGATCTCGGCGTCATCGCCCAGGCGACCCTGCCGATCGGGCCCGGGTTCACGGCGATCACCGGCGAGACCGGCGCAGGCAAGACGATGGTCGTCACGGGCCTCGGCCTGCTGCTGGGCGCACGATCGGATGCCGGCACCGTCCGCGCCGGCGCCGCACAGGCCGTCGTGGAAGGCGTATGGATCGTGCCCGAGGCCGGTCCTGTCACAGAGCGGGTCACGGATGCCGGTGGCGAGGTCGAGCCCATCGGAGACGGGCAGGCCGAGCTCTACCTGTCGCGCACCGTGACGGCCGAGGGCCGCAGCCGCGCCGGCGTCGGTGGGCGCACCGCCCCGGCGGGCGTCCTCGCCGACCTCGCCGAGCAGCTTGTGGTCGTGCACGGCCAATCCGACCAGTTGCGGTTGCGCTCGGGTGCAGCGCAGCGTGACGCGCTCGACCGGTTCGCCGGGGCCGCGGTCGACGAAGCGCTCGAGCAGTACCGCGCCGCGTATGACGAGGCCCGGTCGCTGGCCGCGCAACTCGACGAGCTCACCGACCGCCGCGATGACCGCGCGCGTGAGGCGGAGCAGCTGCGCGCCGCGCTCACCGAGCTCGAGCAGATCGATCCGCAGCCGGGGGAGGACGTCGAGCTCGCCCAGCGCGCCGAACGCCTCGCGAACGCCGAAGAACTGCGCCTTGCCGCGGCGCTGGCCCACGCGGCGCTCTCCGGCGAAGACGACGCTCCCGACGTGCTGACCCTCCTCGCTGAAGCACGCCGTGCGCTCGAGCGCGCGGCCGGAAGTGACGCGACGCTCGCCGCGCATGCCGCGACGTTCGAAGAGCTCGGCTACCGCGCCGCCGACCTCGCGACCGACCTGAGCGGCTACCTGGCCGACCTCGACGAATCCGGGCCGCACGAGCTCGCCGCCGTCGAAGAGCGCCGCGCGGCGATCGGCGGTCTCGTCCGCGCCCACGGCACGCTCGAGGATGCCCTCGCGCTGCGCGCGACCGGCGGACTGCGCCTGGCCGAACTCGACGACGACGATGACCGCGTCGACCGGCTCACGGCTGACCTCGCTACCGCGACCACAGCCCTGGACGCCGCGGCAGGGCTGCTCACCGCCGCACGCCGCGCAGCCGCGGAGCGGCTGGGCGAGGCCGTGACCGCCGAGCTGCGCGCGCTCGCGCTGCCGGACGCGCGCGTCGTCGTCGCGGTCGAACCCGGGGCATCCACCGCCGCGGGTCGCGACGAGGTGACCCTCCTGCTCGCGCCGCACCCCGGCGCCGACCCGCGCCCGGTCGCCCGCAGCGCATCGGGCGGTGAGCTCAGCCGCGTCATGCTCGCGATCGAGGTCGTGATCGCCGGCACCGGCAGCGTGCCCACCTTCGTCTTCGACGAGATCGACGCCGGGATCGGTGGTGCCGCCGCGATCGAGGTCGGGCGGCGCCTCGCCGCGCTCGCGACCACGAGCCAGGTCATCGTCGTGACGCACCTCGCGCAGGTCGCCGCCTTCGCGACCAACCACCTGAGTGTCGTCAAGGCGAGCGACGGGTCGGTCACGGCATCCAGCGTCCGCGCGCTCGCGGGGCGGGAGCGCGAGGCCGAGATGGCCCGTCTGCTGTCGGGGCTACCCGATTCGCCCGCCGCGCTCGAGCACGCGCGGGAGCTCCTCGGCCTCGCCGCGGCATAGGGCCTTGCGCCACGGGAGGAGATTTCGCTTCGGGAGGAGCTCCTGGCCCCAGGCATCCTCCCGAACGGAAATCTCCTCCCGAACTGCAGGCGCCGCGAAACGCAGCCCACCCTCCGCCCGCTACGGGCGATACGACTGATAGGATGAAAGCCCGTGACGGATACTCATTCAGACGCGGGCAGCAACGACACCACCAGGCACATCTTCGTGACGGGCGGTGTCGTTTCGTCTTTGGGCAAGGGACTGACCGCGGCGTCGCTGGGTAACCTGCTCACCGCGCGGGGTCTGCACGTCGTGATGCAGAAGCTCGACCCGTACCTGAACGTCGACCCGGGCACGATGAACCCGTTCCAGCACGGTGAGGTGTTCGTCACCGACGACGGCGCCGAGACCGACCTCGACATCGGCCACTACGAGCGCTTCCTCGACATCGAGCTGAGCCAGGCGGCCAACGTCACGACGGGGCAGATCTACTCGCAGGTCATCGCGAAGGAGCGCCGCGGCGAGTACCTCGGCGACACCGTGCAGGTCATTCCGCACATCACCGACGAGATCAAGCGCCGCATGCGCCTGCAGGCCGACCAGTCGCCCAAGCCCGACGTCATCATCACCGAGATCGGTGGCACCGTCGGCGACATCGAGTCGCAGCCGTTCCTCGAGTCGGCCCGTCAGATCCGCCACGAACTCGGCCGGCGCAACGTCTTCTTCGTGCACGTCTCGCTCGTGCCGTTCATGGGTGCCTCCGGCGAGCAGAAGACCAAGCCCACGCAGCACTCCGTGGCAGCTCTGCGGTCGATCGGCATCCAGCCCGACGCGCTCGTGCTGCGCAGCGACCGGCCCGTCACCGACAGCAACAAGCGCAAGATCGCGCTCATGTGCGACGTCGATGAGGATGCCGTCGTCAACGCGATCGACGTGCCGTCGATCTACGACATCCCCACGATGCTCAACGAGCAGGGCCTCGACGCGTACATCGTCGACGCGCTGGGCCTGGACACCAAGGCCGCCGACGTCGACTGGACGCGCTGGAACAAGGTCCTCGAGGCCGTCCACAACCCCAAGCACGAGGTCACCATCGGCCTGGTCGGCAAGTACATCGACCTGCCCGACGCATATCTGTCGGTCACCGAGGCGCTCAAGGCCGGCGGTTTCGCGCAGGAGACCAAGGTCAACGTGACCTGGATCCCGTCCGATCTGTGCGAGACGCCCGAGGGCGCCGAGAAGGCACTCGGGGCGCTCGACGGCATCGTGGTGCCCGGCGGTTTCGGCATCCGCGGCATCGAGGGCAAGCTCGGCGCACTGCGGTTCGCGCGCGAGCAGGGCATCCCGACGCTCGGCATCTGCCTCGGCCTGCAGTGCATGGTGATCGAGTTCGCTCGCCACGTCGCCGGCATCGAGGGCGCCTCTTCGAGCGAGTTCGACCCCGACACCGCGCACCCCGTCATTGCGACGATGGCCGAGCAGGTCGACATCATCGACCACGGCGACATGGGCGGCACGATGCGCCTCGGCCTGTACGAAGCGGAGCTGGCCGAAGGCTCGCTCGCTGCCGAGGTGTACGGTGCCAACCGCGCGAGCGAGCGTCACCGCCACCGCTACGAGGTCAACAACCGCTACCGCGACCAGATCTCCGAGGCGGGCATGTGGTTCTCGGGCCTGTCGCCCGACCGCAACCTCGTCGAGTACGTCGAGCTGCCGCGCGACGTGCACCCCTACTACATCGCGACGCAGGCGCACCCCGAGCTGCGCTCGCGGCCGACCGAGGCCAACCCGCTGTTCCGCGGCCTGATCGCAGCGGCGCTCGTGCGGCACCGCTCGAGTGAGCTGTTCGAGGTCGAGGGTGACTGAGCTGCGCGATGACCCGACCGAGGTGACCGTCGTCGCCTCGTCGACACCGTTCGTGGGCAAGGTCTGGAACATCCGCCGCGATGAGCTCGACTACAACGGGGCATCCATCGTTCGCGAGTACATGGACCACACCGGTGCCGTCGCCGTGCTCGCGCTCGACGAGGACGATCGCGTGTTGCTGATCAAGCAGTACCGGCACCCCGTGCGCGTGCGCGACTGGGAGATCCCCGCGGGGCTGCTCGACCTCGACGGCGAGAGCGCCCTGACCGCCGCGCAGCGTGAGCTCGCAGAGGAAGCCGACCTCACAGCGGCGCGCTGGGACGTGCTGGGCGAGTTCTACACGAGCCCCGGCGGCAGCGATGAGGCGATCCGCATCTACCTGGCGCGCGACCTGGCGCCCGCGCCGGAGACCTTCGCCCGCGACGCGGAGGAGGCCGACATCGAAGTGCGCTGGGCGAGCCTGGACGAGGTCGTCGACGCGATCCTCGACCGCCGCGTGCAGAACCCGTCACTGGTGGTCGGCGCCCTCGCCGCGCACGCCGCGCGGGCTCGCGACTGGTCGACGCTCGCGCCCGCCGACACCCCGTGGGACCGCCGACCCCGGCCGATCCGGGATGCCGCCGCGGAGGCAGCCGCGCCGTGATCCTCACGCGCGCCGTCGACGCCTATCTGAGGCACATCTCCATCGAGCGCGGACTCTCTGAGCACACCGTCGCCGCCTACCGGCGCGACCTCGCCGTCTACCGTTCCTGGCTCGCCGAGCGCGACGTGCAGGACACCGCCGAGGTGACGCCGGCGCTCGTGTCGGCGTTCGCCGCCGAGCGCGCGTCGGCGCAGCCCCCGCCCGCGGCCACGTCGCTCGCGCGGCTGCAGTCGTCGGTGCGGGGCCTGCACCGATTCCTCGTGCGCGAGGGCATCGCCGATGCCGATCCGAGTGAGCGACTGCGGCCGCCGAAGGCGCCGCAGCGACTGCCCAAGGCGCTGTCGATCGAACAGGTCGAGGCGGTGCTGGATGCCGCGGGGCCTGCGCCGTCGACCGGTGACGCGACCGGCGATGCGGTCGGCGCCGCTGGCGCCGGCGGCGGCGAGGAGATCATGCTGCGCCTGCGCGACCGGGCGCTGCTCGAACTGCTGTATGCGACCGGCGCGCGCGTCTCGGAGGTCATGCAGCTCGACGTCGACGATCTCGCCCACGGCGACGTGCTGCGCGTGCGAGGCAAGGGCTCGAAGGAGCGGATCGTCCCGGTCGGCTCGTACGCGCGGGCGGCGGTGGATGCCTACCTGGCCCGGGCGCGCCCCGCGCTGTCGCTGCGCGGGCGGGCGACCCCGCGGCTGTTCCTCGGCGCGCGCGGTGCGCCCATGTCGCGGCAGGGGGCGTGGCTCGTGATCCAGGCGGCCGCCGATCGGGCCGGGCTGACCGCGCATGTGTCGCCGCACACGTTCCGACACTCTTTCGCGACGCACCTGTTGCAGGGTGGTGCCGACGTGCGCGTCGTGCAGGAACTGCTCGGCCACGCGTCAGTCGCAACCACGCAGATCTACACGCACGTCACCGTCGACGCGTTGCGCGACGTCTATCTGACCTCGCATCCGCGCGCTCGCTGACGGTCGCGGACCCGGCATCCGCCGTGGCATCCGCCCGGGCATCCGTCGTGTTCGACCGGATCAAAACGGGTGCGGCCGGAACTTTTCCATTTCCTGTGAAGATCATCCTTGCGGAGGATGCGACCGCTCCCACGCGTGCGCCAGGATGAGAGAAAGCGCTGAGCTTCGATCGCCGGGGGGACCGGTGGCGGCTCGCGTCCCGCGCCGCCGGCGCCCGACAGATCGAGAGACCATGCGCGTCATCCGCACCGCCCTTCTGCCCGCCGCCGCCCTCGTTACAGCCCTCGCCCTAGCCGGCTGCACCTCGGGCGGTGGCGACACGCTGAGCTATGAAGACTCGCCGCTGAACACCTACCTCGCCTCGGCGTGGGGAGGCGGGTCCGACATGTCGATCGAAGACCAGCAGGCGCAGATGGACCAGCAGAACCGCGAGATCGAAGAGCTCACCGCGGCGTGCATGAAGGAGGCCGGCTTCGAGTACGTGCCCAACCTGCAGAACGGCGGCACGATCGTCGGCGACGACGGCGTCTGGCAGCCCGACAAGCGCGAATGGGTCGCGCAGTACGGCTACGGCGTCTTCAACAACCCGTACAACGAGCAGCAGAACTCCGGCAGCAGCGAGGAGTACGTCGACCCGAACCAGGACTACGTGAGCTCGCTGTCCGAATCGGAGCAGACCGCCTTCTACGCGACTCTCTACGGCGAGGGCGCGACGGAGGAGCAGGCGAACGACCCCGACTTTGACTGGTCGACGCTCGACAATGGATGCCAGGGCGAGGCCAGCGACCAGGTCTACGGCTCGTCCTCACAGCAGGACATCTACACCGAGTACGAAGACCTGCTCAACCGCATCAGCGAGGTGTACACATCGGTGCAGTCCTCCGCCGAGCTGAAGGCGCTCGACAAGGAGTGGGCATCCTGCATGGCCGATGCCGGGTTCAGCGGGTACACGGCGCAGTCCGAGCCGACCCAGAAGATGTACGACGTGCAGAACGCGCTGTATGAAGACCAGAACAGCGCGTACGAGGACTTCGACTACGAGAACGCGACGGAAGCCGAGCTCGAGGCGTTCTACGCGGCCAACGACCCCACGACGACACCGGAGTGGAAGCAGCACGCCGAAGAGGAGATCGAGATCGCGCTCGCCGACTTCGACTGCCGCGAGAAGCTCGACTACACCAACCAGAGCCTGAGACTGCAGTTCGCCGCCGAAGAGAAGTTCATCGCCGACAACAAGGCGGAGCTGGAGGCGTTCCGGGCAGCGGCCGAGCAGGCCAACGGATGACCGGCGCGAACTCCGACGACCTGACAGAGCTGATCGACCCCGAGGCCACGCCGGCCGAGGGGGAGCAGGTCGACGCCGAGACGTCGCGCGTGCTGGGCTGGCGCCGCATCATCCGCGGCAATCGGGCGATCTGGATCGCGGCGCTCATCGCGATCGTGTGCCTCGTGGCGGGGCTGCTCGCCGGGCGCTTCCTGTTCGGCGCGCCCACGGCGGAAGTACCCGAAGCGGGTCTGGTCACCGTGCCCGTCGAGTACGGCGAGCTCAGCAACGACGTGACGATCCGCGCCGACGTCGGGTACGCGGACGCCGTGGATGTCTCGATCGACACATCGACGGTGTCGGGTGCGGCCGTCGTCACCGGAGCAGTGCCCGAAGTCGGTGCCGAGCTGGGTGCGCTGTCGGTGGCGCTCGAGATCACAGGGCGACCGGTCATCGTCCTGCCCGGCGAGCTGCCTGCCTACCGCACCCTGCGGATGGGCGTGTCGGGGCCCGACGTCGTGCAGCTCAAGCAGGCGCTGACCGCCGTCGGCCTGAACCCGGGCGACGGTGCGATCGACGTGTTCGATCAGGCGACGTCGGATGCCGTGGCACAGCTGTACGCGCAGGCGGGGTATCCCGCGCCGCCGGCCCCCGAAGGCGCCGATGAGGCGTACCGTGCGGCGGGCGACGGCGTGCGCGCCGCCGAAGAGGGTGTCGCCTCGGCGCGTCGCGCACTCGCGCAGGCGGGCGCCGGGCCCGGTGCCGTCGAAGTGCGCCAGGCCGACAACGCCGTCGCGGCGGCCCAGCGCGCCGTCGATGCGGCGCAGGCCGAGGGTGGCGACGTCGCCGCGGCCCGCGACGACCTCGCGCTCGCGCAGCTCATGCGCGAGCAGCTCAACGCACGGCCCGACACGAGCGGAGAGCGCCAGGGAGTGACGGCAGCCGAGCAGCAGCTGACGGCGGCGCGCGACGAACTCGAGCGCGCCCGTCAGGCGGTGCAGCCGTACCTCCCGTCGAGCGAGGTGCTGTACCTCACGGCCCTGCCGCGTCGCGTCGACACGATCGCGGTCGTGCGCGGTGGCATCGTGCCGGCGAAGGCGATGACCGTGTCGGGCGCGACCGTGCGTCTGACCGCCGGCGCCGCGGCATCCGATGCCGCCCTGCTGAGCGAAGGTGCCGAGGCGACGTTCGAGTTGCCCGACGGCACCGAGCACCGCGCCGTGATCACGTCGGTGACGGCCGGCGCGAGCGACAGCGCGCGGTGGGAGATCCTGCTCGAACCAGACCCGCTGACGACCGAGCAGATGCAGCAACTGCAGGGTGCGAACGTGCGGGTGAAGATCCCGGTCGGCGCGACCGAGGGCGCCGTGCTGTCGGTGCCTGTCGCGGCTCTCACGGCAGGCCCCGGCGGAGAGTCGCGGGTCGAGGTCGTCGAGGGCGATCCGCGCGACGGCGATCGGGCGCAGACCCGACTCGTGGTCGTCGAACCGGGCCTGGCCGCACGCGGTGCGGTGGAGATCACCGCTGTCGACGGGCGCATCGAGGAGGGCGACCTCGTGGTGGTCGGCCGGTGACGGCCCCGCTGGTCGAGTTGCGGGATGTCACGCGCTCGTTCCCCGGCCCGCCCGAAGTGCAGGCGCTGAAGGGCGTCAGCGTCTCGGTCGAACGCGGCGACTACGTGTCGATCACCGGGCCGAGCGGATCGGGCAAGTCGACGATGCTGAACATCCTGGGCCTGCTCGACCGCCCGAGCGTGGGGGAGTACCGGCTCGCGGGAGGTCTGACCGGTGACCTGTCCGACGACGATCGCGCCGCCGTGCGGGCGCGGTTCATCGGCTTCGTCTTCCAGGCGTTCCACCTGATGCCGCGGCGCACGGTGCTCGAGAACGTCCTCATGCCGATGTCGTACAGCGGCGTGCCGCGCGCCGAGCGCGTGCCGCGCGCCCGCCGTGCGCTCGAGCGCGTGGGACTCGGACATCGCGTCGACTTCCTGCCGCAGTCGCTGTCGGGCGGTGAGCGGCAGCGCGTCGCGGTCGCGCGCGCCGTCGTCAGCGGACCGCAGCTGCTGCTCGCTGACGAGCCGACGGGAAACCTCGACCAGAAGACGTCCGGCGAGGTGATGGGGCTGTTCGAAGAGCTCAACGCCGACGGCTTGACCCTCGTCGTGATCACCCACGACGAGCACGTGGCGCAGCGCGCCCGCCGGCGCATCCGGATCTCCGACGGCCGACTGAGCGAGCTCGCATGAAGCGGCTCGGGAATTGGCGGCGCGGGCGGCGCGGCAAGGGCGACGTGCGGGATGCCCTCGCCGAAGCCTTGCCGGATGCCGGTGACGATGCCACGGCTTCCGCACCTGCGGATGCCGGTCGCGGTGGCCGGTCGACCGCGCACGGACTCGTGCCGGAGGCGGCGCGCGCCGATCGCTTCCGTTTCCAAGACCTCGTCGCCGAGGCGACCGCCGACATCGGCTCGCGCCCGGGCCGGCTCATCATGACGACCCTCGGCACCGTGCTCGGCATCGGCTCGCTCATCGCGACGGTCGGGTTCGCGCAGACCGCCGCCGAGCAGATCTCCCGCCAGTTCGATGCCGCCGCGGCCATGCACATGACGGTGACACCGAGTGAGGCAGCTCGCGGTGATCGCACCGTTGCCACCGGGCGCTTGCCGTGGGATGCGCCCGAGCGCGTCGACCGGCTGGCGGGCGTCGAGGATGCCGTGCTGCTGGCATCCGTGCCGCTGGGCACCGAGAAGATCACGGCGGTCGCGGTCAACGATCCCGCGGCGGCCGAGCAGGCATCCCCTCTGCTTGTCGCCACGAGTGCCGACCTCGCGCCGACGCTCGGTGCTCGGATTGTGACGGGCCGGTACTTCGACAGCGGACACGACGCGCGCGGAGACCGTGTCGCCGTCCTCGGAGCGGACGCTGCCGGGCGTCTCGGCATCAACCGCGTCGACAGTCAGCCGTCGATCTTCGTCGCCGGCGTCGCATATGCCGTCATCGGCATCATCGACGAGTTCGACCGGCGCAGTGACCTGCTCGACGCGGTCATGATTCCGACGGGGGCGGCGCGCCTCGACTTCGGCCTCGCCGCGGCCGAAGAGTTGCAGGTGCGGATCGTCGTGGGCGCAGGCCCCCAGGTCGCGGAGCAGTCGGTGCTCGCGCTCGCGCCGGACGAGCCCGAGTCGCTCGAGGCCAAGGCTCCCGCGGCCCGTTCAGATCTCAGCCAACGCGTTCAGGGCGACGTGAACATCATCTTCCTCGTGCTCGGCGCGGTCGCGCTGCTCGGTGGTGGCCTCGGCATCGCGAACGTCACGCTGCTGTCGGTCATGGAGCGCACCGGCGAGATCGGACTGCGGCGCGCGCTCGGCGCGACCAGACGCCAGATCGCCGCCCAGTTCGTCGTCGAGTCGGTCGTCATCGGCCTGCTCGGCGGACTCATCGGAGCCGCCGCCGGGGTGCTCGCGATCCTCGCCGTCTCGGCGGTGCAGGGGTGGGTGCCCGTGATCGACCCGTGGCTGCCGCTCGCCGGTGCCGTGCTCGGGGCACTCGTCGGCTGGGCATCCGGCTGGTATCCCGCGCGACGCGCGGCACGGGTCGAACCCGTCACGGCGCTGCGCGGCAGCTGAACAGGCTGCCGCGCCGACCGTCGGTGGCAGGATTTTCACGGCGCAGATCTCGCCGCGCACGGGCATCCGCGGTGAGGATAGCGGCATGGAAACGACCGAGTTGCCCCGTCCGTCGCGTGCGATGGCGATCTGGTGGATCGTCGCGGGCGTGGCCGGGTGGATCGTCTCGTTCCTGCTCTATGAGGAGTACATCGGCCAGCTCACCGGAGCGCAGCCGCTGATCTCGTGCAGCATCAGCCCGATCGTCACGTGCGGGCCGAACCTGCTCTCGCCCGGCGGCAATCTGCTCGGGTTCAGCAACTCGATCATCGGGATCGTGCTGTTCCTCGGTCCGATCTACGCGGGCGTCGCCGCGCTCGCCGCCAGCCACGGGCTCGCACCCTGGTTCTGGCGCGTGTACGCGCTGTTCGTGCTCGGCGCGTTCGCGTTCGTGCACTTCCTGGCCTATCGCAGCGTCTTCGAGTACGGATCGCTGTGCCCGTGGTGCATGGTGATCTGGCTCGTGACGATCCCGCTGTTCTTCACCATCGCCGGGTGGACGCTACGCGAAGGCATCTGGGGCAGCGGCGTGCGTCGCCTGGGCGCAGGCATCCTTTCGTGGCTGCCACTCATCGTGATCGCCGACTATCTGCTGATCGCCGTGACCGCGCAGCTGCGCCTCGACGTGCTCGGGAGTCTCTGAGCGCGGAGATTCATCTGTCCCGCGGTGTCGCATGTGTGGCCGCGAGGCCGCGTTTTGGGACGGATGAGGGGATGCCCCGGCGGCCACGCCGCGCGGCCACCCACCGGTTATGCACGGCGGGCGGCCCCCTCCGCCGCGCGCGGCGGGAATCATGCTGGGGGGATGGGACTGTTCCGGACGACCCGACCCGCGCCCGCGCCGGCGTCGGCTGAACCCGCCGGCGGCGGCGACTTCCCGTACCTCGCGGCATCTGACATCTACCTCGACGCGGCGTGCCAGTCGCTGCGTCCGCAGCCGGTGCTGGATGCCATGACCGCGTACTTCACCGAATACGGGGCCTGCGGCGAACGCGGCAAGTATGCGTGGGGTCGCCGCGTCGACGAGGACGTCGACGCGGTTCGCGCAGCGACGATCGCCGCGTTCGGGCTGCCCGCCCGCCGCTACACGTGTGCGTTCACCCTGAACACCACGATGGGGCTGGGGCTGCTGCTGCAGCAGCTGCCGGCGAGCCGCTACGCGCGCGTCGTCACGACCCACCACGAGCACAACTCGGTGTTCCTCTCGACGATGACCGCCGCGCGGCGGCTGGGTGTTCCGCGCGAACTCATCGACCGCGCCCCCGACGGCACGGTCGACCTCGGCGGCGCCGACCTGACCGACGCCCTCGTCGTCGTGTCCGCGATGGACAACGTCACCGGCACGCTCACGCAGAACTTGGCTGCGCTCGTCGCCGACGTGCAGCGACGCGGTGGCGCCGTGATCATCGACGCGGCGCAGGCCGCACCGCATGCGCTGGGCGCGTTGCACGGCATCGCCGCGGATGCCCTCTGCTTCTCGGCGCACAAGATGTACGGTCCTTCGCTGGGTGTCGTCGTCGCGGCGAACACTCTGCTCGAGCGTCTCGAGCTCAGCTTCATCGGCGGCGGCCAGGTCGCGGACGTCACCGCCGACGGCTTCACGCTCTCGAGCGACCTGCACACGCGCCTCGAGCCGGGGCTGCAGGCGTGGGCCGAGATCATCGGGTTCGGCGCCGCGTTGCGCTGGTTCTTGCCGCAGCGAGCCGCGGTCGAGCAGCGCGAAGCGCGACTGGCGCAGCGCCTGTTCGACGCGCTCGCCGAGATGCCGCACCTGCGGGTGCTGAACGCCGCGGCATCCGCCACGATCTCCGCGATCCCCGAACGCGTCGACGCGCACCGGCTCGCGGTGTTCCTCTCGAAAGCGGGGATCATGGTGCGCAGCGGGCACTTCTGCGCGCACCACTGGCTGCACGAGCAAGAGCAACTGCCCGCGCTCGTGCGCTTCAGTCTCGGCGCGCACACCACCGACGCCGACCTCGAGCGTGCGATCGAGGTCACCTCCGGCCTCATGCGGGGGCTGTGATGGTCTGCATCGTCGCGTTCTTCGTCGTCCTCGTGCTCTCGGCCGTGTCGGCCAAGTACCGCAAGCTGCTCGGTCGGGCGTGGGGGTGTTTCGCGCGCCGCGTCACGTTCCGCGCGTGCGACACGAGCTTCCGCGACGACGTCAAGAGCTCGATGCTCGCGCCCCTCGCGGTGCGCGCGCCGCGGCTCGTGCGGCCGGCGAGCATCGCGATCGAGATCGTCGCCTGGATCATGGTGCTCTCGCTCATCGTGAGCCTGTACCTGCTCGGCCGCAGCGGACTGAACCTCTTCGTCTACGGCACGTGTGACAAGCAGGATGCCCAGGCGTGCACCCTCGCTGCCCAGTCGTGCTCGATCGGGGGCGAAGACCCCGGATTCTGGGCGTCGATCGGCACCGGCGACGTCGTCGGGGCGTTCGGCCGCGAGTTCGCCTCGCTGGGCGACACGATCTCGACGATCCCGAGTCGGCTGCGCGAGTGGGATGCCGCCGACTACGCGGCACCAGGCGCCACCTATCTCGGCGGGTACGTCGAGGGTCGGCCCGTCGCGCTCGAGGTGCTCGACCCGGGCTGCCGGTTCTGCGCCGAGCTGTTCCGCAACATGCAGGCATCTGGATTCCACGAGACCCACAATGTGACCTACTTGGTATATCCGATCCGCTCCGATTTCGGCTACAAGTTCGCGAACTCGCCGCTCGTGGCGTCGTACCTCACGGCCGTGCGGGCGTGGGAAGCAGCCAACGGGGGATCGGCGGGTGAGACGGGCGACTGGTACATCCTCGAGCAGTTGTTCACGACGGATGCCGCAGACGGGCAGACGACGCAGGAGTGGATGAACGCGGCATCCGCCGGCGATGCCGAAGCCCGGCTGCAGGAGTGGCTCGCCGATGCCGGCTACACGCCGGACGAGGTCGCCGAGATCGTCGCGTTGACGACCTCCGACGAGGTCGCCGCGACGCTGGAGGCCACGCGGACGGTCGTCGAAGACGAGATCCGCACGGTCGCGATCCCGTCGCTGATCGGCGGCGGCCGCCTGCACTCGGGGCTCGTCGACGTCGATGCCTTGCGCGGCATGGACTGACCGGGGCCCATCGCGCACCAGCCCGGCGCCGGTCCCGCACCAGTCCTCCACACACCGGGCCGGCCACGGCATCACCGGCCGCGGCTGTGCGAGAATCACAGGGCGGAAGTCCTGGGAAGGACAGCAGAAAGCGGGAATGTCGGTGGCGGAGAAGACGCGGGGGACGAAGAAGGCCTCGGAGGAGATCGTGCTGGGGCCGACCGGTCGCCCCTATCACGGGTTCCCGACCCCGCCCGCGCTCGACGCGCATGGCCCGGCGCGCATCATCTCGCTGTGCAACCAGAAGGGTGGCGTCGGCAAGACGACGACCACTATCAATCTCGCCGCATCGCTCGCGCAGTACGGCCGCAAGGTGCTGGCCGTCGACTTCGACCCGCAGGGCGCCCTGTCGGCGGGGCTGGGCATCGCGACGCACGACGTGCCCACGATCTACGACCTGCTGCTGGACACCAAGCGTGACCCGCACGAGGTCATCGTGCACACGTCGGTCGACGGGCTCGACATCCTGCCCGCGAACATCGACCTATCCGCAGCCGAGGTCCACCTCGTCAACGAGGTGGCGCGTGAGACGATCCTCGCCCGCGTGCTGCGCAAGGTCGCCGGCGAGTACGACGTCATCCTGATCGACTGCCAGCCCTCGCTCGGTCTGCTGACGGTCAACGCGCTCACGGCGAGCCACGGCGTGCTGATCCCGCTGGAGTGCGAGTTCTTCGCGCTGCGCGGCGTCGCCCTGCTCATCGAGACGATCGACAAGGTGCGCGACCGGCTCAACCCGTCAATCACTCTCGACGGCGTGCTCGCCACGATGTACGACCCGCGCACGCTGCACTCGCGCGAAGTGCTCGAGCGGGTCGTCGAGGCGTTCGGCGACGACGTGCTCGAGACCGTCATCGGACGCACGGTCAAGTTCCCGGATGCCTCGGTGTCGGGCGTTCCGATCACGACGTTCGCGCCCGAGCACGCGGCCGCCCAGGCCTACCTGCGTCTGGCCCGGGAGCTGGTCGCGCGTGGCGCCGTCGCCTGACGACTCCTCGACAAGCTCGGGGCCCAGCGAACCCCCGGGCGCCGGCGAGTCCCCGGTCGCCCCGCGAGCGCAGCGAGACGAGACGTCCCAACCCACCGACGTCCCCTTCCGCGTATCTCTGTCGAACTTCGACGGCCCGTTCGATCTGCTGCTGAGCCTGCTCGGCAAGCACGAGCTCGACATCACCGAGATCTCGCTGAGCAGGGTCACCGACGAGTTCATCTCGTACCTGAAGGGGCTCTCTGACGACGAAGAGCTCGAGCAGGCATCCGAGTTCCTCGTCGTCGCGGCGACGCTGCTCGACATGAAGGTCGCGGGCCTGCTGCCGCAGGGTGAGCTGGTGGATGCCGAGTCGGTCGCCCTACTCGAAGCGCGTGACCTGCTGTTCGCGCGGCTGCTGCAGTACCGCGCGTTCAAAGAGGTCTCGGCGTGGTTCGAGCGCTCGTTGCGCCGTGAAGACGGGCGGCACGTGCGGGCCGTCCGTCTCGACGAGAAGTACCGTCGCGCCGTTCCCGAGCTCATCTGGACGCTCTCGAAGGACGACTTCGCCGCGATCGCGCTGATGGCGTTCACGCCGAAAGAGGTCCCGCACGTCGGGCTCGACCACCTGCACGCGCCGCTCGTGTCGATCCGCGAGCAGGCTGCCGTCGTGGTCACGCTGCTGCGCGACGCGGGCACGCTGAACTTCCGTGCGCTCGTGGCGGGGGTGACGCAGCCGGGCATCGTCGTGGCGCGGTTCATCGCCGTCCTCGAGCTGTACCGGCACGCGGCCCTCTCGTTCGAGCAGCTTGAGCCGCTCGGCGAGCTGACGCTGCGCTGGACCGCCGAGCGGTGGTCTGAAGAGAACCTCGCCACTTTGGGAGCCGACTATGACCGATGACCCCACCGTCGCCATCGCGCGCCGACTCGAGGCGATCCTGCTCGTCGTCGACGAGCCGCAGAGCCTCGTCGCGCTCGCCGCGGCGCTCGGATCGCCCGTGCCCGCCGTGCGTCAGGCCATCGAGGGCCTGGTCGCCGACTACGACGGCGAGACCGGCGGACCGCGCCGCGGCTTCGAACTGCGCGAGGTCGGCGGCGGGTGGCGCCTGTACGTGCGCGAAGACCACGATGAGCTCGTCTCTGAGTTCGTCAACGCGCAGGCCCCGACCCGGCTGTCGCAGGCGGCGCTCGAGACCCTCGCCGTCATCGCGTACAAGCAGCCGGTGACGCGCAGTCAGGTCGCGGCGATCCGCGCCGTCAACGTCGACTCGGTCGTGCGCACCCTGCTCGGGCGCGGCCTGGTCACCGAACTGTTCACCGACCCCGAGACGGGGGCGATCAACTACGGCACGACCGACGCGCTGCTCGCGAACCTCGGCATCAACTCGCTCGACGAGCTGCCGCACATCTCGCCGCTGCTCGACGACGGCGCCGACGGCTTCGACAGCGAGGTGCTCCGATGACCCTTCGACAAGCTCAGGGACCAGACGAGGGGTCGCACCAGGGACCAGGGTCGGACGCCGAAGGGGTGCGGCTGCAGAAGGTGCTCGCGAACGCGGGCGTCGCCTCGCGGCGTGTCTGCGAGCAGTACATCGTCGAGGGGCGCATCCGCGTCAACGGCAAGGTGGTCACCGAGCTGGGCACGCGCATCGACCCGGCATCCGATCTCGTCGACGTCGACGGCACGGCGATCCAGTTGGATGCCACGAAGCGCTACATCATGCTGAACAAGCCGACCGGCGTCGTCTCGTCGATGAAGGACGAGCACGGCCGCCCCGATCTGCGCCGCTTCACGAAGGACTGGGACGAGCGCCTCTACAACGTCGGACGGCTGGATGCCGAGACCAGTGGACTGCTCGTGCTGACCAACGACGGCGAGCTCGCGCACGTGCTCGCGCACCCCTCGTTCGGCGTCACGAAGGTGTACATCGCGAAGGTGTCCGGCCGTGTGAGTGCGCAGACGATCGCGAAGCTCACGAAGGGCATCGATCTCGACGACGGTCCCATCGCCGCCGACAAGGCGCGCGTGCTCGACGCCGGCGCCGACACGAGCCTGGTCGAGCTCACGCTGCACTCGGGCCGCAACCGCATCGTCCGACGGATGCTGGCCGCGGTCGGGCATCCCGTGCTCGAGCTCGTCCGGCGGCAGTTCGGGCCCCTGCACCTGGGCACGCTCCCAGCGGGTCGGGCGCGCGAGTTGACTACAGTGGAACGCGGCGCACTGCTGACTGTGGCGCGCCAGGCGGCGCCCGTGCCGCCCGGGGACTCTGTAGGCGGAGAACTGTGACCGACTCGATCGCGGCTGGCGCCGGCGTGCGCGCCGCGCGCACATCGGGGACCGTCCGCATCGTCGGAGCGGGTCTGCTCGGTGCCAGCATCGGCCACGCCCTGCGCGGCTTCGGTGTCGACGTCGCCCTGGCGGATGCCTCGCCCGCACAGCTGCGCCTCGCGATCGACTACGGCGCCGGCCGCGCCGCTGCCGACACAGACGACCCCGTGCTGATCGTCGTCGCCGTGCCGCCGGACGTCATCGCCGACGTCGTCGAGCGCGAACTCGCCGCCTACCCGCGCGCCGTCGTCACCGACGTCGCGAGCATCAAGCTCGAGCCGCTGCACGCGCTGCGTGCCCGCGGAGCCGACCTGACGCACTACATCGGGTCGCACCCGATGGCGGGCCGCGAGCGCGGGGGAGCGATCTCGGCCCGCGCCGACATCTTCGTGGGGCGCCCGTGGGTCGTCTGCCGTGACGAGGAGACGCCGGCATCCGACCTCGCCCTCGTCGAGGGCCTCGCCCTCGACCTCGGGGCGACCCCGATCGAGATGACCCCCGAAGAGCACGATCGTGCCGTCGCGCTCGTCTCACACGTGCCGCAGCTCGTGGCATCGCTGCTCGCGGGCCGCTTCGTCGACGCGCCCGGTGACTCGCTGCGTCTGGCAGGCCAGGGTGTGCGCGACACGACCCGCATCGCGGCATCGGCCCCCGAACTGTGGGTGCAGATCCTCGGCGCGAACTCCGAGCCCGTCGTCGACGTGCTCGACGCTCTCGCCGGCGACCTGCGCGACGTGGCCGACGCGCTGCGTGCGCCCGACAGTCCCGGCGCGCGCCGCGCCGTCGCCGAGACCATCCGCCGCGGCAACGACGGCGTCGAGCGCCTGCCCGGCAAGCACGGCCAGAACCGTCGCTTCGAGACGATCGTCGTCATGGTCGACGACACCCCGGGCCAGTTGGGACGCCTGTTCGGCGAGCTCGGCGAGCTCGAGGTCAACGTCGAAGACCTGCGCCTCGAGCACTCGCCCGGCGCCCAGTTCGGCCTCGCCGAGATCAGCGTCTCGCCGAGCGTCGTCCATCACGCCGAAGAGGGCCTCGTCGCCCGCGGCTGGAAGATTGCGAGCATCCCCTCATGAGTTCGTCCGCGTCTCCCGAGACCGTCACCGTCGCGATCGACGGCCCCGCCGGGTCGGGCAAGTCGAGCGTGTCGAAAGAAGCCGCGCGCCGCCTCGGCTACGGCTACCTCGACACCGGCGCCGCATACCGCGCGCTCGCCTGGTACGTGCTCGACCGCGGTGCCGACACCGCGCACGAGCAGAGTGTGCTGGATGCCGCGGCGGAGTTCCCCTACGCGATCTCGCTCGACCCCGACGACTACTGGGTGCGGGTCGGCGACACGGTCGTCACCGACGCGATCCGCGAGCCGCGCGTGAGCTCGGCGGTCAGCGGCGTCGCGCGCGTGCCGGCCGTCCGCGAGCGCGTGAACGAGCTGTTCCGGGCACTCGTCGAGGCATCCGGTCGCCCGGGCGTCATCGTCGAGGGCCGCGACATCACGACCGTCGTCGCCCCGGATGCGCCCGTGCGCATCCTCCTGACGGCCGCGCCCGAGGTGCGTGCGGGCCGTCGCAGCGCCGAGCTTTCCGGCCAGGATGCCGCGGCGGTCGCCGACGCGTTGCACCGGCGCGATGCCGCCGACAGTCAGGTCGTCGACTTCCTCACCGCCGCCGACGGCGTGACGGTCGTCGACTCGACCGATCTCGATTTCCCACAGACCGTGGCGGCCGTCCTCGACGTGATCGCCACGAAGATCCACGACTGACAGGAGAGCGCAGATGGCTGATTCGTTCCGCGCCGATGACGAGTTCGAGGCTGGCCCCGACCAGCTCGAAGAGAAGATGGCGACCCTCGACGAGGAACTCGCCGAGCAGCGCGCCGCCGCGCTGCGCGCGTCGCTGGCCGACTACGACCTCGACGACGACGACACCGACCTGCTCGCCGGATTCACAGCCGGCGGCGAGATCGTCGAGGTGCTGCCCGCGCTGCCGGTCGTCGCGATCGTCGGTCGCCCCAACGTCGGCAAGTCAGCGCTCGTCAACCGCATCCTCGGCCGCCGCGAGGCCGTCGTCGAGGACACCCCCGGTGTGACGCGCGACCGCGTCACGTACAAGGCCGAGTGGATGGACCGCCGGTTCTCGCTCGTCGACACGGGCGGCTGGGAGCCGGATGCCCGCGGCATCGACCGCTCGGTCGCCGCGCAGGCCGAGGTCGCGATCGAGCTGTGCGACGTCGTGCTGTTCGTCGTGGATGCCATGGTCGGCGCCACCGCGACCGACGAGGCCGTCGTGCGGCTGCTGCGCCAGACCCGCAAGCCGGTCTTCCTCGTCGCGAACAAGATCGACGACGCCCGTCAGGAGCCCGAGGCCGCGGCGCTGTGGAACCTCGGTCTCGGTGAGCCGCACCCCGTCTCGGCGATCCACGGTCGCGGTGTCGCCGACCTGCTCGATGAGGTCATGAAGGTGCTGCCCGACGTGTCGGCCGTCGCGAAGGCAGAGCTCGGCGGCCCGCGCCGCGTCGCGATCCTCGGGCGGCCCAACGTCGGCAAGTCCTCGCTGCTGAACAAGGCGGCGGGCGAAGAGCGCGTCGTCGTCAACGACCTCGCGGGCACGACCCGTGACCCCGTCGACGAGATCGTCGAGCTGGGCGGGCGCCTGTGGCGGTTCGTCGACACCGCCGGCATCCGTCGCCGCGTGCATCTGCAGCAGGGTGCCGACTTCTACGCGTCGCTGCGCACGTCGGCGGCGCTCGAGAAGGCCGAAGTCGCCGTCGTCGTGCTGGATGTGTCGCAGTCGATCAGCGTGCAGGACCTCAACATCATCGACCTGGTGCTCGAGTCGGGGCGTGCGCTCGTGCTGGCGTTCAACAAGTGGGACCGTCTGAACGACGACGACATGGAGAACGCCGACCGGCGCCGCTACCTCGAGCGCGAGATCGAGCAGGACCTCGCGCACGTCACGTGGGCGCCGCGCGTCAACATCTCGGCGCGCACCGGTCGGCACCTCGACAAGCTCGTGCCGGCGCTCGAGACCGCGCTCGAATCGTGGGATCAGCGCATCCCGACGGGCAAGTTCAACGCCTTCCTGTCCGAGCTCGTCGCCGAGCATCCGCACCCGCTGCGGGGCGGCAAGCAGCCGCGCATCCTGTTCGGCACGCAGGCGTCGACGCGCCCGCCGACCTTCGTGCTGTTCACGACCGGGTTCCTCGACCCGGGCTACCGCCGGTTCATCCAGCGGCGCCTGCGCGAGATCTTCGGCTTCGAGGGCACGCCGATCATCACCAACATGCGCGTCCGCGAGCGCCGCCAGCGCTGAGGCCGGCCCGCCTCACCGCACGACGAGCGACGCGAACCGGTCGGTCGGCAGCCGGTCGAGCCGCAGGCGCGCGGGGTCACCCGCCTCGACGCGCGGCAGCGGGCTGCGCGCGCCGGTGTCGCGGAACCGCTGCACGGCCCAGCAGTCCACACCCGCGTCGGCGAGGCGGCAGCCCAGGTCGTGCAGGCCCTCGTCGTCGATCGCGGCGGGGTGGACGGTCGTGCGCACCTCCAGGTCGAGTGGGCGGTCGGTCGCCGCGCGCAGCACCTGGTTGCCCAGCACGAGCTCGAGCGACCGCCACGCGTTCTCGCCGCTGTGCGGCCGACCGGCGACGAAGCCGTAGTCCTGCGGCAGGGCCTTGATGTCGAGGCCGACCCAGTCGACGTGCGGCAGCGCCTGCGCGAGCAGGCCCGGGTAGGCGCCCGCCGTGTGCAGCCCGACTTTGAACCCGAGCCTGTGCACGAGGTCCATCGCGGGGACGAGCGCGCGCTGCAGCGTCGGCTCGCCCCCCGAGAACACGACGCCGTCCAGCAGTCCCAGCCGGTCGCACAGCAGGTCCATCACCTCGGCCCACGTCGTCGCGCCTTCCGCGCGCGGGTCGATCAGGGCGGGGTTGTGGCAGTAGAAGCAGTTCCACGGGCACCCCTGCAGGAACACCGTGGCCGTCATCATGTCGGGCCAGTCCACCGTCGAGAACGCGGTGACACCGGCGATGTTCAGCTCACAGGCTGCGGCTGCGCGGACCATGACTCCTCCTGCAGGATCGGTGCGGGCGCCACGAAGTACGTCCGCTCCTCAGCTTCGCCCTTCTTGCCGATGTTGAAGCTCGCGATCGGCCGGAAGTAACCCATCACGCGCGTCCACACCTCGCACTCGGCGCCGCAGTCGGGGCACTGCTCGTGGTGTCCGGTGACATACCCGTGCTGCGGGCAGATCGAGAACGTCGGCGTGACCGTGATGTACGGCAGGCGGAACTGCTGCAGCGACCGGCGCACCAGCTCGCGGCACGCGCGCGCCGACGGCAGCGCCTCGCCGAGGTACAGGTGCAGGACGGTGCCGCCGGTGTACTTGGCCTGCAGTGGCTCTTGCATCTGCATGGCGAGGAACGGGTCGGCCGTGTACCCGACGGGCAGCTGCGACGAGTTCGTGTAGTACGGGTTGCGGTCGGTGCCGGCGTGCAGGATGCCTTCGAAGCGCGCGATGTCCTCCTTCGCGAACCGGTACGTCGTGCCCTCGGCCGGGGTCGCCTCGAGGTTGTACATGTGGCCGGTCTCCTGCTGGAAGGCCACGATGCGTGCGCGCACATGGTCGAGCAGGCGCACCGCGAGGCCCGCGCCCTGCTCGCTCGTGATGTCGGTGGCATCCCGCGTGAAGTTGCGGATGTACTCGTTGAGGCCGTTGACGCCGATCGTCGAGAAGTGGTTCTCGAGCGTGCCGAGGTAGCGCTTCGTGTAGGGGAACAGCCCCGCCTCGAGGTGGTGGCCGATGATGCGGCGCTTGGCTTCGAGGCTGTCACGGGCGATGTCGAGCAGTTCGTCGAGGCGCGTGATCACGGCATCCTCATCGCCGGAGTGCAGGAATCCGAGCCGGGCGCAGTTGATCGTGACGACGCCGATCGATCCGGTCTGCTCGGCCGAGCCGAACAGGCCGTTGCCGCGCTTGAGCAGCTCGGTCAGGTCGAGCTGCAGGCGGCAGCACATCGACCGGATCATGTGCGGGTCGAGGTCGGAGTTCACGAAGTTCTGGAAGTACGGCAGCCCGTACTTCGCGGTCATCGCGAACAGGGCTTCGGCGCCCGGGGAGTCCCAGTCGAAGTCCTTCGTGATGTTGTATGTCGGGATCGGGAACGTGAAGGCGCGTCCGTCGGCGTCGCCCGAGGCCATCACCTCGATGAAGGCGCGGTTGATCAGGGCCATCTCTTCGGTGAGATCACCGTAGGTGAAGGGCTGCACGACGTAACCGACGAGCGGGTGCTGGGATGCCAGGTCGTCGGGGCATTCCCAGTCGAAGGTGAGGTTCGTGAAGGGGGTCTGCGTGCCCCAGCGGGAGGGGACGTTGAGGTTGAAGACGAACTCCTGCAGCGCCTGCACGATCTGCTCGTAGTTGAGCCCGTCGAGGCGCACGTAGGGCGCAAGGTAGGTGTCGAACGAGCTGAACGCCTGCGCGCCGGCCCACTCGTTCTGCAGGGTGCCGAGGAAGTTCACGAGCTGTCCGAGCGCGCTGGAGAAGTGCTTCGGGGGCGTCGACGAGATCTTTCCGGGGACGCCGTTGAAGCCCTGCTCGAGCACCATGCGCAGCGACCAGCCGGCGCAGTATCCGGCGAACACGTCGAGGTCGTGGATGTGCAGGTCGCCCTCGCGGTGGGCCGTGCCGGCGGCAGGGGAGTAGACCTCGTCGAGCCAATAGTTGGCGATCAGTTTGCCGGCGGCGTTGAGGATCATGCCGCCCAGGGAGTAGCCCTGGTTGGCGTTTGCGTTGACGCGCCAGTCGGCGCGGGCGAGGTACTCGTCGATGGTCTCGGCGACGGCGACGGAGCGGGACATGGGGTTCCTTTCGCGGGATGGTCTGATGTTGCGAGGCCGCAATGACCACAAGATGTGGTGTCTGTAGCCATGTTGGCTACTAGATGTGGCGTTGTGTGTGTCGTGTGCGCGTGTCGATTTGATCTGGCCGGAATCGGGCTCGTCGCCGCGTGTGACGCTCTCGGGCAGCATCAGTGCCGCGGTGTGACAGTCTGGGTGGGTGACCATCGTTCCCCCGGACCCCGGCGAGCCGCGTCGTCCGCACGGGCCGCGCGACCCCGGCGACGCATGGGTCGTCACCGGCGACGGGACGAGGTACTGGGGGCGTTTCGGCGCCGCCGGGCTGCTCGCTGTCGACCCTCTGCGTGGCGTGCTGCTGCAGCATCGCGTCGCGTGGAGCCACTTCGGTGACACGTGGGGCTTGCCCGGCGGAGCCCGGCACCAGGACGAGTCAGCCTGCGACGCGGCCCTGCGTGAGTCGGCGGAAGAGGCGGGCGTGCCGCGGTCGGCGGTGGCGCCGCGGCTGATCAGCGTGTTCGACGCGCAGGTGTGGACCTACTCGACCCTCGTCGCCGACGTCACGGCGCCGTTCGAGGCGGTCATCAGCGATCCTGAGAGCCGCGAGCTGGCCTGGGTTCCAGTGGATGCCGTGGACACGTACCCGCTGCATCCGGGTTTCGGTGCCGCCTGGCCCAAGCTGCGCGCGCTGCTGCCGGAGCGGCCGGCGATCGTCGTCGACGCGGCGAACGTCGTCGGGGCGGTCCCCGACGGGTGGTGGAAGGATCGTGCCGGCGCGGCCGGTCGCCTACTGGATGCCTTGACGGAGCTGGCGGCGCGGGGGATGGATGCCGGAGTGCTCGACCTGCCCGAGCACACGTGGTTCCCTGAGGTCCACGTCGTGCTCGAGGGTGAGGCGCGCGCTGCCGCGGATATCGCGGGACTGTCGGTCGTGCGCGCGGCGGGCGAGGGCGACGACACGATCGCCGCTCTCGCTTCGGAGCTGACCTCGGCGGGTCGGGTCGTGACCGTCGTGACGAGCGACCGCGGCCTGTCCGATCGCACGCTCGCCGCCGGCGTCGCGGTGCGCCCCGTGTCCTGGCTGCGCGCCCTCCTGTGACGTGGACGCCATACCCCGTCGCGCATCTTTTCCCCGGTCGATGAGCGAGCGAACGCAGTGAGCGAGACGAAACGTCGTAACCCCGTCGGCATCCGCCGCCGGGTCGCGCTCGCGGCTGTCGTGCTGATCGTCGCCGCCGGCCTCGCGGTGCACTTCGCGTTGCCCGACACCGATGTGACCGACATCGCCGGCGACGCGCTCTATGTCGCCGCGGTGTACGCGTTCGTCGTCGTGCTCGCGCCGCGATGGCCGCCGGCAATCGTCGGTGCCCTCGTGCTGGCGTGGACCGTGGGCATCGAGCTGTTCCAGCTGACCGGTCTGCCCGCAGCGTGGGGTTCGCACTTCACCCCGTTCATGCTGGTGCTGGGCACCGTCTTCGATGCGCGCGATCTGCTGGTGTACGCGGTGGCCGCCGTCCTCGTGACCGCCGTCGACCTCGTCGTCGCCGCACGACTGCGCGCCCGCGCGCGCTGAGCGCGACCGCGAAGCGGTGAAGCCCCGTCGTGCCACCCGGCACTCGCGTCGCTCCGCAATAACTCAGGAGATTCGCGCGTTGGCCGCGCCCCGCTCCGCGTGATTCCGCGGCCCGCGCCACGCGGCAGGGGCGATACTCCTGAGTTATTGCGGCGAGCCCGGCCGCACCCGCGCCGGGTTTCACTCCTCGTCGGTGCCGAACACGTCGTCGCGCCCTCGTAGCCGGTCGATCTCGCGGCGCTCGCGCTTGGTGGGCCGCCCCGCTCCGCGGTCGCGGACGGCGATCATCGCTACAGGCTCGCGCACGGGTGTGCGGTCGTCGAAGGCTTCGGCGGCGACGGGCGCGCCGACGCGTTTGGTGAGCAGCTTTTTCACCACGAGGATCCGGTCGAACCCCGCGATGCGCACGCGGACCTCGTCGCCGACGCGTACCGGCTGTGCGGCCTTCGCGCGCTCGCCGCCGATGCGCACATGGCCCGCGCGGCAGGCCGTCGTCGCGGCCGAGCGTGTCTTGTAGACGCGGATTGCCCACAGCAACGAGTCGATGCGCACGGATTCCATGGCCTCCATCATCTCGCGGTCCTACGCGATGGCGGCTCCCGCGCGGAGGCGACGGACGATGCCGTACGCAAGCAGGCACTGGCCGATCGTGTAGGTGAGCATCACCCACGGGCCGCCGAGCGGGCCGGTGACGTCGTCGGGCAAGAACAGTCGTAGCGCGAGGATCGTGTCGGATGCCAGGAAGAACGCGCCGCCGACGGCGGTGATCGCGCCGCCGCGCGCCGCGAGCACGGCCGTGCCGCCCAGCACGAGCCCGTAGAACGCGACGGCGAGCTGCAGGCTGCCCAGGTGCGGCCACAGGACGGCGATCATCGCTGTCCACCAGAGGGCGTACACGGAGGCCCACGGCGGGACCGGCCGGCGCATGCGCAGCGCGAAGAGTGCCATGTACGCGATGTGGGCGGCGCCGAAGCAGAGCAGCATCGTCGGCAGTGTCGGTGCGAACGGGAAGAACGTCGCAGCGCCGTCGCCGAGCCAGGATGCCGCGATCGCAGCCACCAACAGTCCCATGCCGGGGCGCCGAGGTAAGTCGCGCGCCGCCCAGATCGCGGCGAAGGCGAGCACCGGCATCAGCAGGAGTTTCGTCGGGCCGGCGACGGTCTCGGTGCCCGCCGTCAGCGCGGCGACGTGGATCACGCTGGCGAGCGCGAACAGCGCGAACCCCCACCATCGGGTGCGGGCGGGTGTGAGGGCGCGCGCGGGCGCAGGTGTGGTCGGTGACGCGTCAGCGGTCACGGTGCTCCTTCGAACCGTCGCGGAGATCGGGTTCCCCGGTGTTCTCGCACCATCGTAGGACCGCTCCCACGCGATGGCCAGCCACCCGCTTTCGTCAGCGGTGCACAGTGAGCTCGACGATGGGGCGGTTCGGCTTCGGCCGGGCGACTTCGACGAAGCCGGCGTCGACGAAGGTCGACAGCGCGCCGTGGAACAGGGCGTTCGACGACGTCTTCGCGATGGCGGTGTCGAGGGGGTAGGCCTCGACGATGCGGGCGCCGTGCGCGCGAGCGTGCTCGACCGCGGCGTGGAGGAGCCGCCGGCCGAGACCCTGTCCGCGATGTTGGCGTCGCACGACGAAGCAGGTCACCGCCCATACCGACGGGTCGTCGAATGGCTCGGGAGAGTGCTGGAAGTTGCGCGTGCGAGCCAGGCGCGGTTGGTCGCGGCGTGGCGACACCTTCACCCAGCCGGTCGGCTCGCCGTCGACGTACGCGACCAGCGCCGACGCGGGGCTGGTCGCGAGATCGGCGCGGAGCAGTTCGCGGCGCTCGTCGCGTGTCGAGGCATCCCAGTCTTTCGCGGGCAGCATCCACCACTGACACCAGCACGATCCGCCGTCGCCGCCGCCCGTGAGCGCGTGCTCGACGTCGCCGAAGCGCTCGGCGGATGCCGGCTCGATCGTGATCTCGACCATGTCGGTGACGCTACGCCCAGCCTCCGACACCGGCAAGGCGCGCGCGTTCGCGACCGGCCGCGCGACCGGGTAGGATGGGGGAGTTGTCCGCTCAGCGGGCAGAGAACTGAACAACGGGATGTGGCGCAGCTTGGTAGCGCACTTGACTGGGGGTTAAGTGGTTTACCACTCTTCGGTCGCCCCGAACAACTGAAAAACAATGCCACGGGCTGTGGCGCAGCTTGGTAGCGCACTTGACTGGGGGTCAAGGGGTCGCAGGTTCAAATCCTGTCAGCCCGACAGAAAATCCCTGATGAGAAGCAATTTTCATCAGGGATTTGTTGTTTCTGAACGTCGTTTTCTCTGGTCCCCCTCTGGTCCCCCCGGACAGGTTGGCGTGGTCGACCCGTGGATGACAGAATCCGTCGCGATGCCCTGTCTGTGGATAAGGGGACCAAAAGGGGACCAGAACGGTGAATACCGGCGACGGAGCGGGTCACAGCCCGCGTCCCGTGCCCTGCCGCGGTCGTCGCGATGGGTTCCGAGGAGTGTCTCTGCTGAGGAAGGCGTTGGCTTGTTCTGCGGCGGAGGCGAGGTGGCGGTCATCGGGGTGGAGGTAGCCGCGAGTGGTCTCGATTGAGGCGTGTCCGAGGATCTCTTGGAGGACATGGAGGGGGACTCCGGCGTCGGCGAGCCAGGTGGCGCCGGTGTGTCGGAGACCGTGTCGTGTGAGATTGGGCAGGCCGAGGTCAGCAACAACCTGGTCCCAGCTGGTGGCGTCGCGAACGGTGGCTGTCGTAAGGAAACCGCCACGCGGACCGACGAGGAGTGGTGCGTCTGATTGCTTGAACGCGCAGAGTCGTTTCAGGACTGGCCGGAGTGGGTCGAGAATCGGCACGCGACGCTCTTTGCGGCTTTTGGTTGGCTTGGTGATGAGGCCGCCCCTGCCGGGAAAGACCTGTCGTCTGATGATGACGAGGTTCTTTGTGAAGTCCACGTCTCCGACTTGAAGCCCGGAGACTTCGGAAGAACGAGCTGCCAGTAGAGCGGCGAGCATCACGAAGTCTGAATAGGACTGATGGACAGTGCCGCAGGCGGAGGCGAGCTGGTTCAGTTTCTGCAGATCAGGGATCGCGTGCGCGCGCGGGGCAGCATCTTCGGCGGGTTGGATTCGGAAGGCGTTTCTGTGGAGACTCCGCTTCGCCCGGTGTTTGGCGGGATTGATTGTGATCAGGCCGTCGCGAACGGCTTCGTCGAGTACCCGCACGAGTGGGGCGATGGTGTTCTTAATCGTCGATGCGCCGTACTGCTTCTCCCAGTCGTCGATCGTGCGGTCGATCATTCCCGCGGTGATCTGAGTGACGGGCAGATGGCCAAGCGCCGGGAGCACTCGGAGCCGAAGACCGTACCGGTAGTTGTCTCCGGTGGAGGTCATATCGAGGCCGCGTGCCCATCGATCCTCGATCGAGGTAAAGAACTCCAGGAGCGTCATCGAGACGTCCATTCCCTTGACCGAAGAGTTCCGGAGCGTTTCGAAGAATGCGCGTGCGGTTGCCTCGTCTTTTACGATTTCGGTACGGATCACGCGTTGCTTGGTGAGCGGATCGGTCCAGCGTGCCCGCGCTCGAATTCCGTAGGAGCGTCGTTCCATGTCGGTGGAGATCCTCACCCCGATCGGTGGCACCGGTCGGGGTGAGGACTCTGGCATCGGCTCAACTGGGCGCGCCATGGTGCGGCTCCAAGTTCTGTAGCCATTGGTCGATGGCTTCGAGCCGGTATCGGGCGATACCGCCGAGCTTGATGAATGGTGGCCCGGTCTCCGCGGAGCGCCATCGAGACAATGTCGATTCGGAGACCTTCAGGTACGAGGCGACCTCTCGGCTATCCAGCAATGGTGAGACGGGCGCAGTCGCCTCGACCGCGTTGCTCATGACTCCTCCAGCGGAGGATCGCCGAGCGAACGGTAGAACTCGTCCTCAGCCGTTTGACGATGCTGAACATCATCAACGACGAATTCGACAAAGTCGGCTTCCCGGTCGGTGATCATTGACTCTTCAGAGGGAGTAGGCGGCTCCTCCCCGGGCCAGGTGGCTTGCCGTGTGGGGCGATCACGATCGAGTCGGGTCCCGGAAGTAGCTACCCAGTCCCGGAGGCGGAGGCGAGCATCCGCAAAATCGCGATGCCACCCCAGTGGTGCGGATCCGTTTTGGTTGGGGTCGTAGGCGCACAGCCAGTGCAGGTGCAGCGCTGACAGCTCCCACACGAGTTCGGGGTGACGATGCCAGTAGGGCGGGATCACTGCGGCGGGGAGTCCGTAAGTGCGGCGGAGCCAGTAGACCCAGCGATTCAGCTCCAGCCACTCAACCTCCGCGTCGTTCGCGGTGAGGAGATTCCAGTTGATCGGATGCGGTGGTTCAGCGACCAGCGATTCGTCGTCGTCATCCTCGTCGCGCCCTTCGTGTGCTTCAGCGGTGGGAACGAAGTCACTCATGATGACCGCTCCTGCTCAGATGCTGACCGCAGGAGCGGCATCTGACTGCGCTCGTGCTCGGGCGGGGGCTTCAAAAGGGGACGCATCACGACCGGTCGCCTCGCGCATGTTGCTGTCGCGATGGGGTCCGCGATCGACCTCGTATTGGGTGCGTGCGACGTCGTGACCGAAGCGGGAGACAATGAACTCCTCGGCCGCGACGCTCTGGCCGTCCTTCTCGTAGCTGTACTCGCGCACGCGTCCAGTGGCGATGAACTTGTCGCCCTTGTGGAATCGCGCGACTCCTTCTTCGGCTGCGCGCCGGAAGGCGCTCATGTCGTGGAAGGACGGGTCGAGCTGCGTGAAACTTCCGTCTGGGGTCTGCTGAGAATGCTCTATGCCGATCCGCGCGTAGAACCGCGCGGTGCCGTCCTCGGTGTAGGTCAGACGGGGCTCGGTCGCGATGAATCCTGTGATGGCTTGCTGGGTGTCGATGGACATGACGACTCCTTGATTTGTTGGGGCGGCCATCGGATGTGATGGCCGCTGCAACAGACAGGTGCGCGCTGCGCCCCAGCGCGGATCATGGCGTGGCAGGGCGTCTCAACAGCGACTCAACCGCTGCACGATCCGCTTTGAGCTGTTGACCGTCGGGGCGCTTGGGCCAGGGGTGGAGGTCAGTGACGATCGGGGGCGCCGACCGGAGCAAGATGACCCCGGTGCCAAACGGCAACGTGCGAATGCGGTCGGGCGGCAGGATCGGTACGCGACGGATGGAACGCTGGTTGGAACGCGAGCCATGGTCACCGAGCGTGACGGAGTCGGTGAACTCGTCGCGTTCGCCGATCAGCGTGGAGAGGTCTTGAAGGTCTCGTGAGTTCGAGGCGCCTCCAAGGATGATCTTCGCGATACTGGCGTCCCAGATCGCTGCCGACTTGTTCTCAGACCACTTGTCCCGCGCCTGGGCAAGGGATTGAAGCACCGGCATCGTTGTGATCCCGGTGCCGCCACCTTCTGCCATGAGTGTGGGCAGTGAGGGTAGCGGCGCAAGGTTTCCGATCTCGTCGAGCGCAAACAGTAGCGGCGGATCGAGCCGTGCGCCGGGTGATCGAGCAGCCATTCGGCGGGCGGTCTCGACAAGGTCTTCAACGAGAGCTGCGACGAGAGCTGCGCTGTTCCCGGCCCCAACGCCGGTCGCCAGAAGATACAGCGTGCCACGGTCGCGGATGAAACGCTCGGGATCGAACTGCTCGCCTTCTGCCGGGCTGACAGCATCTAGCACTCTGGGGTCGGCCAGCGCCGACAATGCGAGCGAAACACCCTGCCAGATACTGTCGCGCGTGCGCGGGTCGGCGTCGAGCGTTGCCTCCAGCGAATCCGCCCACCCCGTGGCTGCCAGCGGTGAGCCCGTCAGGATGGCGACTGCCTCCGCGGCGGCTGATGGGTCGAGGGTCCATCGGAACAGCTCAGCCGGACTTCGATGATCGAGCGCGGCCGCATGTAGGAGCGCCTGCAGAGCGATGCGGGTCTTTCCTTCCCAGAACCCTCCACCCTCGACGCCGCCAGCGGACAGCTCGGTGGCCGCTGCAAGACCAGTCGCGCGAATCATCGCGGTCAACGGGTCCTCGCAGCCCCGAATAGGCGACCACCGCAGCCCAGAGGAGACGCCTTCAGCAAGATGCTGAGGATCAAAGACGGCGACCGGACCGAACCGTTCGCGTGCGCGCATCGTTGCCGTCAGGTTGTCGGGCCGGGTCGACGTCGTCACCACTGCACCCGGCGCATCGAGAATCGCTGGGATCACAATGTGCAGGCCCTTACCTGAACGCGGCGGGCCGATGAGAAGGATCGAGTCTTCGACGCTGGCCCACACCTGCTTGCCGTGCGAGCGCCCGAGCAGGTAGCCCACGTCCGCGGGTTCTGGCTGTTCCAGTGAAGGGCGAAGCGTCGCAGCTCGGCGCAGGAGTGCCTTCGCCGACGCACTGGTTGCGACCTCGTGACTGCTGGCAGTTCCCGCGAGCCGCCGTGGATCGGTATCGACGTTGTGTGAGTGCCGACGCCAACGGACCCAAGCCCACCCGATAGCGCTGCCGAGAATGAGGAGCAGCAGTATTGCAATCGACCAGTAGAGAATTGCATTCAGACCGGGCGCCTGCAGCACCTCGGCCGGATTTGTCGGGCTGAACAGCAGGGTGACTCCGCCAGCAATCCCGACCTGAGGTTGCGCAGTGCCAGCGAGGAATGCCGCAACGGAACCCGCAGCTCGCAAGACGACGGCGACCCCGAAGACTGCGATCAACGCGATCATCAGGAAGTTGGTCAACTCATCGCCGAAACCCCGACCCTGACCGTGTGGGGTACTCACGATGGCAAAGATTCGGTGACGATGACGCCGGAGACGCGTCCGATGAGCAATATCTCCGATCGGTGATCCACGAGTTGGCTCATATCGATGACCGCACGAGCGCTCCCGTCAGCGGATCCTTCAGCACTGGAGACTGACAGCGCGACGGTGACGTCCTCGCCAGGGACGAATCCGGACCCGGTGACCTCGATCAGCTGATCCGTTGGGCGGTGCCGCGCTCGCCGCATCGTGCTGGGTGACTGAACGTCTGCGATGGCTTGCTCTCGTCGCACCGCATGGACGATGTCGGTGAACACCGAGCCATCGAACTCGTGCACCTCAACTCGGACGGTGTGGGAGCGGTGTTCGGATATCGCATCAAGAAGATCACCAAACCGTGCGCGGCTCCAAGGCGCGTCCGGCGTTGGAGGCGGGAAGTCGTTTCCGTTGCAGCTGACGTTTATGGCTCCGCGCTCGCTGACCGTGATGACTGCGAGGGGGAAAGCGATGGGCGATCCGAGTGGCGTTCCTGCAGGGCTATTGCTCATGCCACAGAGGTGCGCGGGTACCCGCGCCATTGCACAATGCACTCCAGGTACGGGCTGGACGTGACCGTCGACGGCCGGGTCTACAACTTCCGGACCGAGGATTCTCGTATTTGCTTTGATCGTTCGTCGGGGGTGCCCAGGCTGGACCGTGTGCTATTGCTGCGCGTCAAGGGAGTCAAGCACCGCCCGTGGATCGGTGACGAGTCGAGCTAGTCCGACCGGCTTCGTGAGGAACCCGTTGGGGGTTAGACTCGAAGGCTGCCTCGTCGTTCTCCGGCTGGACGAAGACTCTCACTGATCCGCGGCTTTGCGCTGCGATCGTGGACCGTCTCACCTTCGGCGGCAACATCATCGAAACCGGCAGCGACTCCTGCCGCCTCGCCCACACGAAGAACACCCACGCGTGGGACACGGGAAAGTAAGCAAACTGAGCGGACCCGGCGAGCAGTTCATCACCGGATCCGCTGTAGCGTTTAGCGTCCCCTGACCAGGCATTTTCTCGGGCGGGTCTTACGGGAATGTCCGCCTGCCGGAACCACACGCGTCGGCACCGGTGTGTCATTCCGGGGCAGGAGTCCCGGTGGGCGTCCAGCTTGCGAGTCTCGGTGGCCTGTGCTTGGCAGCCTTCGGTAAAGACGCGCTTCCAAGTAATGATCGCCTGATGCAACTGCATAGTCGCTGACGTCGTGGAAGGTGTCGGAGCGTCCAGGTCCAACGCGGTTAGGAGTCCGCACGTTCCGAGGCATGGGCCGGGAGTAGGCGCGGGATGAGTCGGACGAAGAGAACCATGGCGACGAGCTCGACGAGCGTCTGCGTGACGACGACGAGCGGGGCAAGGTCGAAGATTGCCGGCAGCGCAAGGACGAGCGGGAGGACAACCAGGGAGTTGCGCGTGGCGCCGCTGAACACGATCGCTCGACGCCCTGCAACGTCAAGTCGAGCGATCCTCCCTGCTGCAGCACCAATGGGGATCATGGCCGCGGCGAACAAAAAGAAAACCGGGATGGCCCGGAGCAACGAAGCGAGTTGTTGCCAGACGCCGCCGATTTGTGAGACGACAACTACCGCAAGGGTCAGCATCATCAGTGGCACCATCGCCCCCAGTACGATCTCCTGCAGGACCTTTCCAGCGCGGGTGCGGACTGCGAGAAACTGGGTCAGCCCGGCGGCGATGAGAGGTAGCGCGATGAGTAGTAGGAAAGCTTCGACGAACGGGGCAAGGTCGACGGCGCGGACGAACTCATTGCCGACGAACAGCCACAGGTAGACCGGGAGTAGGAGCATCTGCACGAGCATCAGTAGTGGTGCTGCGGCGAGGAGCCGGTCTCTGGCACCACCGGCGACCCCGGTGAACACGATGACGTAGTCCACGCATGGTGTCAGCAACACGAACAGCACACCGACCAGCAGGACTTGATCGTGTGCGACGATGCGCGACAGGAGGAACACGACCACCGGAACGAGGACGAAGTTCACCACGAGCCTCGTGATCAGGAAGCGCCAGTCGCGGAAAGCCTGGCCTATCTTTGCGAACGGCACTCCGAGGAATGTCGCGTAGAGCAGTGGCCCGAGCACAGGGTTGATCGCGCCCTCGGCCGGGTGCGCGACACCAGGGACCAGCAGGCCGACTCCCGCTCCGACGAGAAGGGCGATGAGGTAAAGCGCGACCTGGTATCGTTCCAGCCATTCCACCCTTGAGCGCATGTCGTTCATTCTCCAAGCTTCCAATTGGTCATTGCTCACTGTATAGTCATCAAATGCTGACTATAGCTTCTCGTATCGATGTGATGAACCGTCTCGGTCGAGCGATGGCCGATCCGACCCGCTCTCGAATCCTGATGACGCTGCTCGGCGGGTCGAGCTACCCGGCCGTGCTCTCGCGATCGTTGGATCTATCCCGGTCGAATGTCTCTAACCACCTGACCTGTCTGCGGGACTGCGGGATTGTCGTGGCAGAGCCGGAGGGCCGGCAGACGCGATACGAAATCGCCGACCCTCACTTGGCGGCCGCTCTCACCGCTCTCGTGGATGTGACGCTATCTGTTGACGAGAACGCCCCGTGCGTCGATGAATCGTGCAGCGTCCCTGGATGCTGCGGAACGGCAGTGAACGCATGAGCACATCCCTGACCGCTGAACGTCGCTCTAGGCTGCACCGTCGCGTCCGTTTCATCGTGGGGTTTACGATCACGTACAACGTGATCGAAGCCATCGTGGCGGTGTGGGCAGGTACTGTCGCATCCTCCGCGGCCCTGATCGGGTTTGGCCTTGATTCCATCGTGGAAGTGCTGTCTGCGGCCGCGATCGCATGGCAGTTCACGCGGAAAGATCCGGAGCGCTGGGAGAAAGTTACGGTGCGGGTGATCGGCCTCGCTTTCTTCGCCCTCGCCGCCTACGTCTCAATCGATGCTGTCCTGAGCCTTATTCGGGTGGAGGGGCCCGCGCACAGCCCATTCGGGCTCGGGATCACGGCACTCAGCCTGGTCATCATGCCGCTGCTTGCCTGGTTCGAGGTGCGCACCGGTCGAGAGCTGGATTCCAAGAGCGTCATGGCTGACGCTAGGCAGCTCATCCTCTGCGTCTACCTCTCAGGGGCAGTCTTCATCGGCCTCGCCCTCAACAGCCTGTTCGGTTGGTGGTGGGCCGACTCCGTTGCCGCCCTCGTCGTGGCGGTACTCGCAATCCGTGAAGGCATCGAGGCGTGGCGCGGCGATGTGGAGTCCCCGTTCGAAGTCCTCGAGGACCTCGACAACGAAGAGGTAGAGGCGACGGTTCGATGACACACAACGGCCCCTTCAACGAAGCTCCGATCGCGTGCACTCTGCCCACCATCGCCGAGGCCAAGGCGCAGGTTGAGAAGTGGCAGGCCTTCGACGCCGACTACGCGCAGTCCTCCGAACGCACCGACACACAACTCACCGTTCACTACGCGAAAGTCGAGGACTCAATCTTGCGCCTGCGAGACCTCGTCGCGGTCGAACGGCGCTGCTGCGCGTTCGTGGATTGGAGCACCGAGGAAAGCGATGAGGAATTGCGCCTAATCGCGCGCGGCACCTCCGACCAACTCGCCGCGCTCAACATCGGCCACGGCTGACGCACCGCCAAACGCTCCTGTATGTGACCCCTCGCCGCGCTTGCGGGTACACGATCTGGGTCGAATCGCGGTCTCTGGTGCATGTCCGCAACCACTGAATATGCCGCCCGCTGATCGTCCCACCAGCGATGTGGCGGGTTCTCTAGCCAATTCCGTCGGCAGCCGACTCTTCTATGACCGCCTTGACTGCTGCGCAGTAGATGCCCTACGTCCTTGGCGGAGAGGAAGCCGGCGGTAGATCTCAGTGGAAGCCACCGCGGCCATCGCGCGTTTCGTGGGTTCTTCAGGTCGTTGTCGTGAGGTGATCGATGTCTGCGGGCGGGGTTTGGCGGCGGTGGAGGAGGAGCGCAGCGATTGTGCCGAGGACGCCGACGCCCGCAAGGGCTTCGGCGGCGGCGGGAAGGCTTGTGGCGCCCAGCCATCCGGCGAGCGGGTAGGTGATGAGGAAGCAGGCGTGGGATAGCGCGAATTGGGCGGTGTAGACGAGGTTCCGGTTCGTTGGCGTGGAGGCTTCCGCGAGCAGCCTTGAGGAGGGCGTGTTGATCAGTGAGGTTCCGGCGCCGAGTATCAGCCAGACGATCAGCAGTGCCCACCACCCGGTACCTGTGTCGACGGCGATGATCGTGACACCGATCGCCGCAACAAGCCCGCTTGCCACCACGGCCGTGCCGGTAAGCATGGTGCGGGTCACTCCGATCCGCTCGACGACCCAGGGTATGTTCAACGCCACTACCAGTGAGCCGACGCCGTAAGCGCCGAGGGCGACGGCGAGGGCTGCGTCGTCGAAACCGAACACGCCCTTGGCGTAGACGACGGAGTTCACCAGAACGAGCGCGGTGCCGGCCGCGACGACGATGTTGGTGAGCATCAGAAACCGCAGGCTGGGCGAGCGGGCGAATACCCGCATCCCGGTCGATAGGCGCTGCCAGAACGAGGATGCCGGCTGATCGTGTGACAGCGCCGGGAGTCTGGTCGTCACTACTAGCGCGGCTGATGCGGCGAAGCCGACGGCAGTGCCCAGGAACAGGTTGTTGTAGCTGATCACGGTCAAGAGGACCGCGGCGAGGAGAGGGCTCAGCAATGCTTCGAGGTCGTACGCGAGGCGGGAGAGGGCCAGCGCTCGAGTGTAGTCGCGTGGTTCGGGGAGCACTGAAGGGATCAGCGACTGAAACGCGGGCGTGAATGTCGCGGATGCGGACTGCAGCACGAACACCAGCACATAGATCTGCCATGTCTCTGTCACGAACGGCAGCATCGCTGCGATCAACAGCCGGATCGCGTCGGCACTGACGAGGACGGCCTTCTTCGGGAGCCGGTCCACGACCGCGCCGATCAGCGGTGCGACGCCCACGTACGCGACCATCTTGATCGTCAACGCGGTCCCCAACACCGATCCCGCTGCCGCGCCGGCCAGATCGAACGCCAGCAAACCAAGTGCGACGGTGAGCAGCCCCGTGCCGACCAGTGCGATCACCTGCGCGGAAAACAGCGACCGGTACGTCCGGTTGCGAAGAACCTGGATCATGAGTGGTGCCGAGGGGTGTCTTCGACAGCATGTTCCGCTTGCAGAATCGCTTCGGTGACCAGGCGCTGCGCGTGCTCGTCCGTGAGCCGGTAGAACATCCGGTTGCCGTCCTGGCGAACCCGCACGATCTTCCCCCACCGCAACTTCGCGAGATGCTGCGACACGGCCGCAGGGCTGCGGTCCACGAGCTCGGCGAGAGCGCTCACCGACAGTTCCCCCTCTTGGAGGGCGAGGACGATGCGAATCCGTGTCGCATCTGCGAGCAACCGGAACACCTCCACCGCCACCTCAACGAACGGGCCATCCGACTGCAACCGATCTATATTAGTATCTGCATGCATGCTTACATACTAAGATAGGTCTTGGTTCGGATGTCCCCGTTCTCTATTGCGGTGGAGCGATGCCGGGTCACCCAGTCGGTTGCCATGGGCACGCCGTTGCGTAAGGTTCCTAGTCGAAGTCGAGTTGGAGGAGGCACCGTGATCGTCGCACCGCTAAGTATCCCGAGCCCGGATCCCTCGTGGGCGAGCTTCCAGATCGGCCCGCTCACCGTGCATGTCTATGCGCTGTGCATCATCGCCGGGATCATCACCGCGGTGCTGATCACCGACCGCCGGCTTCGCGCACGCGGAGTTGCCGCGTGGACCGTCATCGACGTCGCGTTGTGGGCGGTACCGCTGGGGATCGTCGTCGCGCGTTTCTATCACGTGTTCACCCATGTCACGGACTATTTCTATCCCGACGCGAACCTGTGGAACGTGTTCGCGATCTGGGACGGCGGCAACGCGATCTACGGGGCCCTTCTCGGCGGTGCGCTCGGCGTCTATATCGGGTGCCGTCGCGCCGGGCTCCGGTTCTGGGTCTTCGCTGACGCGCTGGCTCCCGCTCTGCTCGTTGCGCAGGCCATCGGCCGGCTCGGGAACTATTTCAACCAGGAACTTTTCGGCCTCCCCACCACGCTGCCCTGGGGATTGGAGATCCTGCCGACTGCACCGATGTTCCCCGACGGTGCACCGGCGGGCACCCTGTTTCATCCACTGTTCTTGTACGAGCTGATCTGGAACCTGCTCGGTGCGGCCCTCATCGTTGCGCTGGAGCGGCGTTTCGTTCGGGGCTGGGGGCGCAGCCTCGCGCTCTACCTGGTCTGGTACGGCCTCGGTCGCAGCGGGCTGGAAGCGATCCGCATCGATCCCACCAGTGATGCGCCCCTCGGCATCCCCGCCAACATCTGGGCATCCTTCGCCGTCGTCCTCGTCGGCATCGGCCTGCTCGTCATCCAGAGCATCCGCCACTCCGATCCGGAACTCTCGCCCTACCGCCCCGGGAGGACTCCCCCTCCTGCTGATTCCGCCGCCGGGGAGGACTCCAGCGGCGACGATCACGCACGCGAGCAGTCGCACGAACACACGGATGGCACGGGTGCGGTGTCGCCTCGCGGAGGGGTGTCCGATCCGGGAGTCCCGGGTCGCGGGCGATCCCCGGTGAGCTGAGGTCCGCACGCATGCCGTTCTGGTTGCAGATTCTTCTCAGTGTCCTCGGTGGTATCGCGCTTTTGTGGGGTGCGTTGATTGTTGCGCTGCTTGTTCACTACCGGCGAGCTGACCGCTCCATCGATTGGCGGGAAATGGCCCGTCTGGCCCCGACGCCGTCCGGCTCATCAAACGTCTGGCCTTCGACAAGGGTGTGCCGCGCCCTACCCGGTGGTGGCTGGGTGGCCTTCTCGTCTATCTGCTGTTACCGATCGACCTGGTCCCCGACTTCATCCCGGTACTCGGATACCTCGACGACGCGATCCTCGTCGCGATCGGGTTGCGCTTCGCCATCACACACGCCGGCATGGACGCCCTTGAGCGAAACTGGCCAGGAACACCCGACGGGCTTGCCGCGCTCCTCGCGATCGCCAAAACGCGCGAGTAGCGCCAGCGGAGGTCGGCGTCGCTGCCAGCATTGGTCGGCTACCCCACGGGGATACGGCATACAACCCCCTTGCAGTCGCGCTGAGGCGCGCGAACCGTAGTAATCGTCGAACGATCAACGACGGAAGGAAACAGCCATGTCCACCACCGCAGAAATGCTGCGAACGTATCCAAAGGATCTCGGCGGTATCGACCAAGAAGCGCTCTCCACCTGCATTGACGCGTGTGTGGAGTGCGCACAGGCCTGCACCGCATGCGCCGACGCCTGCCTCAGCGAAGACATGGTCGCGGATCTCATCAAATGCATCCGCACGAACCTCGACTGCGCCGACCTGTGCGATGCAACAGCACGCATACTGTCCCGCCATACCGGCTACGACGCCAACCTCACCCGAGCAACGCTCGAGGCCTGCCGCACTGCATGCGCCAGCTGCGCCAGCGAATGCGAGCTACACGAAGACATGCACGAGCACTGCCGCATCTGTGCCGAAGCGTGCCGACGCTGCGAGCGAGCGTGCACCGAACTGCTCCAAGCCCTCTGACCACGGTTCGACACCTCCGGCCCCGGCCGAAACACCGAAACGAAAAGGAGGGCCGACCTTCATGCCGACAGACAAGAAAACCGGCACCGATCAGGGACAGCACAAGCCCCGCAAGCAGATGAACATGTACATCCGATTCGCGGCGATGATACTCACCGCGATGGTGGTGATGTACTGGGTGATGTTCGTTGGCTCCTGGGAATGGGCTCACGTCCGTTTCAGTGAAAGCCGGGTGTTCATGACGCTCACCATGGGTGGCACGATGGTGCTCATCATGCTCGGCTGGATGCTGAGCATGTACAAGAACACCAAAGCCAACATCGCCATCATCACCGCGGGCGTGCTGCTGGTCGGAGGCGGCGTCGTCCTCGACCGCAGTCAGATCACTGTTGACGACACGGCCTTCATGCGCGCCATGATTCCCCACCACTCCATGGCGATCACCCGGGCCGAACGCGCTCAAATCCAGGACGTCCGCGTCTGCGAGCTCGCTGTCGAGATCAGCGAAGCGCAACGCCGCGAGATTCTCGAGATGGACTGGCTCATCCAAGACATCGAACGCAATGGCGTCGCGGCAACAGCTGAGCAAGCACAGACCCGACCCGTGCCGGTGTTCGAGGAATCAGCGGAGCGTGCATGCCCCACTGAATAGCGCTCACCATGGGACCACGACGCACCCCGCCTTTGCGCTCCCCTCACCGGACGTCCTTGAAAGATCGGGGTCACGACCAGTTGTCGGGCCTATCTCTTCCGGCCGCGACGGGTAGGGCGCGCTGCGGGCACCGTGTCCGGATCTTCCAGTTCGTGGCGGCTGCGGCGGGTGGGGGTGAAGGTGTGGATGTCGACGAGCGTGGGCGGCTGCACTGACCAAGGTGTGGGAGAGGTGACCCAGTCGATCAGATCGGCGGTGACGTCGGGGTCATTGACCTCGCCCAGCCAGACCGGCTCGGCTCCCCGGGTGCGATCTTCCTGTCCTGGGACGACGACGATGACGTTGGAGTGCTCGCACGCGTCGAGACACTTGCTGACCAACACCTCGGCCGCGCCGCCGACGCGGGTACGGATGGTCGTGAGCTGCGCGGCATGATCGACGGCGGGGTGCTTTCGCCGGCTCCCACAGTCACCGCCGCGACAGACGATGACCAGCGCGTTCTCGGAATCCAACGCGGACGCGGCCGCGGCGGGACGTTTGGGTGTCATGATCGGCCTCCGATAGACAGGGCTGGGCGGCAAGTGGTTCTCATGTCCAGGCGCTCTTACGTAGCAGTCGCAGCCCATTGAGGGCGACGATGACGGTAGATCCTTCGTGTCCGGCCACCGCGAGCGGCAACGGTAATGTGGCGATCAGGTCCCATGTCACCAGCACGGTGATGAAGGTCGCGGCGATGATCAGGTTCGCCACCACATACCGGTGCGCTTTGCGAGACAGGTTGATCACCGCCGGCACCGCCGACAGCTCGTCGCGGATGATCACCGCATCTGCAGTATCCAGGGCCAGGTCGGAGCCGTGCCGACCCATCGCGACGCCGATACTGGCCGCAGCCAGAGCGGGGGCGTCGTTGACCCCGTCGCCGACGACCATCACGGTGGCGCCGTCATCCTCGAGTCGTTTCACCGCGTCAGCCTTGTCAGCGGGGAGCAGCCGGGCGTGGACGACACGAATCCCGGTGCGTGCGGCGATGTCTGTGGCGGTGCGGTCGTTGTCCCCGGTGAGCAGGTGCACCGGCGATGCGGTGAGGGCTTCGGTTCGTGCGACCGAGGAGGCTGCGTCCGGGCGGAGTGCGTCATCGAGGGTGAGCGTTCCGACAGGTTCATTATCGACCAGGACGTCCACGATCGTGCCGACCGTGCCCGATCCGTCAACCGTCTGCACGACGCGGACCAGGCGCCCGTCGACGACCCCTTCGACCCCGTGGCCGGGGATCGCCCGAAAGTTCGTAGCAGGGGTGGTGCCCTCCGGGACGGCGCGGACGATGGCCCGCCCGATCGGGTGCTCGCTGTGCTGCTCTACAGCGGCCGCCCACGCCAGCACCGACTGGCGGGTGTGCCCGGGCCGTGCGGTGACGTCTCTCACTACGGGGGCGCCGTGGGTGAGCGTTCCGGTCTTATCGAACGCGACCAGCGAGGTCCGGCCGAGGCGTTCCATCACGGTCGCGGATTTGACCAGCACCCCGTGCCGTCCCGCGTTCGCGATCGACGCGAGCAACGGCGGCATGGTGGAGAGGACCACCGCACACGGAGATGCCACGATCATGAAGGTGATCGCGCGCAGCAGCGCCTCCCGGAAGTCGGTACCGAACATCAACGGGACGAAGAACACCAGCAGGGTCGCCGCGACCACACCGAGGGAATATCGTTGCTCGACCTTCTCGATGAACATCTGCCGTTGGGACTTCGTCTCCGAGGCCTCGGACACCATCGTCACCACCCGGGCGATGACGGACTCGCTGGCGGGGCGGGTGACCCGGACGGTGAGAGCGCCGGTGCCGTTCACGGTTCCGGAGAGCACGTCCTGCCCTTCGCCGCGTCGGACCGGCATCGACTCCCCGGTCATCGCTGCCTGGTCGACTTCGCTGACCCCGTCGACCACGATCCCGTCCGCGCCGATGCGCTCACCGGGGCGCACCAGGATCAGATCCCCGACCTCCAGAGCGGATGTCGGAACCTCCGCCAGGTCCTCACGGTCCCGGCGGCGGGTGAGGCGTGTGGCGTGTTCTGGTGCGAGCGTCAAGAGGCTGCTCACGGAGTCCGCGGTGCGCTGAGTGACGAGAGCTTCAAGGGCGCCGCTGGTGGCGAAGATGACGATCAGAAGCGCGCCATCGAACACCTGTCCGATCGCGGCGGCGGCGATCGCGGCGACGATCATCAACAGATCCACGTCGAGAACCTTGTTCCGAAGCGCCGTCAGACCCGCCCAGGCCGGCTCCCACCCGCCCGCAACGTACCCGACAAGATACAGCGTCCACCACACCGGCTCCGGGGCACCGGCCACCTGCAGCGGCCACGCGACCAGAAACAGCAACAGAGCAAGAGCCGCCCACCGCACCTCGGGCAAACGTGCCCCGGTGACGAAGATCGATGGTGGCTTCGGCAGTGCCCGGCCCCCAGGGCGCAGCCCCGGTTCGGTGAGGATGCTCATACGTCCGCGCTCTGAAGGCGCGGTTCTGCGGAGGCGGTTTCTACCGTGGCCGCCTCCGGGTGGTGGTGGCGGGGGGTGCCGCCCAGGGAGTGCTCGGCCTGGAAGATCGCATCTCGGACCAGCTGCGACGCGTGCTCATTCTCCAGCCGGTAAAACACCCGGGTCCCGTCCTGCCGGGTCGAGACGATACGCGCCAGCCGGAGCTTGGCAAGATGCTGCGACACCGACGGCGGGGCCTTATCCACCATCTCCGCCAGGTCGTTCACGGACAGCTCCCCGGCCTCACGCAACGCCAGAATCAACCGCACGCGCGTCGCATCGGCAAGCATCCCGAAGATCTCAACCGCCAGCTCGACGAAGTCGCTCTCGGGCATCCGACCACAAACCTTACTATCTGCATTCATGCGTAGATAATAACATCTTCGTTGGATCGACGGGGTACCGTCGAAGGATGACCATCAAGACGTACGTTGCGGTATTGCACGATGGACCGACACCCACCGATGCGGGGCAGCCCGTTCTGTGCCCGTTTCAGCCGGACGGCATGCCCAAGCCCGTTATCGATCACGAGGGCGTGATCTATCGCCTGAGCGACACACAGAATGCACCGGGCACATTCGACTACCTGAAGACACCGGCGCAGCCGCGCTGAAGATCCTCGGCCTTCGCGAGGGTCCGTAGTCAGCTGAGTCCCTCAACCGGCTGTGGCCTTATCGCCAGGCAACGCGAGCGGTTGCACGTGGAGAATCCTGTCCGTGAAGACGATGAACGAGCCTCGAGATCGCATGTGAGACCGTTTGGAGCCGATGAGGCGGGCGATGTCCTCAGTGGTTTTTTCGATCGTGCCGTCGGCGTCACCTTCTCCGCTGCGTCCGATGCGCGCCTGGAACCAGGGAGGGGCTTGGACGAGACCCGTCGGGATCTTGTTGCTCGTGCAGGACGCGAGCGGTGAGGTAGAGCTGGTGTGCGGTGATGACCAGAGCGAGTCAGGCAGCGCCGAGCATCCAGGCACCGAGGACGTCGGTTGCCCAGTGGTGTCCGAGGTAGATCCGATCGATGCCTGTGGTGAAGGCGAAGAGTGCGGCGGTGGCGATCGTGACGGTCTTGGCCCGGAAGGTCGTCTGACGCAGGATGAGCAGGTAGGCGATCACCCCTATGACTGTCACCGCGTTCAATGTGTGCCCGCTCGGGAAGGATGCCGAGTGTTCATACGGGGGCACCGCATCGGCGAGAGGAGGCCGGTCGCGTCCGAACAGTTGTTTTCCTACGACCGTCATGAGGAGCGACCCGCCGCCGCTGGCGACGATCAGGATCACTGGCGTCCAGGATCGGCGATGGATCGAGAGAATCGCCATCGCAGCGATGGCGATGATGGGCATGCCAACGGGACCGGCGATATGGGTGTATCCGGTGAGGATCACGTCGAGAAATGGCGATCGGAGGGAAAGAACGAAGTCGAGCAGGGGGCGGTCGAGACCGGCTACCCCATCTGCGTCGGTGATGTTGTCGTACACCTGGGCGGCAGCGACGCTAAGCACGAGAACGAGAATCAGCCCAAACGCCAGGATTAGGATCAATGCACCGTTCGGTCCGAGTCGTTCGCTGACCGTGCGCACACCATGGGCGAGGCGACGCCACACTGAGTTACTCCGCCGTGGAGAGATCCGGCTATCGTGTGCGATCTCACCGGGATCTCCGTGATCAGGCTTTTCGGCTCGAATCATGCCGGGCTCCAATCGATAAGGGCCTTAATCCTGTGATACGTTCTCACGATCGGCCAAGAGCCTGCGGCGAGGCTCCCGCAGACCAACCTCCGACCTCCGGCCGACAACCTTCCCGGATCGGCAATCGTATACCGGGTACGGCGGCTCTCTGGCAACACTGTCCTGCCGCTCCATCACATGACGACTTCACGGAGGTGCCGCGCGATCGCAGACCAGATGCAGCCGGGCGGCGTCAACGACTCGAGGGTCTGCGCCGGCGCAAATGCCGGGCGCAGACCCTCACGGTCGCAGGCGACGCAATCAGTCCGAGGTCTCCGAGTCTGCGGTGTCTTGTGCGAGAACTGTTCCGTCGCCGGCATCGATCTTGACATCGATGACGGTGCCGTCGGCGGTGGTGACCTCGATGCCGTAGACGACGAACCCGTTCTCGTTCTCGAGCTGTGCGGCGGCGGCCGTCCCGGAGACCGCCTTCAGTGCGACCGCAGTGGCCTCCTCTGGCGTGACTTTCGCGAGGCTTTCCAGGGCGGTCGACTGTGCAGCTTCGGCAGCGGAGTCATCCGCCCCTTCTGCGCCTTCCGTCCCTTCCGCAGCTTCTGCGCCTTCGGCGCCCTTGGCGCCGTCGGCTTCCTCGGTGTCGGCTGTGCCGTCGTTTGGAGCGGGGATGGTTCCGACGTAGCCGGGGTCCTGCTCGCTGTTGGTGGTATTTGCCGGGGCGCTTGCCGCGCCGGTAGTGGCGACGGCCACTCCGGTGCCGCCCAGGGCGAGTGCGGTGACGAGTGCGCCGGTGGCGATCGCCCGCTTGGCTGTTGTCTTCATGCTGTTCTCCTTCGCGGTGTCGTTCACCGCCGCAGTGGCGGTTGCGGACTGCCTTTCGTTGAAGATCGAGTGAGTTCTCGACTGTGAATACAGGCTAAGAAGAAGGCGATGAGATGAACGTGAGAGCGCCAGAATTGCCTCCGGACCGTCGCCCGTTGGCTCTGTCGGTGGACCATCCGTTCGCGGTCAGCGCGTGGCGGTCGGTATTTTGAAGGTGACCGTGCTCCCGCGCCCGGGCCAGGATTCGAGAGCGATGGAGCCGTCATGGGCCTGCATGATCTGCTTTGTCAACGCCAACCCCAATCCGTGCCCCGGGGTGGTTCGTGATGTTTCGGCACGCCAGAACCGGTCGAAAGCATGGACGAGTTCTGCGGGAGTCATTCCGATACCGTCGTCGTCAATCCGGATCACGGCTGCACCCCCGTCGCCGCGGGTGGTACTGAGGGTGACAGCGCCGCCCGGGCCGCTGAACTTCACTGCGTTGTCGAGGACGTTCCCGATCGCGCGCGAGAGGAGTTCGGCTGATCCACGCACCGGTAGCGGGGGCCCAGTGTCGACGGCGATGTGAACATCGTCGCGGCGGCCCGCAGCAGCGACGACCAGCTCCGGAAGGATCTCATTCAGATCGATCAGGGTGAAGCTGTCGGAGAGTTCCGCCTTGCTCGTGCGGGACAGTTTCAGCAGGTCCTCGGTAAGCCGGATGAGCCCACCCGTGGCCGTAAGTGCGACAGTGATCGCTTCCTGATACTCGGCGGGTGAACGGGAGCGACTCAGAGCCAGTTCGAGTTCCCCCTGGATGACGCTGAGCGGGGTGCGCATCTCGTGGGAAGCACCATCGACGAACTGCTGTTGTCGTTCGAAGCTGACCCGGATCGGTTTCAGCGCCGAACGTGCCATCAGCCAGCTGAACAGCGGGATGACGACGAGGAGGCAGGCATAGAACACGATCAGCGCAGTGCGCAGCAACGCGAATCCTTGCTCCGCGGCATTAACTGCGCCTTCGCCATCGCTCTCGGCGGCGTCGAAATCGAACGTTCCGGTGACGAACGTGTACACGCCGATCGCGAAGATCGCGAAGATCGCCAGCTGGATGACCGTGTACGCGACGGTGAGGCGGATCGTCGCACGGCGGAAGATCATTCGTCTGCCGCGATCAGATAACCGGCGCCCCGGCGAGTCTGGATGATGTCGGATTCACCGGGCGTGGACAGCTTTTGGCGAAGGTAGCGGATGTACGTTTGCACGACGTTGCTGAACCCCTCGTAGTTGCTGTCCCAGGCATGGTCGATCAGTTCGGTGGAACTGATGATCGTACCTGCGTTGCGCATCAGGTACTCCAGGACCGCATACTCCTTGGGGGTGAGGTCGATGGTACGCCCATCGCGGATCGCCGTCTGTGTGGAGGGAATCAGGGTGACGCCCTGGGCGGTGAGCACCGGCGGCTGTGCGCGCGGCGCGCGGCGCAGCAGCGCCCGGGTACGGGCCAACAACTCGACCAGGTGGAACGGTTTGACGATGTAATCATCGGCGCCCGCGTCCAGCCCCGCGACCTTGGAGCGCATCGAGTCCAGCGCGGTCAGCATCAGCACCGGCGTGTCGTGGTTGATCTCGCGGATGCGCCGACAGACGCCCATGCCGCCGTCCGGCAGTCCGGGGAGCATCAGATCCAGGACGACCAGGTCGTACGTGTCGATCTCGAATGCTTCGATCCCGCCCGGAGCGGTTCCGGCGATGGTGACGGCATACCCGGTCTCAGCGAGGGCGCGGCGGATGACGTCGCCGAGCGCGACGTCATCCTCGACGACGAGAATCCTCACCGGGCACCCGCCTGCCGCAGGCCGGGGCGTCGGTCAGTCGGGCTGTTCACCGGTACCGGCCCCTTTCGATGCGTTCGCGGTAGCGACCTGAACGCCGTCGGCGCTGGCCTGGATGACGAAATCGACCTGGTTGGTGGACGTGCGGTACAGGCTGAAGGTGTTCTCGGGGAAGTGCCCGGGCTCGGTGCCGTTGTCGAAGTACACGGTCGTCTCGTCCTGGGCAGGAATTGTCACGTCATCAAGTGCCATGTAGTACCCCTCAGACTGTTGGGTGGTGACATCGGTCATCTGATAGTAGATCTCGACGTTGGTCAAGGGTGTGCTGGTGCTGTTGGTCAACGTGATCTGCAGCCGGTCATCCATCGCCTTCCCGGTGGCCGGGTCGACGAGGTCCTCCACGGCCGCCGAGGCGATACTCAGACCTGGTGCCGTGCTGGTGTTGCTGATCGGGTTGGACGCGACCGGCAGCACGGAGTTGGAGCCCGGTGTCGCGCTGGCAGAGGCACCGGGGGTCGCCAGGGCGGTGCCGGTGGCAGCTTGGCAGCCGGTGAGGACGCCGGCGGTCAGGACCATTGCGGCGACGAAAGGGATCAGGTTTTTGGTGTTCATGATTGTTTCCTTTGCAGAGCGCGCCGGGTGGTGACGGCGCTGGCGATAGTGATGGAGGCGACGGTCGCGGCGGTGAGCGTGAGGATGTAGGGCAGCATCGCCATCCACACCACGGGCAGTGGTTGTTGGTTGTACTGGCCCTTGATCCCCAGAAACGCGAACGCGATCCGTTCGAAGTGCTTGGTAACCGAGGACACTTCCAGTCCGTTGCGGATGCTGTCGAAGCGTGCGAACTGGGCGAGCACGGCCAGCTCATCCGGTTTCTGAATCTGCAACGCGGCGAACAGCCCGCCCGGGACCTGATTGTCCGGGTCCATCGTGTCGCCGATCTGGGGTATGAGCAGCACGAAGGTCAGCCAGACCAGCAGGCTGATGATCAGTCCGGCGCTGAGCTGCCTAGTGAGCACAGTGACAGCGATCGCGATGGCCGACCAGAACACCAGGTACAACCAGGCGAAGCCGCAACTGACTGCGAGCCGGGCCAGGTCGGTTCCGGTCAGGGTTCCCCCGCCGATGGTGGTGACCGCGATGGCGGAGACGATCGCCAGGCCCAGCACGACCAGTCCCCATATCGTCGCAAGGGCTGCGATCTTGCCGCCGGCCAGCGCGAAGCGCTGCACGGGGCGGCTGAGCAGCAGCGGCAACGTCCCGCGATGCTTCTCTTTCGCAATGGTGGCGTAACCCAACACGATCGCGAACAGCGCCCCGAGGATCTCGAGGTACTCCATCCCACCTCGCAGTAGTTGCAGGGGGAACAGCTGCGGGGCGGCGGGCGTCACACCGGAGCCGCTGGCAGTGACGTCTGCGACGTACAGGGTGTAGGCGTCCAGCTGCGCCCGGAAGTCGGCGGCGCCCACCGCGACCGAGATCACGGTGACGACGGCGAGGAAGCCGATCAGGATGAGGAAAAGGCGGTCGCGGCGCAGTTCCAGGATCTCTTTGCGGGCCACCGTGGCGATGTCAGTCATGAAGGGCACTCCGGATCTTTCGTCGAGGGATCACGGTGATCGCGATCAGGCCCGCGAGCAGGAATATCGCCAGGACGAGGACACCGGCCCCGGCGCTGCCGACCACCAGGTCGTTCTGGAGCAGCACGCTCGCGGTCGTCTTGAACTGTTCAGTGATCGCGAGCGGGCCGGTCAACGCGGACAGGACCGAGAACGAGTCCCCCGCGACGGGAACAGCCGGCACGGGGTTCAGCAGTGCCACAGGCCGGGCGGCGGAGCCCAACTGGGGCAGCACGAATGTGATTCCGCTCCACACCACGAACGGCACAAGGAAGGCGGTGCTCTCGCGGCGGGCGAACAGGCCGGAGATCATCCCGATGATCGCGAAGACCATCAGCAGCAACCACGACGTGCCCGCGAAGCCCACCAGCCGGGCGGTGAGGTCCCCGCCGAGGGGGGTTCCGGTGATGATCGCGATCGAGACCCAGCTGATCAGGGTGCTCACCAGTGACACCGTGGCAAGGACCAGCCCGATCCCGGCCAGCTGCCCGAGCAGACGCGCCTGGATGGCGAGAGGGCGGGTGAGCACCAGGATGGAGGTGCCCTGCTTGCGGTCGCGGAGCGTGGCCTGCGCGCCGAGGACGATCGCCATGAGGCACCCGATCAAGACAACGTAGATCGCCGAGTTACGTGCGTAGTACAGCGGGGCCACGTCAGTGAACGGGTTGGGCGCGGCGGTCAGACCCGCCGCGAGGATGCCCTCATACACGGAGGTGACGGTACGCGTGGTGATCCATCCGATAATCGCAGACACGGACACCATGCCGACGAACACCATCAGTAGCAATAGTGCGATGCGTGCGCGGGTGATGCTGAGCACCTCATGCCGGGCGCTCGTCCAGAAGCCATTCACGGTGTCCCGGCCCGCTCCAGCTGGAAGAAGATCTCCTCCAACGACTGCTCTTCGGGATACGCCGCCAGAGTGCTCGCGACCGTGTCATGGTGCACCAGGCGTCCTTGATTGAGGATGCCGATGCTGGTGCACGTGCGGGTGACCTCTGAGAGCAGATGCGTGTTCATGAACACTGTCAGCCCGAGTTCCTTGTTCAGTCGCACGATCGTCTCGCGCAGGGTTCGGACGCCCTCCGGGTCCAGGCCAGACGTCGGCTCGTCCAGAAAGAGAACGGCCGGGGCGTGCAGGATCGCCTGTGCGATCCCTACCCGCTGACGCATACCCTTGCTGAACGTGCCCAGCCGTTGGCTGTCGTGCCCCGTGAAGTCCAGGAACCGCAGAACATCCGCGATCCGTGCATCCGGGCGGCGCAACCCCGACAGTCGACCGAAGAACTGCAGATTCTCCACCAGCGTCAGATTGTCGTAGAACTGCACGTTCTCCGGCAGATAGCCGATCAGACTGCGCACCGCCGCAGCATCCGCGATGATGCTCTTCCCTCCGACCACCGCGTCTCCCGACGTCGGCGGAAGCAGGGTGGTCAGCATGTTGACCGTCGTCGTCTTGCCCGCCCCGTTGTGGCCGAGCAGGCCGAAGATCTCGCCCGCCGGGATCTCGACACTCACATCGGTGACCGCGGGTGTGGCCCCGAACCTGCGGCTGAGCCGCGTCAGGACGATCGCTGAATCTCTCATGACAGTGACGTTAGAACCCCGATCATGAGACCAGGATGAGAGACGATCGGCGAGCAGATGTCAGCTGCTTCGTCCACGAGCCGTCTCCGACCGCGACGTGCCGATGGGTGCGATGTCCGCAGCATGGTGGTGCTCTGCATTCGTCGCGGCGGGGCGGCGGATGAGTAGCTGCCTCCTTGGATCGAATATGGGCTGATCTGATCATCGGCGTTGGCCTGCTCGACAGGGACCTCCATCGAAGAGAATGCCCGAGATCCGTCCGCATACAGACGGACCGTCACCCGTCCGGGCGGGGTATCGGATGCGGCGCGACCAAACGCCTCTGTCTCTCAACAGTTGCAGCCTCTTGTGCGTTCATTTCGGCCTTCTGGTGACGCCCGCCCACGAGGCCGAACGACATGACTACGAGCCTCAGCCCGCGACGGCCGACGGCGTACAGTGAACCGAAATTTGGAGGAGAGCCTATGGACCCCTTGTCATTGCTCGCCCTGACCGCCGTCACCATTGGGGTGTTGGCTTACGCCGTCTACGGTGCCGTCCGCAAGGGTGTGCGCGATGGTCTAAAGGACGATCGTGAGAGACTCCGTGCGGAAGAGCACGCCGATCAGAACGGCGAGATGAAGTAGTCCTCACGCCAGTCCTCACCGGTTGGCGAACAGAATGCGAGTTGTTAGGGTCTTGCGAAGAGGTCAGGGAGGACCTCACGAATAAGGGGGGCGAGGTAGCGGACGTTGTCGCTGCTGTAGCCGTTTTCACCGTGGTCGCAGGCCGTTGCGGGTTCAATGGCGTCGGCCATCACGTCCTCCGGGTTCGTCATGGTCATCGGTCGAGGATGGTCCGGGTCGTGGTCTCCGGCCTGAGGTCGAGGCGTCGCAGCAGCTGGGCGTTGAGGGCGACGACGATCGTGGACAGCGACATTAGGATCGCGCCGACCGACATCGGCAGGATGAACCCGATGGGTGCGAGGACGCCGGCGGCGAGGGGGACGGAGATGAGGTTGTAGGCCGCGGCCCACCAGAGGTTCTGCTTCATCTTCCGATACGCCGCACGGGACAGCTCGATCACGGAGAGCACAGAGCGGGGGTCGTCGCTGGCGAGGATGACCCCAGCCGAGGCGATCGCCACATCCGTGCCCGCTCCGATGGCGAGCCCGACGTCGGCCTGCGCGAGGGCGGGGGCGTCATTGACGCCGTCGCCGACCATCGCGACCTTCCGGCCCTCTTTCTGCAGCTCTTGGACCTTCGCGGCCTTGTCTTCGGGGCGCACGCCGGCGAAGACCCGGTCGATGCCGAGATCCTGCGCGACGGCATGTGCGACGGCCTCGGCGTCTCCGGTGATCATGACCACCTGCACGCCCAAGACGTGCAGCGCGTCGACCGCTTCGCGCGACTCCGAACGCACCTCGTCGGCGAGCTTCAGCGCACCGATGACGTCCCCATCCTGAACGACATGGAGGATGATCGCGCCATCGGCACGCCACTGGTCTACGACGGGAAGCTCATCTGCGTTCTCTTCGGTGAGGAGGTGCGGTCCACCCACCCGGACGGTGGTGCCGTCCACGGTTGCGGTGACGCCAACGGCGGGAGACGAGGTGAAGTCACGGCTTCCGGGCACCGTGAGCTTCTTGTCGGCAGCGGCACGGACAATGGCCTTCGCCAGAGGGTGCTCACTGTCTACCTCGGCGGCGGCAGCGAGGGCGAGCACCTGGTCTGCGTCACGACCGTCGGTGACTGACACTTCGGAGACGCGGGGCTCGCCCTTCGTGAGGGTCCCGGTCTTGTCGAACAGCACCGTGTCAACGGTGCGCATGCTCTCCAACGCCAGACGGTCCTTGACGAGCACCCCGCCGCGCGCGGCGCGCTCGGTCGCGATCGACACGACCAGAGGGATGGCAAGACCGAGCGCGTGGGGGCAGGCAATCACCAAGACGGTGATCGTGCGGATGACCGCGGCATCCGGGAAGCCCACCAATATCCACACGATCGCGGTGATGGCCGCAGATCCCAGCGCGAACCAGAACAGCCACCCCGCGGCGGTGTCGGCGAGACGCTGGGCGCGAGAGGACGAGCTCTGCGCTTCGGTCACCAGCCGCTGAATGCCCGCGAGGGTGGTGTCGTCACCGGTCGCGGTGATCTCGACACGCAACCCGGAATCGGTGGCGACAGTGCCCGCCGTGACCGTGTCGCCCGTGCCGCGAGTGACCGTACGGGATTCGCCCGTGACCATGGATTCATCCATCGACGCGCGACCATTGACTCGCCCCGGCGTGTCCGGAGACAGGATTCCTTGGAAGGATCTGTCTCATGGGACGTCCCAGTAAGTACCCGCGCGAGCTTCGTGAGCGCGCTGTCCGTATGGTCGCCGAGGTGCGATCCGACTATCCGAGCGAGTATCAGGCGATGAGCGCGGTGGCGCAGATGCTCGGTGTGGGATCGCCCGAGACGATCCGCACCTGGATTCGCCGCCAGCAAGTCGATGCCGGCGACCGGCCTGGCGTCACGACCGACGCAGCGGTGGAGATCAAGCGCCTCAAGCGTGAGAACGCCGAGCTTCGTCGTGCGAACGAGATCTTGAAGGCAGCATCAGCTTTCTTCGCGTCAATGTCACGATAGAGCGGTCGGCGGGGTTGGCTCTTTTCTTCGCTGCTCCATCTTGGATGGTGGCTATTCCGCGATGTGCCGCCCCGTCGACGCCGACGCTCGGTGACCGATGTGGCCTGATAGGGAGCCTGCGCGACTGCCGTCGTGCTCGATTGAGGCGTGCCCATCGGCCGCCGAGCGTCGGGTCGTCATTGGTGGAACGACAAAGGAGTCGGCATGATCACGGTTGGTATCGACGCTCACAAGGACAGTTACACGCTCGTCGCGATCGACGAGGTCGGCAAGCGAATCGCCGCGCTTACGGTCCCTGCTCGGAAGGCGGGTCACATCCGAATCCTCGAGTGGCTCGACGAGTTCGGCATGGTGAAGGTCGCGGTCGAGGACTGCCGTCACCTCACCCGCGCTCTGGAGGCGAGCCTGTTGCTCGCCGGCCATCAGGTGCTGCGGGTGCATACCCGGTTGATGGCCGGTATGCGGAGGTCATCCCGAGAACCAGGAAAGTCCGATCCGATCGACGCGGAGGCCGTCGCGCGCGTCGCGTTGCGCGAAGACAATCTCCCGACCGCTCACCTCGCCGGACCGGATCGCGACCTGAAGCTCTTCTCCGATCACCGCAAGAGACTCGTCGAGCATCGCACCGGATTGCAGGCAAAACTGCGCTGGTTCCTGCACGAACTCGTGCCAGACCTCGAGGTCCCATCACGAGGAATTCGACGGGCGACCGTCTTCGACCAGATCACCGACGCGATCGCCGGAATCGACGGTGCGGTCGCCGAGATCGCTCGCGACCTGCTCGCCGACATCATCACTCTCACCCAGCGGATCGCGGCTATTGAACGACAGCTCACCGCAATCGTGAGAGCCGAGTACCCGACACTCCTCGCCGTCCCAGGCATGGGCGTACTTGGGGCAGCTGCGATCGTCGGCGAGACCGCCGGCGTCAGCCGTTTCAGGAGCAGGGACGCGTTCGCGCGGTTCAACGGCACGGCGCCCATCCCGGTCTGGTCGGGCAACAACGTGAAGGTGCGGCTCTCGCGCGGCGGCAATCGACGCATCAACACGTCCCTCCATATGGCTGCGGTGACCCAGCAACGCCTCGGTGGCGAGGGTGCTGTCTACTTCGCGAAGCAGGTCGGTGCCGGCAAGACTCGAGTCGAGGCCCTCCGACTGCTGCGGCGCCGGATCTCGGACCGCGTGTTCACCGCTCTCCGTCAGGACGAAGCAGCCCGAGCCACGAGCGACCACCGCACTCGGATCACCCTGAACACGACTCTGAAGAGCATTCTCGCCACCGCGGCTTGACATAGGAGCATCGCCGAACTCGACCGGCCACACAAGAGATAGTCGTCTTCATCGACGAGCACAGGGAGCGCGCCGACGGCGGGCTGCGATGGGGTGTCGAGTCGATCTGCACGGTGCTGACCCAGCATGGCGTGAAGATCGCCCCATCGACGTACTACGACGCCAGAGGGCGCGGCCAGTCGCCTCGGGCGGTGTCGGATGAGCGGTGGAAGCCGATCATCCTGGCCACGTGGCAGGAGCAACGCAAGGTCCTCGGCGCGCGCAAGCTGTGGCTTCGGTTGCGCCGCAACGGGCACGACATCGCCCGCTGCACGGTCGAACGTCTCATGCGGGAGTTGGGGATCGCTGGCGTGGTTCGCGGCAGACGCAAGCGTCCGGTCGATACGGAGCCGAGGCAGACCAGACCTGCCGACCTCGTTGACCGCCACTTCGCACGGCTGCGCACGAACCAGCTGTGGGTCGCGGACTTCACGTACGTGTGGACGTGGTCCGGATGGGTGTACGTCGCGTTCGTGTTCGACGCGCACTCCCGACGCATCCTGGGATGGCGGGCCGCGACGAGCATGACGACGCCGCTGGTGCTGGACTGTCTCGACATGGCGCTATGGGCGCGCCGACGTGAAGGCGTCACCGCGTTCACCGGACTGACGCACCACACGGATGCGGGCAGCGTCTACACGTCGATCGCGTTCACCGACCGGCTCATCGACGAAGGCATCGACCCGTCCGTCGGGTCCGTCGGCGACGCGTACGACAACTCCCTCGCGGAGTCGCAGATCGGCCTGTACAAGTCCGAGCTGATCCACCACGAAGGGCCCTGGCGCGACGTCGACCAAGTCGAGGCCGCCACTGCCTCCTGGGTGCTGTGGTTCAACACCGAACGCACCCACGGCTCCATCGACGACCTCACGCCCCTCGAGGTCGAACAACTCGACTACGCTCGCAACGAACCGGTCGAACAAGCCGGCTGACACCAGCAAAACACTCTCCAGACACGCCGGGGCGAGTCATTCTCCCACCACTACCGAGCTCTCGGACGCGACGAACTACTCTTCGTCCTCCAAAGACACTGGAAACACCTCGGCCGAAACCTTGACCCAGACGACTTCACCGACGCTCAAGCCATCGCAGCGATCGAACGCATCACCCGGGGCAACTTCCGGCTGCTGGAACGCCTCTTCCCACAGATCAACCGCGTCCTCAAAATCAACGACCTCGAAACAATCACAGACGACGTCATAGAAGCCGCCGCAAGCATCCTCGTCATCGGCAACTAACGACACAGAACGATCACAAACACCCGCCACTCACTGGTCAACTCCACACCCCATGCGCCTTGCTCTGGGCGCGGAAGCCCGTCAAAAACGATCGTTATCGGCAGGCCTATAACATCTCAGCGATCGATCCACTTCTGCATGCTCTCGGGGTACCGCGCGAGCGAGGTGTCAACGAGGCTCGACGCGGTCGTCAGCTGCGCGAGTTCGTCATCGTTGAGGGCGACGGAGGATGCGCCGACGTTCTCCTCCAGGCGGTGAACCTTTGTCGTGCCGGGGATCGGCACGATCGAGGTGTTCTGTGCGAGGAGCCACGCGAGGGCGATCTGGGCAGATGTCGCGTTCTTTCGCGTTGCAATCTCGGCGAGCAGGTCGACGAGCTGTTGGCCCGCGTCGCGGCCTTCGGCGCTGTAACGCGGCAGACTGGCGCGGACATCACCCTCACCGAACGATGTCGAGTTGTCGAGGGTGCCGGTGAGGAGACCTTTGCCCAGGGGGCTGAAGGGGACCAGTCCGATGCCGAGTTCGAGCAGGGTGGGGAGGATCACGTCTTCGGGTTCCCTCCACCACAGTGAGTACTCGCTCTGCAGAGCCGTGACGGGCTGGACGGCGTGGGCGCGGCGGATCGTGTCGGCACCGGCTTCGGACAATCCGAAGTGTGCGACTTTGCCGACGTCGATCAGCTCTTTCACTGTCCCGGCGACGTCTTCGATCGGCACGGCCGGATCGACACGGTGCTGGTACAGCAGGTCGATCTTCTCGACGCCGAGACGCTGGAGCGATGCATCCACGGTCTGCCGCATGTAGTCCGGGGTGCTGTTGAGCCCGGTTTCGCTGGTTCCGTCGAAGTCGAAGCCGAACTTGGTGGCGATCACGACATCGGCCCGGACGGGGGCGAGTGCTTTGCCGACGAGTTCTTCGTTGGTGAAAGGGCCGTAGACCTGGACGGTGTCGAAGAAGGTCACTCCGAGGTCGACAGCGCGCCGGATCACGTCGATGCCGTGCGCATCGTCGAGGTTGTGGCCATAGCCGTGGCTGAGGCCCATGCATCCGAAGCCGATGGCCGATACTTCCAAGCCGTTGCGGCCGAGAGTGCGGGTGTTCATGTGCATCTCCTCTTCAATCGGTGATCAGGCGTCGCCGCGGACGGTGTTGAGGTCGTCGACGACGCGCTGGGGTTCTTCGGACGCCGGCAGGTTGTCGGTGTCCTTGGCGCCGTCGAGGGACCCGGTTGCGTCGGGTTCCAGGGCGCCGAATACCGGTCCGAGGTCGGCCTGTTCGGGGCCGCGTTCGGCGACCAGTTCCAGGGTTCGGCGGTCGGCCTGAGGGTTGGTGAGGCTGTCGAGCAGTACGCGGGCGATCTGCCTGCGGGCGATCACGCCGTCTGCGGGGGTGCCGGTGAGGTGGGTGTCGCCCTGACGCATGGTGATTTTCAGCTGATCGGGTGCGTTGTAGTCGAACCAGCCGGGGCGAACGATCGTGTACGTGTTGCCGCTGGCGCGCACGAGGCGTTCGCCGCGTCGCTTCCATTCGGATGTCTCGTAGTGTGCGGTGACTCCGATCGTTGTCATCAGCGCGATCCGGACGGGTCGGCCATTCAGAGCGCGAAGCACATTGCGCACAGCCCCGTAGTTGACGGCCTCCGGCTCGTTGCTACTGCCGTGTGTGAAGACAACGGCGTCGATACCGTCAACGGCCTCTGCAAGCGTGCTGGCGTCCGTGAGGTCACCGATGACTGTCTCGGCTCCGGAAGCGATCCCGCGGGCCTTGCTGTTGTTGCGGACGAGCGCTCGGGTGTGATGTCCGGCCTCGACGGCTTGTTCGACGACGTGCTGCCCGATGCTTCCTGTTGCTCCGACGATGAGGACGGTGAGGGCGTGGTCGGTCATGGTGGTTCTCTCCGGTGGGTTGTTCAGAGTCCGATGCGTCGAAGCCAGGCTTGGACGTCGGGTTGGGCTTGTGCGGCTGTCTCGCCTTGCACGGCGAAGCGAGAAGTATCGGCATCAGATGCATCCTTGTTCACCAATTTCCGCATTGATCGGGTATTTCTGAACAGAGGTTGCGGCCCTGAGATTTCTTGTTCGGTGAGCCTCAGAGGCCCGGTGGACCTCGATGAGCTCGCCTTTCTGGCGTCATCAAGGCGAGAGGCTGGCTCCCTGCGCCCGCGACCGGCTTGGGGCTCTCGCGGAAGGGCGTCAAGCGCATCCCGACAGCGCCTGGTCGAGTCGGATAGTTGCAACAATGATGCATCTGCTGCAACATGGAGGAGTGAGCTCTGGTCCAAATGATGTTGGTCGGTCTTCGCTGCGGTTGACGGGAAACGTTGTCGCGCTCGATGAGGCGAAGTACGTCTTTGAGTCGATGCTGGATGGATGGTCGGATCAGCAGGCGAGTCGTGGGTTGTTGGCGCGAACCATCGATCGACGCCGCCGGTTCATCGAACACTTCACCGAGTACTGCGCGACATACCCATGGCAGTGGCAGCCTCAGGACCTCGAGGACTACTCAACCCGTGGGCGGTCTGGAGCGAAGCTGTTATCGAGGTCGACTCTTCGGGGCTATCAGACGGATGTCCGTCTCTTCTGCGAGTTCCTCACCGACCAGCGGTATGGCTGGCAGACGGAATGCCTGACCCGTTTTGGGTCTGCGCCGCAGCAGATCTGCCACGACTGGAACACAATCACCCACCTGCTGGAGTACGAAGGATCGCCGGGGCGGCGCGCTCTCACATTCGACGAGCTGGAACAATTCTTCGACGCTGCAGACGCTCGGGTCGAGACCATCGTTCACACCAAGAGGAAAGGGGCACTTGCTGCGCTCCGAAATGCCCAGATGTTCAAGACCATCTATGCCTTTGGGCTTCGGCGCTCAGAGTGCGTCGGACTCGACATCGCTGACCTGCGATCGAACCCGGTAGCTACGCAGTTCGGCAGTTTCGGCGCTGTATACGTCCGGCACGGGAAAGGCACGCGAGGTACCGGGCCCAAGCGACGTACCGTCCTGACAGTTCCCGAGTTTGACTGGATTGTTGACGGCCTCACTCATTGGGTGGACCAGGGGTGGCCCCGAATGACTGGCGATTGGGAGACGGGTATCCTCTGGCCGACGGAGCGCCGGACGAGGGTCAGCCCTCGCTATCTGAACGATCGATTCGCCGAGCTGCGCGACGAGGTTGGGCTTCCGGAGGAGTTGACTCTGCATTCGCTGCGGCACACGTACGTGACGAACCTCATTGAGTGGGGCTACAGCGAGAAGTTCGTTCAGGACCAGGTGGGGCACGCATTCGCCTCGACCACCGCGATCTACACATCCGTCGGCGACGATTACAAGAACCGAGTGCTCGCTGACGCACTGAAGAGGAACACGAAGAACCGCAATGACAACTGAGTCCAAGGGGCACATCGACTGGCACCTGCGCGCCGTGATGGCGGAAGTTGGGATGTTCCAGACGACCGAGCTGCTCACGCCTTTGCGTGAACAGGGTGTCGATCTGTCCCGCGAGCAGGTGTATCGGCTGGTCACCCGCACTCCGGAGAGGTTGAATGTCGAAGTGCTGGCGGCGCTGTGCCGCATCTTTGGATGCCAGCCGAACGATCTGATCACGGTGACGGCGCAATCGGCGGTGGCGAGAAGGACTGGTACTGCACGCGGGCGTGACTCCGCGATTGGGGATCTGCGACCTGTGCGGGCACGGCTTCATCGTCCTGTCGATCCCGATCGATGACAGCAGCAGCAACCACACGGACCTGCGACCGTTGCGGGCGCTCAGCCGCGGGACTGTACTCTCTGCTCGGCGGGAGGATCTGCAACGTCTGTTACAGCGACCTCCGACGAAACCCTGCCGAATGCCCGCTGTGCGGGAACGTCCGGGTGCTCGCCTTCATCGCCGAGGAGGGTGCGATCACGTGCGCGACCTGCGCCGGCCACCCGCCGAGGTTCGCGTGCCGCACGTGCGGCAGCGAGGAGTTCCTGACCGGGACCCACTGCGGACGGTGCCGCTTGCAGGTGCGGATCGATGACCTCATCGGTGCCGATGAGTCGGCATCTGTGGAGTTGACTCGACTTCGTGCGCACCTCGCGGATGCTCCGATGGACCCCCGCTCGGTGGTCAGCTGGCTGCGCCGTCCACACGTCGCATCGACGCTGAAGGGCATGGCTACCGGCGCACTCGATGTTGACCACTCGGCTCTTGATCTACTAACCCAGGGGGCTGCGACTCGCTACTTCCGACGACTGCTCATCGAAGCCGGCGTGCTCCCGCAGATTCACGTGCTGCAGCACGAACTCACATTGCACGTCGCCGCGTTGGCGGGCACCCTCGAGCCCACGTCTGGGAACAAGCTCCGTCGCTTCTACCGGTGGGACATCCTGCCCAAACTGCATCGACGCTACCGAGATCGCGAACGAGATCTATCCATGGAGGCCTTCATCGGCCAGCGCGGCCATCTCGCCGCTGTCGTGCGGTTCTTGGCCTGGATAGATGCCAGAGGCACGCTCCTCGGAGACCTCGACCAGCGCACACTTGACCATTACACCGCCCGCATCAAGACCCGGGAACCGGTGGATCACTTCGTCCGGTGGGCGACGAAATCCCGGCTCGCTGGCGACCTGGCCACTCATGACCGTGCTGCGCGAAACACGATGTCGACGATGACCGAAGAGGAACTGTGGCGCGCCACTGATCTTCTCCTCGCGGACGAGAGCGTAGAGCTGGAAGTGCGCGTCGCCGGGCTGTTCGTGCTCCTCTACGCCCAATTACTCGGTCGCGCCGTCAGCCTGACGCGCGATCAGATCAACGTCACACCAGAACAGGTGACCGTTCAGTTCGGTGTCACTCCCGTCGTGCTCGATGACAGGGTCGGCGATCTCGTTCGTCGGCAACTCTCGGCGGAACCCCGAAGAGGGTATGCCGCAGGGACATCAGGCTGGCTGTTCGAGGGGTTATCTCCGGGCACGCACATGACGGCTGCCTACATCCGGCTTCGCCTCGCTGAGCTTGGGATCCGCTCACGGGTGTCGCGTGAGACCCGGATGAACCTCCTGTCGATGCGAATGCCCTCCGCCGTCATCGCTGACGTCATCGGCATCGGCGGCCACACGGCCGACCGACGCAAGAGGAATACCGGCGGCACCTGGTCGAACTATCCAGAGCTACGGAGCTGAAACTCGCCACGGTGGTGATCAATCTGGCGGGGGCGCGCAGCCCAGCGGTTGAGGTAGCGATGGGCAACAGCCCACTGGAGGGGGCGTCAACGCACGAGTCGCGCGATGGCTTGTGATGCTTCGCGGATCTTGCCTTCGATGTCTCCGTCGTTTCGTACGGCGTCGGTGACGCAGTGCCGGAGGTGGTCTTCGAGGAGTCCGACAGCGACGCTTTGTAGGGCGCTGGTGAGGGCGGAGATCTGGGTGAGGATGTCGATGTCCCCTTGTCGGCGGTGACGTGAGGTGGGAGTGTTGTGTGACGGTGATGGGGCTCGCCGGAGCATGATGCTCGAACCGCCTATTGGCTGATAGCACCTGTGATGCAAGGGAGTCACAGGTGCGCGCTGAAACTGTTGCGGGGTTCGAGAGCATCTTGTCGCGTGGGGATGGCGGCGGGGTGCAGCAATCTGATGGGACGTTGCATGATCTCGCGTTGGATCAGGTCTTCGCACGGCTGGGCGATGATGCGCCGCGTGCTGTGTCAGCGTTCGGCGTGCTGTTGAAGTCCGCGGCGGATGTGGAGTATCGGCAGGCGGTGTTCCGCGGGTTGGAAGATGCTCGGGTGCGTCAGGTCGTCGAGGTCTTCCTCGAGGAGGCGCAGACCTGTATGCGGCGTGATGAGGCGTCCGCGAAGGCGCATTCCCGGTTCGAGCCAGAGCTGTGGCATCTGCGAGCCGTCGTCGGGTACATCGGTGCGGTGGAGGCCTTCGCGGAGGGTCTGGCGAAGGCGCTGCCTGCGTCAGGAGTTGTTTCCCAGGGGTGGGAACGGCTCGTTCGTCATGTGGGTGAGTATCGTGCGTCGCCGCTGTTCGGGGGCTTGGAGAAGGAGGCTCTTGCGATCGAGGACGAGTTCGCCCAGTTGCGGTACAACGCGTTGATCCGCGGGGCGAAGGTCACTGTTGCGCAGACTGATGGTGAGGCGGATCTGGGTGCGGTTGTCACTCATGTGTTCGAACGGTTCCGGCAGGGCGAGGTCACTGATCATCGGTCCACGTTCCGTGAGCCGGGACTGGATCATGTGCAGGGGTGGATTTTGGAGCGGGGCGCGCAGGTGCATCCCGGGCCGTTTGCTCGACTGATGCGCTTCGCGGGGAACACTCGGGGATATCACGATCAGACGCTGATGCGTTTCGTCGACGAAGTCCGGTTTTATCTCGCGTATTTGGATCACCTAATTCCGATGCGGCAGGCCGGGTTGTCGGTCTGCTATCCGATCGTGTCCGAGGAGAGTAAAGAATTCACGGTGACCGAAGCGTGGGATCTGGTGTTGGCGCCGAGGCTCGTGAAGGAGCAGCATCCGGTGGTGGTGACGAACGATCTCACGTTGACCGGGACCGAGCGGATTGTGGTCATCTCGGGTCCGAATCAGGGCGGGAAGACGACGATGGCACGGGTGTTCGGGCAGGTGCATTTTCTCGCGGCGCTCGGGTGTCCGGTCCCGGGTGCGCAGGCGCAGGTGTTCTTGTGCGACCAGGTGTTGACGGTGTTCGAACGTGAAGAGCAGCTGGACACGCTCGAGGGGCGTCTGGGGGCGGAGATCGCAAGGCTGCATGAGGTGTTCGCGGAGGCCACTGCACGGACGGTCATTGTGATCAATGAGGCGTTCGCGTCGACGGCGCTGCAGGATGCCCGCATCTTGACGAGGGATGTGTTGGAGCGGATCAGTGAGCTGGACGCAGTGGCGGTGTGTGTGACGTTCATTGATGAGCTGTCCCGGTTGAACGAGAAGACGGTGAGCATGGTCAGCACCGTCGATCCGAGCGACCCGGCGGTGCGGACCTTCCGGGTGGAACGACGTGTTGCTGATGGTCTTGCCTATGCGCGTGCGTTGGCGGCGAAACACGAGCTCACGTCCGAACAGATCCTCACCCGGCTTGAGACTGCGTCTGCCGTCGCGCTGCCTGCTGCCCGGGAGGTGCGCGGATGAAGGTGCATCTGATGAGCGCGGACCACGATTTCGACCCCCGCTGGGACGAACCGGAGTTCGCGGACGACATCGTCCAGGATCTGCAACTGGACTATCTGTGGGATGCGATGGCAGCAGGCGACGGTTTCCTACGCTCGGTCGCACGGGCTGCGATCCTGGCGCCGGTGGAGGATCCGGAGACCATCCTGTACCGGCAGCAGGCGCTGGAGGACTGCCTGCGCAACCCGGGACACGCCCAGCAGTTGTACCAGATTGCTGTCGACGCGTTGGAGCTGCGGCGGGGGATCTTCGGGCTGCCGTTGCATAACCACCCGGGGATGGAGCTGTCATATGGGGTGAGGTTGCTCACGGAACTGGCCGGGCAGCTGGATCGGCTGCGTGCGTTCCGCAGCGTGCTCAATGACTCTTTCGCGTCGCCGGCATTCCGAGGCCTGTCTGACACCATCGCCCGCGAACTCGACGACGACTACATGATCGAGCTGCGTCGCACCCTGCATGAGTTGGCTTTTCCCGACGGGATGCTGATGAGTGCGGGAATCGGGCCTGGCGGGCAGGTGGCCGGGCAGATCTTGCGGCGGGCGAAGCGCGAGAACCGGCGGTGGTTCGACCGGACCCCGTTGAAGAAGCCACTGTTCTCCTTCACGCTTCCGGATCGGGACGAGGCGGGTGCGAACGCCCTGTCGGAGTTGGAAGATCGCAGCGTGAACGAGGTCGCCAACGCGGCCTCACAAGCGGCCGAGCATGTCCAGGCGTTCTTCACGAGTCTGCGCAACGAGGTCGGGTTCTATTTGGCGGTGGGCAACCTTGTCACCGCACTGGGGCAGATCGGTGCGCCACTGTGCACACCGGACCCGCTCACCTCCGACACGGCGACTGCCGACGGCGTCTACGACCCATGTTTGGCGTGGCGCACCAGGAGCATCCCGGTCGTCAACGACGTGCACTTGGGACAGCGCGGGCTTCTGGTGATCACCGGCGCGAACCAGGGCGGGAAGTCGACGCTGCTGCGCGCGCTGGGCACTGCGCAGCTGATGATGCAAGCGGGCCTACCCGTACCTGCGGACCGATTCGACGCACGACCCGTCCGAAGGCTGTTCACACATTGGGCGCGGGAAGAGGACACCGAGCTCGTGCACGGGAAGCTCGATGAGGAGTTGGAGCGCATGCAACAGCTCATCGCCCTCATCCGCCCCGGGGATCTGCTGCTGTGCAATGAGTCGTTCGCCTCCACGAACGAGGCCGAGGGGTCCCAGATCCTGTTGGAGGTGACGCGCGCACTCGTCGACTCCGGGGTGCAGGTGCGCAGCGTCACGCACCTATATGACTTCGCCCGCGCCATGCAGGACGATCCGGACCTTGACGCCGTATTCCTGCGGGCGCCACGCGCGGAGAACGGCAAGCGGAGCTTCCGACTCGAGCCTGGGGAGCCCCTTCCGACCAGTTTCGGCCTGGACCTATACGACCAGACCTTCGGAACCCAGTACGCCGATATTGAGTAGTCGCCTCGATCCCCGGCGTTGATGACAACGGCTGCGCATTCTGCCGCGTCTGGGGAATGGCCTCGGCATCTCGACCTAGCAATGTAACGCGTGCTACATTTGCGCGCGTGATGAACGATACGCGATGGGTTCTTTTGATGGTCCAACTGCCGACGGAGCCGTCGCGTCACCGTGTCGCGGTGTGGCGAGAATTGCGGAAAGCGGGGGCAGTCCCCGTGTCGGCGGGAACATGGGCAATGCCGGCCGGACCCGCATTTCAACCGGCGCTGGATCGTGCAGCCGAGCTGTGCCGGAAGGGTGGTGGCATGCTCGCTGTGATCGACGCCTCGCCTCGTGACGACGCATCGGGCGCGATGATCGAGGATGCTTTCCGTGCTGCCCGACTCGATGAGTGGGTCGAGTTCGAGGCCGACTGCGGGAAGTTCGAGAAGGAGATCGCGAAGGAGATCGCGAAGGCCAAGTTCACCTTCGGGGAACTCGAAGAGGAAGAACAGAGCCTGGATCGTCTGCGCCGCTGGTATCGGGATCTCATGAAACGCGACGTCCTGCGGCTGCCCGAGGCTCACGCCGCCGAACAACGATTGGACGGCTGCGAGGCGGTCCTCGAGGGGTATGCCGAGTTGGTCTATGACGTCATGCGGGGAGCAACCCCGTCTGCGGACACCCCACCGGCCGCAGCGGCCGACAGCCCAGAACAGGTTCCTGATGCAAGGTAGCGACCAGGCGTGCCTTGACACGGGTGCCGACGTCGTCCGAAAAATGATCTGGATCGTTCGGCCAGGGGTGGCATAGTCATGTCCGCGTGGTGGGAAATCCTTCTCAGCGTCCTGCTCGGCGTCGTCGCGCTCTGGCTGGTGCTCGTGTTCGTGCTGTGGGTGGAGCAGAGAAAACATCCCGGGCGCGCCTTATTCCGGGATCTGCTGCGCCTCGCGCCCGACGTGGTCCGGTTGCTGAAACGCCTCGCCAGCGACAGGACGGTGTCGGTGGGGGTGCGGGGGGGCTCGGCGTCCTTTTGGTGTACTTACTGTCTCCGATCGACCTCATCCCGGACTTCATCCCGGTCCTCGGCTACGCCGACGACGCCCTCGTCGTCGCGATCGCCTTGCGCTTCGCGACTCGTCGTGCCGGCAGTGCCGCCATCGAACGACACTGGCCAGGAACACCCGCCGGCTTGCGCGCTGTTCTCCGCCTCGCTGGGCTGCCCTGTTCCTCATAGGCCTTGGCGTTCGCCGCACGAATCCCGCCCAAAACTGCTGCTTCTGGGCGCAGGGGTAGGTGTGAGATGATCGGTGGGATGCTTCGGCGTCACGGCGGTGGGGCTCGCCGTAACCAACTTCGGATTTCCGACAACAGTCCCTACCTGTATGGCGCGAACGCGCCCCAAAGGTAGGAGACCCGTGCATTTACTCACCGCGGTCACGGATCCGGGCCCGCTCCTGGTTGCTGCCGGGTTCCAACTGGCCGGTCTCATCCTCGGTGCGGTGCTGCGCGAGCTGGTGCATCTCTGGGCCGGCCCCGACCCGCGTCGGGCACGACTGTGGGTCAGTGAGCTACTCATCATCGGTGTGTTCGCTGCGATCCTCGGGGTCCTGTTCGCCACGTCAGCGGACGTGAACCTGATCGGCCCACCTTTCGGCGCCGCGTTGACCACGTATTCCGTGATCGCTGGCGTGCACGCCTACATCGCCGCACGCGATCTGACGATCCCGGCGCCATGGAAATGGGCCGGTGCGCACATCGTCGCCTGTGTTCTGGTTGGCACGGGCGCGTTCACGGTTGCGCTGCTGATCACCGGTATCGGTCCACGCTGAGAAGGAGCACCATCATGGAGCACAACAGCACATCCATCATCGTCGGCGTCATCCCCGGCCAGCCCGCGGCGGTCGTTGCCACGGCAGCCGTGTTCGCGGAACGCTTCGATGCCGATCTGGTCTGCGTCAGCGTCGACGCCTCGCGCTACACCGTCGTGCGGGAACCGGACGGGCGAGTTCTTGCGATGCCGATCGACTCCGACCTTGCCGACGATGTCGTTGAAGAGTTCGACCCGGACCTTCACCGCACCATCGCCGAGGTTCTTGACCACCATCCGGTCCGATGGTCGGTGCGGGCATTGGCGGGCGGACCCGCCCAAGAGTTGGCCGGTCTTGCAGAGGAGGTCGATGCGGCGATGATCGTCGTCGGCACCAGAGACCCGGGGATCCGCGGGTCTCTGCACGAGTTCTTCAATGGTTCCGTCGCCGTCCAGCTCGCACACCGCCAACACCGCCCCATCGTTGTCGTTCCCCTCAACCCGGTGGGCGCCGAGGGTGATCTTCCCTGGCAGGACGAGGACTGAACATGTCGGGCACGTTAATCCTGGTCAGGCATGGAGAAAGTCAGGCGAACGCGACCGGGCTGTTCACCGGCCTGCTTGACGTACCCCTGACTCTCCTCGGCGGGGAGGAGGCGCGATCGGCCGCGACGCTCCTGGAGGACGCGGATCTGCACCCGCCGGTCTGGTTCTGTTCCCCCCTGCGCCGGGCAGCCGAGACGGTTGAGATCATGCGGGTCGTGCTTCACGGTGGGCCGGAGTATGTGGAAGTCGATTGGCGGCTCGCGGAACGCAACTACGGCGCCCTCACGGGGCAGAGCAAGGTGGATGTGCTCGCCGAATATGGTGAGGAGCAGTTCCTCGCCTGGCGGCGCTCCGTCCACACCGCACCGCCGCCGATGTCGCAGGCCCAGTTCGTCGCGCTCGGTGATGTTCCGGGGTGGTTGGGGCGGACAGAGTCTCTGGCGGCGGTCATCGCCCGTGTCGGGAACGTATGGCGCGAACGCATCGAACCAGCATTGACGGGCGGGACTGATGTGATGGTGGTCGCGCATGGCAACTCTCTGCGGGCGTTGTGCACGATCGTGGACCACCTCGACGCGGAAGAAGTCGAAGACCTCAATATCCCGACCGGGCACCCGCTGGTGTACCGGATGGGAGACGATGGCCGCCCGCTGCTGCGTGGTGGCGTCTATCTTGATCCGGCTGCGGCGACCGTCGCGGCAGCCACCATTGCCCGACAGGGAGGAACCTGACATGTCTGACACCACCGCACGCGTTCCCGTCCAATTCGCACAGCTCACGGGACGGTCCATCCTCGACTCCCGCGGCTACCCGACCGTGGAGGTGCGTGCCATGCTCGAGGACGGCACCCGGATGATCGCTGCCGCACCCGCAGGCGCGTCCACCGGCGAGCATGAGGCGGTCGAACGGCGCGATCACGGCCGCGCCTACGACGGTCGTGGCGTACACGGTGCAGTAGCTGCCGTCGACGGGGAGATCGCCGACCTGATCACGGGCCGCAGCTGGGATCGTCTCGTGGACATTGACAGTGCCCTCGCGGGCCTGGACGGTACGGGAAGCTATGCGCGGTTGGGGGCGAACGCGGTTGTCGCGGTCTCCATTGTCGCCGCGCGGGCGTTCGCGCACACGGCAGGCGCCCAGCTGCACCAATGGATCGCGGAGCAGACGAATTCTGCCCAGCGGTTGCCGGTCCCGCATTTCAACGTCCTCAATGGTGGTGTGCATGCCGCGAACGCCCTGGATTTCCAGGAGTTCATGATCGCCCCGGTCGGCGCCGCCACCGAGGAACATGCGGTACAGACCGGTGCGGAGATCTACCATGCCCTTGCTGGTCTGATCCGGGAACGGTTCGGCAGTGCGGGGCTCGGCGATGAAGGCGGTTTCGCCCCACAGATCGAAGACCCCCGGATGGCGCTGGATCTCCTCGTCGACGCGATCACCACGGCCGGATACACCCCACGGGTCGACCAGGTGGCGATCGCTCTTGATCCTGCCGCGAACAGCTTCTATCTCGGCGATGGCCGCTACCGGGTGAACGGGCTCGAATTCGGCAGGGATCAGCTAGTGGATTACTACCTCGATCTGATCGGCAGCTACCCGATCCGCAGCCTGGAAGACGGTTTCGCCGAAGACGATCTGGACGGGTGGACGGCCATGGCGACGGCCGCGGACGGGCGGGTGCAGTTGGTCGGTGATGACCTCTACGTCACCGACCCCGCCCGCATCCGTGATGGTGCCGAGCACGGATACTCCAACGCTGTGCTGATCAAACCCAACCAGATCGGCACCGTCTCCCAGACCTTCGACGCCATCCGCACCGCACGTGATGCGGGAATGGTGTGCATGGTCTCGCATCGCTCCGGTGAGACGGCCGATACGTTCATCGCCGACCTCGTCGTCGGCAGCGGTGTCGGACAGATCAAATCCGGTGCCCCTGCCCGCGGGGAACGCGTCGCGAAGTACAACCGTCTCACCGAGATCGAAACCGACCACCCCGACCTTCCCTACGGACTCGCATGACAGACACCAGCCCGAACACTGACCGGCTTCCGATGGACCCGGATGTCGACGTTGATGAATCACCGACAGGTGAACCCCGCCCGGTACACCTGCGCGTCTCCTCCCTTGCTTTCGTGTTCGTGGGCGGGACCGTCGGTGTCGCCGCGCGTGAAGGCCTGACCCTCGCCGTTCCGGTGGTCGGCGGTTTCCCCTGGGTGATCTTCGCGATCAACCTGGCGGGTGCGTTCCTTCTCGGCTTCCTCCTCGACGCGCTCGTGCGCCGCGGCCCCGACCACGGCCGCCGCCGCACACTCCGACTTCTGCTGGGCACAGGGTTCATGGGCGGTTTCACCACCTACAGCGCCCTCGCCACCGACACGGCATCCCTTTTCAGCGCCGGTGCGGTCGGCACCGGGATCGGGTACAGCGTCGGCACGGTCATCCTCGGTGGCATCGCCACCTGGGCGGGCATTCTTGTCGCGACCCTCACTCACCGACCACACGCGGAGGCGACATCATGACTCCGCTGCTGTTTGTCGGCATCGCCGTCGCCGGAGGGCTCGGGTCTGCGTCTCGTCTGTTCTTGGATGGCATCATCCGCTCCCGAACCCGCGCCACGATGCCCTGGGGGACGATCGCCCTCAACCTGACCGGGTCGTTTCTGCTTGGCCTGATCACCGGATTCACCACAAGCCAGCTCCTCCCCGAAACTGTCCACCTGATTGTGGGGGCCGGGTTCCTCGGCGGATATACGACCTTCTCCACCGCAAGTTTTGAGACCATCCGCCTCCTCCAGGAGCGCAAATGGGTCATCGGCGGGCTCAACGGTCTCGGCGTGCTCGTGGCGGCGACTGCCGTCGCCGGACTCGGGTTGTGGATCGGGAGTCTGCCGTGATCAACGTACGAAGCCATGACACGGCCGCACCACTGATCGGAGTCATCCATGCCTGACACCTCTCGGCGCATCCTCCTGGTGCGCCACGGCCGCACCGCCTTCAACGCGGAAGGGCGACTGCGGGGGCTCGCAGACCCCGAGCTCGACGAGACCGGCATCGCGCAAGCGCACGCGACAGCCCTGGCACTGCAGCCGGTCGGCCTCCTCGCGGTTGTCTCCAGTCCGCTCCAACGTGCGGTGCGCACGGCAGAGATCATCGCGGACAGCAGCGGTGTGAGTCACGACATCGATGCCGCGTTCAACGACCGCGACTATGGCCCGTGGACCGGACACGCGAAGGCTGACGTAATCGCCCAGTGGGGCAGCGTCGACGCGGCCCCGGGAGTCGAGAGCTCGGCAACGGTGCTGGCCCGGGCAATGGAGGCTCTCGACGCGCTCATCCGCAGCAGCGACCGGCCAATCGCCGTGGTCACACACGACGCCGTGATCCGGCCGATCCTCGCACGCATCCACCCGGACCTCGCCCCGGATGTGGAGACCGGCTCCTGGGCCGAGATCGCACACACCCGTGAGGGTTGGGCGATCCTCTCCGTCGACAACACCGCCCCATGACGAACCGCGAGATCATCCTGGATGCCGACGGCTTGACCGTCGACGAGATCGGGGCGCTGTGGGCGTTCCTGCACGGTGACATCATGGAGCCCGGCATCCGCTCCCGACTGCGTGAGTACTGGGGTTTGTGCCCGCGGCACGCCTGGGGGCACGCCGTTGTCGAGATCGAGCTCTGGGAGGCCGGCGCTGGCGCCCGCCACGGCCACCAACCGTTCGACGTCGGGGTGCTGCACGACGCTCTTCTCTCTCAGATGGCCGGCGCCCTTGCCGGCCGACACCACACTTCCACACGAGTGCTGCGCCGGGAGGGCGGATGCTACGTCTGCCAGCAACTCGGCGGAGGAGCGGAGCCCGTCGGGTACGCCGGCTTCGATTCCACCGCCCTGGCCGCAGAAGCCAACCGGATGATCTACACACGGCGCTGGCTCGCGGAGACCAAGCCCGTGTGGGAACTCGTCACATGCCCCACCTGCGCCGGTACGTCAACGGGTCGCCTCTGCAGGACGCATCTCCTCGAAGCCAGCATCGATGCGGCTTCCGCCGCCGATACCGGCACGTACCTTGCCGGCCTCGATCGTCGGCTGCGCCTCCTGGTGGATTCGATGACGCAAAACGGCACCCCCAGCACCCCGGATGCCGATGCGTCCTGGGTCGAAGCGGTCGCCTGGTTCGCCGGATGGTCGTTCCCGCTCGCTCTCAGCTCAGACGACTCGAACAGGATCAATCCATGACCGCAGCGAACTCGGCGCCCCGACTCTCCGCATGGCGGTTCGTCCTCGGTTTCGGAGTCGTCAGCCTCTTCGGGGACTTCGTCTACGAGGGCGCCCGGTCCGTCACCGGCCCCGTCCTCGCGACGCTCGGTGCGAGTGCCGTCGTTGTCGGGATCGTCACCGGCGTTGGAGAAGCGGCAGCGTTGCTTCTCCGGCTGGTGTCTGGCCCGCTGGCTGACCGCTCTCGCCGGTTCTGGTCCTGGGCCATCGCCGGATACGCGATCACCGTCCTCGCGGTGCCCCTTCTCGGATACGCCGGGGTGCTGTGGGTGGCATCGGGGCTGGTGATCGCAGAGCGTGTCGGTAAAGCGGTCCGGTCTCCCGCGAAGGACGCGATCTTGTCGTTCGCGACATCGGGCATCGGACGAGGACGAGGCTTCGCTATCCAGGAGGCCCTCGATCAAGTCGGCGCCATCATCGGGCCATTGGTCGTCGCCGGAATGCTCCTGATCACCGGTGACGACTACGGCCCCTCCCTTGCCGTGCTCGCCATTCCTGGACTCATCGCACTGGGGCTCGTGCTGTGGCTGAGGTCGCGTGCTCCTGACCCGGAAGCATACGAGCCCCGAACGACAGCCACAGCCGTGCCCGAACCCCGCGGGAAGCTTCCTCTGGTGTTCTGGCGATACGCCGCATTCTGCGGAACCACGATGCTCGGCTTCGCCACGTTCGGCGTGCTCTCGTTCCACATGGTTGATCAGCACATCCTTCCTGCGCCCATGATCCCGGTGCTCTACGCCGCTGTGATGGGCATCGACGCTCTCGCCGCGGCCGGAACAGGCCTGCTCTACGACCGTTTCGGACCGCGCGTGCTGCTCGCGCTCCCACCGATCGCCGCACTGATCCCGGTGTTTGCATTCACCGAATCCGTCGTTCCTGTCGTGATCGGGTCACTGCTGTGGGGCGCCGCACTCGGTGTGCAGGAATCAACCCTCAGGGCGACCGTCGCCGACCTCGTACCCGCCGCACGCCGCGGCACCGCCTACGGGATGTTCGCCGTGGTTGTAGGCGTCTGCACAGCCATCGGAGGAATGATCGCCGGGGGACTCTACGACGTCTCAATTCCAGCGTTGATCACGTTCACGATCGCCGCCCAAGGTGCCGCCCTGGTCGTCTTCCTGGCCGGGGCGCTGCGAGACCGATCGTCCGCATCCAGAACACCGCCCACGGGAGCCTGACCCGGTGAACCTGCTACACGCGATCCTGCTTGGCATCATTGAGGGGATCACCGAGTTCCTCCCCGTTTCGAGCACGGGACATCTCACCATCGCCGAGAAACTGCTCGGGTTGCCCGTCGACGATGCGGGAGTCACCGCGTTCACCGCGATCATCCAATTCGGGGCAATCATCGCGGTCATCGTCTACTTCCGCGGCGACATCAGTCGCCTGTGGACGGCATGGACGCGAGGACTCTTCCACCGCACCGCTCGCGCGAACCCGGACTACCGCTTCGCCTGGTACGTGATCGCCGGGTCGCTCCCCATCGGCATCATCGGATTCCTCGCCAAGGACATCATCGCCGGGCCCCTCCGCAACCTCTGGATCGTCGTGATCGGACTCATCGGATGGAGCCTCGTGATGGCCCTCGCTGAACGATTCGGACGCCAGAATCGACCCGAACGTGACCTGACACTCACCGACGCACTGACCATCGGGCTCGTGCAATGCGTCGCACTCATCCCCGGTGTCTCACGTTCCGGCGCGACGATCAGTGCCGGGCTGTTCCGCGGCCTCGACAGGACCGCGGCGGCCCGACTCTCGTTCTTCCTCGCGATACCAGCGCTCATCGCCGCTGGCACATACGAAGGGATCAGCGAAGCCCCAGCGATCTCAGCCACGGTCGGCTGGGGGCCGACGCTCATCGCGACCGCAGTGAGCTTCGTCGTCGCATACGCCTCCATCGCGTGGCTCCTCCGCTTCGTCGCACGCCATCCGATCACCCTGTTCATCTGGTACCGCATGGCACTCGGCATCGTGCTGGCCGCACTACTCGCAACGGGTGCGCTACCCGCGACATAGCCCCGCGAGATGCCTCTCCAATCACGATCCGCTCGGCCTGTGCATGGCACCCGATATTTGGGCGACAGCAATGTGTGAACGTATCGGCAACAGGTGTCAGAGAGCTCGCGCAGCCCGAACACAGGTTCTTTATCGTTGGGGTGAAGTCTTACGGGCGTGCACCGACGTTCCTCGCACTGACGGGATACGAGCAGGTGCGCAGCGTCACTGCGCACCTCGCCGGAGACCACGAGGCCGCCGCACGCAACGAACTCGTCCTGCCGGATACCGGCGTATGTGGCGGTTCGGGCGACTGCGACGACAACGCGGGAAGCTGCTGCGCCGCCCCGGCTCCGGCTGTGGTGCAGATCGGGTTGCGTCCCGTCCCGGTCGGCTAACCACACGCGCGGAAAGGGTGAGGCCTCAGATCGAGATCTCACCCTTTCGCGACATCAGTCGACCAGTCGGGCAGCGAGTCCGCGGACCTTCTCAGCGACAGCGTCACGCAGTTCCCGCACGCCTTCGGCTTCCCAGTTCGACGGGTCGGGGAAGGACCATTCGACCAGTTCTCCACTAACAGGACCGGGGAGCGGGAGACCCGGCTTCATCAACACCACCACATCGGCGGATGCGAGATCCTCGACCGTGACTGCACGCGGACGTGCGGCGCTCGTGTCGATCCCGAGTTCCTGCAGCGACTCAGCAATCACCGGGTTGATCGCTTCTGCCGGGCTGATACCCGCGCTCGTCGCCACCAGCTGCTCGGTGCCAACATGCGTGAGCAGATGGGCGCCCAACTGCGAACGCCCCGCGTTGTGCTTGCATATGAACAAGACGGTCTTGGGCTGGGTCATCGTGATTCTGCTTTCTAGGCTCCAGCACGGTCGCTGCACCGGCAATGATCCGCTCGTCGGGTGACGCGCAGGTGAACTCTTCCCTCGCATGGTTGCATCCGGTATCGATGAATGTCAATATAGACGCATGTCGATTCAAGAGGTTGAGCTGGTCATCATCGGTTCCGGGCCTGCCGGGTACACCGCTGCGGTCTATGCCGCTCGTGCGGGACTTGAGCCGGTCGTGCTCGCGGGTTCCGTGACTGCGGGTGGCGCTCTGATGACGACGACTGAGGTGGAGAACTTCCCCGGGTTCGTCGACGGTGTGCAGGGCCCCGAGCTGATGGAGTCGATGCGCGCGCAGGCCGAGCGCTTCGGCGCACGCATCCTCCTCGACGACGCCATCCGTGTCGACCTCGACGGCCCGATCAAGATCATCGAGACCGGCGCCGGCGAGACGATCCACGCCCGCGCCGTCATCCTCACCATGGGGTCCGCCTATCGCAAGCTCGGACTACCCGAAGAGGACCGACTGACCGGCCACGGGCTGTCGTGGTGTGCGACGTGTGATGGATTCTTCTTCCGTGAGCAGGAGATCGTCGTCGTCGGCGGAGGCGACTCCGCGATGGAGGAAGCACTGTTCCTGACGCGTTTCGCCTCGAAGGTCACCGTCGTGCACCGCCGCGAAGAGTTCCGCGCCTCGAAGATCATGGCGCAGCGTGTACTCGACCACCCGAAGATCGACGTCGCCTGGAACAGCGAGGTCGCCGAGATCATCGGCGCCGAGAAGGTGCACGCTGTCGCCCTCCGCGACACCGTCACCGGAGCAGAACGCGAGCTTTCGGCGACCGGCGTCTTCGTGGCCATCGGGCACGACCCGCGCTCCGAACTCGTGACCGGGATCATCGACACGGATGCCGACGGATATGTGCTCGTCGAACACCCCTCCACCCGCACGAACCTTCCCGGAGTGTTCGCGGCCGGAGACCTCGTCGACCACACCTACCGGCAGGCCATCACCGCTGCGGGCACCGGATGCGCCGCCGCGCAGGACGCCCAGCACTACCTGTCCGCTCTCGACGAGAGCACCACGTTCGAACTCAACACCGAGGAAGTGTTCGCATGACTGCCCCCGCACCTGTCACCGACTCCACGTTCCAGGCCGAAGTCCTCGATGCGGATCTCCCCGTCGTCGTGGACATCTGGGCCACCTGGTGCGGCCCGTGCAAGCAGATCGCACCTCTGCTGGATCAGCTCGCAGCCGAGTACGACGGCCGGATCAAGATCGTCAAGCTCGATGCCGACCAGAACCCGGAGACGGTAGTGGCCGCCGGCGTCACCTCGATCCCTACCCTGGGTTTCTATAAGAACGGTCGCCGCAACGACTTCCTCATCGGTGCGCACCCGAAGCCTGTCATCGCCGAGAAGATGGAGGCGCTGCTCGCATGAGTGCTGCAACCGCTCCCGCACCGACGTCGACGACGCGACGCCTGTCCACCCTGGACCGCTGGCTGCCGCTGTGGATCGGGCTCGCCATGGTCGGCGGCATCCTCCTCGGGCGCTTCGTCCCCGGCGTATCCCCGCTGCTCGCAAGCCTCGAAGTGGCCGGGATCTCGATCCCGATCGCCCTCGGCCTTCTCGTGATGATGTACCCAGTGCTGGCGAAGGTCCGCTACGACAAGGTCGCGGCGGTCACCGGCGATAAGAAGCTGCTCATCTCCTCGCTCGTGCTGAACTGGCTGATCGGCCCCGCGCTGATGTTCGCCCTCGCCTGGATGTTCCTGCCCGACCTCCCGGAGTACCGGACCGGCCTCATCATCGTCGGGCTCGCCCGATGCATCGCGATGGTCGTCATCTGGAACGACCTCGCCTGCGGAGACCGCGAAGCCGCCGCCGTGCTCGTCGCCATCAACTCGGTGTTCCAGGTCGTCGCATTCTCGCTGCTCGGCTGGTTCTACCTCACCGTCCTCCCCGGATGGCTGGGCCTGGACACACAAGGACTCGACTTCTCCGTCGGGGCGATCGCCCTCAACGTGCTCATCTTCCTCGGTATCCCGCTGCTCGCCGGATTCGCATCCCGCTTCATCGGTGAACGTCGCAAGGGGCGCGACTGGTACGAGGAGAAGTTCCTCCCGAAGATCGGGCCATGGGCCCTCTACGGGCTGCTGTTCACCATCGTGCTGCTGTTCGCCCTACAGGGCGAGCAGGTGACGTCCCGCCCGCTCGACGTGGCCAGGATCGCACTGCCGCTACTGGTCTACTTCGCCGTGATGTGGTTCGTTGGTCTGTTGTCCGGCAAGGCCCTCGGCCTCGGGTACGCACGCTCCTCAACTCTGGCGTTCACCGCCGCGGGCAATAACTTTGAACTCGCGATCGCCGTGGCTATCGGCACGTTCGGCGCAACGTCCGGGCAAGCCCTCGCGGGCGTTGTCGGCCCTCTCATCGAGGTACCTGTTCTCGTCGGCCTCGTCTACGTGTCGCTCTGGGCAGCCAGGCGCTGGTTCCACACTGACCCATACACAGCCGCGCCATACACCGACGTAAGGACGCCATCATGAATGTCACTTTGACCGCTGAAGACACCTGCAGCCCTGTCGCGTCGCACGCGATAGGGCAGGACGCGGCGTCATCCGTTGCCGCCACATTGAAGGCGCTCTCTGACCCCCTGCGCCTGCGCATGCTGTCCGCGATCGCCTCCGACCCCCGCGGCGAGTCCTGCGTCTGCGACCTCGCTGAGCTCGCGGACGTGTCACAGCCGACCGTGTCGCACCATCTGAAGGTACTCAAGGACGTCGATGTACTCACGTCCGAGCGTCGCGGCACCTGGGTCTGGTACAAGATCAACCCGAACCGCCGCCGTGCCGTCACCACACTGCTGGACTCCTTCGCGCCTGCGACAGTCGCCGGTCCGGCTTCCGATGGTGCATCGGAAGAGTCGCTCCGGCCCGACTTCGACGCCCGTGTGACCCGCCTCGCTGATGAACTGTCCGCCGAGATTCCCGAGGTGGACGAGGCCGTCGTCCTCACTGTCGTCCGCGAGTCTTATACGGCGCTCGCCCGCACCGCCAGGGTGACCTCGGCCCTGATCCCGCTCACCGAACGATTCGCCAGGCAGCGACTGAGCGATCTCACCCGCGACCGCGACACGGCCGTCCCGCAGGTGCTGTTCGTCTGCGTCGCCAACGCCGGCCGCTCACAACTCGCTGCCGCACTCGTCAATCAGCTCGCAGGTGGCAGAGTCGTCGCGCGATCGGCAGGATCCAGCCCCGCCGATGTCATCCACCCGCACGTGCGTTCACTACTCACCGAAATCGAAGGCAACGATGCCGCCGAACGGTTCCCCAAGCCCCTCACCGACGACGCCGTCAGGGCCGCCGACGTCGTCATCACGATGGGCTGCGGCGACGTATGCCCGATCATCCCCGGCGTCCGCTACGACGACTGGGCCGTCGGAGACCCGGCCCTCGCTTCCCGCGAAGGCGTCGAAGCCATCCGCGACGACATCACCGCCCGCGTCCGCACCCTCGTCGACGATCTCCTCAACTGACCGCTACTCACTACCTGGAGTCACTATGACCGACACCACTGCAAAGCCCTCCGTCCTGTTCGTCTGCGTCCACAACGCCGGCCGCTCCCAGATGGCCGCGGGATTCCTCCGCGACATCGCCGGCGACCGCATCGAGGTGCGCTCCGCTGGATCCATGCCCGCCGATCAGATCAATCCCGTCGCGGTCGACGCGATGGCCGAGTTGGGCATCGACATCACTGCCGAAGCTCCGAAGGTGCTCACCACGGAAGCGGTGCAGGCCTCGGATGTCGTCATCACGATGGGCTGCGGCGACGCCTGCCCGTTCTTCCCCGGCAAGCGTTACGAGGACTGGGAGCTCGACGACCCGGCAGGTCAGGGCATCGACTCCGTACGCCCCATTCGCGACGACATCCGTGGCCGAATCGAGCAGCTGGTGAGCGAACTCATCTAACTCGGCATGGCCCACGTGCTGCGAATAGTTCTCTCGGGAATACTTCTCTCCGCCGACAAGGCCTTCGGCGATCGCGGAATCGGGGCAGAGATCTGCGTAGTCGCTGTCGACGCGTCCCATGCCGCTCACGGCGTACGTGACGAACGGGTGGATGGTTTTCCCGGCGAGGTCGACGCCTTCGACGAAGGTGCGCATGATCATCGGGGTCTGCACATTCCACACGGGACTACCGAGCAGAACGACGTCGTAGCCGGAGACGTCCGGGAGTGGGTTCGCGATCGCGGGGCGGGCGTCGTCGTTCTCTTCCCGCACGTTCCGTTGCACGGTCTCTTCGTAGTCGTCCGGATACGGATCCGCGGCTTCGATCCGATAGACGTCGACGGCGGTGGCGGTGGCGATCATCTCCGCGACGACCTGAGTGTTTCCTACCTCGAGGTCGATGCGGTCGCCGTAGTAGTAGTTCTCGCCCGGGCGGGAGAAGTACGCCAGCAGCACCCGGCCCCCGGAACCGGGCGAGGAAGCGCCTTCGGTCGGTTGTGGAGTCGGGGTGGGTGTGGTCACGGTGGTCTCCCGGTTCGGAGTGCAGGCGGCCAGAACGGTCGCAAGCACTGTGCCGCCGAGAACGGCACCGGCGGCGAGGAAGTCACGACGGTTCATGGTGCCTCCTAGGGGCGGGAGGGGCGGGCGCGAACGTTCGGGTCGTTCGCGCCCGCAGCGGGTCACGCCTCGGGGATCGGCTTTCCGAAGTTCTCGAGGGTGATGACGTCGGGCTCGGGTCCACCGCGAACGCCAGTGTCGAGGGCGTTGATCTCAGCCACCTCGTCGGCGGTGAGTTCGAAGTCGAAGCCGTCGAAGTTCTCCGCGATGCGGTGCGCTTTGGTCGACTTGGGGATGACCTGTACGCCGTTCTGGATGTGCCAGCGGAGCATCACCTGCGCGGCGGACTTGCCGTACTTCTCACCGATGGTGAGGATGACGGGCTCGTCGAAGCTGCGCTTCGCGGATTCCCGGTAGGACGTGATGCCGCCGATGGGCGACCACGCCTGAGTGGTGATGCCGTGCTTCCGGTGGAGCGCGACGAGTTCCTTCTGCTGGAAGTACGGGTGCAGCTCGATCTGGTTCACCGCCGGCACGACGTCGGTCTGTTCGAGAAGCGGGGTCAGGTGCTCGGGCATGAAGTTGCTGACACCGATCGCGCGGACCTTCCCGTCGGCAAGGAGCTGCTCGAGCGCCTTGTATGCGGCGATGGTCTTGTCGAACGCGGACGGCAGCGCCTGGTGGAGGATGAACAGATCGATCTGCTCGACGCCCAGCTTCGCGGCGCTCTTCTCGAACGCGTGGAGGGTTTCGTCGTAGCCGTAGTCGCTGATCCACACCTTGGACTCGATGAAGATGTCCTCGCGAGGCACACCGGATTCGCGGATGCCCTGACCGACCTCCTTCTCGTTCCCGTAGGCGGCAGCGGTGTCGATGTGGCGGTAGCCGGTGCGGAGCGCTGTCGCGACAGCGGCGACAGTCTCCTCGGGCGGGGTCTGGAAGACACCGAGGCCGATGGCGGGGATCTCCACCCCGTTGTTCAGAGTGATCGTTGAAGTGGTCATGCCTCCACGCTAAGCACCGTCGACAACGAGGTGAGAGTCCCTGTCATTCACCCCCACAATGTGCTTGCTGGCACGCTCTGGGGGTGAATGACAGGGACTCCCGCAGCGCGAAAGCGCAGGCTACCGTCGAATGTATGGACACCAGGCACGAGGTTCAGGAATTCCTCACCGCACTCCGCGGCCGCATCACCCCCGAGCAAGCCGGTCTGACCTTCTTCGGAGGAGAGCGGCGTGTGCCCGGCCTGCGCCGTGAGGAAGTCGCGCAGCTCGCCGGAGTGTCACCGGCGTACTACACGCGAATGGAGCGTGGAGACCTCGGTGGCGTCTCGGAGAGCGTGCTCTACGCGCTCATCAACGCGTTCCAGCTCAACGAGGCCGAACAACAGCACCTCTTCGACCTCGCGCGGGCAGCGACTGGCCCCACCAGAGCGCCGCGTGCCAGACGAGAGACCCCGGTTCCTCCCCGGATCGTTCAACTCATCGACACCATGAGTGACGTGCCAACCGTCGCGCTCTCCACCCTCGGCACACCCCTGGCCGCCAACACCCTCGCGCGTGCCCTCCTTCCGTTCATGTTCCCGGAGGGACAGCCACCGGTGAACTCCGCCCGGTACCTGTTCCTCGACCCTGGATCCAGAGACTTCTACCCCGACTGGGAGAAGACCGCGCGGGAAATGGTCTCCGCCCTTCGCCTCCGCGCGGGACACGACCCCTCCGACAGAGCCCTCTCCGGCCTGGTCGGCGAACTCGCCACGCGCAGCACCGAATTCCGTACCTGGTGGGGCAGCCACACCGTCCGCACCCACAGCACAGGCTCCAAACGGATCAACCACCCCATCGTGGGCGAGATGACCCTCGGATACGAATCACTCACGCTCCCTTCGTCGCCGGATATCCGCCTCACCACCTACCTCACCGAACCAGGCTCACCATCCGCCGACGCGCTCAACATGCTCCGCAGCTGGATAGCCGAAGCACCCGTCACCCAGAAGGAGACCCAGCTATGACAACCAAGGCCGCCACTCCTCGCGTCGCCGTCATCACCGGAGCGTCATCGGGCATCGGCGAAGCCACCGCCCGCGCACTCCACGCCGACGGGCACACCGTCGTACTCCTCGCCCGCCGCGCAGACCGCATCAACGCCGTTGCCACCGAACTCGGGGACCGCGCGATCGCGATCCCCGCCGACGTCACCGACCGCGACTCCATCACCGCCGCCGCAGAACAGGTACAGGCCGAACTCGGCGGCGCCGACATCCTCGTCAACAACGCCGGCATCATGCTCCTTGGCCCCTTCTCTGCCGAGCAGCGGGACGACTACCGGCAGATGATCGAGGTCAACCTCATGGGCGCGATCACCACCACCGAAGTCTTCCTCCCGCAACTCAGGGCCACGGACGCAGGAGACATCATCAACATCTCCTCCGTCGCCGGACGCACCGCCCGCGCAGGAAACGGCGTCTACGCCGCAACCAAATGGGGCATCAACGGCTGGTCCGAATCACTCCGCCAAGAACTCCTCCCCCAGATCCGCGTGACCCTCATCGAACCCGGAGTCGTCGACACCGAACTCCCCACCCACACCACACACGAGCAGACCAAGACCTCAATCGACGAGCTCTACGCCAAAGCCACCGTCAGCGCGGACGACATCGCCGAAGTCATCGCCTTCGCGCTCTCACGCCCCCGACACCTCGCCATCAACGAGATCCTCCTCCGCCCGGCTGACCAGGCGTAGCGCGCGACGAGCGCGAAAAGGGGTCTGTCGCGCCCGCTCATCGCCCCAGCCGAAAACGCCTGCCGATTCCTGATTCCGGCGAACGTTACTGACAGCCGATACAGACCGCGAAGCTCGGCTGCACCGAAAACGATCGTTTTCGGCGAGTCGCGCGGGCCGTTCTGATAGACGCGAACGGGCGTGAGGAACGAATCGGTGACAACTGATCGTTAGTGCTGGGAGGCGCTGACGGGAAGGATGTCATCATGCCCGGTCCATATCCCCAAGAGTTCCGCGAAGACGTCGTCGCGGTCGCAAGACGCCGCGAGAGTGGCGTCACCATCAAGCAGATTGCCGTCGACTTCGGTATCAGCGAAGCGACGCTGCAGAACTGGCTCCGCCAAGCAGATGTTGAGGAAGGCAAGCGTCCCGGTCAGACCGCGGATGAGGCTGCCGAGATGCGGGAGCTCAGGCGCCGGAATCGTCTCCTCGAGCAGGAGAACGAGGTGCTCCGGAAGGCCGCGGCGTATCTGTCGCAGGCGAATCTGAAACTCGGTGGCTCCCCAAAATGACATACCCGCTCGTTGCTGAGCTCGCCGACTCGGGGATCCCCGTGACGGTGTCGTGCCGGGTTCTCAAGCTCGCCCGCCAGCCCTACTACCGGTGGCGCAACGACCCTATCCGCAGCGCCGACGTGCTCCGCGCGCACCGGATCAATGCTCTGCACGACGCTCATGCTGAAGACCCGACGTTCGGCTACCGATACCTGGCCGACGAAGCGCGCCGGGCCGGGTGGCGGATGAGCCGACGGACTGCGTGGAAACTGTGCTCGCAGGCCGGGATCCTCTCGTCCGCGCAACGCCGCCGGCGCGGGAAGGGCAAGAAGACCGGCCCGCCCGTGTTCGACGATCACGTGCAGCGGCAGTTCCGTGCCGACACCCCGAACCGGGTCTGGTTGACCGATATCACGGAGCACTGGACGAGTGAAGGCAAGCTCTACTGCTGCGCGATCAAGGACGCCCACTCCAACCGGATCGTCGGCTACTCGATCTCCGATCGGATGACCGCGAAACTCGCCGTTGACGCGCTCCGCAACGCCGTCACCCGCCGCGGCGACGTCGCCGGATGCATCCTGCACGCCGACAGAGGCAGCCAATTCCGAAGCCGCGCCATGGCCCGTGAGCTCCGCCGTCACGACATGGTCGGGTCGATGGGCCGCGTCGGCGCCGCGGGAGACAACGCCGCGATGGAGTCGTTCTGGTCGTTGTTGCAGACGAACGTCCTCAATCAGCAGCGATGGGCGACCCGGCAGGACCTACGCCTCGCGATTGTCGTCTGGATCGAGCGGAAGTATCACCGTCAGCGAGCACAGGACGCCCTCGGCGGGTTGACGCCCATCGAGTTCGAAGCCAAGCTAACCGAGCCGCTCACCCTCGCGGCCTAAACCCCACCTGTCACCAGTTCGTTCTTCACGCCCAACCGCCAGAAGCATTGCTGGCATTTGATCGCGAGAATCGGGAGAACGTCCAGCCTTCCGACCTTGGTTTATAGGCCGCAATGGCTGTCGCGCATCCCATGGGATGCGCGACAGCTGCCTATCCGTGGGATCGGCTGACGCCACGAGTGTTGAGGGCTTCGGGCAGAAGTGCCGATGACTTGGGACATCGACACGCGCAGGTATCTGAGCTACTTGCCACGATCACGGAACTGGCTCAGACAAGCACGTTTAAGGATCTGAAGAGCCCGGCCCTCGTCGTCCAGGAGTCTCTAAAGAGTGGAAAGGTCATAGAACCTAGATCCTGTTCGCAAGCGACGATCCCCGGACAGAATGGCGAATCGTGGCGTCCTAGCGCGGCTCTGCCTGAGTATTTGGAGTCTTGAGGGCCACTGATTATTGCGGTTGAGGGCCGGTCAATATTCACTCTCGGGGCCAGGGGTATTGCCGGTGAGCGCCACCCCGCGGGCGTGACGCTCACCGGCGCCGACTCAGTTGGCCGCGGCGGTCTGTTCGCGCATGTTGACGTCGCCCGTCTCGATCCAGATGGTGTTGTGGACGATGCGGTCCATGATCGCGTCGGCGTGGACTCCGGAGCCGAGGCGCTGGTGCCAGTCCTTCTTCGCGTACTGGGTGCAGAACACTGTCGATGTCGCGTCGTAGCGGCGTTCGAGGAGCTCGAGCAGCATGCTGCGGACGTCGTCGGTGGGCGGGTCGAGTAGCCATTCATCGATCACCAGGAGCGTGAACGTGGAGTACTTCCGCAACCACTTCTCCCGACCGGCGGGCTTGTCCTTCGCGGCAGCCCAGGTCTCTTCGAGGTCGGGCATGCGGATGTAGTGCGCCCGGTAGCGGTGCTGACACGCTTGCTTCGCCAGCGCCGACCCGAGGTAGGACTTGCCCGAGCCGGTGAAGCCTTGGAACACGACGTTCATGTGCCTGCTGATGAACTGGCAGGTGGCGAGTTGCGCGATCACCCCGCGATCCAGGCCGCGCTGTTCGAGCAGGTCGACCCGACGCAGGTCCGCGTTCGGGTAGCGGAGTCCTGCCCGGCGGATGAGGCCTTCGACTTTGGAGTGGGTGAACGCGGCGTGGGCGTCGTCGACGGCGAGCTTGATCCGCTCCTCGAACACCATCCCGAGCGTGAGGGCGTCATCTTGGATGTCGATCGCGTCGACCAGCGACGTCACTCCCATTTCCCGCAGCTTCCGTTTCGTCTCCGCGTCGAGCCGGCTCATCGGGTGCCTCCTGCGTAGTAGTCGGCGCCGCGGACGTAACCGGCCGGCTCCTCCCAAGCAGATGGTTCGAACCTCGGCTGTCGCCTGCCGGTCTGGTCCTGGTTCGACTCCAGGATCGGTCGCAGGTGCGCATACCGCGGCGACCGAACGCGAGAGTCCAGGGCGATGCCCGCGGCGGTCTCCACCCTCGCGGCGGAGTAGCGGCGAGTCAGCCGCAGCACTGCGAGGGCGGCGTCCAGCCCCTGCTCGTCGACGGGCACGGACTCGAAGATCCGGTTCACGACGACCGTCGTGTTCTCCCCGACCCTGGCCGCCCACTCCCGGACCCGGTCAGGGTCCCACTGACGGTAGCGGGGCCCGTCGGGCAGGTCGCTGTCGTGCGTCCGATACTCGTTGACCATCCCGGCCGGGGCGAGGAGGTGGCTGGTGAGCCGCTGATCCCCCGCGAACACCTCTAGGGTCGTGTCGGTGATCCGCAGGTCCACGCTGCGGCCGATGTTGGCGTAAGGGGCGGAGTAGAAGTTCCGCTCGAACACCACATGCCCGTTGCGTTGAACCCGCCGGCCGTAGAGCCACTGCGAGATCTCGAACGGAACCGGCGGGAGCGGCCGCAGCAGTGGCTTCTCCTCACCCTCGAACACGCTCTGGCGGGAGCCGGCGCGTTTCTGGAACGGCGCTGCGTTGTATGCGGCGACCCGCTCATAGACCGCGGCCCGCAACTCCGGCAGGCTCGCGAACGCCCGGTCACGAAGCGTCGCGATCACCGCCGTGGCAACATTCCCGACGGTGCCCTCGACGCTCGCCTTGTCTTTCGGTTTCCGGGGCCGGCCCGGTAGCACCGCGGCGGAGTAGTGCGCGGCGAGCTCCCGATACGCGTCATTGAGCACGACCTCGCCCTCGGCGGGATGCTTGAGCACCCCGGTCTTCAGGTTGTCCGGCACGATCCGAGGAACGCTGCCCCCGAACCAGTCGAACATCGCCGCGTTCGCGCGCAGCCAGGTGTCCTGCTTCATGTCCAGGGTCGGCTCGACGAACGAGTAGCGGGAGAACGGCAGCGTCGCGACGAACAAGTAGACCCTCGTCGTCACACCGGTGACCGGGTCGGTGAGCTGCATCGTCTTCCCCGACCAGTCGACCTCAACCGTCTGCCCCGCCTTGTGACCGACCCGCGACGCCGCCCCGATCACCAGCACGTGACGCTGGTAGGTCTTGCAGAACCTGTCGTAGCCCATCGCCGTCTCACCCCTGGTCCGGCAGGCGTCGACATACTCGCCGTGCAGCAGCTTGAGCGTCACCCCGACCTTCGCGAGCTCCTTGTGGACCTTCTCCCAGTCCGGCTGCGCGTGAACACTGTCATGCTCACCCCGCCCCGGGAACAACCGCGCATATACTTCGGCTTCCTCGAGCACGGCGACGTCGTCCCAGCCGATGCCCTCCCGATCGGCGGCGTCGATGACCATCGCCACGCTGGTGCGGGACATACCCTGCGCGGCGATCTGCCGACCCGTGAGCCCCTCCGAGCGCAACCGAAGCACAAGCTTCGCCTTGATCTTGCGTACCATCCGAATCACTCCTTCTGCCGCGTGATCAGCCACGCGGCAGAAGGAGCCTAAGAAGGTGGCCCCGAACCCGAATATTCAGTGGCACCCAACGACGCAATCGCGTCAACGGCCAGGTGGCCCTGAACCCCAATATCAGTGGCCCTCAGAAGAGCGAATACTCATCTGCACGGCTCTGATCGACGGGGGAGCGTCCCGCTGGTTCTACGTCGTTGCCCTTGTCTGCATCTGGAACGCGCTCAAGTTCATCGTGATCGGCCCTGTGAGCGTGGCGCTACTCGTCTGGCAACGACGTTTCGAGCAGCGGTTAGACCGCCAACGTCAAGCTTCGCTTCCAGCTCAGATCAACGCATAGCTGATTCTCGCCCTAGGTCAAACGGCGGTCTTGCTTTGAGCTATTGGCCTCACCCAACCCCGACACGTAGGGGTTGGACGAAACCTCGTCTCGCGGTAAAGAAGTGAATGACATCGAGCCCGATCAGGCAGTGACTATCGCGGCCGGAGTCATGTGTACGGCTGATGATGAGATCACGGCCGACGGCAGCTGCACTTCACGAAAAGTGCTGATCGTGAGACAAGCTGGGTAGAGCGCAGAGCGCGGTTGAGGCTCCCAACCTCCCTGCTGCGAGCCCACAACGTCCTGGCGGCGCGGCACCGGCCCATGTCGGAGGTCGCCGGTAGCGTGGAGGGTGAGATGAGTTACACCTAATCGCGCCCGTGGCGCAAAGGAGCGCCAGCACACATGAGACGCAGAGCAGCACGACGGCCTCGTCGAGACACCGACAAGCCGACGGAGGCGTGTCACCCAGGCTCAGGGGGCTCTTAGATTATGTGGCGCCTAACGAGTTTCTGTCCAAGGGTCGGGTCGGACGGGAGGTACAGGGATGACTGAGACTGCCCACTCGTGGCTGAACAGCTTGACCAGCCTCTACACGCCGACCTCGACGCAGTTCGATGCGGCAAAGAGTCATCGCGCGTCGATCGAGTCGCGGCTGGATGCGTTTGTCGGCGTGTACGAAATGTTCGAGATCGGTTCGTTGCGCCATGGGACGGGGGTATGGCAGCACAGCGACGCGGACTACATGGTCTCCCTCAAGGGAGTGCGCCCATCGTCGCCGTGGACGATGCTGAACCGGGTTAAGGAGACGCTGCAGGCACGCTTTTCGGGCACGACAATCGTGGTCAGCCGGCCAGCTGTCGTCTGCTACTTCTCCGATGGAGTCGTTGAGGTCGTTCCCGCCTATCCCTCGGATAGTGGCTACTGGATCGCTGACCCTGCGGACGGGTGGATGAAGTCGTATCCGAAGTCGCACAACAAGTACGTCAACGACGTCAATACGAAGCACAACGGGGCGGCAAAGACGCTCGCCCGACAGCTCAAGATCTGGAAGTACCTCCGCAACGTCCCGATCTCTTCTTGCTACCTGGAGATGCGGGCCGCCAAGCATCTCGACGGGGAGTCGGCATACCTGCCGTTCTGGGATCTCTATCTAGCCCTCGACAAGATGTACGACGCGAACCTGGCAGCGATGAACGACCCCACGGGCCTCGGCTCGCGGTTCGGGGCGTGCTCATCAGAGGCAAAGCGCCTTGACGTGCTCTCCAAGCTCGGCTTTGCCGTCGTGCGGGCGAACAAGGCCAGGGAGTTCGAATCGGACGGTATGCATGCCCAAGCGATCGAGCAGTTGAAGCTGCTCTTCAACAGATAGTGCCGACAATGAATGACTCCAACGACTACACGCCACCTGCGACAGGAGCGACGCTCCTTCGCCGTCAGGTTGAACTTGACGCGCTGCGCCTGCTGATCGCTCAGAAGCGCCTCTACTCACGTGCGAAGCGGTGGGTCTCGATCCGCTGGTTCGGGATGCTCGTCATCGGGTTGGCCGCGCCGATCGTTGCGGTGATCTGGCCGCAGAGCACCGTGGTGCTGGGGAGCATCGCGGGAGCGTGGTTGTTCCTGGGACGCACGCTGCTGATGTATGTCCAGAAGAAGAGCACCGAACAGGCTGCCGCGGTGCAGGAGCAGTTCGACTTCTATGTCTACGAGATGTCGGCCGGGACTCCGCGCCCAAAGCTCCCGTCTCTTGAAGACATCTCCCTCGTTGCAGGGCCCGATTCTGAGCTTGCCGCCGTTGCCGCGCGCGAGAACATGCTCGGATGGTACGTCGTCGCCGATAACGATCCCGGCGGGGTCGCCGTCGCGATCGCGCAACGCTCGAACGCCGCATACAGCTACCGCCTGCTGCGATTCACCGGCATTATCTGGTCGGTTGTCGCCGTGATCTGGGCGGCGGCGCTCACCACGATCTGTGTCGTGACCGGGCTGACGCTCGTGACCTTCTTGCTCGGCGTTGTCCTTCCATTGCTGCCTGCGTTCCTCGACGTTACTGAGTACATCGTTGGGATTATTCGCTCAGCCAGGGATCGCGAGGCCCTCTACCGAGATATCGAAAGCAGAATCGGCAACACGGACGATCCGATCACCGGGGAGAACCTCCGCGTCTGGCAAGAATCGCTGTTCGAGCTGCGGCGCGACACCCCGACCGTCCCAGACTTCATCTATAAGCTTCAGCGTGGAAAGAACGAGGCGGCCATGTCGTCCGCTGCCGCGCAGCTGAGCAAGCGTGCACGCACGGAGGGCGAATGACTTATACAAGCCAAGCGATGGCACAGTTTGTGGCCGACATCTCGATCACGGACTACCAAAAGACATCAATAGTCAACGCACGCAAAGACCGTGTCGTGGAGAACCTGACCGCTGCCTTCCCCGCCACGAGCGATCTGCCGTTCAGTCGCGCGATCCTGATGGGCTCGGCCGCGAAGGGCACAATCGTTCGACCTATTGACGACATCGACGTCCTGGCAGTCTTCTCCAACGCGAACGGCGCATGGAACACCTACCGCTATGACTCGCAAGCGTTCCTCTACCGCGTACGCCGTGCCTACAACGGGCTGTCGACGGCGCAGGTAGGCGCTCGCGGACAAGCCGTCCGCATCTTCTTCAACAACGGCGGCCACGTCGATGTGGCGCCCGTGTTCTCTCACGGCAACGACGTCTACGGGTTGCCAGGCGGCGACGGCGGGTGGATCAACACGGCCCCCACCGTGGCGAACGCGTGGTTCGCCCAGAAGCACGCCGAACTCGGGTACAACCTGGCGACACTGGTTCGGCTCCTGAAGAAGTGGAACAACGCGCACTCGAAGCGGCTCCGTTCCTTCCACTTGGAAACGATCGCCGCGAGGACGTTCAAGACACTCGGCGGCAACAGGCAGAGCGCGCTCGCCAGCTTCTTCGAGTGGGCACCGTCGCACCTCGACGTCAGTGATCCTGGCGGTCAGTCCGGAATCCTCAGCGGCTATCTCACCTGGACTGCCCGACAGGAAGTGATGCAAGGACTCGGCTCGGCGGCGGAGCGCGCCCGCAAAGCGAACGAAGCTGAAGCCCGAGGGGATCACGATGAAGCGAAGCGGCTCTGGCGAATCATCCTGGGCTCCGGCTTCCCGAACTAGACGCCAACGCATACCGCCGCAGCGCCGTCCGATCCCCGCTCTTGGACAGTTGCCGGGTTACCCGTCTACGACCGTCCCGCTGGTCTTGCTCTCAAAGTCGATCATCATCGGCCAGAAGCTCTTGTAGAAGAAGACGCCTGACGGGCGTGGCAGGGTCGTTCCGTCGGGTGGGAGTGTCACCGCGGACCGATACCCCAGGGGCTGGCTGCCGATGACGTGTTCAGGCCGGCGGCCGACGACCAGCGTGGGATACGGCGCGACACCCTCAGGGAGGCTCTCGTCATAGTGCTCGCGTGCCGCGATGTGGAACATGGCCGCGTAGACCGTCGCTAGCATCCAGGTCTCGGCGAGTACCACTGGCAGATCAACCCGAAGCGAGATCGCCTCCAGTCCCTGCCTCAGCTCTCTCGGTGGGCGGCTCAGGTAGGTGAGCATCGGACGGTCGAAGAGCGGTATTGACTTGCCTTCCCCGAATACGCTCACGGGGATGGTTCCGTCCTCGTTCGGTGGGGTCGTGATGAACTCAATGCGGACATCTCCGCGCGCTGAGGCGGCCAGACCGTGCTTCAGCTTGTTGTGGGCTGCGTTGATCGAGAGTTCATCATTCATCAGCAGCCAGACCGCATGGTTCGCCCACTCCAGCGCGGTCTGCGCTGCGCCGACGACCGGCCCCTCGACGACCGTCCCTGGCGGAAGGATCAACTGGAGAAAGCGGTGCTGGTCAGCGTCGAGGGCCGCCTTATTGCTTTCGATGACCTTGATCATGGGCGTCGGACTGTCAGCGATCGCGAGCCAAGTTGACGCGGCGTCTCCAGAGCGCGGGGTAGCCGCAACGCGGGCGTAGATGAACCTTGTGAGGGCTTCGGCAGCCTGGTGGCGCAGCGAGAGCGCATCGACTGCCACTTGGACGCGGCGATGCTGCCCATCGAAGTGGAGAGCGGCGTCCGCTCCTTCGAGGCCGAGCGCTCGGAAGAACTCTGGCTCGTTTTCTGGGGATGCTTCGTAGTCGGAGCGGCTTGCCTCGAGCAGCATCGTTATTCGAGCGGAGAAATGACTGAGCGGGTCGGAGAGAAAGAACTCGTCGTCGAGGATCTTTGCCTGCTCAGGCTCCAGCGTTGTCGCTTGCGCTTGGATCGGAAGGTGCATAAAACCGGCTCTTCGGAATCAAGGGTGTAGCGAGGGTCTGAAACCTCCGGCCTCGAGCAGGCTCCTGGCTGTGTAGTTCGCGAGGTTGCGGAAGCCGAGCGCGGAGCCGCGGAGATG
>NZ_MKTQ01000016.1 GCF_001898315.1 Microbacterium sp. 70-16 | reverse complement strand
GGCTGCATTCGTCCGGGAACGAAAAGACCGCCTCGAGGGCGGTCTGTGTCGTGGGTCGCGAGCACACCGCCTCAGCGGGTGGGCCACCAGGAGGTGTTCGCGAACATGCGGTCACATTATCAGACCGCGGGCACACGAACAGTTCAGCCTCGCACCAGCCCCCGCGGCGTAGGCTGAGGGGCGTGCCAGCAGTGAATCTCGGGATGCCGCGCGTGCCGGACGTCCTCTCCCCGCGTCGCAAGAGTCGTCAGATCAAGGTCGGCAAGGTGCTCGTCGGTGGCGACGCGCCCGTGAGCGTGCAGTCGATGTGCACGACGCCGACGACCAACATCAACGGAACTCTGCAGCAGATCGCCGAGCTCACGGCATCCGGCTGCGAGATCGTGCGTGTCGCGGTGCCCTCGCAGGACGACGCCGATGTGCTGCACATCATCGCGAAGAAGAGCCAGATCCCGGTCATCGCCGACATCCACTTCCAGCCGAAGTACGTCTTCCAGGCGATCGACGCCGGCTGCGCCGCTGTGCGCGTGAACCCGGGCAACATCCGCAAGTTCGACGATCAGGTCGGCGCGATCGCGAAGGCGGCGAAGGATGCCGGGGTGTCGCTGCGCATCGGCGTGAACGCCGGATCGCTCGACCGTCGCCTGCTCGAGAAGTACGGCAAGGCGACGCCGGAGGCGCTCGCCGAGAGCGCCGTGTGGGAGGCATCCCTCTTCGAAGAACACGACTTCCACGACTTCAAGATCTCGGTCAAGCACAACGACCCCATCGTCATGGTCAAGGCGTACCGGCTGCTCGCCGAGCGTGGTGACTGGCCGCTGCACCTCGGTGTGACCGAGGCCGGGCCGGCCTTCCAGGGCACGATCAAGTCCGCGACGGCGTTCGGCATCCTGCTGGCCGAGGGCATCGGCGACACGATCCGCGTCTCGCTGTCGGCACCGCCCGCGGAGGAGGTCAAGGTCGGCCACCAGATCCTGCAGTCGCTGAATCTGCGCGAGCGCAAGCTCGAGATCGTCTCGTGCCCCTCGTGCGGTCGCGCGCAGGTCGACGTCTACACGCTCGCCGACAGCGTCACCGAGGGTCTCAAGGACATGACCGTGCCGCTGCGCGTGGCCGTCATGGGTTGCGTCGTCAACGGTCCCGGCGAGGCGCGCGACGCCGACCTGGGCGTGGCATCCGGCAACGGCAAGGGCCAGATCTTCGTCAAGGGCGAGGTCATCAAGACCGTGCCCGAGGCGGACATCGTCGCAACCCTCATCGAAGAGGCGAACCGCCTCGCCGACGAGATGGGCCCCGACGCGAAGGTCGGGACGGCGCAGGTCATCACCGCCTGAGGCGGCCGCCGCCCGCCGGCACCCCGGACAGGCAATCGCGCGAGAACAGGCCGATTCCCGCAGGATCTGCCTGTTCTGGTGCGGATGCCTGTTCTGGGGCGCGCTCGTCAGTGCAGCGCGCCGCCGACCAGGCCGTCGTCGGCGCCGGTGAGCGCGGTCTCGATCGCGATGCGCAGGGCGCGGGTGATGTCGCGCAGGTCGAGCGACGGGATGCCGGCCGGAGCCTGACCCGTCGCCCACGGCACGTGGATGAACCCGGCATGGGTGGTGGGGGCCGCGGCATCCAGTGCTGTGAAGAACACGTGGTTGCACACGAACGTTCCGGCCGAGTACGACACGTCGGCGGGGATGCCTGCGGCGCGGATCGCCGCCGCGATCGCCTTCGTCGGCAGCGTCGCGAAACGGCCGGTCGCAGCCCCCGCGACGCTCGGCTCGTCGAGCGGCTGCGCGCCGTCGTTGTCGGGGATGCGGGCATCGACGAGGTTCACCGCGACACGCTCGACGCGGATCGCCGCTGTGCCACCGGCGAGCCCCGCAGCCAGCACGACGTCGGGGGAGTGCTCGGCGATCAGCGCGCGCAGGCGCGCCGCGGCCCCCGCGAACGTCACCGGCAGCACCTCGGTCACCAGGTTCGCGGGCCCGTCCCACTCGGCGGCCAGGGTGCGCACGGCGTCGCCGGAGGGATTCGCGGCGTCGCCCGCGAACGCCTCGAAGCCGGTGAGCAGAACAGTCGTCACCGCTTCACGCTAGCGCCGACTCAGGCGGCCGGGTCCCACAGCGAGTGGTACGCGTTGATCGCGGGCTGGCCGCCGAGGTGCGCGTAGAGCACCGTCGAGTCCTTGCCGATGTCGCCCGTCTTGACGAGGTCGATGAGGCCCGCGAGCGACTTGCCCTCGTAGACCGGGTCGGTGATCATCGCCTCGAGCTGCGCGCCGAGCGCCATGGCATCCATCGTCGATGCGACCGGCACGCCGTAGAGGTCGCCGGCCCAGCCCTCGAGCACCTGGATCTCGTCGTCGCGCAGGTCGCGGCCGAGTTCGATCAGCGCGGCGGTGTTCCGGGCGATGCGGGCGACCTGGTCGCGCGTCTGCTCGAGCGTCGCCGACGCGTCGATGCCGATCACACGACGCCTGACACCCGTCAGGTCTTCTAGCGCCGCGAAGCCGGCGATCATGCCGGCGTGCGTCGAGCCGGTCACGGTGCAGACGACGATCGTGTCGAAGAAGACGCCGAGCTGCTTCTCCTGCTCGGCGACCTCGAACGCCCAGTTCGCGAAGCCGAGTCCGCCGAGGGGATGCTCGGACGCACCCGCCGGGATCGGGTAGGGCGTGCCGCCCGCGGCCTCGACCTCGGCGAGCGCCTGCTTCCACGAATCGCGGATGCCGATGTCGAAACCTGCGGCATCCAGCCGGGAGTCGGCGCCCATCATGCGCGACAGCAAGATGTTGCCGACCTGATCGTTGGTGGGGTCTTCCCACGGCACCCACTTCTCCTGCACGAGGCGGGCCTTCAGCCCCAGGTGTGCGGCGACCGCCGCGACCTGGCGCGTGTGGTTGGACTGGTAGCCGCCGATCGAGACGAGCGTGTCGGCGCCCGATGCCAGGATGTCGGGGACGATGTACTCGAGCTTGCGCACCTTGTTGCCGCCGAACGCGAGGCCGCTGGAGACATCCTCGCGCTTGGCCCACACCTGCGCGCCGCCGAGGTACTGCGTGAGCCGCTTGAGGTGCTGCAGCGGGCTCGGTCCGAACGTGAGCGGGTAGCGGGGGAACTCGTGGAGCATCATCGGGTGTCTCCTTCGTCGACGGGTGGGAGGGTGAGGGTCTGCCAGGTCTGCGCGGCGAGATCCGCCGCGGCATCCACGTCGCCTGACGTGCACAGCGCGATGAGCGCGTTGTGACGCTCAGCGGATGCCTCGCCCTCGTGCGACGCGAAGCGCAAGCGCTCGGCGCGCCGCAGGACGGGCTCGTACTGTGCGATGACCTGCGCGGCGGCGCGGTTGCCGCTCGCGACGATCGCCACGCGGTGGAAGCGCTCGTCGGCATCCAGTGCCGCATCGACGTCGCCGCGGCGCTGTGCCTCGGCGAAGGCGGCGTTCGCGTCGCGCATCTCGGCGAGGTCCTCGGGAGTGAGCCGGGCAACAGCCTCACGCACCGCGAGGGCGTGCATCGCGGCGACGACCGACTGCGCGTCGCGCACGGCGGCGGGGTCAACCGGGGCGACGACGGTCGACTTGCCGGGCGTTGCGCGCACGAGCCCAGCCCGGGCGAGTTCGAGCAGCGCTTCGCGCACGGGGGTGCGGCTGACGCCGAGCCAGGTCGCGAGCTCCATGTCGCGCAGCTGCTCGTCGGGAGCGAGGGTGCCGTCCACGATCGCGTCGCGCAGTCGCGCGTACACGTCGTCGCGCAGGAGGGAGCGCGGAGGGAGGGTCTCGGTGGGAACGGGCACGATATGCAATATATTGCGCTGGTGCGCGTGACACAAGTTGGGTGTGGGGTTGGCGGCGGGCGGTGGGCGCCGCGCGGAAGGGGCGCGCCAGAACAGGCATCCGCACCAAAACAGGCGAACCGTCGGCGATCTGGCCTGTTCTCGCGCGATCGCCTGTTTTCGCGCAGACCCCGCGCCGCCTCCGGCGGCCGGCTCAGGCGGGCGAGAAGTCGAGTGTTCCCTCGATGACGGATGCCGCGTCCAGCCGCAGCCGCACGGTGCTGCCGGGGGCGGCATCCAGCCCTTTGACCTTCGCCTCGACGGGCGGCGACGTCAGCTGCACGCGCGCGCCGTCGCCGCGCTGGGCGAGCACGACGCCCTCGAACGTCTCGCCCTCGTGCCCCGTCAGCAGCGCCGCCTCGACGCGGTCGAGAGACCCGGCATCCAGCTGCGAGGCCTTCTGGGCGCTGCGTCCCATGAGCTTGGGCAGGTCGGGCAGTGACGCGCGCGCCCACTCCGGTACCTCGCGACCGTTCGCGAGGGCCTCGCAGACGACGAGTGACCAGCGGTCGACGAGCCGCCGTAGCGGCGCCGTCGTGTGCGCGTATGCCGCGCCGATAGCGGACTGCTCGGTCTGCGCGGGCACTTCGCCGTCGAAGGCGACATAGCCCGCGCCGCGGAAGAGGCCCGCGGCGTACTCCTTGACGGCGCGCGCTGCGGGGGAGCGGTCGAGGCCCCGCAGGTAGTCGCCGTAGCTCACGTTGAGGCGCCACGGCAGACCGAGCGCGATCGTGTGCGCGCGGAAGTCCGCGATGTCTGCGGCGTCGGCGGGCGGCATCGTGCGCAGGATGCCGACGCGCCCGGCCAGCATGATCTCGGCCGCGGCCATGCCGGTCATCAGCGACACGTGCGCGTTCCAGTCCTCGAGCGGCACGCCGTAGTCGAGCTCGAGTCGGTAGCCGTCGCCGTCCGGAACGACGCGCGCCTCGGGGATGTTCAGGCTCGCGCCGCCGCGCTCGCGCTCGCGGTCGGTGCGCGCGGCACCGAACCACGGCATCGCGAGGAGGCTCGCGGGGCCGTCGCCGGCGTCGATCGCGCGCTGCGCGTCGACGTATGACCACTGCGCGCGCGACCGGATGACGCCGCGCGTGAGCGTCGTCTCGGTGGGGCGCGCGCCCTCGTCGAGGACGAAGCGCCATACGAATGCGCGGCGGTCGACATCCGGCAGCAGCGAGGCCGCGTCTTCGCTGAGGATCGGCGGATGAAGCGGGATGCGCCCGTCCGGGGCATACATCGTCTGGCCGCGACGCCGGGCCTCGGCATCCAGCGCGCCGCCGGGCTCGACGTACGCCGGCACGTCGGCGATCGCGTAGTGCAGGATCGCCCCCGAGCCGGTGCGCTCGAGATGCAGCGCCTGGTCGAGGTCGGTCGAACCCGCGGGGTCGATCGTGAGGAACTCGATGTCGCGCAGGTCCGCCAGTCCAGCGCCGTCCGCGGCGCTGTCGGGTTCGACGGGGACCTCGCGCGCCGCGCGCTCGGCTTCGGCCTGCGCGTCGGGCGGGAAGGCATCCGGCAGCTCGAGCGAGCGGCGCAGCGCCGTGAGCGAGGCAGCGAGGTCGCCGCCGGTGGCGGTCGGGTGCAGGCGCGAACGGCGGTGTGGCATGGCTCAGTCCGTGAGGAGGTCGACGTCGTACACCGACAGCTTGGCATCAGCGCTGACGATCGGGACGCCGAGGGTCTGCGCCTGCGCGACGATCATCCGATCGAACGGGTCGCGGTGGTGTGGCGGAAGAGCGCCCGCGGTGACAGCGTGCTCGAACTCGATCGGCACGAGTTCCACGTTCGTCAGCTCGAGCTGCTCGCGGAAGTGTGCCGCCGTGCGCAGGGGCGAGGTCAGTCGGCCGGCGTGCGTCTTGACCGACATCTCCCACACGCTGGCGACGGACAGGAGCAGGCTGTTCTCGGCGTCCTCGACAGTCGCACGCTGGATGCCTTGAAGGCGCGGGCTGTCCTCCAGCATCCAGATCCAGATGTGGGTGTCGAGCAGGAACGAGCTCATGCGGGGAGGATCTCGCCGTTCTCGAACAGGTCGATCGTCTCTTCATCGACCTCGTCGAAGTCGTCCGCCATTTGGATCCGACCGCGGAGCGTGCCGAGCTGCCGCTGCGGTGTCGAGCGCTCGAGGGGAACGATGCGGGCGATGGGCGTCGTGCCCCGGTTGATCTGCACTTCGACGCCGCTCTCGACGTCGTGCAGGAGGCGCGACAGGTGCGTCTTCGCCTCATGGACTCCGACGACGATGCGATCGGACGACTTAGTCATGTGACTTAGTCTATCGATGCGGGCATCCGAGCGACAGGCTTCAGCACGGATGCCCGAAACACCGGCGCGCGGGGTCCGTAGACTTGACCCTCGTGGTCACACGTCTGTCGAAGTTCTTCCTCCGCACGCTCCGCGAAGACCCCTCGGATGCCGAGGTCACGAGCCACAAGCTGCTCGTGCGCGCCGGCTACATCCGCCGTGCCGCGCCCGGCATCTTCACGTGGCTGCCGCTGGGCCTGAGGGTCAAGGCGAAGATCGAGGCGATCATCCGCGAAGAGATGGCCGCCGCGGGCGCGTTCGAGGTGCACTTCCCGGCGTTGCTGCCCCGCGACCCCTACGAGCAGTCGGGCCGGTGGACCTCGTACGGCGACGGCATCTTCCGCCTGCAGGACCGCAAGGGCGCCGACTACCTGCTCGCGCCCACGCACGAGGAGATGTTCACCCTGCTCGTGAAGGACCTGTACTCGTCGTACAAGGACCTGCCGCTGACGATCTACCAAATTCAGGACAAGTACCGCGACGAGGCACGCCCCCGCGCGGGCCTGCTGCGCGGCCGCGAGTTCACGATGAAGGATGCCTACTCGTTCGACTACACCGACGAGGGCCAGGATGCCTCGTACATGCGCCAGCGCGATGCCTACGAGCGCATCTTCCAGCGCCTCGGCATGGAGTACGTCATCGTCGCGGCCGACAACGGCCTCATGGGCGGCGCGCGCAGCGAGGAGTTCCTGCACCCCACCGCCGTCGGTGAGGACACGTTCGTCCGGTCGGCGGGCGGTTACGCCGCCAACGTCGAGGCGTTCACGACCGACGCGCCCGACGCGTTGCCGTTCGACGCCGCGGGCGCTCCCGTCGTCTTCGACTCGCCGAACACCCCGACGATCGACACGCTCGTCGCGCACAGCAACGCCGTGCTCGACACCTCGGCGAGGGAGTACACCGCGGCCGACACGCTCAAGAACGTCGTGCTCGCGCTGACGCACCTCGACGGCACGCGCGAGCTCGTCGTCGTGGGCCTGCCCGGCGACCGCGAGGTCGACGACAAGCGCGCCGAGGTCGCTTTCGCCCCGGCCGCGGTCGAGGCCGCGACGGCGGAGGACTTCGAGCGCAACCCGCTGCTGGTCAAGGGCTACATCGGTCCCTGGTCGCCCGAGGGCGCGATCCTCGGCGAGGAGTCGGCGACCGGCATCCGCTACGTCGTCGACCCGCGCGTCGGCGAGGGCACCAGCTGGATCACCGGCGCCAACATCGACCAGAAGCACGCGCACTCGGTGGTTGCGGGCCGCGACTTCTTCGCAGACGGCGTCGTCGAGGTCGCGAACGTGCGCCCCGGCGACCCGGCGCCTGACGGCTCGGGCCCCGTCGAGCTCGCGCGTGGCATGGAGATCGGCCACGTCTTCCAGCTCGGCCGCTTCTTCGCTGAGACGCTGGGCCTGAAGGTCCTCGACGAGAACGGCAAGCTCGTCACGGTGACGATGGGCTCGTACGGCATCGGCGTGACGCGCATCCTCGCGGCGCTCGCCGAGCTCAACAACGACGACAAGGGTCTCGTGTGGCCTCAGGCCATCGCGCCCTTTGACGTGCAGGTCGTGGCGACGGGGCGCGATGCCGTCGCGTTCGACCTCGCCACGTCGCTGTCGGACGAGCTGGATGCCGCGGGCTTCGACGTGCTCTACGACGACCGACCCAAGGTGTCGCCGGGCGTGAAGTTCGGTGACGCCGAGCTCATCGGTGTGCCGCAGATCGTGATCGTCGGTCGCGATGCCGCCGACGGTCAGGTGGAGCTGTGGGACCGCCGCACCGGCGACCGCGAGGTCGTGCCGGCGACGGAAGTCGTCGCGCGCCTCGCGCGCTGAGCCGGCTGAGCGCGCTGATCCGGCCGGGCCGGCCGGGCCCGCTGAACCGGCCTATCCGACCGAACCGCCGGGCTACAGCGCCTCCAGCAGCTCCGCCGCCCGCGCCGCGTCGCCTGCCGCGGCGAGTTGCGCCGCCACCGCCCGCGCACGCTGCCGGTAGGAGGGGTGCGCGGTGACCTCGGCGGCCGCCGCCCGCACGGCGGCGGGCTTCGGCCTGCCGGTCTTGAGGTTCACGCCCGCACCCGCGGCCGCGACGCGGCCGGCGACCTCGGGCTTGTCGAGATCGCCGCCCGCGACGACGAGGGGCACGCCGTGCGAGAGTGCCGTCAGCACGCCACCCCAGCCGCCGTTCGTGACGAGCACGTCGAGGCGCGGGAAGAGGTCGTCGAACGGCACGCGTGACGCCGTGCGCACGTTCCGCGGCACGGCGAACGGCAGGGGGTCCACACCGCGCACGCCCGTCGTCGCGACGACGATGGCATCCTCGTCCGCAAGCGCCTCGAGGGCGGGCTGCAGCAGATCGGTGGGGTCGACGTTCTGCGTGCCCTGGGTCACGGCGATCACGCGGCGCCCGTCAAGGTCGCACCACCACGGCGGTGCCGGGATGGCAATCGGTGTCGACAGTCTCCCGACCCAGTGCAGGAAGTCCGGTCGATCGGGGAGGTCGAAGTCGAGCGCGGGGCATCCCGACGCGAGGATCAGGTCGTGCGTCCATACCTGATGCTCGAATCCGACGGATGCCGCCGGCAGTCCGACCGCTTCGCGAGCACGGTTCGCCGCGGTCTTCAACCGCCCCGACAGCGCGGGCACGAGCGCGCGCAGCGCCGCATCGCGCGCGCGACCGACGACGGTCCGCCCGGGCCGCAACCCCAGCCCCGGCGGCGGACCCGCAGGTGACATCAGGTGGAGCGGCAGGACGGCGACGGTCGCCCAGCGGCATCCGATCGCCTCGGCGATGATGCTCGGCGCGATGGAGGCTTCGTCACTCACGAGCACGTCCCACGGGGCGCGCTGCCACTCGGCGCGCACGTCGTCGAGCTGCGCCGGGGCCGTCGAGATGAAGAGGTCCTCCATGTTGATCATCAGCTGGCTGAACCCCTTCTTGCCGACCAGACGCGGAAAGGTCGCCGCGAGGTTCTGCTCGTCGAAGTCGGGCGCGGCGCGCCACGGCACGAATCGTGCGCCCGTCGCCTCGACCTGCGCCTGGAACGCCGCACCCGTGTAGAACCGCACGTCGTGCCCGCGCTCCACGAGGGCCGCCGCGACCGCGGCGAGGGGAGCGACATGCCCCGAGAACGGCATCGCCGTCACCATGAACCGCTCCATACGCGAATTGTGGCACCGCACGGCGCTCGCCGTCAGGGGTGCCGCCGATCCGCGCGACACCCCGCATTCACCATCTCGTGCCAGGGTGGGGGCATGACAGCCAGCTCCACCCAGATTCCCCAGGCGGTCACCGAAGACCTGCGCGCGATCATCGCGGATGCCGGGATCACGAGCGATCAGGACCTCATCGCCCGCATCCTCGCGACGGGCATCGGTTTGGGCCTCGACCCCACCGACCGGCTCGACCTGAAGATCACCTCGGCCGCCCTCACCGAGATGCGTGCGGCGTTCCGCCTGTTCGAGCCGTTCCGCGGCATCCCCAAGGTCACGATCTTCGGGTCGGCTCGCACGAAACCCGACGACCCGCACTATGCGGCGGCCGCGCAGGCAGCGCGTGCGCTCGCCGAGCGCGGCTGGATGGTCGTCACGGGCGCGGGCCCCGGCATCATGCAGGCGGCGGCCGAAGGCGCCGGTGCCGAGCACTCACTCGGCGTGAGCATCCGGCTGCCGTTCGAAGAGAAGCCGAACGCCGTCATCGCGAAGAACTCGCGCAACGTCGCGATGAAGTACTTCTTCACCCGCAAGCTCATGCTCGTCAAGGAATCCGCCGCGTTCATCTGCGTGCCGGGCGGCTTCGGCACGCTCGACGAGATGTTCGAGCTGCTCACTCTCCAGCAGACCGGCAAGGCCGAACCGACCCCGATCGTCCTGCTCGACCGCCCCGGCGGCACCTTCTGGGCGGGACTGCAGCGCTTCGTCGACGAGCAGCTGATTCCCGGCGGTGTCGTGTCGCCGGACGATTTCGACCGCGTGCTTGTGACCGATTCGGTGGATGCCGCGGTGAGCGAGATCACCGGGTTCTATCGCAACTACGACTCCCTGCGCTGGGTCGGCGGACGCCTCGTGCTGCGGCTGAAGCACGCCCCGACCGACGCCGAGGTCGCCGCGCTGAACGACCGGTTCGCGGACCTGCTCGCCGACGGCGTGATCGAGCATCGCGGCGCGCTCACCCCCGAGATTGAGGACGACGATCGCGTCGACCTGCCGCGGCTTGTGATGCGGCTCGACCAGTTCCGGGTCGGCCAGCTGCACCGCATCATCCGAGCCCTCAACGAGCTCGAGTCGGCGCAGGGTGAGGCGCCCGCGTAGCCCCCGCCGCGCGGGTCAGGACTCCGGGTCGTCGGTGGGACCTGCGAACCATGCAGGGCCGAGGGGCACGACATGGCGCCCCATCGTGCGCCAGTAGAACTTCTCGATGAGCATGTAGGTCGCCAGCGCCGAGGCCGCGAGCAGGAACCAGGCGCCGGCCACTTCCAAGGCATCCGTGCCCGAAAGTGTGCCGATCGCCTCGAGACCGAGCCCGAGGGCGACCGCCAGCAGCGTCAACGGCAACGCCGTGTTGTGCGTCGCGCCCGCGAAGACGAAGCCGAACGCGAGGACCGCGAAGATCGCCGAGAACAGCGGTTGCGCGGGCCCGGACACCTCGAAGAAGCCGAGTTCGCCGCCGAGGAGGAACCCGGGCATGCAGATCCAGTACCAGCCGAACGCGTTGTAGACGATGAAGTGGAAGTCGTCGCCGGCGAAGTACGACAGCATGCCCGCCGTCACCTGGACGATGCCGCCGAACACCGCCCCGACCCAGAAGACGGCGCTCTCGTTCTGCACCCCGAGGTGCGCGAGCTGCGCCGTGAGTGTCGCGATGACGAAGCCGAGCAGACCGATCAGTCCGGGGTCGGCGGTGCGGGAGGCACGGGCGGCGGGGGAGGAGGAACGGGGGGAGTCCATGCCGCAAGTATGCCGAGCTTCGGTGGCGCTGCACCACCGGTGCCTTCACAGGTGGCATCCGGTAAAGTCGGGAGGATGGTGCCGGGGGTGACCCCGCATCGAGAGCTGAATAGGGAGGCACCTGTGGACATCGATCTGGGACTGTTGCGGACGGTCGAGCGCGAGAAGGAGATTCCCTTCGAGGAACTCGTGCGCATCATCGAGCAGGCGATCCTCACCGCCTACGCCAAGCACACCTCTCCTGACGGCGAGCTTCCCGAGGGCGCCCGCGCCGAACTCGACCGCAAGAGCGGCCACGTCGCCGTGTTCATCCCGCTGCGCGACGAAGAGGGCGCCGTCATCGGTGAAGAGGAGTCCACGCCCGAGGACTTCGGCCGCATCGCCGCCTTCGCAGCGAAGCAGGTCATCAGCCAGCGACTGCGCGACATCGCCGACGACCAGGTCCTCGGCGAGTTCCGCGGCAAGGAGGGCGACATCGTCGCCGGCGTCATCCAGCAGGGCCCGAACCCCCGGATGGTGCACGTCGACCTCGGCACGGTCGAGGCGATCCTGCCGCCCGAAGAGCAGGTCGCCGGCGAGGAGTATCCGCACGGTGCGCGCCTGCGCGTGTACGTGACATCCGTCTCGAAGGGGCTGAAGGGCCCGCAGATCACCGTCTCGCGCACCCACCCCGGGCTCGTGCGCAAGCTCTTCGCGCTCGAGGTGCCCGAGATTGCGTCGGGTCTCGTGGAGATCACCTCGCTCGCCCGCGAAGCCGGGCACCGCACGAAGATCGCCGTGACCGCGACCGACCCCGCGATCAACGCGAAGGGCGCCTGCATCGGCGAGCTCGGCCGCCGCGTGCGCGCCGTGACCGAGGAGCTCGGCGGCGAGAAGATCGACATCGTCGACTACAACCAGGACCTTGCGACGTTCGTCGCCAACGCCCTGTCGCCGGCCAAGGTCACCTCGTCGTTCGTGCTCGACGCGAACACGAAGGCGGTCCGCGCGCTCGTCCCCGACTACCAGCTGTCGCTCGCGATCGGCAAGGAAGGCCAGAACGCGCGGCTCGCAGCCAAGCTCACCGGCGCCAAGATCGACATCCAGCCCGACAGCATCTTGGAGTCGTGACGGAGGGGTAAGATGGAACCCGTTCGAACGTGCGTGGGTTGCCGCGCGCGCGCTCCACGATCCGCTCTCCTCAGGGTGGTCGCACGGGACGGTGTCCTCGTCGCTGACGAGAAGGCCGTGCTCCCGGGTCGGGGTGCGTGGGTGCATGCCACAAGCGAGTGCGTGGACACCGCCATCCGGCGCCGCGCCTTCGGACGCGCATTGCGTGTGTCCAGCATCCTCGACACGAGTGCACTGGACACGCAGACCTCTCAACCCACCCACCAGCGAAACGGCTGAACGGCTATGGACTCAAAGTGAACGGCTCGAAATGAGACCCGTCCGCAAGTGAACGGTCTGCCCTGTCCGGGGTAGGCCCCCAGACAGGAGAATTGTGGCAAACGCCAAACCCCGCGTGCATGAGATCGCTTCCGAGCTCGGCGTCGACAGCAAGGTCGCGCTCGCGAAGCTGAAGGAGCTCGGCGAGTTCGTCAAGAGCCCCTCATCGACCATCGAGCCTCCCGTGGCTCGCAAGCTCCGTGCGGCCCTCGAGGCCGACGGTGCCGGAGCGAGCGCCGAGGCGCCGAAGGCCGCCCCCGCCGCTCCCGCAGCGCGCCCCTCCGCGGCGCGTCCGTCCAGCGGTGCGCGTCCCGGCCCCGCCAAGCCTGCGGCGCCGGCGAAGCCCGCCGCCGCACAGGCCCCGGCACCCGCCGCGCCCGCGGCTCCGGCCGCGCCCGCGGCTCCCGCTCCGGCGGCACCCGCCGCGCAGGCGCCGGCCGCCGCCACGCCTGCGCCCGCCGCGGGCACGCCCGCGCCGGCCGCGCCGGCAGCCCCGGCCTCCGGTGCCCCGACGCCGGGCGCTCCGCGTCCGGGCGGTGCCCCGCGCCCCGGCAACAACCCGTTCGCGTCGTCGCAGGGCATGGGGCAGCGCCCCGCCGGCCCGCGCCCGGGCAACAACCCGTTCGCGTCGTCGCAGGGCATGGGTCAGCGTCCCACCCCCGGCAACATCCCGCGCCCGCAGGCTCCGCGTCCCGGCGCGCCTCGTCCCGGTGCCCCGCGCCCCGGTGGTGCGGGTCGTCCCGGTGGTGCCGGTCGTCCCGGCGCTCCGTTCCAGCAGCGTCCCGGCGGCCCCGGTCGTCCCGGCGGTGCCGGTGGCGGTTTCCAGCGTCCCGGTGGCACGGGTGGCCCCGGTGCCCCCGGCGGCTTCGCCGGTCGTCCCGGTGGCGGCGGTGGCCGTGGCCGTGGTCCCGGCGGTGGCACCGCGGGTGCCTTCGGCAAGGGTGGCGGCAAGTCCAAGCAGCGCAAATCGCGTCGGGCGAAGCGGCAAGAATTCGAGATGCGGGATGCCCCGGTCGTCGGCGGCGTCAACGTTCAGAAGGGCAACGGCGAGATCATCCGCCTGCGCCGTGGCGCATCGATCGCCGACTTCGCGGACAAGCTCGAGGCGATCCGCGGCTACACCGTGCAGCCCGGCACGCTCGTGACGATCCTGTTCAACCTCGGCGAGATGGCGACGGCGACGGAGTCCCTCGACGAGGCGACCTTCGAGGTCCTCGGCGCCGAGCTCGGCTACAAGATCCAGATGGTCTCGCCCGAGGACGAGGACAAGGAGCTCCTCGAGGGCTTCGGTCTCGACCTCGAGGCCGAGCTGGAGGCGGAGAGTGAGGATGACCTCGAGATCCGTCCGCCGGTCGTGACCGTCATGGGTCACGTCGACCACGGTAAGACGCGACTGCTTGACGCGATCCGTCAGACCAACGTCGTCGCGGGCGAGGCCGGTGGCATCACGCAGCACATCGGTGCCTACCAGGTGTGGACTGAGCACGACGGCATCGAGCGCGCCATCACCTTCATCGACACCCCGGGTCACGAGGCGTTCACCGCCATGCGTGCCCGTGGTGCGCAGGTGACCGACATCGCGATCCTCGTGGTCGCCGCCGACGACGGCATCATGCCGCAGACGGTCGAGGCCCTGAACCACGCCCAGGCGGCGAACGTGCCGATCGTGGTCGCGGTCAACAAGGTCGACAAGCCCGAGGCGAACCCCGCGAAGGTCCGCCAGCAGCTGACCGAGTACGGACTGGTCGCCGAGGAGTACGGCGGCGACGTCATGTTCGTCGACGTGTCGGCGCGCCAGAACACGGGCATCCAGGACCTTCTCGACGCCGTCCTGCTGACGGCTGACGCGGGCCTCGACCTCACGGCCAACCCGAACAAGGCGGCACGTGGTGTCGCGATCGAAGCGAAGCTCGACAAGGGCCGCGGTTCGGTGGCGACCGTCCTCATCCAGTCGGGAACGCTGCGGGTCGGCGACGCGATCGTCGCGGGTACGGCCTACGGTCGCGTCCGCGCCATGATCGACGAGAACGGCGATGCGGTCGACGAAGCCTTCCCGTCGCGTCCCGTGCAGGTGCAGGGTCTGAACTCGGTGCCGCGCGCCGGTGACACCTTCATCGTGACCGACGAAGACCGCATGGCCCGCCAGATCGCCGAGAAGCGTGAGGCAGCCGAGCGCAACGCTCAGCTGGCCAAGGCCCGCAAGCGCATCTCGCTCGAGGACTTCACCCGCGCGCTCGAAGAGGGCAAGGTCGAGTCGCTCAACCTCATCATCAAGGGTGACGTCTCCGGTGCCGTCGAGGCGCTCGAGGAGTCGCTGCTCAAGATCGAGGTCGACGACTCCGTCCAGCTGCGGATCATCCACCGCGGCGTCGGTGCGATCACCGAGTCGGACATCAACCTGGCCACGATTGACAACGCGATCGTGATCGGCTTCAACGTCCGTCCCGACACGAAGGCGCGCGAGCGCGCTGCTCGTGAGGGTGTGGATGTCCGGTTCTACTCGGTCATCTACAATGCGATCGACGACGTCGAGCAGTCGCTCAAGGGCCTGCTCAAGCCGGAGTACGAAGAGGTCCAGTCGGGCGTCGCGGAGATCCGCGAGGTCTTCCGCTCGTCGAAGTTCGGCAACATCGCCGGTGTCATCGTGCGGTCGGGAACGATCACGCGCAACGCCAAGGCGCGCGTCATCCGCGAGGGTGTCGTCATCGCCGATGGCCTCGCGATCGAGTCGTTGCGCCGCTTCAAGGACGACGTCACCGAGGTCCGCACGGACTTCGAAGCCGGTATCGGCCTCGGCAAGTACAACGACATCCAGATCGGTGACGAGATCGAGACGATCGAGATGGTGGAGAAGCCGCGCGGCTGATCTGCGTTCTGAGTGAGGGGTGCCCGAACGGGCGCCCCTCACCTGTCCGGAGGAAGAGATATGTCGAACGAACGACAGGCCCGCATGGCGGATCGCATCCGCGTGCTCATCGCCGAGCGGCTCGAGAAGGGGCTGCGTGACCCGCGGCTCGGCTTCGTGACGATCACGGATGTGCGCGTCACGGGCGACCTTCAGCACGCCTCGGTCTTCTACACCGTCTACGGCAGCGATCAAGAGCGTGAAGACTCGGCGGCGGCGCTGAAGGCGGCCACCGGCATGCTGCGCAGCGAAGTGGGCAAGCGCCTCGGCGTGCGCCTGACACCGTCGCTCGAGTTCATCCCCGACGCGCTGCCCGAGTCGGCCGGCCACATCGCCGATCTGCTGCGCGAAGCGCAGGAACGCGATGCTGTGGTCGCGGGGCTCGCCTCGACGGCCACCTACGCCGGCGACGAAGATCCCTACGTCAAGCCCCGCGAGTTCGACGAGGACGACGACGAAGACGAGGTCTGACCCCCTCTTCGCTGATGCTCCCGAACTGACTTCTTTGATGCTCCCGAACTGATCCGCTAGGAGGATCAGTTCGGGAGCATCAGTGCACCACCGGATGCCTCGATGAGTCCGTCTGCGATGAGCGCGTCGATCGCGCGGTCGCGCTGCGTGGCATCAGGCCAGTCGGCGGCGACGTCACCGTGTGGGAGTTCGTGCGCGTCCGCTTCGCGCAGCGCGCGCAGGATCGCCCCGCGTGCCTGCCGGTCGCTGCCCTCGTAGCGGGCCTGCTTGCGCCGGTCGTCGCCCGTGTCGGGGTACCCGGCCGCACGCCACGCGCACACGGCGGCCAGCGGACACGCCTCGCATCGCGGGGCGCGCGCCGTGCAGACGACGGCACCGAGTTCCATCGTCGCGGCGTTGAACGCGGCGGCATCCGCGAGATCTGTCGGCAGCAGCGCCGCCATGGCGGCGAGGTCGCGCTTCGCGGGCGGTCCGGGCTGCGAGCGTCCGTCGATCGCCCGGGCGAGAACGCGCCGGGTGTTCGTGTCGACGACGGGATGCCGGTCGCCATACGCGAACACGGCGACGGCGCGGGCCGTGTAGTCGCCGATCCCGGTGAGGGCCAGGAGAGCCTCGACATCGCGCGGGACGACACCGGCGTGACGGTCGCGGATCTCGATCGCCGCGCGGTGCAGCCACAGCGCGCGCCGCGGATAGCCGAGGTTCGCCCACTGCCGCACGGCATCGGCGGGTGCGGCCCCCGCCAGATCGGTCGGCGTGGGCCAGCGTTGCAGCCACGCCTCGAGGTGCGGGATCACCCGCGCGACCGGCGTCTGCTGCAGCATGAACTCGCTCACGAGCACGCCCCACGCCCCGAACTCCGGCGCGCGCCACGGCAGGTTGCGGGCGTTCGCCCGATACCACGCGAGCAGGGGCGTCGCGAGGTCGGGCATCCGTCCAGCCTAGGCGTCGGGAGCGGAGCCGACGCCTAGGCTGGACGGGTGCCCGAAACAACCCCCGCGCCGAACGGCATCGTGCTGGTCGACAAGCCCGGCGGCATCACGAGCCACGACGTCGTCGCCCGCGCGCGCCGCGCGCTGAACACCCGCAAGATCGGCCATGCGGGAACCCTCGACCCCATGGCGACGGGACTGTTGATCCTCGGCGTCGGCCCCGCGACGCGGCTGCTGACCTACATCGTCGGGCTCGACAAGACCTACGAGGCCACGATCCGGCTCGGCATCTCGACCGACTCCGACGACGCCGACGGCACCGTCACGGCACGAGCGGATGCCGCGGCTCTCGCCGCTGTGACAGCCGACGGCATCACGGCGGGCATCGCTGCACTCACGGGTGACATCGAACAGGTGCCGAGCACCGTGTCGGCCATCAAGGTCGGCGGCAAGCGCGCTTACGACCTGGCCCGCGCGGGGGAGGAAGTCGCGCTCAAGGCCCGGTCGGTGACCATCGGCCGGTTCGAGCTGACCGCGACGCGCACAGGCCCGGACGGCATCGACCTCGACGTCGTCGTGGACTGCTCAAGCGGCACCTACATCCGCGCGCTCGCGCGCGACCTCGGCGCGGGCCTCGGCGTCGGCGGCCACCTGACGGCGCTGCGCCGCACGCGCATCGGCCCGTTCGACGTGGCCGCGGCCGCCACCGAGATCGCGCCCGACGCGACGCTCCTCGCGCCGGCCGTCGTCGCCGCCGACGTCCTGGGTGCCTTCCCGGTCACGGCCGATGAGGCGCGCGATCTGCGGCACGGCAAGCGGCTGGCGGGCGCCGCGGCGCGGCTCGAGACCCCAACCCCTGCCGCGATCGACCCGGACGGCGTGCTGGTCGGCATCGTCGAGCGGCGCGGCTCCGACGTCAAGAGCAGCATGAACATGGCGGAGGGAGCCTCGTGATCACGTGGTTCACGATCGCCCAGGTTGCCGTCGCGGTGATCGTTGGGCTCGTCGCGGTCATCGCGGGGCTCGCGGGGCGTCGCCCCGGCGACGTCACGGTCGGCGGCATGGCGCTCATCCTGCTGCTGCTGATCGCACAGGTCGTCATCGCGATCGTCGCGCCGCTCGCGGGCAACGAGCCGCTCGGCAGCGGGCTCGAGTTCTGGGTGTACCTCGTCTCGGCCGTTCTACTGCCCCCCGCCGCCGTCTTCTGGGCCCTCATCGAACGCAGTCGCTGGAGCACCGTCATCATGGGCGTCGCCGCGCTCGCGGTTGCGGTCATGGTCTGGCGGATGCAGGTCATCTGGACGACCCCGCCGCTGTGACCGCCGCGCCGACCGCTACGCCAGCACCAGCCCCAGCCCCAGCCCCAGCCCCAGCGCCGGCCGCGACCGCGGCGCCCGACCGATCCCGCACCACGACGCCCAACTATCATGGACAGGTCATGTCGTCCTCGTCGCTTCCCCGTATGACCGGCATCGGTCGGGTCCTGGTCGTCGTCTACGCGATCATGGCGCTCGCGGCGACCGGCCGCTCGCTCGTGCAGATCGTCGAAGACTTCGACAACGCTCCGCTCGCGTACACGCTGTCGTCGGCATCCGCCGTCGTGTACATCCTCGCGACCGTCGCGCTCGTGCTCTCACGCAGCGCCTTCTGGTACGCCGTCGCGTGGGTCGCGATCTGCTTCGAACTGGCCGGCGTGCTCGTCGTCGGCACGTTGAGTCTCACCCACCCCGAGCTGTTCTCGCACGATGCGACTGTGTGGTCAGGCTTCGGCTACGGCTACTTCTGGGTGCCGCTCGTGCTGCCGTTCGTCGGCGTGTGGTGGCTCGTCACCCACCGCCACGGCGTGCCCGAACCGCAGCCGCTGCCCGCCGTCGAAGGGTCGAGCTGGTGATCGTCTTCCGTGCGCCCGAAGAGGTTCCAGCCGGATTCGGCCCGAGCGTCGTCGCGATCGGCAAGTTCGACGGCGTGCACTCCGGGCATCGCGCCGTGATCGATCGTGCGCGCGTCACGGCGACCGAGGCGGATGCCCGCGTCGTCGCCGTCACCTTCGACCGCAATCCGCTCAGCCTGCTGCGTCCCGAGCTGTGCCCGCAGCCACTGTCGAGCGTCGATCAGAAGCTCGCCCAGCTCGCCGACGCCGGTGTCGACGCGACACTCGTGCTGACGTTCGACGCAGCCCTCGCGGGCCTGGAGCCCCGCGCGTTCGTCGAGCACGTGCTCGTCGACGCGCTCGGTGTCGTGACGGTCTTGGTCGGCGACGACTTCCGCTTCGGCCGCGGGGGAGCGGGCGACCCGGCCCTGCTGCAGACGCTGGGCGCCGAGTTCGGCTTCACGGTCGACGTCGTCAGCGACGTGCAGGGGCACGGCCGTCGGGTCTCGTCGAGCTGGGTGCGCGACCTGCTGACCGCTGGCGACGTCGAAGGCGCCGCCCGCCTGCTTGGCCGCCCGCACGCCGTGCAGGGCGAAGTCGTGCACGGACTCAAGCGCGGGCGCGAGCTGGGCTTCCCCACGGCGAACCTGGGGCCGGATGCCGAGGGCTTCATCCCCGCCGACGGCGTCTACGCCGGGTGGATGCTCGACCACGGACCCGTCGACGCGGCAACCGCTGCGCCCGTGACGCGCTACCCCGCCGCGATCTCGGTGGGCACCAACCCGACCTTCGGCGACGTCGACGCGCGCCAGGTCGAGGCGTACGTCATCGACGAGACGGGGCTCGACCTCTACGGTCACCGCGTGCAGATCCAGTTCGTGCAGCGGATCCGAGGCATGGTCGCCTTCGAGGGCATCGAAAAGCTCGTGGCGCAGATGAACGACGACGTCGATCACGCCCGGCGCGCGCTGCGCGGCTGAGACCCGGCGCGCTACGAGGCGGACGCCCCGCGCGCTGCGCGGCCGAGTCGCCGCACCGCGCGCGTGAGCCCCGCGGCGGCGTCAGTACGAGCTGGCGTCGACGGCGCCGGTGGCGCCCTCACCGGCATCCACACGGCGCGCTTCGCCGAGGATGACGGCGCTGCCGCTCGTGCCCAGGCGCGTGGCGCCGGCCTGCAGCATCGCGAGGGCGTCGGCGTAGCTGCGCACCCCGCCCGATGCCTTGACCTGCACGTCCGGCCCCACCTGCGAACGCATGAGCTCGACGTCGGCGACGGTCGCGCCGCCACCGGCGAATCCCGTCGAGGTCTTCACGAACTGAGCGCCGCCCTGCTCGGTCAGGCGGCTTCCGCGCGCGATCTGCTCGTCGTCGAGGAGCGCGGTCTCGAGGATCACCTTCGTGACGTGCCCGTCTGCGGCGGCGACGACGGCCGCGATGTCGGCGACGACCTGGTCGTCGAAGCCCGAGCGCAGTGCGCCGATGTTGATCACCATGTCGACTTCGGCGGCGCCGTCGGCGATCGCCTGGCGGGTCTCGGCGACCTTGGCCGCGGTCGAGGTTGTGCCGTGCGGGAAGCCGATGACGGTGCCGACCGCGACGCCCGTGCCCGCCAGTCGCTGCACCGCGTAGGCGATGTCGCTGGGGCGCACGCACACGCTGAACACGCGCCACTGCGCGGCGATGTCGAGCTCGGCATCCACGTCTGCCCTGGTCAGCTCGGGCTTGAGGATCGCGTGGTCGATGGTCGCCGCGAGGTCGCGTTCGGTGGGTGTAGCCATGGCTCCAGCGTACGCCGCAGAACCACCCGCAAAAAAGGTAACGGAATGGTAACGCGCAGGGGTAGGGTGTGTGGACAGACGAAGACGTCACTGTGAACGAGGACACCCCGAATGCCCGAATCGCGGACGGCCGAACGGCTTCCTGCCCTGTTGATCGTCGGCGCCCTCGCGCTGGCGAGCATCGTGATCGCCACCCTGGGCGTGACGCCGGCGCGCGTCACGGCGCAAGAGCTTCTCGGCGCCGCCCGAGGACCGGGCGAGGCCGCCTTCATCGCGGGGCACCGCGGTGGAACGACGATGGCGCCCGAGAACACGCTGCCCGCCGTGCGCAGCGCGCTCGAGGGCGGGTTCGACTACGTCGAGGTCGATCTGGCCCTGACTTCCGACGGGCACGCCGTGCTCATGCACGATGCGACCGTTTCGCGCACGACGAACGGCGCCGGACGCGTCGCTGACCTCACGCTCGCGCAGGTGCGCGAACTCGACGCGGGCTCGTGGTTCTCGCCGGCATTCGCCGGCACCCGTGTGCCGACGTCGGACGAGCTGCTCGACCTCGTGGCCGATCTGCACGGGCGCGCGATCCTCGATCTGAAGGGCACCTGGACGGCCGCGGCGGCGACGACGCTCGTCGACGCGATCGGCGCGCGCGGCCTCGAGCGCTCGATCGCGGTGGCGAGCTTCGACGCGCGCACGCTCGCCTACATCGAGGCGCGCTCGAGCGTCATCTCGAGGCTGGTGATCCTGAAGAAGCTGCCCGCGGATGTCGTGGATGCCGCCGTGCAGGTCGGCGCGCGCGGCATCGTCGTCGACCGGCGCGCGCTGACGGCACGCCCCGAGGTCGTCGACGACCTGCACGACGCGGGATTGCGGGTGATCGTCTACACCCTCAACACCGACAAGCAGTGGCATGCCGTCACGGGCCTCGGTGTCGACGGCATCGTCACCGACGACCCCGGCACACTCGACACATGGCAGCGCGCCCTCGCGAGTCGCTGAGGGCCCGGGTCTGCACCGCAAACGCCGGATCCGCTAGAATGGATGCCGGAGACCGCGCTTTCCCGTCGCCGCAGCTCGCAGAAGCGAGTACCCGCAGCCGGAGAAGTCGGATCCGTGCATTCCCCCGCGGCAGCCGTCGCGGAGCCCGACCGGACGATCTTTAGGTCGCCCGCCCGCCGGTTCGCCCGGCGATTTCCGCTCAGGAGGAGCATGCCGCCCACGGCATCCACCGCCCCCGCGTCGCGTCGACGCAACTCATCCCGGGGCTCATCGGCCCGTCGCGACGACGACGCGCCGCTCATCCCGATCCTCGCCCGCAAGGTGCGCGAGGTCGAGGCCAAGGCTCAGCGCGGCAAGCTCGGGCCGACCAACCGCGTCAAGTTCCAGGTGATCGCCTTCCTCGTGCGCGAAGAGCGCGCCCGCGTGAAGGCCGATGAGGCCGTCCCCACGGCCGCCCGCGCCGAGCTGCTCAAGCGCCTCGACGGCGTCGCGACGATCCTGGCCAAGACGGCCGCGCGCGACACGTCGCTCATCCAGCTGCTCGAAGTGGATGCCGCGACTTCGCCCGTCGCCAAGCGCATGCGCCGCGACTGGCTGCTCGAGTCGGGCGCCGAACTGCCCGAAGACGAGCTCATCATCACCGACGTCGCCCCCGTGCAGACCCCGGTCGTGCCCGCTGCGCTCGCCGAGCGTCAGGTGACGCCGCCGCAGATCGACGCCCGCCGCGAGTCGAACCCGTTCCTGGCGCCCGATGTGACCCTGCGCGCGCCGGCCTCCACGGCCCGCCGGCGCCTCGACAGCTGGGAGCTCATGGGCCCCCTGTACAAGGCGTTCGAGACCGGTGCCGGGGGAGCGACGGCGAGCATGGACCTGCCGCCTGTCCCCGAGTTCGACCGGCTCTCGCCCAAGGGGCTCGAGATCATGCCGCACCAGTCGCGGTTCCTCGAGGCCGTGCGAGTCGGGCATCGCTCGTTTCTGCTCGCCGACGAGCCGGGCCTGGGCAAGACCGCGGAGTCTGTGCTCGCGGCATCCGTCGCCGACGCCTACCCGCTGCTGGCCGTCGTCCCCAACGTCGTCAAGATGAACTGGGCCCGCGAGGTCGAGCGGTGGACGCCGCAGCGTCGCGCGACGGTCATCCACGGCGACGGCGACGCCGTAGACGCGTTCGCCGACGTCTTCATCGTCAACTACGAGGTGCTCGATCGGCACCTGTCCTGGCTCGGCTCGCTGGGCCTGAAGGGCATGGTCGTCGACGAGGCGCACTTCATCAAGAACCTCACCTCGCAGCGGTCGCAGAACGTGCTTGCGCTCGGCACGCGCATCCGTGAGCAGGTGCGCAATCCGCTCATGCTCGCACTGACCGGAACGCCGCTCATCAACGACGTCGAGGACTTCGACGCGATCTGGCGCTTCCTCGGCTGGACCAATGGCGAGAAGCCCGGACCCGAGCTGATGGCGAAGCTGGATGCCACCGGCTTCACCCCCGCCGACAAGGCGTTCTACCCCGAGGCGCGCGACGCCGTGATCTCGATGGGCATCGTGCGGCGCAAGAAGAAGGACGTCGCCGCCGACCTGCCCGACAAGCTCATCGCCGACCTGCCGGTCGAGCTCGACGACGAGTACGGGCGCTCGATCCGCGAGGCCGAGCGCGAGCTCGGCGAGCGGATGGCCGCGAAGTACCGCCGCATCATCGAGGCCCGCGGCGACAAGGTGCTGATCGGCGAGGCCGACGAAGACATCGTGCGCCTCGTCGCGCACGGCGAGCTCGAGGACTCGAAGGCCGCCGGCACCGGCGGTGACAACGTGTTCACGATGGTCCGCAAGATCGGCCAGGCCAAGGCCCTGCTGTCGGCGGACTACGCCGTACAGCTGCAGCGCTCGGTCGGCAAGGTCGTGTTCTTCGCGAAGCACATCGATGTGATGGATGCCGCGGAGGCGCACTTCGCGGCATCCGGCCTGCGCACCGTGTCGATCCGCGGCGACCAGTCCACACCCGCGCGCCAGCAGGCGATCGACGACTTCAACGGCGATCCTGATGTCGCGATCGCGGTCTGCTCGCTGACGGCGGCTGGTGTCGGGCTGAACATGCAGGCGGCGTCGAACGTCGTGCTCGCGGAGCTGTCGTGGACGGCCGCCGAGCAGACGCAGGCGATCGACCGCGTGCACCGCATCGGTCAGGACGAGCCGGTCACGGCGTGGCGCATCATCGCGGCGCACACGATCGACACGAAGATCGCCGAGCTGATCGACTCGAAGCAGTCGCTCGCCGCGCGTGCTCTCGACGGCGCGCAGGTCGACCCCAGCTCGAGCGACTCGGTGCAGCTGTCGGCGCTCATGCACCTGCTGCGGCAGGCGCTCGGCGCGGTCTGAGCCGGGCCGGAGTTATCGACGGCGGAGCCGGTGGCACCCGCGCGGCATCCGGCGATAGTGTCGACTGTGGCAGCGAAGCCGACCGATTCCCCGAACCAAAGGATCTCCTCATGAAGATCGGCATCCTCACCAGCGGCGGCGACTGCCCCGGGCTGAACGCCGTCATCCGCGGTGTTGTGCTCAAGGGCACGACGAACTACAACATCGAGTTCGTCGGCATCCGCGACGGCTGGCGTGGCGTCGTCGACGGCGACTTCTTCCCGCTGACCCGTCACGAGGTCAAGGGCCTGTCGAAGGTCGGCGGCACGATCCTCGGCACGTCGCGCACGAACCCCTACGAGGGCCCGCGCGGTGGCGCCGACAACATCAAGGCGACCCTCTACGGTCACCACATCGACGGCATCATCGCAATCGGCGGCGAGGGCACGCTCGCGGCGGCGAACCGCTTGTACAACGACGGCATCAACGTCATGGGTGTGCCCAAGACGATCGACAACGACCTGAAGGCGACGGACTACTCGTTCGGCTTCGACACGGCCGTCAACATCGCGACCGACGCGATGGACCGCCTGCGCACCACGGGTGACTCGCACCAGCGCTGCATGGTCGCCGAGGTCATGGGCCGCCACGTCGGCTGGATCGCCCTGCACTCGGGTGTGGCCGCGGGCGCGCACGTCATCTGCATCCCCGAGGTGCCGATGTCGATCGACGAGATCACCGCGCAGGTGCAGAAGGCGCACGACCGTGGTCGCGCACCGCTGGTCGTCGTCTCGGAGGGCTTCACCCTCACCGGTATGGACGAGGCGTACAGCGACAAGGGCCTGGATGCCTTCAACCGCCCGCGCCTGGGTGGCATCAGCGAGGTGCTCGCGCCCGAGATCGAGCGCATCACGGGCATCGAGACGCGCGCGACCGTGCTGGGCCACATCCAGCGCGGCGGATCGCCGTCGGCATTCGACCGCGTGCTCGCGACGCGCCTGGGTCTGCACGCGGCAGATGCCGTCATGGAGCAGGCCTGGGGCCAGATGGTCTCGATGCAGGGCACCGACATCGTGCGCGTCCCCTTCGCCGAGGCTCTCGGCGAGCTCAACACGGTGCCCATCTACCGCTACGAAGAGGCCGCCGCCCTCTTCGGGTGACCTCGCCTTCTCGCGAGCGCGCGGCTGCGCGAGAACAGGCGATTGCGCGAAAACAGGCGGATGCCAGGGGCATCCGCCTGCTCTTGAGCGGATGCCTGTTCTCGTGCGCGCCGCGCGCGCCGCATCGGCTCCTCCCCAATCGGCGACTTCGGGGAACTGTCCACATTTCCGCCAACTCGCGTCCCGCGCGCACCGCGGTGCGGCCACGCTGGCGGGATGACCAGAGACGCTGCGGAACTCGAACGGGTGCTCCGCGCCAGCGGCGGAGCCGCGCACAGCTCCGACCTGCGGGCGCGAGGCTTCACACGGCAGGCGATGCAGCGTGTCGTCGCGGACGGTCGTGCACACCGGGTGCGGCGCTCGTGGCTGGTTACGCCGGACTGCGACGACCAGGTACGTCGCGCAGCCGCGGTGGGCGGACGGCTTACCTGCGTCACGATGGCAGCGCGGTTGGGGCTGTGGACGCCCAGCGACGATCGCGTGCATGTGTCCGTCCCGCACTCAGCCTCTCGGCTTGACGGTGACGGTCTAGTCCTGCACCGCGCCGCCGGGCCCGCGCCCGTGACGCAACGTGCGCTCGTCGACGACGTGCTCAATGTGCTCTTCCATACGGCGGCATGCCTCGAGCCCGCGGAGGCACTCGCGGTGTGGGAGTCCGCGATCCGCACGCGTGCTGTCGACCCCGAAATGCTGCGCCAGGTGAAATGGCGCAGGACGACGGCGACCGCGTTTGCGCGAACGGCATCGACTCTGTCCGACTCCGGCCTCGAGACCCGCTTCGTCGTGCTGATGCGTTCGATCGGCGTCGCGGTGCGACAGCAGGTGTGGATCGACGGGCATCCGCTCGATGGGCTGATCGGTGAGCGCCTCGGCATCCAGATCGACGGCTTCGCGCATCACCAGGCGGCCGACCGTCGTCGCGACCTGCGCGCGGATGCGCGCTTGGCCCTGCTCGGCTACACGATCCTACGGTTCGACTACTACCAGATCCTGTTCTGCCCCGATGAGGTGATCGCCACGATCGCCATGGCGATGGCGCAGGGACTGCATCTTGCGTAGGGGCGTGCGACCTCGCGTTTGTGCGCCAAAACAGGCGATTGCGCGAGAACAGGCCGAAGATCCTGGCATCCGCCTGTTTTCGAGCGGATGCCTGTTTTCGCGCGACCCGCCGCGCGCCCCGCTACCCCTCCGCGAGGCCGAGCACGTCGAGCAGCCATGCCAGCTCGAAGGCGCGCTGGTGCCAGGCGTTGTAGCGGCCCGACACGCCGCCGTGGCCGGCGACCATCTCGCACTTGAGCAGGGCGTCCGCGCCGACCTCGCGCAAGCGCGCGACCCACTTCGCGGGCTCGACGTAGTACACCCGCGTGTCGTTGAGCGAGGTCGCCGCGAGGATCCGCGGGTAGGTGACTCCCGCGCGTACGTTCTCGTACGGCGTGTACGACTTCATGTACTCGTACACCGACGCGTCGTGCAGCGGGTCACCCCACTCGTCCCACTCGATGACCGTCAGCGGCAGCGACGGGTCGAGGATCGTCGTCAGCGCGTCGACGAACGGCACGTCGGCGAGGATGCCCGCGAACAGCTCGGGCGCCAGGTTCGCGACCGCGCCCATCAGCAGGCCGCCGGCCGATCCGCCCTCGGCCACCAGCCGAGCAGGCGACGTCACCCCCGAGTCCACGAGGTGCTGCGCGACGGCGACGAAGTCGGTGAAGGTGTTGCGCTTGTGCTGCAGCTTGCCGTCTTCGTACCACTGCCGGCCCAGCTCGCCGCCTCCGCGCACGTGCGCGATCGCGAAAACGACACCGCGGTCGAGCATCGACAGGCGCGCGACCGAGAACCCCGGTTCGATCGAGTGCTCGTACGACCCGTACCCGTACAGGTGCACGGGCCGCGCCGTTCCGTCGCCGGGCTCGCCGAACGAGCGCTTCCACACCAGCGAGACCGGAACGCGCGTGCCGTCGGGCGCGAGGGCCCAGTCGCGCCGCTGCGCGTAGTCGTCGGGGGAGTACCCGCCCAGCACCGGCTGGCGCTTGCGCAGCAGGAACTCGCCGGTCGCCACGACGTAGTCGTAGACCGTCCCGGGCGTGATGAACGACCCGTACCCGAGTCGCACGACGGGCGTGGCCCACTCGGGGTTGCCGCCGGCTCCGGCCGCGTACAGCTCTTCATCGAAGGCGAGCTCGTCCACGGCATCCGTCTCATACGAGAGGATGCCCAGGCGGGCCAGCCCGTCTCGGCGGTACGAGACGACTCCCCAGTCCTGGAACGCCGACATGTCCAGCAGCCGCCGTCCGGGCTCGTGCGGCAGGATGACCTCGCGCGCGCCGGTCGGGTCAGATGCCGCGACGCGCACGAGCTCGAAGTCGAGCGCCCCGTCGTTGTGCAGGATGTACAGCACGTCCTCGCCGCCGACGACGGCGTGCGTCGCCGAGTACTCGACGCCCTCGCGCCGCGGCCAGATCGACTGCGGGGCAGCGCGCAGATCGGATGCCGGGACGAGGAACTCCTCCGTCGTGATCGACGAGCCCACCTCGATCACGAGGTACCGCTCGCTGCGGGTGAAGCCCGCGCCCACCCAGTACCGCTCGTCGCTCTCGTGGAACAGTTGCACGTCGGCGGAGGCATCCGTGCCCACTTCGTGCAGCCAGACGGTGTCGGGTCGCCACGCGTCGTCGACCGTCGTGTAGACGACGAACCGTCCGTCGGGCGAGAAGGATGCCCCGGCGGACGTGTTCTCGACGGCGCCGCCGAGGTCTTCGCCGGTGGCGAGGTCGCGCACGCGCAGCGTGTACCGCTCGTCGCCCTCGACGTCGACGCCGTACAGCAGCCGCGTGCCGTCGGTGGACACATCGAAGCTGCCGAGCGAGAAGAACTCGTGGCCGTCGGCCTCGACGTTGCCGTCGAGCAGCACGACCTCGCCGGGCACCGGCTCACCGGGCGTCAGCTGCGGGGGAGTCCAGTCATCTGCCGATGCCAGCGGCGCCCGACAGTGGATGCCGTACTGCTTGCCCTCGACCGTGCGGCCGTAGTACCACCACTGACCCTGTCGCGACGGCACCGACAGGTCGGTCTCGAGGGTGCGCGAGCGGATCTCTTCGAAGATCTGCTGGCGCAGCGGCTCGAGGTGCGCCGTGCGCTGCTCGGTGTAGGCGTTCTCGGCCTCGAGATGCGCGATCACATCGGGATCGTCCTTTGCGCGCAACCACTCGTACGGGTCGGTGACGGTGTCGCCGTGGTGGGTTCGGGTGGTCGGGCGGACGGCGGCCACGGGGGCGCCGGAACGAACGCTGCTCACCCTGCCACGGTAGTCGACGCGGAGGATGCCCCGGCTTGGCGCGCTCCGCACGTCGTGCAGGGGCGCGGCGGTGTGCGAAAATCTCTCTGGTCCGGTTGCCGGAATATGAACCCACGGTGAACTTTTCGTTCGCACCGCCGATCTCATCGGCTCCCTCCCTTTATGAACTCGACGGAAAGCGATCTGTGGAATCCGCTGCCCTCATCGTCGTGCTGGTGATCGCGCTCGCGCTGTTCTTCGACTTCACCAACGGCTTCCATGACACGGCCAACGCGATGGCGACTCCCATTGCGACAGGTGCACTCAAACCCAAAGTCGCGGTGATGCTCGCCGCCGGCCTCAACCTCGTCGGCGCGTTCCTGTCGACCGAGGTGTCCAAGACGATCTCGCACGGGATCATCCGTGAGGACCAGATCACCCCCGTCGACTTCCTGCCGATCATCTTCGCCGGCCTCATCGGTGCGATCACCTGGAACATGCTCACGTGGTTGCTGGGATTGCCCTCCAGCTCGTCGCACGCGCTGTTCGGCGGCCTGATCGGCGCGACGCTCGTGGGCGCCAGCGCCGCAGCGATCGACTTCGGTGAGGTGCTCAGCAAGGTCGTGCTGCCGGCGCTCATCGCGCCGTTCACGGCGGGTGTCATCGCGTTCGTCGTGACACGCCTCGCCTATGCGGTGACGCGGCGCTACGACAACAAGCCCGATGGACGTGACGGCTTCCGCTGGGGGCAGATCTTCACGTCATCGCTCGTCGCCCTCTCGCATGGGACCAACGATGCGCAGAAGACGATGGGTGTGATCACCTTGGCGCTGATCATGGCGGGCTGGCAGAGCTCGGACCAGGCAGACCCCCACCTGTGGGTCATCTTCGCGTGTGCGCTGGCCATCGCGCTCGGCACCTACATGGGCGGCTGGCGGATCATCCGCACGCTCGGTAGGGGACTCACCGGCGTCAAGCCGGCGCAGGGCTTCTCTGCCGAGACGTCCACCGCGGCCACGATCCTCGCCTCCAGCGCGCTCGGCTTCGCGCTGTCGACGACGCAGGTCGCTTCGGGCTCGGTCATCGGCTCGGGCCTCGGGCGGCGCGGCTCCACGGTGCGCTGGCGCACGGTCGGGCGCATCGCCGTCGGATGGGTTCTGACGCTGCCGGCATCCGGTGCCGTCGGTGCCGTCGCCGCGCTGTTCGTCGTGTGGCTCGGTGGCTGGGGAGTGGTCGTAGATGCGGTCCTCGCGGTGGTGATCATCGTGGGGCTGTTCCTGCGGTCGCGGCGTGATCATGTCGACGCCGCCAACGCGATGAGCGAGGTCGCTGACTCGGGTCTCGCGGTCAAGGTCACGCGCAACCCGCCGCCGACGCGCCGGCGACGCCGCGCCGACGAGCGCGCCGCTGCCGAGCACGCGGCCAAGCAGACGACGAAGAAGGGGGATGCCCAGTGAACCTCGAGATCGACTGGCTCGCCTTCATCCAGGTGTTCTTCGCCGCGCTCGCCGGGGCGAGCCTCGTCGTCGGCTTCTACGCGACCGGGCTGCGGCTGCTCGTTCGCGCCGGGCGTGCACCCGTCGTCGCCCCCGCAGAGTTCCCCGACGCCATCACGATCATCACCGACAAAGAGGCGCGTCGTGCGGAGAAGGCCGCTGCGAAGGCCGCCCGGAAAAGCCCGCTCACTGAGGCGCAGAAACGCCTCGCCCTCGTCGGCGCCTACGGCTCCTTCACGCTGTGCGCGCTCGCGGTGCTCGCAGGCCTCGCGCTGATCGTCATCCGCTAGGCCTCGCGCCGTCGGCGCCCGGCCCTAGGCTGGCGACATGGCCTCCACGCCCCTCTCGCTCGGTCAGCATCCGGCAGCAGCGCGCAGCATCGTCCACCTCAGCGATACGCACCTGCTCGCCGGCAACCGTCCGCTCGGCGGACGCTACGACACGGCCGCGAATCTCGCGGTGACCCTCGCGGCGGTCGAGCGCACGGGCATCCGTCCCGACGTGATCGTGTTCACGGGCGACCTCACCGACCTCGGCGAGCCCGAGGCATACGCCGCCCTGCGCGCCGAGGCCGAGCCGTTCGCCGCGCGACTGGGCGCACCGATCGTGTGGGTCGCGGGCAACCACGACGAGCGCCCCGCGCTGCGGGCGGGTCTGCTCGACGCTGCTCCCACGCAAGAACCGGTCACGGGCGTGTGGGATCTCGACGGCCTGCGGCTGATCGCGCTGGATTCGACCGTGCCCGGCTGGCACCACGGCGACCTCGACCCGCAGCAGCTCGACTGGCTGCGCGGCGTGCTCGCCGAGCCTGCGCCACTCGGCACGATCCTGGCGCTGCACCACCCGCCACTGCCGAGCCACATCCCCTTCTTCGACATCCTCGAACTGCAGCACCAGAGTGAGTTCGCCGGGGTGCTCGCGGGCACCGACGTGCGCGCGATCCTGGCCGGCCACCTGCATTACTCGACGAGCGGAACCTTCGCCGGCATCCCCGTCAGTGTCGCCGCCGCGACGTGCTACACGATGAATCTGCAGCGCCCGCCGCAGCAGGTCAACGGCATGGATGCCGGGCAGTCCTTCCGCCTCGTGCACGTCTACGACGACACGATCACCCACGCCGTCGTCCCCGTCGTCGAGGCGGAGACGGCCGAGTTCTTCACTCCCGAATGGACGGCGCGCATGGCCGCGCTCACGCCCGAAGAGCGTCTCGAGGCGTTCTCGCGCAAGCGCTGACGCCGCGGACAGTCACTCTCGCTCATTGTCCGTCGCGTACAGGCCTGGCCGCGCCCGTCGCGGGTAGGCTCGAACGCGACCAACCGACACCGCCCGAGGCGACGCACCCACAAGGAACAGCACTCATGGCACAGGACGCGACGACGCGCACCGAAACCGACTCCCTGGGATCGATGGAGATACCCGCCGACGCTTATTGGGGCATCCACACCGCACGTGCCCTCGAGAACTTCCCGATCTCGATGCGGCCGATCTCGGTCTATCGCGACCTCGTGAACGCGCTCGCGATGGTCAAGCAAGCATCCGCGCGCGCCAACCGCGACATCGGCGTGCTCGACCCGGTGCGCGCCGACCTCATCGACCGCGCGGCGCAGCGGGTCATCGACGGCGAGTTCCACGACCAGTTCATCGTCGGCGTCGTGCAGGGCGGTGCAGGTACGTCGACCAATATGAACGCCAACGAGGTCATCACCAACATCGCGCTGGAGATGTCTGGCCGCGAGAAGGGCGACTACGCCTACCTCTCGCCGATCGACCACACGAATCGGTCGCAGTCGACCAACGACGTGTACCCGACCGCCGTCAAGATCGGGCTGAGTCTCGACCTGGTGTCGATGCTCGAAGAGCTCGACCTGCTGCGCCAGTCGTTCATGAACAAGGCCGTCGAGTTCCACGACATCCTCAAGATCGGCCGCACGCAGTTGCAGGATGCCGTGCCGATGACCCTCGGCCAGGAGTTCCACGGCTTCGCCTCGACGCTCGGCTACGACCACCAGCGGCTCACCGAGAACGCGTACCTGCTGTTCGAGGTCAATATGGGCGCGACGGCGATCGGCACCGGCATCACCACCCACCCCGGGTATGCGGCCGCCGTGCTCGAGCACTTGCGCGAGATCACGGGACTCGACCTCGCCACCGCCCCCGACCTCGTCGAGGCCACGAGCGACACCGGCTCGTTCATGTCGTTCTCGTCGACGCTCAAGCGCAACGCGATCAAGCTGTCGAAGATCGCGAGCGACCTGCGTCTGCTCTCTTCGGGCCCGCAGGCCGGCATCGGCGAGATCAACCTGCCTGCGATGCAGGCGGGCTCCAGCATCATGCCGGGCAAGGTCAACCCCGTCATCCCCGAGGTCGTGAACCAGGTCGCCTTCTCGGTCGCCGGAGCCGATCTGACCGTGACGATGGCCGTCGAGGGCGGGCAGCTGCAGCTGAACGCCTTCGAGCCGATCATCGCGCACTCGATCTTCCAGTCGATCACCTGGATGCGCCGTGCGATGCGCACGTTCCGCCTCAACTGCGTCGACGGCATCACCGCCAACCGCGAGCGCCTCGGCGCGATGGTGGGTTCGTCGGTGGGCGTCGTGACGGCGCTGACCCCGTTCATCGGATACGCGGCGGCGGCCGCCCTCGCCAAGACGGCGCTGCTGACGCACCGGAACGTCGGCGACCTCGTCGTCGAGGCGGGGCTGATGAGTCGCGCCGAGGTCGACAAGCAGCTGTCGCCGGCGCGGCTGTCGGGGCTTGAAGCGATCACGCAGGCCATCCCGATCATCCAGCCGGCCGAGAACCTCGTCGACCTCTGACGGCGTGCCGATCCTGGCGTGCGGACGGCCGGGCCGGTAGCGTCGTTGGGCCGGGACCCCGGCGCGATAGCACTCCAGGAGGCCGACATGACCGACCCCAACACGCCTGCGCCCGACGCCTCGCAGCCGACACCGCCGCCGCCCGCCTACGGCGAGTACGCACCGACGACCCCGCCGGCGGCGACCCCGCCCGCCTACGAACAGCCGGCATACCAGCAGCCCGCGTACAGTGCCGCACCCGCCTACGACGCCTCGGCCGGCTACGCCGCCGCGCCCGGTGCCCCGGTTCCGGGCAAGACGCTGGGGATCGTCGCGCTTGTCCTCGCGATCGTCCCGATCGGGTTGCAGTTGGTCGGACTCATCCTCGGCATCGTCGCGCTCGTCCAGTCGAAGAAGGCCGGCAAGAAGAACGGCATCGCGCTGGCCGCGATCATCGTCAGCTCGGTGCTGATCGTCATCGGCATCATCGTTGCGATCGCCATCGGGGCGTGGCTCGCGACGTCCGGCGCCGACCTCGTGAATCAGGTCAACGCCTGTCTCGACGACCCGACTGGCACGATCGTCTATCAGGGCATCACGATGTCGTGCGAAGAGGTGCTGAGCAACTCCGGTCGCTGATCTTCTCGACGGCGGCGAGAGGCGCGGGTCCTGCGGGCCCGCGCCTCTCGCGTTCGCGTCAGCCGATGATGCGGCAGTGCGTGGTGAGCTCGCCGATGCCGTCGACGCCGACCGTCACGCTCGAGCGGTCGCGCAGGAAGATCTGCGGGTCGCGCGAGTAGCCTGCGCCGCCCGGGCTGCCGGTCGAGATCAACGTGCCCGGCAGCAGGGTCGCAGACTGCGAGAGGTGCGAGACAAGGGTCGCGACCGAGCGGATCATCTGACCGGTCGAGGCATCCTGCACCGTCTGCCCGTCGACGACGGCCCAGATGTGCAGATCCTGTGGGTCCGGGATCTCGTCGGCGGTGACGACGAACGGGCCGTTGGGTGTGAACCCGTCGAACGACTTGCAGCGCGACCACTGCGCTTCGGAAAACTGGATGTCGCGCGCCGTGATGTCGTTGACGACCGTGTACCCCCACACGTGCGACAGGGCGTCCGATGCCGGCACGTCCTTGGCGGGGCGGCCGATGACGACACCGAGTTCGGCCTCGTAGTCGACCGATTCGCTCAGTGACCGCGGCCACGACGTCGTCGCCTCGTGCGACGAGAGCGAATTCGGCCACAGCACGAAGACGGTCGGCGCCGCGTCGGCCTTCAGTCCCAGCTCACTCGAGTGCGCCGAATAGTTGAGCCCGATCGCCAGCACGACCGGCGGTTCATCGACGGCCGGGCCGTACGCGAGGCCATCGAGCGGGATGCCTTCGGCGCCCGCCGCGGCACTCCGCACCCTATCGAGCAGTTCGTCGCCGCCGTCGATGAGCGCCTGCAGGCGGCACGGGGCACCCGCGAACAGGCCGGCCACCGGAACCGCCGCGCCGTTCTGGATCACGGCCAGTTCAGGTTCGGCCGACTCTGGCAGGCGAACGTGGGCGAAGCGCATCCCCTCAGGCTAGTGCGTGCCGGTCGGGGGCGACCCCTAGGCTGAACGATATGAGCCACCTGCCCCCGCTGGCCGGGCCGACTCAGGCCGCACCGGGCCCGATCACGGCGGCCCCGGCACCGCCGCAGCCACTCGCCGTGCCTACGCCGCCGCGGCGCGGCCGTTCGGCGCCGATCTGGCTGTTCGCCGTGCTCATCGTGCTGCTCGTGGGCCTGGTCGCGTACGTGCTGACCTACCTCGGCGTCGTCGCGTCGGGCATCGGTATGGTGCTCGCGCTGATCCCGCTCGCCGGAGTGCTGCTGGCCGTGCGCATCGCCGACCGCTGGGAGCCCGAGCCGACCTCGCTCGTCGTGCTCGCCGTCGCGTGGGGTGCGATCGCCGCCGTCGCTATCGCGCTCGGCGTCGACATCCTGTTGGATGCCGTGGTGCCGAGCCCTCCCGACGATCCCGTGCGCGACGCTTTGTCGTCGGTCATCCAAGCGCCGCTGATCGAGGAGTTCGCCAAGGGCCTCGGTGTCTTCCTCATCTTCGTCTTCGCGCGGCGCGCGTTCGACGGACCCGTCGACGGCGTCGTCTACGGCGCGCTCGTCGGAGCCGGGTTCGCCTTCACCGAGAACATCCTCTACTTCGCGACGAGCCTCATCGAGAGCGGTGTTCCCGACACGGCGTTCACGTTCCTGCTCCGGGGCATCCTCTCGCCGTTCGCGCACGTCATGTTCACCGCCGTCACCGGCTACGCCATCGGACGCGCCGCGCGCGACGGCGCCGGGCCCGCCGCCGCGGCGGGTGCGGGGCTGCTCGGCTATCTCGGTGCCGTCGCGCTGCACGCGCTGTGGAACGGGTCGGCCATGTTCTCGGACTTCTTCCACCTGTACGTGACGCTGCAGGTGCCGCTGTTCATCGCCTTCATCGTCGGGTTCATCGCCCTGCGTCGCGAAGAAGCGCGGCTGACGCGAGAACGGCTGGGGGAGTACGCCGCCGCGGGCTGGTTCACACCCACCGAGGTCGACCTGCTCTCGACCGGAGCCGGCCGTCGCCGGGCGATCGCGTGGGCGCGGACGCTGCCCGGCGACCGCTCGCGGCAGATGCGCTCGTACATCGCCGAGGCCACGGCGCTCGCCGCCGCGCGGCAGCGCGTGCGCACCGGGCGCGACCCGCAGGCGGCGCGCGACGAGCAGATCTACCTGGCCCGCGCGACCGCCGCGCGCGCTGCGCTGCTGGGTCACCACCCTTGACACCCGGCGCGACCCCCGGCACCATTGGCAGAACAGACCAGCTCAGCGCTCGGGAGTCACGCAGGCATCGCCGCGGCACCGAGCGCTGAGTTTTTGAGTCGGGCCGGATCAATGCGCGCGCAGCGCGCGTTGATGCGGCCGCGACTCAAGGTTGAGCAGCCGCCGCAGGCGGCTGTCGAAACCTCAGCGCTCGGCAACGCGGCCGAACCGCATTCAGCGGCCGTTCATATGTGCCGCAGAGCATCCTCCAGGCATCCGTGCTTGGATGGATGCCATGAGTGAAGAGCGCACCAAGCCTGAGTTCGACGCCCCCAGCGGCCCCGCGCCGTCCGAGCTCGTCATCCGCGACATCATCGTGGGCGACGGCGCCGAGGCGAAGCCCGGCGACAACGTCACCGTGCACTACGCGGGTGTCGAGTTCGAGTCCGGCGAGGAGTTCGACTCGTCGTGGGGACGCGGAGAGTCGATCCAGTTCCCGCTGCGCGGCCTGATCCAGGGCTGGCAGGACGGCATCCCGGGGATGAAGGTCGGCGGCCGCCGCGAGCTGGTCATCCCGCCGCACCTGGCCTACGGCCCCGCGGGTGGTCACTTCCTCGGCGGAAAGACCCTCATCTTCATCATCGACCTGCTCGCGGTCGGCTGATTCACCGAGATTTATTTGTATTCGTTGGAATAGATGGTCTGCGGAGGCGTTTCACCTCCGCAGACCATCTTCCGTTTTGAAGGGCAAGACATGACCGACTCCACCACCGCCATCGAGATCCCCGGCTACAAGGCGGGCACCTGGGTGCTCGACCCCTCGCACAGCGAGGTCACCTTCTCCGTCCGTCACATGATGATCTCGAAGGTGCGCGGCGTCTTCGGACTCAAGAGCGCGACGATCGAGGCTCCGGCCAACCCGCTTGAGGCCAAGGTCACGGCCTCGGCCGACGCCGCCTCGGTCGACACGAAGGACGAGGGTCGCGACACGCACCTGCGTTCGGCTGACTTCTTCGACGTCGAGCAGTTCCCGACGATCGACTTCGCCTCGACCGGCGTCCGCTACGAGGGCGGCGACTTCCTCGTCGACGGTGACCTGACGCTGCACGGCATCACCAAGCCTGTCACCTTCGAGCTCGAGTTCGGCGGCTTCGGCGTCGACCCGTGGGGCAACTACAAGGCCGGCGCGACGGCCAAGACGGTCGTGAACCGTGAGGACTTCGGCCTCACCTGGAACGCGGCGCTCGAGACCGGCGGCGTGCTCGTCGGCAAGGACGTCACCATCACGCTGGACCTGCAGGGTTCGCTGCAGGCCTGATCGTCTGGCCCTCGAGCATGTCGAGGGGCTTTGAGCTTGGCCCGCGAGCATGTCGGGAGGGGCCGCAAGAGGGCGGATGCCATGGCATCCGCCCTCTTCAGCGTCTGCGCCTACTCGTCGACCTCGACGCGCTTGATGCGCGAGGTGTGGCCGCGCAGGATCGTGACGTCGCGCTTGCGCACGCCGAAGTGCTGCGCCAGCGCCGCGATGACGCCGTCGTTGGCGGCGCCGTCGACCGCGCGCTCGCGCACGTAGACGATGAGACCCTCGGCATCCGTCTCGACAAGCGGGCCCTTGCGGCTGCCAGGCTTGACGCGGACGGTGTACTGCACGCGTCGAGCCTAATGTGGCCCCCGAGCCTGTCGAAGTGGCCCCCGAGTCTGTCGAGGTGGCCCCCGAGCCTGTCGAGGGGCTGGTAGACTCTTCAGGTTGCCGTTGGATCGGCCGCGGATAAAGAGAGCCCACGCATCAGGCGTCGGGCGCCGCGCAGCAAAGAGGAAGGGGATCACCTATGGCACTGGAAGCAGACGTCAAGAAGGCGATCATTGAAGAGTACGCGACGCACCCCGGTGACACCGGATCCCCCGAGGTGCAGGTCGCGATGCTGACGCAGCGCATCAAGGACCTCACCGAGCACCTCAAGGAGCACAAGCACGACCACCACTCGCGTCGTGGTCTGTTCCTGCTCGTCGGTCAGCGCCGTCGCCTGCTGGGTTACCTGCAGGAAGTCGACATCAACCGTTACCGCTCGCTCATCGAGCGCCTCGGTCTTCGCCGATAAAGCACCGCTGCCAGCGTTCAATCGCGCAGAACATTCTTGGAGAGCCGCCCCACGGTGTGGGGCGGCTCTCGCTTTGTCTGCGGCGTCACCCTCGGCGCCGCGTCCCCCCCGCATAGACCGCGAGACTGCAACGGTGCACCGAGACTGCACGTGTGGTGTGCTGTCTCGGTGCACCACTGAAGTCTCGCGGGTGGGGTGTCTCGCGGGCCGCGGGGCCACCTCGATCGCTCGCCCCGAGATAGGTGGCGCGAGTGACCCCCTCGCCTCGGCTGAGGGGCGCAGTTGCGCCCACCATTCTGCAGGCAACAGAAATGGATGCCCCGAATGAGGGGGTCATCCTGGTTGAGGGGCGCAGATGCGCCATCATTTCCCTGCGGCGGACCCTCGCCCCGGGCCGCACACCTCATCGCGGGCGGCGCGAGCCGGTGGGGTCGGAGCGGTGGCCCTCGCGGCGGGCGAGGGTCGGGTCGGCGAACAGCCAGTTCGGCCGGGGCTCTACGAGCTGCCGGAACACCCAGCGCACGGGCTTGGTCGCGAGCGCGAGTGCGATCACCAGTGAGAACACGATCACGGCGGGCAGCCACAGCCAGGTCGGCTCGGCGTGGCGCAGGATCCCCGTCTCGCGGAACGGGTACAGCACGAACGAGTGCAGCAGGTAGACGTACATCGTGTACTGGCCGAAGTGGGTCCACCAGTGCGTGCCGCGGGGGATCAACGCGAAGAAGGCGATGCTCAGCACGAGCGCGATCGCCATCAGGGCCAGGCGCACGGCGCCCGACCACCACGGGCCGCCGAGGTCGGCGTAGCTCTCGTCGTAGAACAGCCACTCACGCAGGTTCATCGCTCGCCAGGCATCCACGAAGTACCAGGCGAGGAACCCCACGACGGCGAACAGGGCGAGCGCGCCCGCGCGCGTCCACCAGCGGCGCCGGCGCAGCAGATCGAACCGCGCGACGATGTCGTGGTGCGCGAGCCACCACCCGAGGGTGAAGAACGGCAGCAGACCGAGGGTGCGCGACAGTGACAGCGTCGAGTCGATGTTCGTCCAGTAGCCCGCCGCGATCGAGATGACGACCGTCCAGGCGAGCGGCCACCGCAGCAGCGACAGATACGGCAGCACGAGGCGGAAGATCGCGAGCGCGAGCAGGAACCACAGCGTCCACGACGGCTGTGTGATGTCGGGGTTCGCGCGGCCCTCGACGATCCACTTCGTGAGGGTCCACAGTGTCTCGAAGATCACGTACGGCACGACGATGTCGGTGACCACGCGCGCCATCTGGCGGCGCGAGGGCGAGTCAGACTTCGAGAAGTACCCCGAGATGATCGCGAACGCCGGCATGTGGAAGGCGTAGATGACCAGGTACAGCCCGAGTGCGATGTCGCTGTCGTAGGTGAGCCGCTGCACGGCGTGCCCGAGGACGACGAGCATGATGCACGCGAACCGCGCGTTGTCCCACAGCGGCACCCGACGCTTCGCCGTCGGGACCGCGCCGGTGCGCCTCGCGGCGTGCTGCTCATCCATCGGCCGCCACCTTACCCGCAGGCCGCTGCGACCGCGCATGTATCGCCGCGCGCCCGACCTGCCTCTTCCTCGGCGAAGGACGCTCCTTCACCATCGAGACTGGGGGTCATCGATATGTTCCACACCACTCGCCGCCGGCATGGGAAGCCGCTGGCCATCGCCGCCGTCACCGCGGCACTCGTTCTCGCACCTGTCGCGGCCTTCGCCGATGACGGTGGCGTGACGGATGCCACGTCCGAGCCGTCCGCCGCAGCGGTCGCGCCCGACCCGGGGGTCACCGAGACACCGACGACGCCTGCACCGGAGCCCGCACCGGCGGCCGATCCGGCACCGGCGGCCGATCCGGCACCGGCGGCAGAGCCGGCACCGGCGGCAGAGCCCGCGCCAGCAGCAGAACCCGCGCCGGCAGCCGCAGCCGCGCCTGAGTCCGCGCCGGGAGCCGAGCCCGCCGCGGATCCCGCGCCCGCCGCTGCAGAGCCGACCGTCGATCCCGCACCCGCCGCAGCAACCGCCGCAGAACCAGAGCCCGCCGCAGAACCAGCGCCCGCCCCGACGGTCGTCGTCGCGGAACCCGGGGCGACCGCCGAGGACGTGCTCGCGGAACCGGTCAGCGAGCCGACTGTCACGCTGTTCGCGGCGGAGTCGGCGGAGCCTGCGGCGATCGAAGCGGCGGCGCTGCCTGCGCCCGGCGACCCGTGTGCGCCCGCGGTCTGCATCGACAACGGCACGATCCTGCTGGCGGTCAACCCCACCGGCGAGCTCAACACCGTCGACGGGACGGGCTCGGCCGCCGGCCCCGGCGACGCCGGCCTCGAGTTCCTGCCGACCGGCAACGACTCGACCTCGCCCGGATGCCTCTGCGAAGGCTGGGGTGTCGCCGATCCCGCGACAGGGATCTGGGGTGGAGCCAACGTCGATGACGGTCTGGGTGGGCGCAATCTCGAGGTCGAGTCGTTCGAGTACACGGGTTCCACGGCGACGTCGGTGGTGCTCGTGCGCGACGATGCCGGGGCGCCGTACTTCCGGGTCACGCACGCCTATGTTCCGGCTGCGGAGACGCCCAACCTCTACCAGGTGAACGTCACGATCGAGAACCTCAGCGGCGACACGATCGCCACCGTCCAGTACCGGCGCGTGATGGACTGGGACGTCGAGCCGACGGCTTTCAGCGAGTACGTCACGATCGATCGGGGTACGGCGAGCGCGATCACCTACACGAGCGACGACGGATTCGCGAGCTCGAACCCCCTGTCGGGGCCGTCGCACATCATGTTCGAGGGTGAGGCCGTCGATTCCGGTCCCAACGACCACGGCGCGCTGTTCGACTTCTCGTTCGGGTCTCTCGCGGCGGGCGAGTCCCTGTCGTTCATCATCTTCTATGGTGGCGCGGCATCGCAGACCGAGGCCGAGACGGCGCTGGCTGCGGTCGGCGCGGAGGCCTACTCGTTCGGGCAGACCTCGACCGACCCCGTGGGCGGAACGCCGAACACGTTCATCTTCGCCTTCGGCAAGGTCGGCGGCACACCGATCTTCACGCCCGTCGTCGATCCGGAGCCTGTCGTTCCGGCCGAGCCGGTCGTGGAGCCCGCGGTCGTGGTGGCGGCTCCGGTCGTGGCCGCACCCGCCGCCACCCAGCCCCGCCTGGCTGTCACCGGTGGCACCGCGCAGGCGGCGCAGCTCCCGCTCGTGGCGGGCCTGCTCGCCCTCGCGCTGGGCGCCGCGGCTGTCGTCGGGGTGAAGGTCCGCCGGGCGCACTGACGGTATGACCTGTCAGCGGGGGTGGACGCCGAGGCATCCGCCCCCGCTTCGTGCGTATTTCCACCCGCGTCGGGAATACTCGGAAACGAGCCGCGTTCTACTCGGTACATTCACTTGAATAGAATGGATGCCGAGGCATCCGAGGAGCGGAGCAGGACGTGAGCGAGGACAATGTGAGCGAGATCACCAGCGGGGTGCAGGCACAGATGCAGTTCGGCATCTTCACGGTCAGTGACATCACGCAGGATCCGACGACCGGTCACACGCCGAGCGAGGCTGAGCGCATCCGCGCGACGGTGGAGATCGCGAAGCACGCGGAGGAGGTCGGCCTCGACGTCTTCGCGCTCGGCGAGCACCACAACCCGCCGTTCTGGTCGTCCTCACCGACGACGACGCTCGCCTACATCGCGGCGCAGACCGAGCGCCTCATCGTGTCGACGGCGACGACGCTCATCACGACGAATGACCCGGTGAAGATCGCCGAGGACTACGCGATGCTGCAGCACCTGTCGGGCGGGCGGATGGACCTCATGCTCGGCCGCGGCAACACGGGCCCCGTCTACCCGTGGTTCGGCAAGGACATCCGCCAGGGCCTGCCCCTGTCGATCGAGAACTACGCGCTGCTGCACCAGCTGTGGCGTGAGGACGTCGTCGACTGGGAGGGCAAGTTCCGCACGCCTCTGCAGGGCTTCACCGCGACCCCGCGCCCGCTCGACGGCGTTGCGCCGTTCGTGTGGCACGGCTCGATCCGCACGCCCGAGATCGCCGAGCAGGCCGCGTACTACGGCGACGGCTTCTTCGCGAACAACATCTTCTGGCCCGCCGAGCACTACCAGCGCCTCATCGGCCTGTACCGCCAGCGCTGGGAGCACTACGGCCACGGCGCGCCCGAGACGGCGATCGTCGGCCTCGGCGGTCAGGCGTTCATGGCGAAGAATTCGCAGGATGCCGTGGCGCAGTTCCGCCCGTACTTCGACAACGCGCCCGTCTACGGCCACGGTCCGAGCCTCGAGGACTTCAGCGAGATGACCCCGCTGACCGTCGGCTCGCCGCAGCAGGTCATCGACCGCTACGCGGGCATGCGCGAGATCTTCGGCGACTACCAGCGTCAGCTGTTCCTGATGGATCACGCGGGCCTGCCGCTGAAGACCGTGCTCGAGCAGCTGGACTTCCTCGGTGGCGAGGTCGTGCCGGTGCTGCGTCGTGAGTTCGCGACGAACCGTCCGAGCAATGTTCCGGATGCCCCGACGCACGCCGGTCTCGTGAAGGCGACCTACGGTGACGGCCCGTCGCGGCAGGCGACGCCGCGGGCGAACCGCGGCGACAACCTGTCGGGTCCGTCCCCGTACGCCGACGCTCCGGCGCCGGCCGGTGCCGCGTTCGGTGCGGCTGCGACGGGTGGTGCACGATGAGCGCGCGCCGCATCGCCGTCGTGTCGGCGGGACTGTCGAACCCCTCGTCGACGCGCATGCTCGCCGACCGCCTCGCGGCGGCGACGGTGACCGCCCTTCGACAGGCTCAGGGACCAGACTCCCAGCCCATCGAGGCCACGGTCGACACGATCGAACTGCGCGACCTCGCGCACGACATCACGAACAACCTGCTGACGGGCTTCGCCCCGCCCGCGCTCGAGTCGGCGATCAACACGGTCGTCTCGGCCGACGCGCTGATCGTCGTGACGCCGATCTTCTCGACGAGCTATTCGGGACTGTTCAAGTCGTTCATCGACGTGCTCGACCCGGATGCCCTGACCGGCAAGCCCGTCCTGATCGGCGCCAACGCCGGCACGGCCCGGCACTCGCTCGCGATCGACTACGCGATCCGCCCGCTGTTCGCCTACCTGCACGCCGACGCGATGTCGACGGGCGTGTTCGCGGCATCCAGCGACTGGGGCTCGTCGGCCGATCAGGTCGCGCCGCTGTCGGCCCGCGTCGAGAAGGGCGCGCGCGAACTCGCCGAGGCCATCGCGCGCCGCGAGCCGGCCGGTGCCGCCGACCCGTTCGACCCCGACAGCTACCTCGGCCAGGGCCGCTCGTTCGGTCACCTGCTGGGCGGACTCGCGGGGGAGTGACCGCGCGCGAGCGCGGCTGGCGATGCCCGGCCGCGCTCAGCGCTGTGCGAGACATCCCGCGCGCACGAGGTCGGCGAACACCGCGAACGGTGCCGCCGCGAGCTCGGCCGGAGTGCCCTCAGCCTCGGGGTGCCACTGCACCGCGACGATCGGCAGGGTCTCGTGCTCGACCGCCTCGACCACGCCGTCGGTCGCGGTCGCGGTCGCGATGAGCCCCTCGCCGAGGTCGCGGATCGCCTGGTGATGCCCTGAGGCGACGGCGATCTCATCCGCGGGCAGGTCGCCGCGCAGCCGCGATCCGGGCGCAACGGCGACGGGATGCCACGTCCATTCGAGCTCGCCGCAGCCGTCGTCACCGGGCGTGTGCAACACGTCGGATGCCGCGAGATCCTCCACGAGCGTGCCGCCGAACGAGACATTGAGCACCTGCAGTCCGCGGCAGACGCCGAGGATCGGCAGTCCTGCAGCGACTGCGGCAGCGGCGATGTCGAGATCGAGGTCGTCCTGCGCGGGATTCACGTCGTAGCAGGCCGCGGCCGTGTCGCCGCCGTAACGGGCGGGGTCGACGTCGCCGCCGCCGGGCAGGACGAGTCCGTCGAATCCGGTCAGGTCGGCATCCCGCACCACGACGACGTCGAGGTCTTCGGCGCGGACGAGCGCAGCCACATCGTCGAAGATGGCGTTGGCAAGGCCCACGCGGGCGTCGGCTCCGTCGGCGTCGGAGAGGCGGGCGGGCATGGCGATGCGGGGGAGTCGGGTCACCGATCCATTCTCGCCGACGGCGGCACCGGCGGCCGCGCGCGAGCGCCTGCGGACCCTCGCGACGATGAGGTCGACCGTGAACCCGAGCAGCAGTGCCACGCCGATCGACACGAGCACTGCGGCGACCGTGCCGCCGGGAATGAGCGCGGCGACGGCTGCGCCGACGAGCGCCTGATAGATGGCCCACGCCGTCGCAGCCGCGGCCACGAGCGGCAGGTAGCGCAGCAGTGACATCCGCGACGACCCGGCGACGAGGTTCACCGCGAGGCGGGCGAACGGAATGAACCGAGCCGTGAACATGAGCGACCCGCCGCGGCGATCCAGAGCCGCGTGCGCCCACGTGAACGCGTCCTGCACGCGGCGCGCGCGCATCCACCGCCAACGCTGGATGCCGATCGCGCGGCCCACCACGTAGCAGGCGATATCGCCCGTCGCGGCCGCGAGAGCCGCGACGGCGATGACCGCGAAGAGCGAGGGTGATCCGGTCGACACCGCGAGGGCGCCGAAGGTGGTGACAGCCGCCTCGCCGGGGATGACGACGAGGAACGCGTCGCCGACGACGAGAGCGGCCATGATGGGCAGCGCCCAGGGGCTCGCCGCGAGCAGCGCAAGCCAGTCGTCGGTCATCCTCTGTGGATACCAGGAAACGGTGAATCGGCGGCAAACGAATGCCGTGAGAGTGACGCTCAGGTGACCGATGGACGAGCACTTGTCGAAGACTCGTCGCTGAGGGCCGTTGCGCGCCGTTCGGCGCCCGCGCAGCCGGGACCCTGGACACATGAGAGTCGCGTTCGTCGCAGAGTCGTTCCTGCCACACATGAACGGAGTCACCGGCTCCGTTCTGCAGTCCGTGCGTCACCTCACCGAGAGTGGCCACGAGACCCTCGTCATCGCGCCGGAGGCCACCCTCGCGCCACGTCCCGGCGCCGCCGCCCACGACAGCGCCCACGGCGACGTCGTGCGGCTGCCGTCGGTGCCGCTGCCCGGCTACACGCAGGTGCGGCTCGCGATGGCCCGTGACGGGCACGTCACCGACATCCTGCGCGACTTCGCCCCTGACGTCGTGCACCTGGCTTCCCCCTTCTTCCTCGGCTGGCGCGGGCTGACGGCCGCCGAGAACCTCGGCATCCCGACCGTCGCGGTCTACCAGACCGACGTCATCGCCTACATGCGCCGCTACGGGGTGCCGCAGGCGACGCGGCTCACGGCCGCGCACGTCGCGCGGCTGCACCGCCGGGCGACGCTCACCCTCGCGCCGTCGTCGACGGCGCAGCGTCAGTTACACGCCCTCGGCGTCGACCGCGTACGCATGTGGGGCAGGGGCGTCGACACCGAGCGGTTCGCGCCCGAGCGCCGCAGCGACGCGTGGCGCGGGTGGGTCGCACCCGGCAAGGTCATCGTCGGCTACGTCGGGCGTCTGGCCCCCGAGAAGCAGGTCGAGGATCTGCGCGCGCTGCGTGACATCCCCGGCATCCAGGTCGTGATCGTCGGCGACGGACCCTCTCGCGCGCGAGTGCAGCGGTACCTGCCGGATGCCGTGTTCCTCGGCCACCTCTCCGGCCGAGAACTGGCGCAGGCCGTCGCGAGCTTCGACGTCTTCGTGCACCCGGGGGAGAGCGAGACGTTCGGCCAGACGCTGCAGGAGGCGCACGCGAGCGGCGTGCCCGTCGTCGCGACCGGCGCCGGCGGCCCCGTCGACCTCGTGCGGTCGAGCATCGATGGCTGGCTGTACACGCCGGGCGACCTGGGCGACCTGCGCGCACGCGTGCAGGACCTCGCCGGTGACGAGAGCAAGCGCCGTGCGTTCGGCCTCGCCGCGCGCGAGCGCGTCGGCGAGCGCACGTGGCCCGCGCTCGTGGGACGCCTGAGGGAGCACTACGACGAGGCGATCGCGCTGCAGGCTGCCGGTGTGACGGCGCCGCGGGCGCGCGGCGTCGCAGGCGTTGCGACCGCGGCATCCACGCCCGTGGATGCGCCCGTGCCCACCGCGCCCGCACCGCGGACGTGGCGCAGCGTCGTCGCGCTCGGCGACTCGATCACGGAGGGGCTGTGCGACACCTCGCGCATGCCCGAGGGCGAGTACCGCGGCTGGGCGGACCGCCTCGCGACGCTGCTCGCGCAGCGGTCGACGCAGCCGCTGCGGTACGCGAACCTCGCGGTGCGCAGCCGGCGCGTGCAGCACATGTGCGACGAGCAGATCCCCTGGGCACTCGAGATGCGCCCCGACCTGGTCACGGTCCTCATCGGCGCCAACGACCTCGTCTCTGCGCGCCCCGACGTGCGACGCCTCGGCGCGCAGGTCGGCGACGCCGTCGCGCGCCTGCGGGCGCAGGGATCGGACGTGCTGCTCTTGACGCCGTTCCTGCCGCGCCGTCGCGCGTCTGCGCCGCTCGCGCGGCGGTTCGCCCGGTTCAGTGACGAGCTGCGCAGCGTCGCGGCCGCGCACGGTGCGATCTTCCTGCAGCTCGACGCGACCGACGACATCGGTGAACTGGGCAACTGGGCGCACGACAAGGTGCACCTCTCGTCGCGCGGCCACCGTCTGCTCGCGTACCGGGCCGCCGAAGCGCTCGGCGTGCCGGATGCCGAGACCGTCGGCGAGCTCGACGCGGCGCTGCACTCGCACGAGGTCCGCGAGGCGGCCCGTGTCGACGACCGCGACGAAGATCGCCCCGTCACCGGCAGCTGGCTCGTGCGCGACGCGCTGCCGTGGGCGTGGCGGCGGGTGCGTGGCCGCACCGCCGGCGACGGCATCGTCGCGAAGCACTCGGACTACATCGAGATCCCCGGTCGCGGCTCGTCGCGCTCGCGCGTGCGTCAGAGCTGAGTCGACTGCGCGCGCTCGATCGCGTCGGCGGCGCGCACGAGCGCGAGGTGCGACAGCGCCTGCGGTGTGTTCCCGGCCTGGCGCCCCGCTGTGACGTCGAACTCCTCGGAGAGCAGGCCGACGTCGTTGCTCACGTCGCACGCGCGCGCCATGAGCGCCCGGGCGTCGCCGAGTCGACCTGTCGCCGCGTACTGCTCGACGAGCCAGAACGAGCACGCCAGGAACGGGTTGTCGACCCCCGACAGGCCGTCGACACCCGACTCGGAGCGATAGCGCAGCACGAGTCCGTCCGGCATGAGCGTCCGCTCGATCTCCGCGACGGTCGCGAGCATGCGCGGGTCATCCGGCGCGCAGAACCCGACCGTCGGCAGCAGCAGCAGCGAGGCATCCACGGCATCTGTACCCGGATGCTGCACGAAGTGGCCCCGCGCTGACACGCCGTCGGCATCGATCTCGCGGCGCACGGCATCGCGGATGCCTTCCCAGTGCGCCGCGGGGCCGGTGACCCCGTGCTCGCGCACCGATCGCACACCGCGGTCGAACGCCGTCCACACCATCGCGCGCGAATGCGTGAACATGCGCGGCTCGCCGCGGGTCTCCCAGATGCCGCGATCGGGCTCGGGCAGGCGCTCCTCGGCGTGCCGCAGCAGCGCACGCTCGAGCGGCCATGACAGCGCGGCCTCGGCCGTCCCGGCATCCCGTGCCGCGAACAGTGCCGCCAGCACCTCGCCGATGACATCGGCCTGATACTGCGCGGCCGCGCCGTTGCCGATGCGCACCGGCCGCGCACCCTGATAGCCCGGCAGGTGCCCCAGCTCGCGTTCGGGCAGGTCGCGCTCGCCGCCGATGCCGTACACGATCTGCAGCTGCCGCGGATCTCCTGCGATCGCGCGCAGCAGCCACTGCCGCCAGTGGTCGACCGCATGCGCGAATCCGTGCGAGAGCAGCACGTCGATCGTCAGCGACGCGTCGCGCAGCCACACGAAGCGGTAATCCCAGTTGCGCTCGCCGCCGAAATCCTCCGGCAGCGACGTCGTCGCCGCCGCGATGATGCCGCCCGTGTCGTGATCGGTCAGCGCGCGCAGCGTCAGCAGCGACCGCACGACCGCGTCGCGGTGCACGTCGTGCGTCGTGATGTGCGCCGCCCAGCTGCGCCACCACCGGTCAGAGGCCTTCAGCGCGGCATCCACGTCGAGCGCATCGGGGGCGGGCCGGTGCGACGGATGCCACGTGAGCACGAGGTCTTGCTGCTCGCCGGCCGCGACGGTGAGCGTGCCGCGGTGGACGTGATCTTCCGCGCGCAGCGTGCCGCCGCGGATCACGACGGCGTCCGGCCCCGCGATCGCGGTCAACTCGGGAGCGGCGTGCGTGCCGGTCTGGCGCACCCAGGGGACGGCCCGCGCGTAGTCGAAGCGCAGGCGCACCTCCTGCGCGAACATCACCTCGCCCGTGACACCGACGACGCGGCGCACGAGATCGACGCGGTGGATGACGTCCATCCGTTCCGGATTCACGGGCAGACTGTCGTGCACCTCCGCGACGCCCGACGCCGTCTGCCAGCGGGTGATCAGCGTAAAGGTGTCACCGTCGTAGCGTCGCGAGCACGTGGCATCCGCGTCGGTCGGACGCAGCAACCAGTGGCCGTCTTCGGCACCGCCGACGAGCGCGGCGAACACCGACGCCGAATCGAACCGCGGCAGGCACAGCCAGTCGATCGACCCCTGCCGCGACACGAGTGCGGCGGTGCGCCCGCTGCTGAGCAGGGCGTAGTCCTCGATGACGTCCGGCACGTCGGCGCGCGCTCAGCCGCTCTTGCGGCGGAACTCGCGCTTGGTGACGGCGCCGTGCGTGCCGTGCACCGCCGAGTCTCCGTCGAGGTGCGCCTCGCCGCCGCGGTGCTGCGCGTTCTTCTTGTCGAGCGCCTCCTTGAATTTGCGCTTCATCTCTGCGGCGGACTGGTCGTCGGTACTCATGCCTCCACCATACGCAGGCCAGGGCCTGGCTGATAGGCTGGTGCAGGTTGTCGTGGATCTTCCGCGGCATCCGGAGCAGGCCGGCAGGAAGCTGGTCCCCTGTGGTGGGTTCCCGTCTCGCACGGTGACTTTCGACTGGTGACCAGCGCTGACCGCGACATCGTCGCGCATCTGGATCTGCCTGCGCTTGCTCCTTCGCAAGACTCTCGGTCGCCACACGGGCGCCGAGACTAAACAAAGAAGGAGAGACCTCTTGGAAGGTCCTGAAATCACCGCTGCGGAAGCCGTTCTCGACAACGGCCGCTTCGGCACCCGCACCATCCGCTTCGAGACCGGACGCCTCGCGCAGCAGGCGCAGGGTTCGGTCGCCGCCTACCTCGACGAGGAGACGATGCTGCTGTCGGCCACGAGCGCCGGCAAGCACCCTCGCGAGGGCTTCGACTTCTTCCCGCTGACCGTCGACGTCGAAGAGCGTTCGTACGCGGCGGGCAAGATCCCCGGTTCGTTCTTCCGTCGTGAGGGTCGCCCCTCGACCGAGGCGATCCTCGTCTGCCGTCTGATCGACCGCCCGCTGCGCCCGTCGTTCGTCGACGGTCTGCGCAACGAGGTCCAGATCGTCGTCACCGTCCTGAGCATCGCTCCGGGCGAGTTCTACGACGCGCTGGCGATCAACGCGGCATCGCTGTCGACGCAGATCTCCGGTCTGCCGTTCTCCGGCCCGATCGCCGGTGTCCGCCTCGCGCTCATCCCGGGCCACGGCGAGCACGCCGACCAGTGGGTCGCGTTCCCGACCGCCGCACAGGTCGAGGGGGCCGTCTTCGACCTCATGGTCGCCGGTCGCGTCCTCGAGGACGGCGACGTCGCGATCATGATGGTCGAGGCCGAAGCCACCGAGAACAGCTGGAACCTCATCAAGGGCGGCGCCGTCAAGCCGTCCGAGGAGATCGTCGCGCAGGGCCTCGAGGCCGCCAAGCCCTTCATCAAGGAGCTCGTCGCGGCGCAGAATGTCGTGGCGAACACCGCCGCGAAGGAGATCCAGCCGTACCCGGTCTTCCCCGCCTACGCGCAGCAGACCTACGACTTCGTCGCCGGTCGCGCGTACGACCGCCTCGTGCCGGTGTACCAGATCGCCGACAAGGTCGAGCGTCAGAACGCCGACGACGCCGTCAAGGACGACGTCAAGGCGCAGCTGGCCGCCGCGATCGAGGCGGGGGAGCTCCCGGCATCCGCTGCCGCCGAGTTCTCTGCCGCATACAAGTCGGTCACGAAGGTCATCGTCCGCGGACGCATCCTCACCGAGGGTGTGCGCATCGACGGCCGCGGCCTGGCGGACATCCGTCCGCTGGATGCCGAGGTCCAGGTGATCCCCCGCGTGCACGGCTCGGCGATCTTCCAGCGCGGTGAGACCCAGATCCTGGGCGTCACGACGCTGAACATGCTCAAGATGGAGCAGCAGATCGACTCGCTGTCGCCCACGACGAGCAAGCGCTACATGCACCACTACAACTTCCCGCCGTACTCGACCGGTGAGACCGGCCGTGTCGGCAGCCCGAAGCGTCGCGAGATCGGGCACGGCTTCCTCGCCGAGCGCGCCCTCGTGCCGGTGCTGCCCTCGCGCGAGGAGTTCCCGTACGCGATCCGCCAGGTCTCGGAGGCTCTCGGCTCGAACGGCTCGACGTCGATGGGCTCGGTCTGCGCCTCGACCCTGTCGCTGCTGAACGCGGGTGTGCCGCTGCGCGCCCCCGTCGCCGGCATTGCGATGGGCCTGGTCTCCGACCAGGTCGACGGCCAGACGCGCTACGCCGCGCTGACCGACATCCTGGGCGCCGAGGACGCGCTCGGCGACATGGACTTCAAGGTCGCCGGTACGAGCGAGTTCATCACCGCGATCCAGCTCGACACGAAGCTCGACGGCATCCCGTCGTCGGTGCTGTCGGCGGCCCTCACGCAGGCGAAGGAAGCCCGCACGACGATCCTCGCCGTGCTGAACGCCGCGATCGACAGCCCCGACGAGATGGCGCCGACGGCTCCGCGCGTGATCAGCGTGCAGATCCCCGTCGACAAGATCGGCGAGCTGATCGGCCCCAAGGGCAAGACGATCAACGCGATCCAGGACGAGACCGGCGCGCAGATCTCCATCGAGGAGGACGGCACCGTCTACATCGGCGCGATCGACGGCCCCTCGGCCGAGGCTGCGCGTGCGCAGGTCAACGCGATCGCGAACCCGACGAACCCGGAGGTCGGCGAGCAGTTCCTCGGAACCGTCGTCAAGATCGCCACGTTCGGCGCGTTCGTCTCGCTGCTGCCCGGCAAGGACGGCCTGCTGCACGTCAGTGAGGTCCGCAAGCTCGCCGGTGGCAAGCGCGTCGAGAACGTCGAGGACGTCCTCGGTGTCGGCCAGAAGATCCTCGTGCGCATCACGAAGATCGACGACCGCGGCAAGCTGTCGCTCGAGCCCGTGCTCGAAGAGGCCGCTGCGGACGACGCCGCGGCTGAGGCTCCCGCCGAGGCCTGATCTCGTCAAAGACCGGATGCCCGTCCCTCCCGCCGCGGAGGGGCGGGCATCCGTTCTTTACACCCCTTGTCCCCCGTTCGGGGGACATTTCTGCGCCGCGACGAGGGTGTATGTCAAAGCGTTATCGAATGTTTACCGCTGCTTTGCCTCATTCCCCGGTTCTGTCGGAGGCCTGGCCTACCCTCGGTACTACGGCATCGGGGGATGCTGACGAACCGGCAGCCTCCACCGCACATCGCGAAGGGGGTGGGTATGGGATTCTTCGGCGTAGGAACCACGCCTTCCTCACCGCGCCCCGACTCCGCCGCGAACGACGTCCGCACGGCTGTGACGACCGCGACGGGGCCGCTCGTGCACCCGTCCGCCCCGATCCCCGTGCAGGGCGCGCCGGTCGGCGCTGCCGTGCGCGTTCCGCTGGGTGAGACCGGCCTGCGCGTCTTCCCGCTCGTCCTGGGCGGCGCCGAGTTCGGCTGGCACGTCGATCTGACGGCCGCGCACGCGATTCTGGATGCCTACCTCGAGCGCGGCGGCAACGCGCTGAACACGTCCGACGGGTACTCCGCGGGGCGCAGCGAGTACATCATCGGCGAGTGGATGGCGCGCCGTGGCATCCGCGATTCCTTGGTCCTGGGCGTCCGTGTGGGCACCAACATCGATCACCCCGGTCTCGGGTCGGTCAACCTCATCCGTTCCGTCGAGGCGTCGCTGACGCGGCTGCAGACCGACCGCATCGACGTCCTGTACCTCGACGCGACGACCGATACGCAGGCATCCCTCGAAGACTCGCTCGCGACGGCCGAGTGGCTCGTCGAGGCCGGCAAGGTGCGTGCGCTGGGTGCGTTCGGGTACTCCGCCGCGCAGCTGGTCGAGGCGCGCATCCTGGCATCCGCCGGTTACCCGCGCCTGACGGTGTTGGACGTCCCCTACAACGTGCTGCGGCGTAGCGAGTTCGACGACGACCTGCGCCTGGTCGCCGGGGCACAGGGCATCGCCGTCACGCCGTCGCAGGCGCTCGAGCACGGCTACCTCGCCGGCATCCACCGGTCGCGCTCGCAGGTCGCCGCGTCGGTGCGCGGGTCGCAGCTGGCAGCCGCGATGAACCGCCGCGGCACGCGCACGCTGCGGGCCCTCGACCGGATCGGCGCAGAGCTGTCGATCCCCACCTCTGCGGTCGCGATCGCGTGGCTGCTGGCGCAGCGCACCGTCGTCGCGCCGATTGTGAACGCCTTCGCCGTGCAGCACGTGGAAGAGCTCATGCAGGGCGTCGGTGTGAGCCTCAGCCGCGCACAACTGGCCGAGATCGCCAAGGCCTCGCAGTAGTCGTCGCGCAGGCTTACCGTCGGCCTGCGGTCGTCATCACGTCGGCGTGCTGACGTAGGGTGGAAGAGAGCCCCGGCCCGCGGCGAGATGAGTGATCAGTGACGCATTATCTGTACCTTGTGCGCCACGGCGAGCACATGGACGCGGAGCACGGGCTCGAGGACGGGCCGTTGTCGTCGCGCGGTCGGCGTCAGGCGGAGCTCCTGGCTGATCGCCTGTCGGGCGTGCCGCTGGATGTCGTCTGGCACTCGCCCCTCGAGCGCGCCGCCGAGACCGCGCGCGCTGTCGCCGAACGACTGCCGGCCGTGACGCCGGAGCCGTCGTCGCTGCTGTTCGACTGCATCCCGACGGGTCCTGTCGCGGGGATGCCGTCGGTGTACGAGGCGTTCTTCGGGGCGGTCACCGAGGCCGACATCGATGCGGGGCGGGCGCAGATGTCCGACGCCGTCTCGGAGTTCCTGGTGCGCAAGAACGACGCGCACGAGCTGCTCATCACGCACAATTTCGTGATCGGCTGGTTCGTGCGCGAGGTGCTGGATGCCCCGGAGTGGCGCTGGATGACGATCAACCAGGCACACTGCGGCCTGACCGTGCTCGCGCAGCGACCGGGCCGGCCGTGGGTGCTCGTGTCGCACAACGACCTCTCGCACCTGCCGATGGAGCTGCGCACGGGCCTGCCCGAGACGCCGCCGGTCTGAGCGCCGTGGTCCAGCCTTCTGCCGAGGTGACGCTGACGGTCGAGGATGTCGATGCGCTGCTCGCCGCGCAGCATCCACACCTGCGCGGTCCGCTACGCCTGGTCGCGAACGGGTGGGACAACGAGGTATTCCGCCTCGGCGACCACCTGGCCGTCCGGCTGCCGCGAAGGGAGGTCGCGGCCGAACTCATCGAGAACGAGCAGCGGTGGCTGCCCGAGCTTGCGCCGCATCTGCCGGTGCCGGTGCCGACCGCGGTCGCGCTGGGTGTGCCGAGTCGTGACTACCCGTGGCATTGGAGCGTCGTGCCCTGGTTCGAGGGCATTTCTGCTGCCGATGCACCCGACCAGGTGCGGGACGGGTTCGCCCCGCAGGTGGCTGACTTCCTGTCGGCGCTGCACGTGGCATCCCCGGTTGAGGCGCCGCACAATCCTGTGCGCGGAGTTCCTCTGCGCGTGCGCGACGACGCCGTGCGTGAACGCGTGGCGGGGATGCCTGCGTTGCAGGCGATCTGGGAAGACGCGCTCGCCGCGCCGGAGTGGACGCGGCCGCCGGTCTGGGTGCACGGCGACGTGCACGTGGGGAACCTTGTCGTGAACGAGTGCGGTGCGCTGTCTGCCGTGATCGATTTCGGCGACCTGTGCGGAGGAGACCCCGCGTGCGACCTGGCGATCGCGTGGACGGGCTTCACCGCGGCCGGGCGCGCGGCCTTCCGCGCGCGTTTGGGTGCTCGCTATGACGAGGCCACGTGGCGCCGCGCGCGCGGCTGGGCCGTCGCGATGGCGACCCTCGTGCGTGGCGATCCCGCGCTGCGCGCCATGTCGGCGCACGCTCTCACGCAGCTCGCGGGGGACTGACGCGGCGCGCGGCGCGGCGCGGCGCGCGGAGGGCGCACGCTAACTGCAAGGCCGCGCGGCGCGACACGCCGTGCGGAGGCATCCTGCACCGGCGTGTCGCGCACGATCCCTTGCAGTTGGCTCCGACGGCCTCGCGGCCCCGCCGACCGCGCCCGGCGCGCAGGGTCAGGCCGTGAGCGCCTTCGCGTACCAGCGCGTCGCGTTGGGGTTGGCGTTGTAGGGCTCGATCGGGGCGAAGCCGCTGCGCGCGTAGAGGGCGCCGGCCGCCTCGAGGGTGTGATGGGTGTCGAGGACCAACTCCGAGGCATCCCACGCCCTGGCCTGTTGTTCGAGACCCTCCAGCAGCACGCGTCCCCAGCCGCGACCGCGCGTCGACGGGTCGATGTACAGGTGCTTGACTTCGTACCGGATGCCGAGGGGTCCGTCGTCGATGCGACGGATGCCTCCGCACCCGACGTCGTTGCCGTCGTCGTCGACGGCGACGAGGAAGATCCCGGCCGGGGGAGTGAAGACGGATGCCGCGGGGAACGTGGGCTGGTAGGTCTGGCCCTTCGGGAACGCCTCGCCGCGCATCGCGAAGTACGCGGTCAGCAGCACGAGCGCGCGCGGGTCGTCAGCGGCGAGGGGTTCGAGGCGCACCATGCACAGAGCGTAACCCCATCGCGCGACGGCCTACGCTGGAGGCATGACGACGAGAGTGGCCCTCGTGGGCGGCAGCGGCAAGCTCGGCGGGATCATCCGCGCCGTGATCGACGCGGAGCCCGGCTTCGACGTGGTCGCAGTGCTGGGCTCGCGCAGCGACCTTGCCGAGATCGACGGCGCCGACCTGGTCGTCGACGCGTCGACGCCCGGCATTTCCATCGACGTCGTGCGTGCCGCGATCGAGCGTGGTATCAACGTCCTGGTCGGCACGTCGGGCTGGTCGACCGAGCGGATCGCGCTCGTGCGTCCCCTCGTCGAGGCTGCCGGCACCGGCGTCGTGTTCATCCCGAACTTCTCGCTCGGCTCGGTCATCGGGTCGGCCCTGGCCGCCGCCGCCGCGCCGCACTTCCCGTCGGTGGAGATCGTCGAGGCGCACCGCGAGACCAAGATCGACTCGCCCAGCGGCACCGCCGTGCGCACCGCTGAGCTCATCGCCGCCGCGCGCGACGAAGTCGGGCCCGTCGAGTCGCCGCACGTCGACCAGCGTGCGCGCGGGCAGCAGGTTGCGAGCGTCCCGATCCACTCGCTGCGTCGCCCCGGCGTGGTCGCGCGTCAGGAGACGATCCTGTCGGGGCCGGGTGAATCGGTGATGATCGTGCACGACACGATCGACCCGGCACTCGCGTACGCTCCGGGCATCCGTGTTGCGCTTGCCGCCGCCCGTGATGCGCGCGGCGTGACCGTCGGGCTCGACGCGCTGATCGACCTCGGCCTCGGCCCGCGGGCGGCAGCGGCAGACGAGGCACCCGTCGACGAGGGTGCGGTTCCCGGTCAGGTCGCCCGCGCCACCGGCGCATGAGCGCGCGGATCGGCGCCGCCATCATGGCGGTGCTGCTCGGGCTGTACATCGTGCTCGTCGCGCAGCGCGCGTGGCTGCTGCTGGTGTCGGGGGAGCCGATCGGCGTCGCGATGGGCATCGCCCTGATCGTGTTGCCGGGCATCGCTGCGTGGGCGCTGTGGCGTGAAATGGCGTTCGGGTTCGGTGCCCACCGCCTCGCACGACAGCTCGAAGCCGACGACGCGCTGCCGCAGGAGCAGCTCGACGTGCACCCCAGCGGCCGCCCCGATCGTGACCAGGCGGATGCCCTGTTCCCCATCTACCGCGCGGACGTCGAGGCACACCCGGACGATTGGCGCGCGTGGTTCCGGCTCGGATTGGCCTACGACGGTGCCGGCGACCGCAAGCGCGCCCGCGGCGCGCTGCGCAAGGCCATCGCCCTCGAGCGGGCCGACCGCCGCTCGCGCTGACCGGCCGCCGGACCGGCCGTGCGCGCAACCGCGCGGGGCTGGTGAACCGCCCGCCGCAATAACTCAGGAGATGCGCGGCCCCGCCCATGGGCGCGCCGCGTCATTCCGCGGTCGGCCGCCCGACGCCGACCACTCGATCCTGAGTTATTGCGGCGGCACGGTGGAGACCACGACCGCGGGCCGCGCCGCGCGGAGCGCGTGACCGCGGGCCGCGCCGCGCGGAGCGCGTGACCGCGGGCCGCGCCGCGCGGAGCGCGTGACCGCGCGGCGCTACGCCGCGGCGGGGACGGCCGCGGCGACGGCATCCTCGACGGTCGCGTGCGTGAAGGTGAAGCCGGATGCCTCGAGCGCGGCCGGCGCGACATCCATGTCGCAGGTCAGCAGTGCTTCGGTCGCATCCGTGCCGAGCACCGCCCGCATGCCCCACTCCGGCGCCCGCACGAGGTAGGGGCGGTTCATGCGCACCGCGAGCGCGAAGCCGAGATCGTTTGCGGTGGCCCGCGTCGGCCCGGTGAGGTTGACGGGTCCGTCCAGATCGCTGTCGATCACGTGCCGAATCGCGCGCACCTCGTCGGTCAGCGAGATCCACGGCCACACCTGCGTGCCGCGGCCGATCGGCCCCGACACGCCGAACCGCGTGAGCGTGAGCAGTGGCGCGAGCACGCCCTCGGCGTGCACGACGGGCGCGGTGCGCAGCAGTGCGACGCGCGCGGCAGGCCCGGCGCTGCGCGCCGCCGTCTCCCACTCGCCGCACAGATCGGCCAGGAACGTGTCGCCGCGCGGGGAATCCTCCGTCAATCGCACACCGGGCGCCGACGGGTAGTACCCGACCGCCGAGCCCGAGACCAGCGCCGGGGCGTCGTCGCCGAGCGCCCGCACCGCGGCGGCGATCGCCTGCGTCGGCGCGATGCGCGACCACACGAGGTCGTGCTTGTAGCGGCGCGTCCAGGGGAAGCGCCCGATGCTCGCGCCGTTGAGCCCCACGACCGCGCGGGCGCCCTCGAGCACCGCGGGATCGAGTCGCTCACGCTGCGGATCCCACGAGACCTCGTCCGGCGCGGTTGCGGCACGGCGCACGAGCCGCGTGACTTCGACGCCGTCCGCGCGCAGCGCTGCGACGAGCGCGCCGCCGATCAGACCGGACGAACCGGCCACGACGACGCGCCCTGCGGCATCAGGCAAGCGTTGCCTCGAGGGTGATCTCGATGCCCGCGAGCGCGGCCGACACGGGGCATCCGACCTTCGCCTCGTCCGCGATGCGCGCGAAGTCCTCGGCCGACAGGCCCGGCACGACGGCGTTGACGTTGAGGTGCGATCCGGTGATCCCGGTGCCCGGGATGAAGGTGACGGATGCCGTCGTCTCGACCGTCTCGGGCGGGGTGCCATTCTGCGCGAGGGCGTTCGACAGCGCCATGCTGTAGCACGACGAGTGCGCCGCCGCGATGAGCTCTTCCGGCGTCGTCACCGACGTGGAGCCCTCGCTGCGCGCCTTCCAGTTGACAGCGAACGGCCCCTGGTTGGAGCTCTCGAGCGCGACGTCGCCGGCTCCCTCGAACAGGCTGCCCTTCCAACTGGTGGTCGCTTCGCTGGTCACGCTCATGATGGCTCCTCCTGGGTCGGATCGGGGCGCGTTCGCACCTGTCTCGAGCCTAGACGGCGCGAGCGGACCAGGGGAGGGGTCAGGCGGTCGCGGCGCGACCGACGATGCCCGCCCGCTGCAGCACGAGGTACAGCTGGCATCCGAGGCACAGGCCGAACACAGCGTTGAGGAACGCGGCGATGAACGCCATGGCGGCGGCGATCGGCAACGCCCACGGCACGCCCACCAGGTGCAGGACCAACCCGACCGCTGTCACGAACAGGCCGACGCCCTGCGCGAAGCGCGGAGGCCGCGGGTCTTCGAGGTCGGTCGGCGGCGCCAGACGCGGCTGCACGAACCGGCGGAAGAGCGCACCCCACGGCGCCGTGCGCGGCGAGAGCACGCCCCACAGGAACAGCAGCGCGATCACGAGCGTCAGCAGGAAGCCCGGGTCGGCGGCCCGCTCGGCGACGCTGAGGGTGGGCAGCACGAAGCTCCCCGTCGCGTACGTCTCGGCGGCGAGGGGCTGGTAGCCGAACCACCCAAAGCTGCGCGCGGTGGACGAGCCGACGAGGCTCAGGAACGTCGCGACCAGCAGCAGCACGGCGGTGATGCCGGCCGCGAAGCGCGGCCCGCGCGGATCAATGCCGGCGGGGGTCTCAGACACGGGCATCCTCCGTCGTGATGCGGGCGAGCTCGAGTTCGACGGCTGTGCGGCTGGGTGTTCCGCCGAAGCGCGTCTGCACGACGCCATCACGGTCGAGGATCAGCGTCGTCGGAGTCTGCAGCACGTGGAAGTGCTTCGCGATGTCGGGGCGATGCGTCAGGTCGACGTCGAGGTGCAGGACGCCGTCGTACGATCCGGCGATCGCGTCGAGCGTGCGGTGGACGCCGGGGCAGCGGCTGCACATCTCGGTGCTGAACTGCAGCAGCGTCGCGCGCTCGCCGAGGGTATCGGCGCCCAGGCGCTCGGGTTCGACGACCTCGCTCGGGTCGAGGTGGCGCGGCCGGTTCTGCTGCCAGCGCAGGAACACGCCGACGCCGACCGTCACCGCGAGCAGCGCGGTGAGGATGAGGACGGCGGCGGGAAGGTTCACAACCGAGTAGTTTACGGGGCTGAGACCGGTATGAGCGCCGGATGCCGCCGTGTGACACCTGCTGGTCGCCGTATGACGACGCGATGTCACATTCACCCCCGCGCGGCCGGCCCCGGGTAGGGGTGGCCGCCGGTAGTCTGGCAGCGTGAGCGCGGCATCCATTCCCACCCCCTACGAAGACCTCCTGCGTGAGGTGCTCGCAGACGGTGTGCACAAGGACGATCGCACCGGAACCGGCACCACGAGCGTGTTCGGGCGGCAGATCCGCTTCGACCTGGCGCAGGGCTTCCCGCTGATCACGACCAAGCGCGTGCACCTGAAGTCGATCGTCTACGAGCTGCTGTGGTTCCTGCGCGGTGAGTCGAACGTGAGTTGGCTGCAGGAGAACGGCGTCACGATCTGGGATGAATGGGCGGATACCTCGGGCGAGCTCGGCCCCGTCTACGGCGTGCAGTGGCGGTCGTGGCCGACGCCGTCGGGCGAGCCGATCGACCAGATCACCCAGGTGATCGAGCAGATCCGCACGAACCCCGACTCGCGCCGGCTCATCGTGTCGGCGTGGAACCCGGCCGACATCCCGAACATGGCGCTCGCGCCGTGCCACGCGCTGTTCCAGTTCTACGTCGCCGACGGCAAGCTCTCGTGCCAGCTGTACCAGCGCTCTGCCGACATGTTCCTCGGGGTGCCGTTCAACATCGCCTCGTACGCGCTGCTGACGCTCATGATCGCGCAGCAGACGGGTCTTCAGCCGGGCGACTTCGTGTGGACCGGCGGCGACTGCCACGTGTACGACAACCACGTCGAGCAGGTGCGCGAGCAGCTCTCCCGCGACCCGTACCCGTATCCGACGCTGAGCTTCGCACGTAAGCCCGACTCGATCTTCGACTACACGTTCGAAGACATTGTGGTCGAGAACTATCAGCACCACCCCGCCATCCGCGCCGCGGTGGCGGTATGACCAGACTCGGCCTGATCTGGGCCGAGGCGCGCGGGCGCGTCATCGGGCGTGACGGCGGGATGCCCTGGCACGTGCCGGAAGACCTCGCCCACTTCCGTGCGAAGACGACCGGCGCCCCCGTCATCATGGGGCGGCGCACGTGGGATTCGTTCCCCGAGCGGTTCCGACCGCTGCCCGGGCGGCGCAACATCGTCGTGACGCGCAACGGCGCCTGGGAAGCAGACGGCGCGGAGCGCGCGTCGTCGCTGGATACCGCGCTCGCGCTCGTGGCATCCGCGCCGGATGCCTGGGTCATCGGCGGCGCCGGGCTGTTCGCGGAGGCGATCGAGCGTGCCGACGTGCTCGAGGTGACCGAGCTCGACCTCGAGATCGCGGACGGCGACACGTTCGCCCCGGATCGCTCCGGCTGGGCTGTCGCCGGGGTCGAGCCCGCCGACGGCTGGGCCGTGTCGCGCAGCGGGGTGCCGTACCGCTTCCTCACCCTGATTCGGGGCTGAGGGCGCGGGGCGCCCACCCCGGGCAGCCGCGCCCGCGGCCTGCGCTTCGGGAGGAGATTTCCGTTCCGGAGGAGATATCCGCCCGATTCATCCTCCCGAAGCGAAATCTCCTCCCGAACTGCACGGCTGAGGCCCCCGTAGGCTGGGCGCATGGCGAAGACGGCGCTGATCACGGGAGCGAGTTCGGGCCTCGGCGCGGAGTTCGCGCACCAGCTCGCGGCGCGTGGGGCGGATCTCGTCCTCGTCGCGCGCGACCGCGCGGCGCTCGAGGAGATCGCCGCGCGACTGCGGGCCGACCACCGGGTCGAGATCGAGGTGCTCGTCGCCGATCTCGTCGACGACGAGGGGCTCGAGTCGGTGGCGGAGCGGCTGTCCGATCCGGAGCGACCGATCGGCATCCTCGTCAACAACGCCGGTTTCGGCCTCGACCTCGACTTCGCCGCGAACGACTTCACCGATGAGCAGCGACACCTCAACCTGCACGTGCGCGCCACGATGCGCCTGAGCCACGCCGCGCTGAACGCGATGCTCGGGCGGGGGAGCGGACGGATCATCAACGTGGCATCCGTCGCCGCCTTCATGCCCCGCGGCACCTACGGCGCCGTCAAGGCGTGGATCGTCTCGTTCAGTCGCTGGGCGAACGCCGTCTACGCACCCCGCGGGGTCACCGTCACGGCCGTCTGCCCGGGCTTCACGCACACGAACTTCCACGCGCGGCTCGGACTCGCGCCCGGGCACGAGGGCATCCCGGCGTTCCTGTGGCTGGATGCCTCAGACGTCGTCCGCGAGGCGCTGCGCGACGCCGCGCAGGGCAAGGCCGTCTCGATCCCGTCGCTGCGCTACAAGATTCTGGTCGGCGCCGTGCGCCTGCTGCCCGCGCCGCTCGCCGCCCGCCTCGCCCGCACGGGCCGCTGACCTCCCCAAGAGCACCCGCACCCATCGAAACCCCGCACCGAAACCACACCCTCGACCCGCTAGCCTTGAGGCATGACGCACACGGGCAACCCCTTCGGACAGGTTCTCGTCGCGCTCGTCACTCCGATGACGGCCGACGGTGAGGTCGACTGGCCCGCTGTCGAGAAGCACATGGACGACGTCATCACGGCGGGCGCCGACGGCATCGTCGTCACGGGCACGACGGGCGAGACCTCCACCCTCACCGACCCCGAGAAGCTCCGTCTCGTCGAGGTCGGCAAGGACGTCGCCGCGGGCCGCGCCAAGATCATCACGGGCGGTGGCTCGAACGAGACCGCGCACGCGATCGAGCTCTACAAAGCCAGTGAGAAGGCTGGCGCCGACGGCATCATGATCGTCACGCCGTACTACAACAAGCCCACGCAGGCGGGCATCCTCACGCACTTCCGCCTCGTCGCCGACGCGACCGACCTGCCCGTGATCCTCTACGACATCCCGGGCCGCACGGGTGTGCCGATCAAGTACGAGACGATCCTGCGCCTCGCCAAGCACCCGAACATCCTCGCCGTGAAAGACGCCAAGGGTGACTTCAGCGAGGTCAGCCGCGTGCTCAACCAGACCGACCTGCTGTACTTCTCGGGTGATGACGCGAACGCGCTGCCGCACATGGCGATCGGCGCGACGGGCCTCATCGGCGTCACCGCGAACATCACGGCGGCCCCGTACCGCGTGATGGTGGATGCCGTGAACCGCGGCGACCTCGCCGCCGCGACCGCCGCGCACCAGAGCCTCGAACCGCTCGTGCGCGCCGTCATGACACACGTGCCCGGCACCGTCAGCGCGAAGTACATCCTGCACGGCCTCGGCCGCATCTCCAGCCCCCGCGTCCGCCTGCCCCTCGTGGGGCCGGAGGAATGGGAGGCCGCACTCATCGAAGACGAGCTGGCGCTCGTCAAGGGCGTCGAGGGCGCCGACTTCTCCAACTTCCGCCCCGACCGCAACGCGGCCGCCGGCGGAGCGCTCCCCAAGGTGCACGGCACGACTCGCTGACACCGCACGAACTCATGATCACGGATGCCCGGCCATGTGGCCGGTGTCCGAAGGAGGCATCCGATGCCCACGAACGTCTACGAAGCCCCTGCCCTCGAGAAGGGCAGCCTGCGTGTCATCCCGCTCGGCGGGCTCGGCGAGGTCGGCCGCAACATGACCGTCTTCGAGTACGACGGCAAGCTGCTGATCGTCGACTGCGGGGTGCTGTTCCCCGAAGAGCACCAGCCCGGTGTCGACCTGATCCTGCCCGACTTCGAGCCGATCAAGAACCGGCTCGATGACGTCGTCGGCCTCGTGCTGACGCACGGTCACGAAGACCACATCGGCGCCGTACCGTACCTGCTCAAGCTCAAGAGCGACATTCCCCTCATCGGCTCGCAGCTCACGCTCGCGCTCGTCGAGGCGAAGCTCAAGGAGCACCGCATCAAGGCGTACACGCTCACCGTCGCCGAAGGCGAAGAGGAAGAGGTCGGCCCGTTCGACCTCGAGTTCGTCGCGGTCAACCACTCGATTCCGGATGCCCTCGCCGTCGCCATCCACACGGATGCTGGCACCGTGCTCGCCACGGGTGACTTCAAGATGGACCAGCTGCCGCTGGACGGGCGCCTCACCGACCTCCGCGCGTTCGCGAGCCTCGGCGAAGACGGGGTCGACCTGTTCCTCGTCGACTCGACGAACGCCGACGTCCCCGGCTTCACGCCCACCGAGCGCGCGATCGGGCCGGTTCTGGACCAGGTCATCGCGAAGGCCCCGCGCCGCGTCATCGTCGCGAGCTTCTCGAGCCACGTGCACCGCGTGCAGCAGGTCATCGACGCAGCCGCCGCGAACGGTCGGCGCGTCGCCTTCCTCGGCCGCTCGATGGTGCGCAACATGACGATCGCCGAGGACCTCGGCTACCTGCGCGTGCCGGACGGCGTGCTGATCGACTACAAGAAGGCGCAAGACCTGCCCGACGACAAGATCGTCTACATGTCGACCGGTTCGCAGGGCGAACCGATGGCTGTGCTCAGCCGCATGGCGAACCTCGACCACGCGATCGAGCCCGGTCCCGGCGACACCGTGATCCTGGCATCCAGCCTCATCCCGGGCAACGAGAACGCCGTCTACCGCGTCATCGACGGGCTCACCAAGCTCGGCGCCAACGTCGTGCACAAGGGCAACGCGAAGGTCCACGTCTCGGGTCACGCCGCCGCCGGCGAGCTGCTGTACTGCTACAACATCCTGCAGCCGCGCAACGTCATGCCCGTGCACGGCGAGTACCGGCACCTGATGGCCAACGCGAAGCTCGCGCAAGACACGGGCATCCCGGCAGAGAACACGATCATCGCCGAGAACGGCACCGTCGTCGACCTGCGTGACGGCGTCGCGAAGGTCGTCGGGCAGCTCGACCTCGGCTTCGTCTACGTCGACGGCTCGACCGTCGGTGAGATCACCGACGCCGACCTCAAGGACCGCCGCATCCTCGGCGAAGAGGGCTTCATCTCGGTGATCGTCGTGGTGGATGCCTCGAGCGGCCGGATCATCACGGGGCCCGAGATCCACGCGCGCGGTTTCGCCGAGGACGACAGCGTCTTCGACTCGGTCAAGCCCAAGATCGCCGCCGCCCTCACCGAGGCCGCGCAGTCGGGCGTCCGCGACACGCATGCGCTGTCGCAGGTCGTGCGCCGCACGATCGGTCGCTGGGTCAACCAGCAGCTGCGTCGCCGCCCCATGATCGTGCCGCTCGTCATCGAGGCGTAACACACTCCGGCTAACATCTGGCCATGGCAGCGTCGTTCCGTCTTCGACCGGCCGTCCAGGCCGATGGCGCCTCCCTCGGCGACATGGTGGTGGAGGCTGCGAACTGGCGCGAGGGCGGCGCCCGGCCGAAGCACCAGGTGATGACCAGCTCTGACCACAGTCGGTACGTCACCGGGTGGATGCGGCCGGGGGATGCCGGGTTCATCGCGGTCGACGCGCAGGACAGCCCCGTCGGCGCCGCCTGGTATCGGATGCTGCCGCGCACCGATCCCGGGTTCGGCTACGTCGGCACGGGGGTGCCCGAGCTCATCATCGGCGTGCGGCCCATCTGGCGCGCCCACGGCGTGGGGCGCGCCCTGCTTCAGCAGCTGTGCGAGCACGCCCGGGCGCAGGGCTTCGGCCGCATCAGCCTGTCGGTCGAGCGCGGCAACTTCGCGCAGACCTTCTATCGCAGCGAGGGCTTCGCTGTGACCGCGGCCGGCCACGGCCGCAGCACGATGGTCAAGCGCCTCCGCTGACCGCGCCCCTGGCCCCCGAGCTTGTCGAGGGGCCGCGCGCGCAGACTGGCCTCCGAGCTTGTCGAGGGGCCGCGTCAATCCGCGGAATCCCGGGCCGGTGCGCCTACCGTGGAGTAATGGCACGATCGAGCACGCCCACGAACGCCCGCGCGTCGGCGAAGGGCTCCTCGTCGCGCGCCCGCAAGCCCGATCCGGCGCCCAAGCGCTACGTCGACGACGTCGACAAGCCGCCCGTGTTCGTGCGCGCATGGCTCGGCCTGGCGCATGCGACCGGCGGCATGTTCCGCGCGTTCGGCTCAGAGTCGCTCGAGAAGGACCAGCGCCGCGACGGCTTCCCGTTCCTCCTCGTGCTGCTCGCGATCGCGGGCGCCATCGTCGAGTGGTTCATGATCGGCACCGATGCCGGCACCAACATCAGCGCGTTCACGGTCGGCGCACTCATCGGCCGCGAGGCCTTCATCATGCCGGTGCTGTTGCTTCTGCTCGCGGGCTGGCTCTTCCGGCATCCGCCGTCCGTCCACGACAACGGCCGCATCGGCATCGGCTTCGGCCTGTTCATCCTCGCCATCGCGGGGTTCTGCCACGTCGCCGGCGGACGTCCGCAGCCCAAGTCGGGCCTGCCCGCCCTCAGCGAAGCCGGTGGCCTGTTCGGCTGGATGGTGGGCGAGCCGCTGACGATCCTCACCGAGATCGGGGCGTATCTCGTCCTCGGCATCCTGACCGTGCTGAGCGTGCTGATCCTCACCAAGACGCCGCCCAACCGCATCGGGCGTCGCCTCGGCGAACTCTACGCGTGGATGTTCGACGCCGAACGTCCGCAGCCTGAGGATGCCACGGCGACCGGCCCCACCGTCGCCTTCGGCGCCGAGGAAGGCGACGAGAAGGATGCCGGCACGCCGTGGTGGCGCCGCAACAAGACGGGCCGTGAAGAGGATGCCGACGGCAACCTCGGCGCCGACGATCTGACCGAACTGCTCAGCACGAGCGGCGCGGGTGGCTTCGACCAGGCCATCGCGACGCCGGCGGTGCCGCCGATGCCGCCGCTGCCCGACGCCGCGACCGAGGTCCTCGACCCCGCCGTCATCGCGAGCGCGAAGCGCGCGGCGCGCAAGGCCGACACGGGCATCCGCGAGGACAGCGGCGAGATCATCCTCGACGACGGCATCCTGCCCGGCATCTCCGGCCTCGGCGACGACCACGACGGTCAGCCGCCGCAGGCGCCGTACCGCCTGCCCGCCGTGACGGCGCTCGCGCAGGGCACGCCGCCCAAGGCCCGCTCCGAGGCGAACGACGCGATCGTGCGCGCCGTGATGAACGTGTTCGAGCAGTTCTCGGTGGATGCCAAGGTGACGGGCTTCTCGCGCGGCCCGACAGTGACGCAGTACGAGATCGAGCTCGGCCCGGGCGTGAAGGTCGAGCGCATCACCGCGCTGACCAACAACATCGCGTACGCCGTGGCATCCAACGAGGTCCGCATCCTCGCGCCGATCCCCGGCAAGAGCGCGATCGGGGTTGAGATCCCCAACACCGACCGCGAGATCGTGACGCTCGGCGACGTGCTGCGCTCGCCGGCCGCGACGAGCCAGACCCACCCGATGACGATCGGTGTGGGCAAGGACGTCGGCGGCGGCTACGTCGTCGCGAACCTCGCGAAGATGCCCCACCTGCTCGTGGCCGGTTCCACCGGATCGGGCAAGTCGAGCTTCGTGAACTCGATGATCACGTCGCTGCTGATGCGCGCCAAGCCGTCGGAAGTGCGGATGGTGCTGATCGACCCGAAGCGCGTCGAGCTCACCAGCTACGCGGGCGTTCCGCACCTGATCACCCCCATCATCACGAACCCCAAGAAGGCCGCCGAGGCGCTGCAGTGGGTCGTCAAGGAGATGGACATGCGGTACGACGACCTCGCGTCGTTCGGGTTCCGCCACATCGACGACTTCAACAAGGCCGTCATCGCGGGGGAGATCAACCTCCCCGTCGGCAGCGAGCGCGTACTCAAGCCCTACCCGTACCTGCTGGTCGTCGTCGATGAGCTCGCCGACCTCATGATGGTCGCCCCGCGCGACGTCGAAGACTCGATCGTGCGCATCACACAGCTGGCCCGCGCGAGCGGCATCCACCTCGTCCTCGCGACGCAGCGGCCGTCGGTCGACGTCGTGACGGGCCTCATCAAGGCCAACGTGCCCTCGCGTCTCGCGTTCGCCGTGACGAGCGTCACCGACTCGCGCGTCATCCTCGACCAGCCCGGTGCCGACCGGCTCATCGGGCAGGGCGACGGCCTGTTCCTGCCGATGGGGGCGTCCAAGGCGCTGCGCGTGCAGGGAGCCTGGGTCGCCGAGAGCGAGATCGAGAAGGTCGTCAGCCACGTCAAGAACCAGGCACGGCCCGAGTACCGCGCCGACGTGCAGGCCGTCGCCGAGAAGAAGGAAGTCGACGCCGACATCGGTGACGACCTCGAGCTTCTGCTGGCCGCCGCCGAACAGATCATCTCGACGCAGTTCGGCTCGACCTCGATGCTGCAGCGCAAGCTCCGCGTCGGCTTCGCGAAGGCCGGGCGCCTCATGGACCTGCTCGAGTCGCGCGAGATCGTCGGCCCGTCCGAGGGGTCTAAAGCCCGCGACGTCCTCGTGACGCCCGACCAGCTGCCCGAAGTGCTCGCGCGGCTGCGCGGCGACGAGCCGCCCGCGGCCGCTGCGGCGCCCGCGCCGGACGGCTACGGGCCCGACGCCGTGAACGCCCAGTTCGACGGCTACGAGGTCGTGGACAGCGAAGACGAGTCTGAGGACGCCTGGGGCCTGACCGGGCGTGACTGACCCGCGCCGGGTTCGAAAGGTAGGCTCGGCTCGTGGCCATCCCCCGGCAACTGCCCAACGCGATCACGATCGTGCGCATCTTCTGCGCGCCGATCTTCCTCTGGATGCTGCTGGCGGATGCCGGCGCCGACGGCGCACTGCGCTGGTGGGCGGCAGTGCTGTTCATCGTCGCGATCGCGACCGACGGCATCGACGGGTACCTCGCACGGAAGTACGAGATCGTCACCGACCTCGGCAAGCTGCTCGACCCGATCGCCGACAAGGCCCTGACCGGTTGCGCGTTCGTGGGACTGTCGATCCTCGGCGAGCTGCCGTGGTGGGTCACGATCCTCGTCCTCGTGCGCGAGATCGGCGTCACGGTGCACCGGCTCATCGTCGCGAGCAACCACGTCGTGGCGGCCGCCTGGATGGGCAAGCTCAAGACCGTTGCGCAGGCCGTTGCGCTCTCGCTCGCGCTGCTGCCGCTGTGGACGATCGTGGGGGACTGGATCCACGTCGTGAACACCGTCGCGATGTGGATCGCCGTGCTCCTGACGGTCGCGAGCGGCGTCGACTACGTCGTCACCGAGGTGCGCGGCGCCCGGGCATCCCGCCCCTCCTCGGAAGGGGGGCGCGCGTGAGTTCTCCTGTGCCCGGTCGGATGCCTGCGCGTCCGCACGTTTCAGAACTCCCGGATGACCTCGAGAGCACGCAGGTCTCGGCCGGTCGGCTCTCGGAGCCGGAGCGGCTCGTGGCGCGCCTGAGCGAACTGGGCTGGACGCTGGGCATCGCCGAATCGCTCACCGGCGGACTCGTCGTCGCGTCGGTCGTCGATGTCGCGGGGGCATCCGCCGTGCTGCGCGGCGGCATCGTCGCCTATGCAACTGATCTCAAAGCGCGGCTGCTGGGCGTCGACGAGACGCTGCTCGCGGCGCATGGTCCCGTCCACGCGCGCGTCGCACGACAGATGGCCGAGGGGGTGCGCCGGGCCGTGGGTACGGACGACGGTATCCCCGCCGATGTGGGCATCGCCACCACCGGCATCGCCGGGCCGCTCTCACCCGACGGGCAGCCGGTGGGCACCGTCCACGTGGCCGTGTCGACGCCCCTCGGCTCGCGCGTCGAGTCGGTGCTGCTGGACGGCGACCGCTCCGCCATCCGCGCCGAAGCGGCCGCTCTCGCCGTGCGCATCGCGCTGGAGGCGCTCTGAGTTTTGCGGCTCTGGGTTTTCGGCTCCGGGATTGGTGCTTCTGGGGTCTGCGGCTTTGGGGTCTGCGGGGAATACGGGGTGTGACATCCCTGTTACGTCTCATCGATTCCCACCCTTTCCCCAGCGCTCGGGTCTAGGTTGAGATCAAGATCCTGTACTGTTATCCACCCGGATACAGATCGACTGTCAGAGGAGGGGGCCCGACATGATCCTGGTTCGTCAAGAGATCGGCGAAGTCCTGCGCGACTTCCGTCTGCAGAAGGGGCGCACCCTCCGCCAGGTGGCGGGACGCGCCAGCGTCGCCCTCGGCTACCTGAGCGAAGTCGAGCGCGGTCAGAAGGAAGCTTCGAGCGAGATCCTCGCGTCGGTCGCGGAAGCGCTCGACACCCCGATCTCGACCATCATGCGCGAAGTGGGCGACCGCATCTCCGTGCTCGAGGGCCTGCAGGTCTTCCCCGACGTGGTCCCCGACGACCTTGTGGCGCTGGACCGCGACATGCAGTCCGAGCTGTCGCTGCACTGACGTGCGGCGCAGTGAGTTCCAGCGCGCCGTCGACGATGAGTTCGGTCTGCGCGCCGTTTCCCTCCTGAGCGATCTGTCGCTGAGCGGCGTCGGTCACCGCACTGCCGTGCAGGCGCTGGCCGATGGCGTCGATCCACGCGATGTCTGGCTGGCGCTGTGCGTCGAGACCGACGTCCCTGAGTCGCGTCGCCACGGCGTCGGCCGGCTCGAGCCGCGCCGGCGCTGACGCGGGCGCGCCGCCCGCTGGTCCCTGCCGACGCGTCGGTGTGTCGCGATCCGGCGTGTCGTCGTACTTTTGTTCGAGACGCGCATAGGCTCCTCCACAAGAGGGATCGCCGCGAGGTTGTCCACAAATGTGCGGGTTTCGCCGACCGATGTCGGTGGCCCTCCGTAGCGTGAACAACGTCAACACGACACCTCCGCCTTGTCGCAGAATCCTCTCCGTCGGAGGGGAGCGCGACAGCCTACAGGCGACGGATACCCCGACGCGGCGCAGCCGCCGAAGGCAGAGCACGAAGGAGCACGTCATGCCATCACCCGCCGACCGCGAGAAGGCCCTCGAATCGGCCCTCGCCCAGATCGACCGGCAGTTCGGAAAGGGCTCGGTGATGCGTCTCGGCAGCGACGAGCGCGCTCCCGTCGCCGTCATCCCTACCGGATCCATCGCCCTCGATGTCGCCCTCGGCGTCGGCGGGCTCCCGCGTGGCCGCATCGTGGAGATCTACGGTCCCGAGTCGTCGGGTAAGACGACGCTGACCCTGCACGCGATCGCCAACGTCCAGCGCGCCGGAGGCATCGCCGCCTTCATCGACGCCGAGCACGCCCTCGATCCCGACTACGCGCAGAAGCTCGGCGTCGACATCGACCAGCTGCTCGTGTCGCAGCCCGACACGGGCGAGCAGGCGCTCGAGATCGCCGACATGCTCGTGCGCTCGGGTGCCATCGACCTCGTCGTCATCGACTCCGTCGCGGCCCTCGTGCCCAAGGCTGAGATCGAAGGCGAGATGGGCGACTCGCACGTGGGTCTGCAGGCTCGACTCATGTCGCAGGCGCTGCGCAAGCTCACCGGTGGACTGAACCAGACCGGCACCACGATGATCTTCATCAACCAGCTGCGCGAGAAGATCGGCGTGTTCTTCGGGTCGCCCGAGACCACCGCCGGTGGCAAGGCGCTGAAGTTCTACGCGTCGGTGCGCCTCGACATCCGCCGCATCGAGACCCTGAAGGACGGGACGGATGCCGTGGGCAACCGCACCCGCGTCAAGGTCGTCAAGAACAAGATGGCGCCGCCGTTCAAGCAGGCCGAGTTCGACATCCTGTACGGCGTCGGCATCTCGCGCGAGGGCTCGCTCATCGACTTCGGCGTCGAGCATGCGATCGTCAAGAAGTCGGGTGCGTGGTACACCTACGACGGTGAGCAGCTCGGTCAGGGCAAGGAGAATGCGCGCAACTTCCTGCTCAAGAACACCGACATCGCCGCCGACATCGAGCAGAAGATCCTGCAGAAGCTCGGCATCGGCCAGCCCAAGGCCGCCGAGGGCGCACCCGTCGCCGACCTGGCCGAGCGCCGCCCGGCCTGATGCCCGGGGATGAACCCCTCGCGCCCGTGATCCCGCTGTTCGGCGGGGCGGCTCCGACCGCTCCCGCCGAACAGCCGGATCCGTCCGGCGAGTGGAACAACACGTGGGCGGCGCCGGCGGACCGCGCCGCGGGGGCGTTCGCGGGTTCTGACGCTCGCGGGGCGGGCGGTGCGGGGCTTCGCGACGCGGGGGCTCGCGGCGCGGCCTCGCGGGGTGCCGAGACCGGCAAAACTGAACCGGATGCCGCGGAGGCGGCCGCTGCCGCCGAGGCTGCGCTGCTGCGCAAACTGCGCACCCGCTCGCTGTCGATCCGCGAGGCACGCGCCGTGCTGCGTGAGCGCGACGTCGACGAGAACTCCGCTGAAGAGGTCATCGAGCGGTTCGTCGAGCACGGATATCTCGACGATGCGAAGCTCGCGGAGCAGCTGATCCACAGCGGCGTTGAGCGAAAAGGCCAAGGGCGGATGATGCTCGCGCAGTCGCTCAGCAAGCGAGGCATCCCGCGGGAGATCGTCGATGCGGCGCTGGCGGAGCTGCCCGACGACGAGTTCGAGCGCGCGCTCGCGTTCGCCCGGCAGAAGGCGCGGCCGCTGGCGAGCCTCGACCGCGACACGGCGCTGCGCCGTCTGTCCGGCCAGTTGGCGCGCCGCGGCTACGGCTCGGTGGCGCTGTCGGCCGCCCGCCAGGCGCTCGATGAGGCATCCCGACCGCCGTCGCGTGGAGTGCGGTTCGAGTAGCGGCCACGGGCCGGCGTGCAGGCGCGGCTCGTAGAATGGTGCGATCATGACTTCTCCGTCCGCCGCCCCGACTCTGATCGCCCCGTCGACCGCAGCGATCGCCGCCGATGGCCGCACTCGAACCTACGAGGTGCGCACCTTCGGCTGCCAGATGAACGTGCACGACTCCGAGCGGCTCTCCGGCTCGCTCGAGAGCGCCGGGTACGTCCGTGCCGATGCGGGCGTCGAAGCCGACGTCGTCGTCATCAACACGTGCGCCGTGCGTGACAACGCGGCCGGCAAGCTCTACGGCACGCTCGGACACCTCAAGAGCCGCAAAGACAAGCACGAGGGCATGCAGATCGCCGTCGGCGGATGCCTCGCCCAGATGGACAAGGACGCCGTCCTCGACAAGGCCCCGTGGGTCGACGTCGTCTTCGGCACGCACAACATGGGGTCGCTGCCGAGTCTGCTCGAACGCGCCCGCCACAACGGCGACGCCGAGCTCGAGATCCTCGAGTCGCTCGAGGTGTTCCCCTCGACCCTCCCGACCAAGCGCGACTCGGTCTACAGTGGCTGGGTCTCGATCTCGGTCGGCTGCAACAACACGTGCACCTTCTGCATCGTCCCGCACCTGCGCGGCAAAGAGAAGGATCGTCGCCCCGGCGACATCCTGAACGAGATCCGCCTGCTCGTCGACGACGGTGCGATCGAGGTCACCCTTCTCGGTCAGAACGTCAACAGCTACGGGGTCGAGTTCGGCGACCGGCAGGCGTTCGGCAAGCTCCTGCGCGCCGCCGGTGAGATCCCGGGTCTCGAGCGCATCCGCTTCACGAGTCCGCACCCGGCGGCCTTCACCGATGACGTCATCGATGCGATGGCCGAGACCCCGCAGGTCATGCCGCAGCTTCACATGCCGCTGCAGTCGGGCTCCGACGGCATCCTCAAGGCGATGCGCCGCTCGTACCGCAGCGAGAAGTTCCTCGGCATCCTCGAAGGCGTGCGCGAGCGCATCCCGAACGCCGCGATCTCCACCGACATCATCGTCGGGTTCCCCGGCGAGACCGACGAAGATTTCGAAGATACGCTGCGCGTCGTCGAGCAGGCCCGCTTCGCGAGCGCGTTCACGTTCCAGTACTCGATCCGCGAGGGCACGCCCGCAGCCACGATGCCGAACCAGGTGCCCAAGGCCGTCGTGCAGGAGCGCTACGAGCGCCTCGTCGCGCTGCAGGATCGCATCAGCCTCGAAGAGAACCAGGCACAGGTCGGCCGCACCCTCGAGGTGCTCGTCTCAACCGGCGAAGGCAAGAAGGATGCCTCGACGCACCGCCTCACTGGGCGCGCCGAAGACAACCGCCTCGTGCACTTCGAGCTGCCGGCCGGCAGTGAGACCCCGCGCCCCGGCGATGTCGTCACGGTCACGGTCACGCATGCGGCGCCGTTCCACCTGCTCGCCGACAGTGCCGACGGTGCACCCCTGCGCATCCGCCGCACCCGTGCCGGCGACGCGTGGGACCGCACGCAGGCCGAGTCCTGCGCCGTGCCGGCGCCTGCGACGCTGACCGCCGACGGGCGGCGCGCTGTGGGCCTGGGCATCCCGACCCTTCGGCAGTGACGGCTTCCTGGTCGTTGGGCGAGCCGGGAAGCGACTCGGCTGAGGCGGCGTCACCGTCCGCGCCGCGCGGGCGCAGGCTCTGGGTGATCGTCGGAGCGACCGGCACCGGCAAGACCGACCTGTCGCTGCGCCTCGCGCAGCACCTCGGCGCAGAGATCGTCAACGCCGACGCGATGCAGGTCTACCGCGGCATGGACATCGGCACGGCCAAGCTTCCCGAGGGCGAGCGCCGGGGCATCCCGCATCACCTCTTTGACGTGCTCGACGTCACCGACGAGGCTGCGGTCGCCTGGTATCAGGATGCCGCGCGCACCGCGATCGGCGAGATCTTCGCGCGCGGGCGCGACGCCGTGGTCGTCGGCGGGTCGGGTCTGTACGTGTCGAGCGTCGTCTACGACTTCCGCTTCCCGCCGCACGACGACGCGCTGCGCGCCGAGCTCGAAGCCGACCTCGAGCGGGACGGCGCATCCGCCCTCTTCGCCCGGCTGCGCGAGATCGACCCCGCGACGGCCGCGCGGATCGACCCGCGCAACCGGCGGCGCATCGTCCGCGCCCTCGAAGTCGCGGCGCAGGGGTCGGCGGGGCACGGCGCGGCGCTTCCCGAGGCGCCGGTGCTCTGGCATCCGGCGACCACGATCATCGGCGTCGAGGTCGAGCGTGCGGCCCTCGTGGAGCGGCTCGACCAGCGTGTCGAGCGGATGTGGCGCGACGGCCTGCTCGACGAGGTGGTGCGGCTGCGCGAACAGGGGCTCGAGCGCGGTGTGACGGCGGGGCGTGCGATCGGTTACGCGCAGGCGCTCGCAGAGCTGCGGGGCGAGCTCACCCGCGGCGAGGCGATCGCTCAGACGCAGGCGCTGACGCGGCGCTACGCCCGGCGTCAGGTGTCGTGGTTCCGCCGGTATCCCCAGATTCGGTGGGTGCGCCCCGATGTGGATGCCGCCGACCTGGCAGACTCGGCGGGATGAGTATCCAGATCCGACAGTTCGAGCTCGCCGACACGGAAGCCGTCGTCTCCCTCTGGCAGGAGTCCGGCCTCACGCGGCCCTGGAACAACCCGTATCAGGACATCAACCGCAAGCTCGCGGTGCAGCCCGAGTTGTTCCTCGTCGCGACAGACGGCGCCGCGATCGTCGGCACCGTGATGGCCGGCTACGACGGACACCGCGGCTGGCTGTACTACCTCGCGAGCACGCCGGCGCGACGTGGCCAGGGGATCGGGCGTCTGCTCGTCGAGCGCGCCGAAGAACTCCTGATCGAGATGGGATGCCCCAAGGTGCAACTCATGGTGCGACCCGAGAACGTCGAGGTGCACGACTTCTACGCGTCGCTCGGGTTCGAGCCCTTCGAGGTGTGGGTCACGGGCAAGCGCCTCATCGCCGACTGACCCCGTGCGGGGTCGCTCTCGCCCGTCGGGCATCGCAGTGGCGCCCGCGACCACCTCGGGCGCGCTGAGCTGGTCCAGGGCGCCACCCGTTTCGGGGGCATCCCATTCAGGTGGCGCGCCCGACCACCTCGGGCGCGTTGAGCTGGTCCGGCGTGCCACCCGGGTGCTTGGCATCCAGACTTCAGCGGGAGATTTTGATGGCGTGGATGCCTAGGTCGCGGCCCTCGAGGGGCGCATTTGCGCCAACCGTTTATTGCCACCCACGTGTACATCCAGGGGAGTGGCGCCCGCGACCACCTCGGGGCCCTGAGCTAGTCCGGAGCGCCACCCGTTGCGAGGGCATCCCATTCAGGTGGCGCGCCCGACCACCTCGGGCGCGTTGAGCTGGTCCGGAGTGCCACCCCTTTGCCGGGGCATCCCATTCAGGTGGCGCCCGCGACCATCTCGCGGGTGTTGAGGTAGTCCGGCGCCACCCCGCTGTGGGGGCATCCGAACTCCGTGGCGCGCCCGCCGAAGTTGATGGCGCAAATGCGCACGTCGCATCGCGCGAGGGGCGCATTTGCGCCATCCACTTGTGTCACCCCATCTGTGCCACCCCAGCTGCGCGTCCAAGGAAGTGGCGCCCACGACCACCACGCGCCCCATGAGCTGGTCCGGAGCGCCACCCGCATGCCGAGCGGCGCCCGCGCCAGCTGCGACCACCCGCGCCGCCCCGCGCGCCGCCACCTAGACTTGTCGCGTGGCGACGATCGACTTCACCAAGGGCCAGGGCACGGGCAACGACTTCGTGATCGTGCCCGATCCCGACGGCGCGCTCGACCTCAGCGACGACCAGGTCGCGGCCCTCTGCGACCGCCGGTTCGGCATCGGGGCCGACGGCACGCTGCGCGTCGTGCGCTCCGCCGCCCTGCCCGAGGGGGCTGCCACACCCGACGCGGAGTGGTTCATGGACTACCGCAACGCCGACGGCTCTGCCGCCGAGATGTGCGGCAACGGCATCCGCGTCTTCGCGAAGTACCTCGTCGAGACCGGCCTCGCCTCGATCGACGACGCCCCGCTGCGCATCGGCACGCGCGCGGGCACCAAGACCCTCACGCGCAGCGACCTCGGCTTCGAAGTCGACCTGGGCCGGTTCGTCGTGGACGAGTCCGACGTCGTCGTCCGCGCGCGCGGTCTCGACGTCGCCCGCCCCGGCGTCGGCATCGACGTCGGCAACCCGCACGTCGTCGTCGCGCTCGGCACCGAGGGCGAGCTCGCCGGCCTCGACCTGACCGTCGCGCCGATGCTCGCACCCGTGCCGCCGCACGGCGCGAACATCGAGTTCGTCGTGCCCGCCGACCCGCTCGTGCACGCGGGCGTCGGCGCGATCCGCATGCGTGTGTTCGAGCGCGGCGTGGGGGAGACCCTGTCGTGCGGAACGGGGGTCGCGGCATCCGCCCTCGCCGTTCGGCACTGGGCCGGTCCTGCGGCGCCGGATGCCTGGCGCGTCGACGTTCCCGGCGGGACGCTCGGCGTCCGCGTGGTCGATGCGCCCGATGGCCCGCACGTGCTGCTCAGTGGTCCCGCGACGCTCGTCTACAGCGGCGCGGTCGCCCTCGCCTGACGGGCGCCGACCCAACAGTCGACCGGCGGGCAGGATGCCCCCGCGTCACTCCCCGACGATGGGCAGCGGCTCGGTGCGCAGGTCGCCGTGGTGGCGCACCTTCAGCACGCGGAAGCCGCGCGCCGTCGCGGCGCGGGTGACCGAGTAGCCGTGGTCGAAGCTCGCGCTGAGCCAGCGCTGCAGCGAGTCCGAGCCGAGGTTGCGCTGCACGACGAGCCATGCGTCGCTGCGCTCATCGAGGCGAGGGATCCAGCGCTCGAGCAGCCCGTGTAGCTCGTTCTTGCCGACCCGGATGGGCGGGTTGGAGCGAATCGTGCGGAACGTGACGTCGTCGGGAACATCGTCGGGCAGCACGGCGTTGACATTGTCGAGGCCCCACTCCGCGGCGTTGCGACGGACGAGGTCGAGAGCGCGCTCGTTGACATCGACGGCCCAGACCGTCGCGTGCGGCGACGCGATCGCGACACTCAGGGCGATGGGACCCCAGCCGCAGCCGAGATCGAGCAGATGCCCGCCGGGAGGCGGTGGGGGCGTGTTCGCCAGAAGCACGGCGGTGCCCCCGTCGATGTGGTCGGGGCTGAATACGCCGCCAGCGGTCGTGACTTCGCCGCTGCGACCCGCAAGGGTCACGGGGATGCGGCGCAGACGCTCAACGCTGGACGGGGTGGCACTGAAGTAGTGGTCGCTCCCCATGCTGCGAGCGTACCCGAGCCGCGTCCCGGCGCGGGAGACTAGACTGCAAGGCTCAGTACGAAAAGGACCGAATGACAGACACCACAGGCACGACCGGCATCACCGACACCACGAGCATCACCGACAACACGGATGCCGTGGGCGACAGCGACGTCGCAGACACCGCGCACCACCCGATCGACCCCGTCGACCGCGTGCTCGCGCGCGCGGGCGCACGGTCGGGCATCCAGGTCTTTGGCGCCCAGGCGCTGCAGGACGAGTCGACCGTGTCGTACGCCGACACCGACGGCGACCAGTGGGATCGCGAAGAGCGTGCCGCGCTGCGCCGCGTGCCCGGCCTGTCGACCGAGCTCGAGGACGTCACCGAGGTCGAGTACCGCCAGCTGCGCCTCGAGAACGTCGTGCTGGCGGGCGTGTATCCGCAGGGGTCGCACGAGGATGCCGAGAACTCGCTCCGCGAGCTCGCTGCGCTCGCCGAGACGGCGGGCGCCGTCGTCCTCGACGGTGTGCTGCAGCGGCGTCCCCACCCCGATCCCGCCACCTACATCGGCCGTGGCAAGGCCGCCGAGTTGCGCGACCTGGTCGCCGCCGTCGGCGCCGACACCGTCATCGCCGACACCGAGCTCGCCCCGAGCCAGCGTCGTGCGCTGGAGGACGTCGTCAAGGTCAAGGTCATCGACCGGACGACCGTGATCCTCGACATCTTCAGCCAGCACGCGAAGAGCCGCGAGGGCAAGGCCCAGGTCGAACTCGCCCAGCTCGAGTACCTGCTGCCGCGCCTGCGCGGCTGGGGTGAGTCCATGAGCCGCCAGGCCGGTGGTCAGGTCGGCGCGGGCGGTGCGGGCATGGGCTCGCGTGGTCCGGGTGAGACCAAGATCGAGCTCGATCGCCGCCGCATCCGCACCAAGATGGCGCAGCTGCGCCGTCAGCTGCGCGACTTCGCGCCCGCGCGCGAGGCCAAGCGGGCCGAGCGCAAGCGCAACACGATCCCGGCGGTCGCGATCGCCGGCTACACGAACGCGGGCAAATCGAGCCTGCTCAACCGGCTCACCCGTGCGGGCGTGCTCGTCGAGAACGCGCTGTTCGCGACGCTCGACACCTCAGTGCGCCGTTGCGAGACCACCGACGGTCGCGTGTACACGCTGACCGACACCGTCGGGTTCGTGCGCAACCTGCCGCACCAGCTCGTCGAGGCGTTCCGTTCGACCCTCGAAGAGGTCGGCGACGCCGACGTTATCGTGCACGTCGTCGACGGCTCGCACCCCGACCCGGCGGCGCAACTCGCGACCGTCCGCGACGTGATCGGCGACGTCGGCGCGCGTGACCTGCCCGAGATCGTCGTGTTCAACAAGGCCGATCTGATCGACGCCGACACCCGGCTCGTGCTGCGCGGACTCGCCCCCGACGCGCTTTTCGTGTCGTCGCGCACGGGCGAAGGCATCGACGAGCTGCGCGAGACGATCGAGCGCACGCTGCCGCTGCCGGCCGTCGAGATCCACGCCGTTGTGCCCTACGACCGCGGCGACCTCGTCTCGGCGGTGCACGAGCATGGCATCATCCTCAGCCAGAACCACGGACCCGATGGCACGATCCTGCACGCGCACGTCCCGGCGATCCTCGGGGGCAAGCTCGCACCGTACGCGGTGTGAGGCCGCGCGGGCGCGCCAAGTCCGCAGACTGTCACGAACTCCGCAGGATTTCTGTGAAATCCTGCGGAGTTCGTGCGATTCTGCGGAGTTCGTGGCGGGTCGCGTGCGGTTCTGCGGAGTTCGTGCCGGCTCAGTCGAGCGTGATCGGCGGGATGCCCGGGGTCTCGAACCCGAAGACAGCGCCCAGGAACGCCAGTTCGCTCTCGCGCGCGTGCACGACGGTCTCCGCGCGGCGGAAGCCGTGGCCCTCGCCCTCGTAGAGGACGTACGCGTGCGGCACTCCGTGGGCAGCGAGAGCGTCGCGGATCGCCTCGGACTGCGCGGGCGGCACGACGGCATCCTCCGCACCCTGCAACAGCAGCAGCGGCACGCGGAAGCGCTCGGGGTGGCTCAGTGGTGATCGTTCGCGATAGAGGGCATCGGCTTCGGGCAGCGGCCCGATGAGTCCGTCGAGATAGTGGGCTTCGAAGTCGTGCGTGTCCTCGGCGAGGGCGCGGGCATCGCCGACGCCATAGCGCGAAATCCCCGCGGCGAACACGTCGGTGCCCACGAGGGCGCCGAGCACCGTCCAGCCGCCGGCGGAGCCGCCGTCGATCGCGAGGCGCGCACCGTCGGCAAGTCCGGCGGCGACGAGGCCGGATGCCGCGGCGGCGACATCGTCGACATCGACGACGCCCCACTGGCCGCGCAGCCGCTCGCGGTAGGCCCGCCCGTACCCGGTGGAGCCGCCGTAGTTGACGTCGAGCACGCCGATACCGCGGCTCGTGAGGAACGCGGTGCGGGCATCCGCGACGCCCGCGACGTGCGCCGTCGGGCCGCCATGGACGAACACGACGTACGGCGGCAGCTCACCGTCGGGGCCCGTGACGTCGGGATTGGTCGGGGGATAGTCGAACGCGTGCACGTCGCCGTGCGGCCCCGCGAAGGTCACGGCGCGGCCGGTCGGCATCCACCCGGCATCCATCCCCGCACCACCCACCACGGGCGTCACCGCGCCGTCTGCCGTCACGAGCCACAGGCCCGCCCCCGCGGGGCCGGCTCCTGTCACGAGCAGGCGGTCGGCGTCCGCGTCTTCGATCACGAGACGCGACGTCGCGGGCAGGTCGACGGGCTGTGTGCGGCCGTCCGGCTCGATGATGACCAGTTCGTCACTGCCGTTCGTGCGGATCGCCGCGATCCGGTCGCCCAGCAGCGCGTACCAGCGCAGTCCCAGCGACCACAGCCCGCCGCCCGTATCGGCGTCGGCGGGGGCGAGTGGCTCTGCCGCGTCGGCGCCCACGCGCCACAGGTTCCAGCGCCCGGTCGGCTCGTCGATCACGACGAGGTCGCCGCCCGCGGTCCACTCCGGCTGGAGGGCAGCGGCGCCCGACGTCACGGCATCCCACGATGACACCGTGCCGTCCGTGATCTCGCCGACGCGGATCTCGGTGCGATCCCACGGCATGTCGGGGTGGTTCCACGCGACCCACGCGAGCCACGTGCCGTCGGGTGAGAGGGCGGGCTGAGCGACGAAGTCGCTGCCGCTGACGAGCTCGGTGACGGATGCCTCGCCGGCGCTCACCTCGATGCGCACGATCGCGCGATGCCACCCGTGCTCGCTCTGCCGTTCCTGCACCGCGAGCAGGGCGCCGTGCTGCCAGCGCAGGCCGCCGTAGGAGGTTCCGGGCTCTTCCGCCGTCAGTGCGCGCGGCGCGTGGCCCGGGTCGAGCAGCCACACCCGCTGATCGGTCTTCTCTACGAACAACAGGCGGCCGTCGTCGGTGGCGGTCCACGCGCCGCCGCCGTACTCGTGCACGCGCGAGCGGGCGCTCCACGGCGCGGGAAGGAGCGTCTCGACCTGTCCTGACGCCGTGCGCCGCAGCACCGCCGTGCGGCCCGCTTCGGCGGGAAGAGACTGCCCCCACCACACCTCGTCAGAGGCGAGGGCGGCACCCTCGAATCGGGGCGATGCCTCGGATGCCCAGCGTGCGGACAGCGGCGAGGGCCAGGAGCCGTAGGGGAGCGTGATCATGCCCTCACGCTAGCCGCAGCTGAAACATCGCGTCACACAGCCCGCCACACGAAGCGGACCCGGCGGCGCCGGCCCTAGAGTGGTCCCATCGACGCCCGGCATGTGCCGGGCAGGAGCGACAGCCGAGCCCGGCACCCGCCCGCGATGCCTCACGGCCCTGCCGTGACGCATGCGGCCGCCCGGCCCCTTCCCCTGTCCGTTCCCAGTGAGAGACGTCCCGATGACCTCCGCCGTCGACTCCGGCGCCACGACGCCGATCTCGTTCGAGATCTACCCGCCGCGCTCCGACGAGGGCCTACCCGCCCTGTACACGACGATCGGTGCGCTCGCCGCCGTGCGCCCGCAGTTCATCTCCGTGACCTTCGGGGCCGGAGGCTCGACGCGCGGACGCTCGCTCGACGTGCTGACGCACATCCTGCACGCCACCGACGTGCCGCCGCTCGCGCACCTGACCTGCGTCGGCAGCAGCTACGCCGAGGCGAACGCGATCATCCGCGAGTTCCTGGATGCCGGCATCACACGCTTCCTCGCGCTGCGCGGCGACCCGCCCGCGGGGACGTCCGAGGACGACGTCTTCCTCGGTGACCTGGAGTCGGCCGCCCAGCTCGTCCAGCTCATCGGGCGCGTGCAGGCCGAGCGCGCCCCGTACGCGGAAGAGCTCGTGCCGGGCGTCCCGGGTGCTGCGCGCGTCGGCCGCCGCGAGCGGGTGCAGATCTCGGTCGCGGCATTCCCGAATGGGCATCCGCGATCGCGGCATGCCGGGGAAGACATCGACGCGCTGCTCGCGAAGCAGGCCGCGGGCGCCGAAGCGGCGATCACGCAGCTGTTCTTCCACGCCGACGAGTACCTCGGATTCGTGGACCGCGCGCGCAGCGCGGGGGTCACGATCCCGATCCTGCCCGGCATCATGCCGATCACCACGCCGGGCCGGCTGCGCCGCGTGCTCGAGCTGACGGGGGATCCATCTCCCGCGGCGCTCGCGCAGGCGCTGGATGCTGCAGACTCGCCCGCCGCGCAGCGTGCCGTCGGCATCGCTCACGCGGCCGACCTCGCGCGTCAGGTGCGCGCCGGTGGCGCCCCCGGCGTCCACCTGTATGCCTTCAACAACCACGAGACGGTGCTGGCCGTGCTGCATGAAGCAGGACTTCGAACCACCGCCTCGCACGACCCGTACGACCACGCGATCTAGGAGCTGTGACTGTGACTGTGACCTTCCCCGCCGGGACGATTCTCGGCTACCCCCGCATCGGCCGTGACCGCGAGCTCAAGCGCGCCGTCGAGCGCCACTGGCGCGGCGACCTCGACGAGGCGGGGCTCGAGACCGCCGCGGCGCAACTGCGCCGCGAGACGCGTGAGCGCCTCATCGCGCTCGGGCTGGGTGCGTCCGACTCGTCGATCCCGGAGTCGTTCTCGTTCTACGACCAGGTGCTCGATGCGGCGCTCACGGTGGGCGCCCTGCCCGAGCGCTTCGCCGATCGGCGGGCCGCCGACGGCAGCATTCCGCTGTCGGCATACTTCGCCGCCGCGCGCGGCGAGGGTGAGCGCGCGCCGCTCGAGATGACGAAGTGGTTCGACACGAACTACCACTACCTCGTGCCCGAGATCGGCCCTGAGACCCAGTTCTCGCTGGCATCCGACCGCTTCGTGGCGCAGGTCGCCGAAGCGGCTGCCGACGGTGTCGTCGTGCGCCCCGTCATCGTCGGGCCGGTCACGCTGCTCGCGCTGGCCAAGGCCACGGATGCCGCGCCCGCGGGCTTCGCGCCGCTGTCGCGGCTGGAGGACCTGCTGCCCGTGTTCGCGCAGCTGCTGCAGCGGCTCGCCGCGGCCGGCGCCGCGTGGGTCCAGCTGGACGAGCCCGCGCTCGTCTCCGAGAGCCTCCCGTCGTCGCCCGCAGAACTCGCGGATGCCGCCGCACGCGCATATGCCGTGTTGGGCGCGACCCCGGATCGCCCCGAGATCGTGGTCGCCGCCGGCTACGCGCAGCTGTCGCCCGAGGCATGGGCGGCGCTTGCAGCCACGCCGATCGAGGCGATAGCGATCGACCTGCACCGCGGCGCCGTGCCGGCCGCCGTGCCGGGCCTGGCGGACAAGACCCTCGTCGGCGGTGTCGTCGACGGCCGCAACATCTGGCGCGGCGACCTGTCGCGTGCGTGGGAGCGCCTCGACGCCCTGCGCGGACTCGGCGCCCGCGCCGTCGCCGCGACCACCTCGACATCGCTGCAGCACGTGCCGCACGACGTCGAGATCGAGACGGCGCTCGACGAGCGACTGCGCAGCTGGCTGGCATTCGCCGACCAGAAGGTCGCCCAGGTCGCGACCCTCGCGCGTGGCCTGGCGGACGGCGCCGAGGACATCCGCCCCGAGCTCGACGCGGCCTCCGCCGCGCTCGCCGACCGCCTGTCGGCGCCGGGCGTGCGCGACGGCGCGGTCCGCGAGCGGACGGCAGCCGTCGACGGCGCGCTGCGTGATCGCGGCGACTACGCGGCACGCGTGGCGGCGCAGGATGCCGCGATCGATCTGCCCGCGCTGCCGACCACGACGATCGGCTCGTTCCCGCAGACCGGCGACATCCGGCGTGCCCGGGCCCGTCACGGCAAGGGCGAGATCGGCACCGAGACGTACGAGCAGTTCCTGCGCGACGAGATCGCGCGCGTCATCGACCTGCAGGAGGACCTCGGCCTCGACGTCCTCGTGCACGGCGAGCCCGAGCGCAACGACATGGTGCAGTACTTCGCCGAGAACCTCGACGGGTTCGCGGTGACGCAGCAGGGCTGGGTGCAGTCGTACGGGTCGCGCGCGACGCGCCCGTCGATCCTGTGGGGTGACGTGTCTCGGCCTGCCCCCATCACGGTCGACTGGTCGGTGTTCGCCCAGTCGCTCACGGCCAAGCCGGTCAAGGGCATGCTGACGGGCCCGGTCACGATCCTGGCGTGGTCGTTCGTCCGCGACGACCAGCCGCTCGGCGAGACCGCCGACCAGGTCGCGCTGGCCCTGCGTGACGAGATCGCCGATCTCGAAGCTGCAGGCATCCGGATCATCCAGGTCGACGAGCCGGCCCTGCGCGAGCTGCTGCCGCTGAAGAAGGATGACCAGCCGGCCTACCTCGACTGGTCGGTGGGGTCGTTCAAGCTCGCGACGGCCGGTGCCGCGCCCGCGACGCAGGTGCATACGCATCTGTGCTACTCGGAGTTCGACGTCGTCATCGACGCGATCGCCGCCCTTGACGCCGACGTCACCTCGATCGAGGCGGCGCGCAGTCGCGGCGACGTCATCGACGACATCCGCACCTCCGGCTTCACGCACGGCGTCGGCCCGGGCGTGTACGACATCCACTCGCCGCGCGTGCCGTCGGTCGACGAGGTCACGGCTCTGCTGCAGCGCGCCGCGGATGCCCTGCCGCTGCGCCAGGTGTGGGTCAACCCCGACTGCGGGCTGAAGACGCGCGGCTACGACGAGACCGTCGCCTCGCTGCGCAACCTCGTCACCGCGACCCGCGCCGTGCGCGACAGCATCGCGGGCTGAGGGTCAGGACTGCTCCAGCCCGTCCTGCTCGTCGGGGCGGCGCTGGAGCAGCTCGGCAAGCCACCAGACGAGCAGCGCGATCACGAGAACGAGCACGATCTCGCCGAGCGTGATCGGGCGCAGCGCCAGCAGCCACACGATCGCGAGCACCGCGATGACGGTGCGCACGATCACCCGCTGCGTGTACAGCCACTGTCCCGTCGCGCCCGTATCGATCCCGCGCGACAGCAGCGCCCCGCGGATGCCGACGTTGAGCGAGCCCAGGCCCCGGCGGATCGCCTGCGCACCGCGCCAGCGTCCGCACGTCCACGCGATCACCACCACGACAAGGCCGATGACGGCGAGGATCGCGGCGGTGTGCGCCATTCCGGCAGACACCTGTTGGTAGATGACGCCGAGGGCCGACGGTGAGAGGTCGATCTGTGCGGCGACCGACCCGATGACGGCCGCACCGACCGAGAACCCGATCGCGAGCGCGCCGCCGCCGATGAGCAACCCGCCGCCCGCGCCGAGCAGCGCCGTCGACCGGCGCCGCGCGATGAGGATGCCGACGAGGAACAGGGCGAGGGCGACCAGGGGCAGCCAGAACCCGACCGTCGTTGAGACGGCGTAGCCGGTGCGGATGAATGACAGGTTCTCGCCCGTGCCGATGATCACGACGCGGTCGACGGCCGGGATCAGGCTCGCCGCGCCGACGCCCTGATCAGTGAGGTTCTGCTTTACGCGCTCGACGATGGCACCGAGTTGGATGCCGACGCCGTCAGAGGTGCGCACGACGATCCCACCACCGTCGGAGGTCGCCGTCGTCGTGAGTGCACGGTGCGCGGCGCGCGTCGCGGTCGCCCACACGTCTGCGAAGGCATCCGAGGTCACGACGCGCGTCACCGCGCGGTCGACGAGCCCCTCCAGGCCGTCGGCGGCCGGCTGCTTGAGCAGTCCCAGGGCCGAGATGGCGGCCGGCGGCAGATCGAGTGTCGCGACGCCGTCGATGACGTTGGTCGTGAGCTGCAGGAAGTCGACCTGGGTTGTGATGGCATCCATCGTCTCGTCGATGATCATCGACTGCACGGCGGAGTCGGCGGCGAGCGGCGCGAGGGTCGCCGTGAAGCTGTCTTCGTCGACGAGCTGCACGCGTGCCCACGCGGCCACGATCGAGACGGGCACGAGGATTGCGGCCAGCACGATGCAGATGGTCGACACCCATGCGCGCCAGCGTCCGGAGGAGGGGCCGGATGCCCGACCGCTTGCGCGCAGCTGCGCGTTCTCGGCCTCCAGCGCGGCGACGCGCGCGGCGAGGTCAGTGGTCGCGGTGTCAGCGGGGGCGCTCATGGCCACATTGTGGCGGATGCCGCGGACTCGCGACAGCGCGGCAGCGCCGCCGCCGTGCCACGCTCACCCGGCGGGGGTGGGGATTCAGACGGCGCGCAGCACCGCGACGACCTTGCCGAGCACGACGGCGTCGTCGCCGAGGATCGGCTCGAAGGCGGAGTTGCGGGGGAGCAGCCACGTGTGACCGTCGCGCTGACGGAACGTCTTGACGGTCGCCTCACCGTCGAGCATCGCCGCGACGATGTCACCGTTGTCGGCGGTGGGCTGTGAGCGCACGACGACCCAGTCGCCGTCGCAGATCGCGGCGTCGATCATCGACTCGCCGCTCACCTTGAGCATGAACAGGTCGCCCTTGCCCACGAGCTGGCGGGGCAGCGGGAAGATCTCCTCGACCTGCTGGTCGGCGGTGATCGGTACGCCGGCGGCGATGCGACCGACCAGCGGCACGAGAGCGGCGTCCCCGACCGACGGAGCCTCGTCGGCGGGGTTCTCGGTCGATGCGCCGGGCAGATCGATCAGCACCTCCATCGCGCGCGTCTTGCCGGCGTCACGGCGCAGGTACCCGCTGAGCTCGAGCTGGTTGAGCTGGTGGGTGACGCTCGAGAGCGACTTGAGTCCCACCGCGTCGCCGATCTCGCGCATGCTCGGCGGATACCCGTGCCGCGCGATCGATCGCTGGATGACCTCGAGGATCGCCAGCTGCTTCTCGCTGAGGCTCTTGCGCCGGCGCGTCTGCGGCTTTTCCATGGCCGAACTCCTTTTGGTCGCGGCCTCCGGACGGGTCTCGTCTTCGAATGTCGGAGGTCGGTGATGGGGTCTAGGTATCGAAACCGTATCCGGTATCGATCGAGTCGTCGGGCAAGCATCCGCGTGTCGCGTTCGATTCGTTTCCGATCCGGATGCCACTTGACATCCACACTGTATCGAAGATAGCTTCGGAAGAGAACTTCGTACCCGACTCTCCCGGCCGAGAGTCGGGTGCGAAGATCTCGACATCCGAGGCAGTGTCCTGAGGAGGAACCGTGACCACCATCGACATCACCGCCGCCGCGAGCTTCGCGCCCCGCGTCACCTCGACGCGTCTGCGACTGACCGCGCGCGGTCGTCGCGTGCTCGCCTTCCTCGCCGCCGTTCCTGCGATCGTCGTGCTGAGTCTCGCGATCCTCTCCGGGGGTGGCGCGCTCGCCTCCAGCGAGACGGGTGCCCCTGCGGGCACGTTCACCGAGGTGACGGTCATGCCCGGCGACACGCTGTGGTCGATCGCCGAATCGGTCGCCCCGGACGCCGACCCGCGCGATGTCGTCGACGAGATCATCCGCCTGAACGCGCTGTCGTCGGCGTCGCTCGTCGCGGGGCAGAGCCTCGCGCTGCCGCTGGAGTACTCGGCCGGCCGCTGAGCGTGGGCGGCCTCGAGCAGGGCTCGACCCGATGGTCCGCTCTACGATGGTCGTGTGAGTGCGAGTCTCGACGACCTACCCCTTAGACCCGATCTGCGCGGCCTGACGCCCTACGGCGCGCCGCAGGCGCCGCTGCCGGTGGCGCTGAACGTCAACGAGAACACGCACCCGGTGCCTGAAGAGGTCTCGGCCGACATTCTCGACTCGATCGCCCGTGCACTGCATGAGGTCAACCGCTACCCCGATCGCGAGTTCACGGCGCTACGCGAGGGTTTCGCCGAATACCTCGGGCACGGCTTGACCGCCGACCAGATCTGGGCCGGCAACGGCTCGAACGAGGTGCTGCAGCACCTGCTGCAGGCGTTCGCGGGGCCGGGGCGCACCGCCTTCGGGTTCGCGCCCACGTACTCGATGTACCCGCTGCTGACCCGGGGTACCGGCGCCGACTACGTCGCCGGTACCCGCGGCGTCGACTACACGCTGTCGGCAGAGGATGCCGCGGCACAGACCGATCGCGCACAGCCCGACGTCGTGTTCCTGTGCGCGCCGAACAACCCGACCGGTACGCCGCTCGGTCTCGACGTGATCGAGGCGGTCTACGACGCGACCGACGGCATCGTGATCGTGGACGAGGCCTATCAGGAGTTCGCCCCGCGTGACTCGCGCTCCGCGCTGATGCTGCTGCCGGGGCGTGAGCGCCTCGTCGTCTCGCGCACCATGAGCAAGGCCTTCGCCTTCGCCGGCGCCCGCGTCGGGTATCTGGCGGCCGATCCCGGCCTCATCGACGCCCTGCGGCTCGTGCGCCTGCCGTACCACCTCAGCGCGCTCACGCAGGCCGCGGCATCCGCAGCACTGCGGCACGCGCCCGCCATGCTCGCGATGGTCGACGACATCGTCGCGCAGCGCGACCGCATCACGGCGACCCTCGACGCCCTCGGCTACGAGCCGTTCGAAAGCTGGACGAACTTCGTCCTGTTCGCGGGCGTCGAAGACCCGGCGGCCACGTGGCGCGGCCTGTACGACCAGGGCGTGCTGATCCGCGACGTCGGCATCCCGCGCAGCCTGCGCGTCACGGCCGGCACAGAAGCCGAGTCGACCGCGTTCCTCGACGCGCTCGCTTCGCTCGGCCCCGGCGGCGCCCGGGCCTGACAGGCTCGCGCGGCCGGCGCACTCGCCGCGGCCGTCGTCCGCGCTCGCTAGACTCGGGCCATGACCACACCCGCCCCCCGCACGGCCTCGATCCGCCGCGCGACGAGCGAGTCGACGGTCGAGCTCGACCTCGACCTCGACGGCACCGGAACGAGCCGCATCGACACGACGGTGCCCTTCTTCGACCACCTGCTCACCGCGTTCGCGAAGCACTCGCTGACCGATCTGACGGTGCGCGCCTCGGGCGACACCGAGATCGACGCGCACCACACGGTCGAAGACGTGGCGATCGTGCTCGGGCAGGCGATCCGTCAGGCCCTCGGCGACAAGGCGGGCATCTCGCGCTACGGCGACGCCCTCGTGCCCCTCGACGAGGCACTCGCGCAGGCGGTCGTCGACATCAGCGGCCGCCCCTACCTGGTGCACTCCGGCGAACCGGTCGGTTACGAGCACCACCTCATCGGTGGCCACTTCACGGGCTCGCTCGTGCGACACACGTTCGAGGCGATCGCGTTCAACGGTGGCCTGACGATGCACGTGACCGTGCTCGGCGGGCGCGATCCGCACCACATCGCCGAGGCCGAGTACAAGGCGTTCGCCCGCGCATTCCGCCAGGCGAAGGCCCTCGACCCGCTCGTGCGCGGCATCCCGAGCACGAAGGGCGCTCTGTGACGGCGCCGGTCGTCGCCGTCCTCGACTACGGATCGGGCAACGTCCACTCGGCCGTCAAGGCGCTGGTGGCGGCTGGCGCCGACGCGCGCCTCACGTCGGATCGGGGCCTCGTGCAGGATGCCGCGGGGCTCGTCGTTCCGGGCGTCGGCGCCTTCAGCGCCGTGATGGGTGCGCTCAGCGCCATCCGCGGCGACGAGATGATCGAGCGCCGACTGTCGGGCGGGCTGCCCGTCCTCGGCATCTGCGTCGGCATGCAGGTGCTGTTCGAGCACGGCGTCGAGCGCGGCGTCGACACGGAGGGTCTCGGCGAATGGCCGGGCGCCGTCACCGAACTGGATGCCCCGGTGCTGCCGCACATGGGCTGGAACACCGTGCAGGCGGGGGAGGGGTCGGCCCTGTTCGAGGGCATCGAGGACGAGCGCTTCTACTTCGTGCACTCGTACGGCGCCCAGCACTGGAGCCTGGAGCCGATGCGGCCGTTCCGCGCGCCGGTGCTCACCTGGTGCGATTACGGTGCGCCGTTCCTCGCCGCCGTCGAGAACGGACCCCTGTCGGCGACGCAGTTCCATCCCGAGAAGAGCGGCGCGGCGGGCATCCGTCTGCTCGGCAACTGGATTTCGACGTTGCCGCAGGCCGGGTAGTCTCTCTGTTTGTGCCTTCTCGCAGCGGCGAGCAGTCCGAGCACCGAACCACATCTGGAGCCATGAACGATTTCGCGTCGACCCCCGAACTGATCCTGCTGCCGGCCGTCGATGTCGCCGGCGGCAAGGCCGTCCGTCTCACGCAGGGCGAGGCCGGCACCGAGACGAACTACGGCGACCCCGTCGACGCAGCCCTCGCCTGGGCCCGCGACGGCGCGAAGTGGATCCACCTCGTCGACCTCGACGCGGCCTTCGGCCGTGGCAGCAACACCGCCGTCATCCGCAAGGCGATCAAGCAGCTGCGCGGGGTACAGGTCGAGCTTTCCGGCGGCATCCGTGACGATGCGACGCTCGAGGCGGCGCTCGATTCGGGTGCGACCCGCATCAACCTCGGCACCGCCGCGCTCGAGAACCCCGAATGGGCCGCCGACGTCATCGGACGCTACGGCGAAGCGATCGCGGTCGGCCTGGACGTCCGCGGCACGACCCTCGCCGCGCGCGGGTGGACCCGTGACGGCGGCGACCTGTGGCACGTGCTCGACCGGCTCGAAGACGCCGGCTGCAGCCGCTACGTCGTGACCGACGTCACGAAGGACGGCACGCTGCAGGGCCCGAACGTCGAGCTTCTGCGCGAAGTGACGGCACGCACGACCCGCCCCGTCATCGCGTCGGGCGGCATCTCGAGCCTCGATGACATCGCCGCCCTGCGCGAGCTCGTGCCGCTCGGCGTCGAGGGCGCGATCGTGGGCAAGGCTCTGTACGCGGGCGCCTTCACGCTCGCCGAGGCGCTGGATGTCGCCGCAGGCTGATTCGGCCGGCGTCCCGTGGGAGGGGCGCAGCTTCGAAGCGAATCCGCACGCCGGCGACGACGGCTCCGCCGATCCCGCGCTGCTGGCTGCGCTGACCGCGTTCGCGGCAGGTTCCGGCACCGCGTCGGCGGTCGTGGACGCGTACCGCAACGCGCGATTGCTGATCCCGCTTCTCGCCGAGGCGGGCGACATCGGCGTCGCGCCGTCGGGGCACGCCGTCGACAAGACCCAAGAGCTGTCGATCGTCACGGTCGCGGCTCCCGATGGGCGCCGTGTGCTGCCGGTGTTCACGTCGGTCGCGGCGCTGGCGACGTGGGATGCCTCCGCACGCCCCGTCCCCGTCGACGGCGTCCGCACGGCGCTGTCGGCTGCGGCCGACGACACCGACCTGATCGTCATCGACCCGGCATCCGCCACGGAGTTCGTGCTGCGCCGCCCCGCCGTGTGGGCGATCGGCCAGGGCGAGCGCTGGGAGAGTGCGCACCTGTCGCCCGAGGTCTTCGCGGGCCTGCAGGAATCGATCGGCGGCGAACTGGGCATCCTCGATCTGTCGGTCGCGGACGGCGATCCGACGGCGCGCCTGCGCGGTCCGGAACTCATCGTGCGGCTGCATCTCGTCGACGGCCTCGACAAGGCCGAGCTCGACGCGATCCTGCAGCGGCTCGCCGCCCGCTGGGCCGCCGACGACCGCATCGCCGCCCTGGTCGACTCGCTGACCGTCAAGCTCGTCCGCGCCTGACCCGCCCGCGCCTGACCCGCCCGCGCGCCTGCCTCAACGCGCCATCCATGTCCCACTTTCAGCGGACCATGTCCCAAAAAGTGCTGGTTCAGGTCGCCGAAAACAACCGAAAGTGGGACATGGTCCGGGCGGGGTCAGGTGACGGGGCCGGTCCACTTCTCGCCGGGGCCCTTGCCGATCGGGTCGGGGATGACGGATGCCTCGCGGAACGCGAGCTGCACAGAGCGCAGGCCGTCGCGCAGCGACCGCGCGTGCATGTCGCTGATCTCGGGGGCACCCGCCGTGATCAGGCCGGCGAGGGCGTTGATGAGCTTGCGCGCCTCATCGAGATCCGTCTGCGTCTCGGGGTCATCGGCCAGGCCGACCTTGACGGCGGCGGCGCTCATGAGGTGGACGGCGGCGGTCGTGATGACCTCGACGGCGGGGACGTCGGCGATGTCGCGTGTGGCGGATGCCGCGGCGCGCTCCTGCTCTTCCCAGCGGGCGAGCCGTTCGGCATCGGCAGGCGTGCCCGAAGGGGCGGGGGAGGAGGCGTTCGTGTCCACGGTTCGCTTTCTGTTAGACTTACGGCGCACCGGAGTGTTCTGCTCCGGATCGAAAGTGGATCACATCCCACCCGCGCTTGCCGCTCCAGGCTACCGGGTCCCGCGCTCCGCCCTGTTCACGCAGGGTAGCCACGCCAGTGGATCAGGGTGCAGAACTTCCAGCCGACGTTCGCGTCGTGCGGGGTGGACGTGAGAATCTTCCGCCCGCGACTCTCTCCGTTTCGCGGTGGCATCCATCCGTACGACAGAGGAGTTCCGCATCAGCGATCCCCGCACCAATGACCGCATCCGCGTCCCCGAGGTCCGCCTCGTCGGCCCCGCGGGTGAGCAGGTCGGCGTCGTCCGCATCGAGGTCGCTCTGCGCCTCGCTCAGGAAGCAGACCTCGACCTGGTCGAGGTCGCCCCCAACTCGAAGCCGCCCGTGGTCAAGATCATGGACTACGGGAAGTTCAAGTACGAAGCGGCGCAGAAGGCCAAGGAAGCACGACGCAACCAGGCCAACACGGTTCTGAAGGAGGTGCGCTTCCGTCTGAAGATCGAGGCGCACGACTACACGACCAAGCTCAAGCGCGCCGAGGGCTTCCTGCAGGCGGGGGACAAGGTCAAGGCCATGATCCTCTTCCGCGGTCGCGAGCAGTCGCGTCCCGAGCAGGGCGTGCGTCTGCTGCGCAAGTTCGCGGAAGACGTCGCAGAGTTCGGCACCGTGGAGTCCAACCCCACGATCGACGGCCGCAACATGGTCATGGTGATCGCACCGCACAAGAACAAGTCCGAGGTCAAGACGGAGCAGAACGCCCAGCGGGCTGCGAACAAGGAGGCGGCGCGCCAGGCGCGCACCGGCTCTGACGAGACCCCCGCCGACACCGCCGCCGCGGAGTAGGCGCCCAGACTCCCGCTGCGCGGGAACCACAACGAAGGAAGAGAAATGCCGAAGCAGAAGACCCACTCGGGTGCCAAGAAGCGCTTCAAGGTGACCGGAAGCGGCAAGCTGATGAAGCAGCAGGCGAACCTCCGTCACAACCTCGAGGGCAAGGCCACCCGCCGCACGCGCCGCCTCGACCAGGAGCAGGTCCTCGCAAAGGGCGACGCCAAGGTCGCCAAGAAGCTTCTCGGCCTCTGAGCGCCGACGCACGATAGGAAGAACAAGAAATGGCTAGAGTCAAGCGGGCTGTCAACGCCCACAAGAAGCGTCGCGTCATCCTCGAGCGCGCCTCCGGTTACCGCGGACAGCGTTCGCGCCTGTACCGCAAGGCGAAGGAGCAGGTCACCCACTCGCTCGTCTACGCGTACCGTGACCGTCGCAAGCGCAAGGGCGACTTCCGTCGCCTGTGGATCCAGCGCATCAACGCGGCCAGCCGCGCCAACGGCCTGACCTACAACCGCTTCATCCAGGGCCTCGGCCTCGCCGGTGTCCAGGTTGACCGTCGCATGCTCGCCGAGCTCGCCGTCGCCGACCCGAAGACTTTCACGTCGCTCGTCGAGACCGCCAAGAAGGCGCTGCCGGCCGACGTGAACGCACCGAAGGCGTAATCACCGCACAGCACGACACAGCACCGATCAGGGGCATCCTCCAGATGGAGGGTGCCCCTTTTCCCTAGGATGGGAGCGTGCTCGAGAACCCCCGATCTCCCCGTGTGCGCGCTGTCGCAAAGCTGACCAAGCGCAGTGCCCGTCAAGAGACCGGACTGTTCCTGCTCGAGGGTCCGCAGGCAGCGCGCGAGGCGCTCGAATACCGCCCCGACACGCTCGTCGACCTGTACGCGACGCCCGCGGCGATGGAGCGTCATCAGGACATCCGCGATGCCGCGCGCTCAGCCGGTATCGAGGTCGAGTTCACGACCGAAGCGGTGCTGGATGCCATGGCCGACACTGTCACGCCGCAGGGCATCGTCGCCGTCGCGCGGCAGTCGCCCGCATCCCTGGATGAGGTGTTCGCGGCATCCCCTCGCCTCATCGCGATCTGCGAAGAGGTGCGCGACCCCGGCAACCTGGGGACGATCATCCGCGCGGCCGACGCCGCCGGTGCCGAGGCCGTCGTGCTCACCGGTCGCACGGTCGACCCGTACAACCCGAAGGTCGTCCGCGCGACGACCGGGTCGCTGTTCCACGTGCCGGTCGCCGTCGGTGCCGAACTCGGCGCGACCGTCGAGCGCGCGCGCGAGGCGGGGCTGCGCGTCATCGCGGCCGACGTGGGCGGCGAGGACTTCCTCGCGCGCCGTGGCCTGCTCGCCGAGCCCACCGCGTGGCTGTTCGGCAACGAGGCCCGCGGCCTCGAGGCCGACGCCCTCGTGCACGTCGATCTCGCCTTGCGCCTGCCCATCTACGGGCGCGCCGAATCGCTCAATCTGGCGACTGCGGCGAGCGTCTGCCTGTACGAAACGGCCTTCGCGCAGCGCGCCGCAGACTGACCAGACCGTGTTCCGGCCTGGTTACGACTCGGTCAAGATCCTGTGTATAACTTGAGCGAAGCCGGGGGAGGGTGCCTAGGCTGACGCCATGGCGACCTCGGACCCGGCTCCTGCGACCTCGAACATCTCAGTGCGCCGCGGCGATCCGCTCGTGGTCATCGAGCATGTGCAGAAGCACTACGGCGACTTCCACGCGCTCAAAGACATCGACCTCACCGTCAATCGCGGTGAGGTCGTCGTGGTCATCGGGCCGTCCGGCTCGGGCAAGTCGACGCTGTGCCGCACGATCAACCGCCTCGAGACCATCACGAGCGGGACGATCATGATCGACGGCAAGGAGCTGCCCAAAGAGGGCAAGGGCCTCGCCGCCCTGCGCGCCGATGTGGGCATGGTGTTCCAGTCCTTCAACCTGTTCGCACATCTGACGATCCTCGAGAACGTTACGCTCGGCCCGATCAAGGTCAAGAAGATGAAGAAGGCGGATGCCGAGGCGGAGGCCAAAATCCTCCTCGAGCGCGTCGGGGTCGCGCAGCAGGCCTCGAAACTGCCGGCGCAGTTGTCGGGCGGTCAGCAGCAGCGCGTCGCGATCGCCCGCGCGCTCGCGATGAAGCCGAAGGTCATGCTCTTCGACGAGCCGACCAGCGCCCTCGACCCCGAGATGATCAACGAGGTGCTCGATGTCATGGTCGGCCTCGCGCACGACGGCATGACGATGATCGTCGTCACGCACGAGATGGGGTTCGCGCGGAAGGCCGCCGACCGGGTCGTATTCATGGCTGACGGGCAGATCGTCGAAGAGGCGACCCCCGACGACTTCTTCACCGCTCCCAAGAGCGAACGGGCGAAGGACTTCCTCTCCAAGCTGATCACGCACTGACACACGTCCGCGCCCTGCACCGGCGCGGCATCCCACAGGTACACGAAACCAGGAGGAATCACATGCGCAAGTCACGGATCACCGGTGCGTTCACCGGAATCGCCATCGCCGCACTCGCTCTGGCGGCGTGCAGCAGCGGCACGCCCGGCGACGACTCCACCTCGTCCGGCGACGCGGGTGACACCGGCGACACCGGTAGCACCAGCAACCCGTGGACGGTGGCGACGGGCGTCACGATCGACGGCAGCCCCACCTTCGACGCGATCACCGCGGCGGGCAAGGTCACGATCGGCGTCAAGGAAGACCAGCCCGGTCTCGGCTATCTCGACCCTGTCACGAACGAGCGCACCGGCTTCGACGTCGACATCGCCCGATGGATCGCCGCCTCGCTCGGCTACGACGAAGACCAGATCGAGTTCACCGCGATCCCCTCGGCCAACCGCGAGCAGGCGATCATCAACGGCGACATCGACTACTACGTCGGCACGTACTCGATCACCGATGCCCGCAAAGAGCTGATCTCGTTCGCGGGTCCGTACTTCATCACCGGGCAGGGCCTGCTCGTCGCGGCTGACAACGACAGCATCACGGGTAAGGACTCGCTCACCGCCGACGACATCGTCTGCTCTGCGACGGGGTCGACCTCGATCCAGCGGATCAAGGAGGAGACGCCGGCGCAGACGAAGGAGTACGACACGTACTCGGCGTGTGTCGAGGATCTCAAGAACGGTCAGGTGGATGCCGTCACGACCGATGAGGCGATCCTCATCGGCTACGCCGCGCAAGACCCCGACAACCTGAAGGTGGTAGGCGACGTGTTCAGCGAGGAGCGGTACGGCGTCGGCATCACGAAGGGCGACACGGCGTTCCAGGAGTTCATCAACACGATGTTCACCGACGGTGGCGACATCTGGCAGGCGATCTTCGAGAAGAACCTCGGTGCCTCGGGCGTGACCGGCACGCAGCCGGCCGTCGACCCGGTCGAGTGACCTCCATCCAGCAAGGAGAGGCAGAGCATGGGCGTCATCACCGACAACCTCGACCTGTGGGGCGAGGCGCTGACGGGCACCCTCGTGCTGTTCGTCGGGGGCGGCCTGCTCGCGCTCGTGCTGGGACTGCTCATCGGCGCGATGCGCGTGTCGCCGATTCCGATCGCCCGGGCGGTCGGCGCCGTGTACGTGAACTGGATTCGCAACACCCCGCTCACGCTCGTGATGTTCTTCTTCGCGTTCTGCGTCCCGATCCTGCTGCGCGAGCGCATCGACCCGATCGTCCTGCCCACGATCGCCCTCGGCGTCTACACGGCGACCTACGTCGCCGAGACGCTGCGGTCGGGCATCAACACGGTGCCGGTGGGCCAGGCTGAGGCCGCCCGTGCGATCGGCCTCGGGTTCGGGCAGGTGATGACGCTCGTGATCCTGCCGCAAGCGGCGCGCTCGGTCATCCCCCCGATGATGAGCGTGTTCATCGCACTGCTGAAGAACACGACCGTCGCGGCGGGCTTCTCGGTGCTCAACCTCGGCTCCGTTCGTTCGTGGCTCGCCGAGCCGCCGCGCAGTGAGAATCAGCTCGTCGTGCTGCTGTGGGTGATGGTCATCTTCGTCGTGCTCGTGCTGCTGTTGGCCTGGCTGCAACGAGTGCTCGAGCGCCGATGGAGGATCGCCCGATGAGTTCCGTCCTGTACGACGTCCCCGGCCCCAAGGCGATCCTGCGCAACAGGCTGCTCGGGGTGGGCACGATCATCCTGGTCATCCTGGTCTTCGCGTGGGTGATCTGGCGCTTCGCGGCCACGGGCCAGTTCAGTCCCGAGAAGTGGGAGCTGTTCGGCTACACGGCGATCTGGGCACGCATCTTCGACGGCGTGCTCGCGACCCTCGCCGCGTTCGCCGTGGCGGCGGTCGGTGCCCTCGTTCTCGGGTTCGTGCTCGCGATCGGACGCCTGTCCGATCACGCGTGGATCCGCGTGCCGGTGGGCTGGATCACCGAGGTCCTGCGCGCCGTGCCCGTCCTGATCTTCATGATGCTGCTGTACTACGGCCTGCCCGTGGTCGGCATCAAGATGGAGCCGTACTGGGCAGTCGTGATCGCGCTCATCGCCTACAACGGCTCGGTCCTGGCGGAGGTCATCCGCGCCGGCGTCGAATCGCTGCCCCGCGGGCAGAGCGAGGCCGGCTACGCGATCGGGCTGCGCAAGTCGGGCGTTCTGGCGCTCGTCCTTCTCCCGCAGGCGATCCGCGCGATGATGCCGGTGATCGTCGCTCAGCTCGTCGTGACGCTGAAGGACACGGCGCTCGGCTTCATCATCACCTACCACGAGCTCCTCTACGTCATCAAGCTCCTCGGCTCGAACGCCGCCTACCACTCGCCGCTGATCCCGTCGGCGATCGTCGGCGGTTCGATCTACGTGGCGATGTGTCTCGTGCTCAGCTACGTCGCCTACCGGCTCGAGCAGCGCACCAAGCGGCGCCAGCGGCAGCAGGCTGCCGCTGGCGGGCCGCTGCACCACCCCATCGGCGAGGGCACCGACACAGAGCTGATCGCGCTGCAGAAGGGTGTCGGCAAGCACGACAGCACCACTGTCTGACCGAGCTGCTCGTCTCAGACCGCCGACCCGCCGCCGGTAGACTCGTCTCTTGTGTCCGACCAGCCCCTGATCACACCCGAAGCAGTCGATGCTGCCGTCGCTGACGCCCTCGCGGCGATCGCCGCGGCCGCCGACACCGCCCAGCTCAAGACGGTCCGCAACGCGCACACCGCCGAGGGCTCGCCTCTCGCGCAGCTCAACGCGCAGCTGCGCAACGTGCCGAACGACCAGAAGGCCGCGCTCGGCAAGCTCGTGGGGCAGGCCCGTGGCCGGGTGACGCAGGCGCTCACCGCCCGCGAGACCGAGCTCGCCGAGGCCGAGACGGCCGCCCAGCTTGAGGCCGAGCGCATCGACATCACGGCGCTGCCGGCGCGTGCGCGCACGGGCGCACGGCATCCGCTCACTCTGCTGCAGGACCAGATCGGCGACATCTTCGTCGGCATGGGCTGGGAGATCGCGGAGGGTCCCGAGCTCGAGCACGAGTGGTACAACTTCGACGCGCTCAACCTCGACGCCGACCACCCTGCCCGGCAGATGCAGGACACGTTCTACGTCGACCCGGTCGCGAAGCACCTGTTGCTGCGCACGCAGACGAGCCCCGTGCAGATGCGCACGATGCTCACACGCGACCTGCCCATCTACATCGTCTCTCCCGGGCGCGTGTACCGCACCGACGAGTTCGACGCGACGCACCTGCCCGTCTTCAGCCAGTTCGAGGGCCTTGTCGTCGACAAGGGCATCACGATGGCGAACCTGCGCGGCACCCTCGACCACGTCGCGCGCGCCCTGTTCGGTGCCGAGGCGAAGACGCGCCTGCGCGCCAACTACTTCCCGTTCACTGAACCGAGCGCCGAGCTCGACCTGTGGCACCCGACCTTCAAGGGCGGTGCGCGCTGGATCGAGTGGGGCGGCTGCGGCATGATCAACCCCAACGTGCTGCGCGCGGCCGGCATCGACCCCGAGGAGTACTCCGGGTTCGCGTTCGGCATGGGGATCGAGCGGACGCTCATGTTCCGCTCGGACGTGAAAGACATGCGCGACATGGCCGAAGGCGATGTCCGCTTCAGCGAGCAGTTCGGAATGGTGGTCTGATGCGCGTCCCGCTCTCGTGGCTCCGCGAGTACGTCGATGTCCCGGCGGATGCCACGCCGGAAGACGTCCTGGCATCCCTCGTCTCGGTCGGTTTCGAGGAGGAGGACGTGCACGGGTTCGGTCTGACCGGCCCCATCGTCGTCGGCCAGGTCGTCGAGTTCACTCCCGAGCCGCAGTCCAACGGCAAGACGATCCGCTGGTGCCAGGTCGACGTCGGCGAGGCGAACGGCGGCGTCCGCGGCATCGTCTGCGGTGCAGGCAACTTCTTCGTGGGTGACAAGGTCGTCGTGACGCTGCCCGGTGCCGTCCTGCCCGGGCCCTTCCCGATCGCGGCCCGCAAGACCTACGGTCATGTCTCGGACGGCATGATCGCCTCGGCGCGCGAGCTCGGCCTCGGCGACGAGCACTCGGGCATCCTGCGCCTGGTCGAGCTCGGCCTCGACCCCGAGGTCGGCACCGACGCGATCGCCCTGCTGGGCCTCGATGACGTCGCCGTCGAGATCAACGTCACCCCGGACCGCGGCTACGCGCTAAGCCTGCGCGGCGTCGCCCGCGAGTACGCACACGCGACCGGTGCTCCGTACCGCGACCCGGGCGAGCGTGCGTTCGAAGACCTCGAGCAGCCCGCTTCGGGCTTCGCGGTGTCCGTCATCGACGAGGCGCCGATCCGCGGGCGCGTGGGGGCGAGCGAGTTCGTCGTGCGCATCGTGCGCGACGTCGACCCGACCAAGCCGACGCCGCCGTGGATGATCGCACGGCTGACGCTTGCTGGCATCCGCTCACTCGGCATCCTCATCGACATCACGAACTACGTCATGCTCGAGCTCGGTAACCCGATCCACGGGTACGACCTCGACACGGTGCGCGGCGGCATCACGGTGCGCCGGGCGGCCGCGGGCGAGAAGCTCACGACCCTCGACGGCAAGGAGCGCACGCTCTCGCCCGAGGACCTGCTGATCACCGACGAGTCCGGCCCGATCGGCCTGGCCGGTGTGATGGGCGGCGGCACGACCGAGATGACGGATGCCACGCGCAACGTCCTCATCGAGGCCGCGATCTTCGACACGGTCTCGATCGCGCGCACGGCCCGCCGACACAAGTTGCCCTCCGAGGCGTCCAAGCGGTTCGAGCGCGGCGTCGACCCGCTCATCCCGTTCGTCGCGGCGCGTCGCGTCGCCGACCTGATGGTCGCCTACGCGGGCGGCACGCTCGACACCGAGACCGGCGGCGCCCTGTTCGCCGAGGTCTTCGTCGAGGCGATCGAGCTGCCGCGCGCGTTCGTCTCGCGCCTGATCGGTGTCGACTACACGGATGCCGAGGTCACCGGCGCCCTCGAGACCGTCGGCTGCGAGGTATCGGCGCCGCTGCTCGACGTGCCCGTCGCGGAGCGCGTCGACGGCTGGGAGGTCATCCCGCCGTCGTGGCGCCCCGACCTCACCGACAAGTGGACGCTCGCCGAAGAGGTGGCGCGCATCAACGGCTACGACCGCATCCCGTCGGTGCTGCCTGTTCCGCCCTCGGGCCGCGGCTTCACGCCCGCGCAGGCGGGCCGTCGCCGTGTCGCGAATGCGCTCGCCGCCGCCGGCTTCGTCGAGACGCCGTCGTTCGGCTTCACGACGGCCGAGCAGAACGACCTGCACGGCTCTGCCTCGGGCGAGCACGTGCCGAGCGTCAAGCTCGCCAACCCGCTCGACGGTCAGGCGCCGTTCCTGCGCCGCACCCTCGTGCCGGGTCTGCTGCACGTCGCGCATCGCAACGTCGCACGCGGGTTCACCGACCTCGCGCTGTTCGAGACCGGGTCGGTGTTCCTGCCCGAGCCCGGTGTCAACTACGGCACCGACACGGTGCCGGCCGCAGCCGTCCGCCCCGATGCGGCGACGCTCGCGGCGCTCGACGCGGCGATCCCGCCGCAGCCGCGCCACGTCGCGGTGCTGCTGACCGGCCACCGCGTCGCGAAGCAGCCCGGGCAGAGCGCCGAGGCCTTCGAGGTCGCCGATGCGCTGGATGCCATCCGCACGATCGCCGTCGCCGCGGGCGTCGAGATCACCGTCGCGCAGACCCAGCGCGCTGCGCTGCATCCGGGACGTGCGGGTGTGCTGAGCGTCGGCGACACCGAGGTCGGGTACGTCGGCGAGCTACACCCGCAGGTCTCCGCCGACGCCGACCTGCCCGGCCGGGTGCTCGTCGCCGAGCTCGACCTCGACCTGCTGCTGGAGCTTGCGGGCGACAAGGTCGTGGCAGCGAACCTGTCCGGCTACCCGGCGGCGACGCAGGACGTGTCGCTCGTCGTGGATGCCGGCGTTCCTGCAGGCGCCGTCAGCGCCGCGCTCGTCGAGGGCGCGGGCTCGCTGCTCGAGGCGCTGCACATCGTCGACGACTACCGCGGGCAAGGCGTGCCGGAGGGGTCGAAGAGCCTCACCTTTGCGCTGCGCTTCCGCGCCGACGACCGGACGCTGACGGCAGCCGAGGCGACCGAGGCGAAGCTCGCCGGCGTGGCGGTGGCATCCGCCCGCTTCGGCGCCGTCATCAGAGAGTAGATCAGAGAGTAGTTCCGCGAGCGGCGATCAGCGCCACCCCCAGTTCCACGCGGGGACGTCCATGAACCCCTGGCCTTCGACTTCGGTTCCAGACATGCTCTTGCTCAATTCGACGCGCGCGCCCGCGGGCAGCGCGTCGACGAGCCCCGATGCGTGCGAGACGACGAGGACCTGTGTGCGCTGGGCCGCCGTCTCGATCAGCTGAGCCAGCGGATCCAACAGGTCGACATGCAGGCTCGCCTCGGGCTCGTTGAGGACGAGCAGTGGAGCGGGGCGTGCCGGCAGCAGGGCCGCGCACAGCAGCAGATAGCGCAACGTGCCGTCGGACAACTCGGCGGTCTCGAGCGGTCGCAGCAGCCCGTGCTGGCGCAGCCGCAGACGGAAGAGCCCATCGGCCGCGTCGATCTCGACGCGTGACCCGGGGAAGGCGTTCGCCACCGCCTCATCGAGGGCCGAACCGTGACCTGCATCCACGATCGTCGCCCACGTCGCGGCGAGCGTCGCGCCGTCGTGCGACAGTGTCTGGGTGCGGGTTCCGACCTGCACGCGGCGTGCCGGCGCGTCGGCGTCGACGCGGAAATGGTCGTAGAAGCGCCACCCTCCCATGAGGCGCCGCAGCTGCAGCAGCTCAGGCCCGGTGTCGCCGTCGGCGAGGTCGGTGACGATGCTCTCGTACGGTGCAAGCGTCTGGCGCAGGGCGATCCACTTGTCGTCGCGCACCCGTGTGCTCTGTCGTAGCCTGTCGATGAGCAGCGTGGCGGGCTTTGCGAGAGGCCCCGCGAACACCTGCTCGCGCTTGATCTCGGGGTCTCGCGCGAACGGGTTCGCGACGGTCGGATCAGCCTGGGGGATGCCCAGATCGATGAGATAGCCGAGCTCATCTGACGCGAAGCCGAGCTGCACCGCGATCGGCGCCGTGCGCACGGTGCCCTGCGTGCCGCCCCGTTCGGGCCCCGCCCAGAGCACCGACGGCAGCCCGCCCTCGCGCGCCAGCGCGCCGATCACGCGGCCGTCCGCAGCCGCCGCGAGCAGGCGCAGCGCACGATAGAGGTTCGACTTGCCCGATCCGTTGGGCCCGGTCACGACGGTGAGCGGGCCCAGCGGGACGATGACGTCGCGCAGTGAGCGGTATCCGGCGACGGCGAGAGTCTGCAGCATGCCCCCAGATTGGCACCTGCCGCCGACACGGCGGCGCGGCTAGGCTCGGCAAAGATGAGCCAGACACAGACGCCCCCTGCCCTGCAGCTGACCGGTCTCGTGAAGCGCTTCGGCGAGAAGTTCGCCGTCGCGGGAATCGACCTCGTCGTGCCGCCCGGGTCGTTCTACGGCCTCGTCGGCCCGAACGGCGCCGGCAAGACCACGACGCTCTCGATGGCGACGGGGTTGCTGCGTCCCGATGCCGGCACCGCGTGGGTGCACGGCGTCGACGTGTGGGCAGACCCCGCCGCGGCGAAGGCGATGATCGGAAACCTCGCCGACGGCGTGCGGCTGTTCGACCGGCTGACCGGCGAGCAGCTGATCACCTACACGGCGATGATGTTCTCGCTGCCGCGCGAGCAGATCGCGCCGCGCGTCGCCGACCTCCTCGACCTGATGGACCTGCGCGAGGCCGCCGGCACGATCGTCGCCGACTACTCGGCCGGCATGACCAAGAAGGTCGCCCTCGCGTGCGCGCTCGTGCACGCGCCGCGACTGCTCGTGCTCGACGAACCGTTCGAATCGGTCGACCCCGTCTCAGCGGCCAACATCGAGGATGTGCTGCGCTCGTACACGGCATCCGGCGGCACCGTCATCGTCTCGAGTCACTCGATGGACCTCGTCCAGCGCATGTGCGACCATGTCGCCGTCATCGCCGCAGGCCGAGTGCTCGCGGCGGGGACGGTCGACGAGGTGCGCGGCGAGCAGTCGCTGCAAGACCGCTTCGTCTCGCTCGTCGGCGGCCGGCACACCTCGGAGGGACCGCAGTGGTTGCGACAGTCCTGAGGCTGCGCTACCGCGTCCTCGGCAACACGCTGATGCGCCGCCCGTGGCAACTCGTCGGCTTCTGCTTCGGCATCCTGTGGGCGCTCATGCTGCTCGGCACGGTCGTCATGGGCATGGGGTCGGCGGCCGCGTTCGGCGACCTCCCGATCGTGCGCATGGTCGCCGTGCTGGGCGGGTCGGCACTGCTGCTCGGCTGGATCGTCGGCCCGCTGCTGATCGCCGGCATCGACACGACGGTGGATGCCGCGAAGCTCGCTCCCTTCCCGCTCAGCACGCGCCAGGTGATGACGATCCTGACGGCGACGGGGTTCACCGGCATCCCGGGCATCGCGGCGTCGATCGCTGCCCTCGCGTCGGTCATCCTGTGGGTGCGCTGGCCGCTCGCGGCGGTGTTCGCCGTGCCGTGCGCGGCGCTCGGCGTGCTCACGTGCGTGCTCGCGTCGCGCCTGGCATCCGCGCTGACGACGGGGCTCGGTGGCAACCGCCGCGGCACGGAGCTGATCGGCACCGTCGTGCTGATCCTGATCATCTTCCTGGGTCCGATCATCACCGGCGTCTTGGCGCTCGCGACGGATGCCGGCGGCATCGCGGCACAGCTCGCGCAGGCCGGTGCCATCCTCGCGTGGACGCCGTTCGGCGCCGCGTGGGACGTGCCCGCACAGCTCGCCGCCGGCGAGATCGGCATCGCGGCGCTCAAGCTGCTGATCGCCCTCGCGACGGTCGCCGTACTGTGGCTGGGCTGGCGCCGCGCCCTCGACCGCGCCGTCGTGACGCCACCGCGGCAGACGGCACGCTCCGTGCGCAGCGGAGCCCTGGGCCTGTTCGGCGTCATGCCGACCGGCGGGGTCGGCGCGACGTGGGCGCGCGCGCTCACCGGCTGGCTGCGCGACCCGCGATACCTGCGGCAGATCATCGTCGTGCCGCTGTTCCCCGTGCTGTTCGCCTTCTCGGCCGGTATCGACGGGTTCATGTTCGTCGCGTCTCCGATCTTCGGCGCCTTCATCCTCTGCATCGCGGGGTACACCGACGTCTCCTACGACGGCACGGCGTTCGCATCGGTGCTCTCCAGCGGCATCCGCGGGCGCGCCGACCGGTGGGGGCGGATTCTCGGTGCCGCGAGCGTCGGCATCCCACTGACGATCGTCATCGCGGTCGTGATCACCCTCATCGCCGGCCAGATCGCGGCGCTGCCCGCGGTGCTGGGCGGCGCGCTGGGGCTGCAGTTGGTCGGCTACGGGGTGACGGCCGTGTCGTCGGCGCTCATCACGACACCGGTCGCCGCGCCCGGCGACAGCCCGTTCAAGACCGTCCCGGGTCAGACCTTCGTCAGCGGTCTGCTCGTGTTCGTCGTGCTCGGCGCGTGCGGTGTGCTCGCCTCGCCGGCGGTCGGGCTGAGCATCGCGGCGATCATCGGCGGCAGCACCGCGCTGGGCTGGGTCGCGCTCGCCGTCGGCCTCGGCGTCGGTGCGGCGGTCATCGCCGGCGGGGTCTTCCTCGGCGGACGCACGCTCGAGCAGACCGGCTCCGACCTGCTGCTGCGGATCAAGGCGTTCCCGGTCACGTGAGGCGGGTGCGATGACGGACGTACTGATCCTGGGTGGGACGGGCTGGCTGAGCGGACGTGTCGCCGAGCGCTGGCTGGATGCCGGGGCATCCGTCACCTGCCTCGCCCGGGGCGGACGCCCTGTGCCGTACGGTGCGCGGGCCGTCGTCGCCGATCGGGACGCCGCGGATGCCTACGACGCTGTGGCCGGGCGCACGTGGGACGAGGTCGTCGACGTGTCGTCGCGCGCGGCGCACGTCACGGCGGCGGCCGCTGCGCTCACCAGTTCAGCGCGCCACATCACCTACGTCTCGAGCGTCTCGGCGTACGCCCGCGACGACGAGCCCGGGGCAGATGAGAACGCGCAGCTCGCCGACCCCGCGGCGCCCGACGACGCGTACGACTACGCACGCGAGAAGTCGGCCGCTGAGGCCGCGGTGCAGGCAGGGTTCGCTCACCGCGCCGCGGTCGTGCGGCCCGGGCTCATCGTCGGCCCGGGTGACCCGACCGACCGTTTCGGCTACTGGGTCGCCCGCTTCGCCGGCACAGCCGGCGCGCCGGTGCTGATTCCCGACGCGCCGGATGCCCGGGCGCAGGTCATCGACGTCGATGACCTTGCCGGCTTCATCGTCGCGGTGGGAAGGGCCGGGTTCGTCGGCACCGCGAACGCGGTGGGCGACGCCGTGCCACTCGCCGAGATGCTGCGCGTCGCGCGGGAAGTCGCCGCGCACACGGGCGCGCTCGTCGCCGCCGACCCTGAGTGGCTGGTTGCGCAGGGCGTCGAGTACTGGGCCGGCCCGCGGTCGCTGCCCCTCTGGCTGCCCGCCGACATGCCTGGGTTCGCGACCCGCTCGAACGCCCGCTATCGCCTGCTCGGCGGCGCGCTGCGCCCGCTGCGCGACACCCTCGTGCGCACTCTCGTCGACGAGCGCGAGCGTGGACTCGACCGGCCCCGTGCCGCCGGGCTCTCGCGCGACGAGGAACTCGCGCTGATCGCGGCCCTACGGCCGGCGTGAAAGTGCCGCCCGTCACCCGCCGGGCCGGATTTGCGCACGCCGCGCACTGCGCGCTATCGTCGCCGCATGCTCTCGGCCGCCACTCGCACCGTCTCCACGGTGTCCGGCGCGCGCCGACGCGTCGTCCGTCTGGGCGACCGCCGACTCTAGGCGACCCCGCGTGCTCCCCGACCTCGGGTCGAGCCGCCGGAGTCGCCGTCGCCGGTCCCTGCCGCCGTCCCCGTGACGGTCGGCTCCTTCCAGACAATAAGGTTGAGAGATGACCTCTTCGGTCGCCGTTTCCGGCGCTTCCGGCTATGCGGGTGGCGAGATCCTGCGCCTGCTCGCCGCCCACCCCGACATCGAGATCCGCACCGTGACGGCGCACGCCAACGCGGGTCAGCCGCTGATCGACCATCAGCCGCACCTGCGGTCGCTGGCGCACCTGACTCTGCAGGACACGACGCCCGAGATCCTCGCCGGCCACGACATCGTGTTCCTGGCCCTCCCGCACGGGCAGTCGGGCCAGTACACGGATGCCCTGGGTGACGTCCCGCTCGTCATCGACGCGGGCGCCGACCACCGGCTCACCTCGCGGGATGCGTGGGACGCGTTCTACGGCGGCGACTTCCACGAACCGTGGGCGTACGGCGTGCCCGAACTGCCTGTCGCACCCGGTCAGAAGCAGCGGCAGAACCTCGTCGGCGCGACGCGCATCGCCGCACCCGGCTGCAACGCGTCGACCGTCTCGCTGAGCCTCGCGCCCGGCGTCGCCGCGGGCGTCATCGACCCCGGCGACATCGTGAGCGTCCTTGCGGTCGGCCCGTCGGGTGCCGGCAAGAGTCTGAAGACCAACCTGCTGGCATCCGAGATCCTCGGCAGCGCCAACCCGTACGCCGTCGGCGGCACGCACCGGCACATCCCCGAGATCGCGCAGGCGCTCGCCGCAGCGGGCGCAGACCCGACCGACGTGCGGATCTCGTTCACTCCGGTGATCGTGCCGATGGCGCGGGGCATCCTCGCGACCTCGACCGCGCCGATCGCGCCCGGCGTCACCGATGTGCAGATCAGGGATGCCTGGGCGCAGGCCTACGCCGACGAGACCTTCGTGCAGCTGCTGCCGGAGGGGCACTTCCCGCGGACGGCCGACGTGCTCGGCGCCAACACGGCGTTGATGGGCCTCGCGATCGACCGCGCCGCGAACCGCGTCGTGGTCGTGACCGCGGTCGACAACCTCGTCAAGGGCACCGCGGGTGCCGCCATCCAGTCGATGAACATCGCCCTCGGCCTCCCCGAGGATCGGGGCCTGACCGTGAACGGAGTGGCACCGTGACCGTCACCGCACCCCAGGGGTTCGAGGCGGCGGGCGTCGCCGTCGGGCTCAAGTCCACCGGCAAGCCCGACGTCGCCGTCGTCGTCAACCGCGGCCCGCTCAAGGTCGGCGCTGCCGTGTTCACGAGCAACCGCGCCAAGGCGAACCCGATCCTGTGGTCGCAGCAGGCGATCGCCGACGGCACGGTCGAGGCCATCGTGCTGAACTCGGGCGGCGCCAACTGCTTCACCGGCAGCTTCGGATTCCAGACGACGCACCAGACCGCCGAGAAGGCCGCCGAGTTGCTGGATGTCAGCCCCGGCGACATCCTCGTGTGCTCGACGGGCCTCATCGGCTCGGGCGACGAGACCTTCCGTGCGAAGGTCCTCACGGGCACCGAGACCGCCATCGCCGGGCTCTCCGCCGACGGTGGCGACGACGCGGCGCGCGCGATCATGACGACCGACACCGTCAGCAAGACGAGCACGTACACGGGCGACGGCTGGACGATCGGTGCGATGGCGAAGGGCGCGGGCATGCTCGCCCCCGGCCTTGCCACGATGCTCGTCGTCATCACGACCGACGCCGTGCTCGACGCCGCCACCGCCGACGCGCATCTGCGCGCCGCGACGCGAGTCAGCTTCAACCGACTCGACTCCGACGGCTGCATGTCGACCAACGACCAGGTCTCGCTGCTCGTCTCGGGGGCATCCGGCGTCGTGCCCGACCCCGATGCGTTCCGCTCCGCCCTGGTCGAGGTCTGCACGAACCTCGCGGTGCAGCTGCAGGCCGATGCCGAGGGGGCCAGCCACGACATCGCGATCCAGGTGGTCGGTGCGGTGACCGAGGATGATGCCGTCGAGGTCGGCCGCTCAGTCGCGCGCAACAACCTCTTCAAGGCCGCGATCTTCGGCAACGACCCGAACTGGGGTCGCGTGCTCGCCGCGATCGGCACGACTCAAGCCACCTTCGACCCGTACGCGGTCGACGTGAGCTTCAACGGCGTGCGGCTGTGCAGCGCGGGCGCGCCTGACCGGCCCCGCGAAGAGGTCGACCTGACCCCGCGGGCGACGAGCGTGCTCATCGATCTCAAAGCGGGCGACGCGTCGGCGACCATCTACACGAACGACCTGACGCACGACTACGTCCACGAGAACAGCGCGTACTCGTCATGACCGCGATCCAGCAGACCACGCCCGAGCAGGCCGCCGAGAAGGCCGCCGTGCTCATCGAGTCGCTGCCCTGGCTGCAGCGGTTCCGCGATCGGATCATCGTCATCAAGTACGGCGGCAACGCGATGGTCTCCGAAGAGCTGCAGGATGCCTTCGCGCAAGACATCGCCTACCTGCGGTTCGTGGGGGTCAAGCCCGTCGTCGTGCACGGCGGGGGACCGCAGATCTCGCAGATGCTCGACCGGCTGTCGATCCCGAGCGAGTTCAAGGGCGGGTACCGGGTGACCTCGACCGAGGCGATGAGCGTCGTGCGGATGGTGCTCACCGGACAGGTCAACCCGCAGCTGGTCGCCCGGATCAACACGTACGGCCCGTTCGCCGCAGGGCTGTCGGGCGAGGATGCCGGGCTGTTCCACGGCCGCCGCCGCGGCATCGTGATCGACGGCACCGAGCACGACCTCGGCGCCGTCGGCGACGTCGTCGAGGTCGACCCGCAGGCCGTCCTCGACCACCTCGAGGCCGGGCGCATCCCCGTCGTCTCGTCGATCGCGCCTGATCTGGACAATCCCGGGCACTCGCTCAACGTCAACGCGGATGCCGCCGCGGCGGCCCTCGCGGTCGCCCTCGGCGCAGCGAAGCTCGTCGTGCTCACCGACGTCGCGGGGCTGTACGCCGACTGGCCGAACCGCGACTCGCTCGTGTCACACCTGACGGCATCCGAATTGCGCGCCATGCTGCCGAGCCTCGAGTCGGGCATGATCCCGAAGATGCAGGCGTGCCTGGATGCGGTCGACGGCGGCGTCGACACAGCGGCGATCATCGACGGACGCCAGCCCCATTCGGTGCTGGTGGAAATCTTCACGGAACAGGGAATCGGAACAGAGGTGGTGGCGGGTGGCTGAAGCAAGCGCTCTCGAATCGGCGACGACATGGCGGGATGACGCGGCGCGCGACCTCGTGCGCAACGCGGGGGAGCGCTTCGCGCTGTTCACGCGCGGCGAGGGATCGTCGCTGTGGGATGCCGACGGGCGCCGCTACCTCGACTTCCTCGGCGGCATCGCCGTGACCTCGCTCGGTCACGCGCACCCCGTCTTCGTCGAGGCTGTCGCCACGCAGGCGGCGACCCTCACGCACGTGTCGAACTTCTTCGCGACGCCGCCGCAGCTCGAGCTCGCGGCGCTGCTCAAGCGCCTCGCCGGGACGGGCGAAGCGGGCCGCGTGTACTTCGGCAACTCCGGCGCCGAGGCCAACGAGGCGGCGTTCAAGCTCGCGCGCCTGCACGGCGGGCCGGCGCGGCCGCGCATCCTGGCGCTGAAGAACGCGTTCCACGGGCGCACGATGGGCACGCTCGCCCTCACCGGCAAGTCGTACATGCAAGAGCCCTTCCTGCCGATGGTGCCCGGTGTCGAGTTCCTCGACTCGACGATCGAGGCTCTCGAAGAGGCCATCGACGATCGTGTCGCGGCGCTGTTCGTCGAGCCGATCAAGGGCGAGGCGGGTGTCGTCGAGCTGCCCGAGGGGTACCTCGCCGCGGCGCGCGAGATCACGCAGCGGAACGGCGCCCTGCTGATCGTCGACGAGATCCAGACGGGCGCCGGCCGTACCGGCGCGTGGTTCGCGTTCCAGCACGAGGGCATCACCCCCGACGCGATCACCGTCGCGAAGGGCATCGGCGGGGGATTCCCGATCGGCGCGCTGATCACGTTCGGCGCCGCGAGTGAGCTGTTCACGCCCGGCAGCCACGGGTCGACGTTCGGGGGCAACGCGCTCGGCACCGCCACGGCATCCGCCGTTCTGGGCGAGATCGAGCGGGCGGGTCTCGTCGACAACGCCGGCGTCCGCGGCGCGCAGTTGCGCGAAGCGATCGCCGCGATCGGATCGACCCTGGTCGAAGGCGTCCGCGGGCGCGGACTGCTGCTCGGCATCGCGCTGACGCATCCCGTCGCCGGTGCCGTCGTGTCGGCGGCGCAGCAGCACGGGCTGATCGTGAACGCGGCGAACGAGTCGACGATCCGGATCGCGCCCGCCCTCACGATCGGCGACGTCGAGATCGACGAATTCGCCGACCTGTTCGCCCGCGCCCTGCACACCGTGCAGGATGCCCTCGTGCTCGATGTGACCCCCACGGAGGAATCGAAGTGACCCGCCACCTGCTGCGCGACGACGACCTGAGCCCGGCCGAGCAGGCCGAGATCCTCGACCTCGCCGTCTCCCTGAAGAAAGACCGCTGGAAGCTCAAGCCCCTCGAGGGGCCGCAGACGGTGGCGGTCATCTTCGACAAGAGCTCGACCCGCACGCGCGTCTCGTTCGCAGTCGGCATCGCCGACCTCGGGGGCTCGCCGCTGATCATCTCGACCGCCAACAGCCAGCTCGGCGGCAAAGAGACCCCCTCCGACACGGCGCGCGTGCTCGAGCGCCAGGTCGCTGCCATCGTGTGGCGCACCTACGCCCAGGCGGGGCTCGAGGAGATGGCGCGCGGTACCCGCGTTCCCGTCGTCAACGCGCTCAGCGACGACTTCCACCCGTGCCAGTTGCTCGCCGACCTGCTCACGATCCGTGAGCACAAGGGCGAGCTGAAGGGTCTCACGCTCACCTTCTTCGGTGACGGCACCTCGAACATGGGGCACTCGTACGTGCTCGCCGGAGTCACCGCCGGGATGCACGTGCGCGTGGCATCCCCCGCCGAATACGCACCGCGCGCCGACGTCGTGGCCGATGCCGACCGCATCGCCGAGCAGACCGGCGGATCGGTCACGCTGTTCACCGACCCCGTCGCAGCCGCGGCCGGTGCCGACGTCATCGTCACCGACACGTGGGTGTCGATGGGCAAGGAAGAGGAGAAGATCCAGCGCGTGCACGACCTGGGTGGCTACAAGGTCACGCAGGCGACGATGTCGCTCGCGGCATCCGACGCGATCTTCATCCACTGCCTGCCCGCCGATCGCGGCTACGAAGTGGATGCCGAGGTGATCGACGGCCCGCAGAGCGTCGTCTGGGATGAAGCGGAGAACCGACTGCACGCGCAGAAGGCCCTGCTGGTGTGGCTGCTGCGTCAGCAGTAGGCGGCAGCGGGGCGTCGCCTGGTGGGCGGGTGTCTGCGGGGCGGACGTCGGGTCGGGGGTTGGCTGTCGGGCCGGCGCCTGGCGGGCGGTCGTCTGCCGGGCGGTTGCTAGCCGGGCCGGGGCGGCTGCAGGGTGTCGATCTCGCGCGCGGGTTCGCCGTGCTCGGGATGTTCGCGGCGCACCTGATCGCGTTGCCGACGTGGGACTGGTCTGACGCGTCGACGTGGGTGGACATCGCGAGCGGCCGCTCGTCGATCCTGTTCGCGACCCTCGCGGGCGTCTCGATCGCGCTCGTCACGGGCGGCCCGGTGCCGCTCGCGCGCGGGGTGCAACTGGCGCACGCGCGGATGGCGCTCGCTATGCGCGCCCTGCTGCTGTGGGCGATCGGCTACGTGCTCATCGCGACCGGGGTGCCGGTGCTCGTGATCCTGCCGGCGTATGCGCTGCTGTTCCTGCTGTCGCTGCCGCTGCTGCGCCTGCGCGCGCGGCAGCTGTGGTTGCTCGCTGCGCTGTTGGCGCTCGTCGTGCCGTGGGTGCAGCCCGTGCTCGACGAACTGCCGATCTGGTCGGGCGAGGCGGGGTACACGGCTGGGCTGCTCGTCGGCTGGCACTACCCGTTCCCGGTGTGGATCGCGTTCCTGGTCGCCGGGATGGCGGCGGGGCGTTCCGACCTGGCGGCGCTGCGCACGCAACTCATGCTGTTCGGTGCGGGCGTCGCGCTGGCCGTCATCGCGTATGGGACGGATGCCCTGATCGGCGTCACCCGCGAGCAGGAGCAGGCCTCGTATGTGGCTGCGGTGCTCACAGCGCGGCCGCACTCGAGCGGACTGCTCGAGGTCGTCGGTGGCGGCGGGCTCGCCCTGGCATCCATCGCCCTGTGTCAACTCGTCTGCCGCGCGCGGATCGTGTCGCTGATCACGCTGCCGCTGCGCGCCGTCGGATCCATGCCGCTGACCGCATACGTGGGCCCGATCGTCGTGTGGGCGATCGTGGCGGGCCTCGTGCTCGGTGACACGGGAGACCTCGCCGGCATGCGCGACCTGCATCTGTTCTGGCCGTTCGCCCTCGGCACGATCGTCTTCTGCACCGCCTGGGTGCTGCTGTGGGGCCGCGGCCCCCTCGAGCGGCTGCTGGGCTGGGTCACCCGGGGGTTGCGCGCGGCGGGGTGACGGGGCGGTGGTTGTGACGGCTGGGGGGGTCGCGGACTTCGCTTCATCCGTCTCGTTCTGTCGGGTGGGGTGCCGCCGGGCCGCACTTCGGGACGGATGGCGGCGGGCACGCGGCGGCTGGGCGCGGCCGCCCGCGCTGCGGGGTGTTCGTCCGTCCCGTTCTGTCGGGTGGCACGCCGCGCAGCAGCACTTCGGGACGGATGAGCGCCGCGGGGCGTGAGCTCGGCGAGGCGCGGTGCGTTCATCCGTCCCGAGTTGCTGTGTGGGATGCCGCGCAGCGGCGTATCGGGACGGATGAACGCCCTGGGGCTCGGGCCCGGGGTCGTGCGGCGCGGGCCCGGTGCATTCATCCGTCCCGAATTGTCGGGTGGGGTGCCGCGCAGCGGCATATCAGGACGGCTGAACGCAGCCGGGCGTGCCGTCGCGGGCGCACCGGATCCGGCCTACGCCGCGTCGGGCGACCATCCGCCGCGCACGAGCGCCGCGCGGACACGGGCGACCGCGACCCCGGCCGCGAGGGTCTGCAACGTCACCCGCACGGGGTCCCAATCGGCATCAACGCACGCGGCGTGCTTCTCGATGTCGCGATTCCACTGGCTCCGGTCGACCCGGTGATGGTCGCCCTCGTACTCGATGAGCACGCGCCAGCGCGGGTAGCCCAGCTCGGTGAAACCGATCGGCGTGCCGTCGGCCGCGTACACGTCGACGTCGAGCTCCGGCTCGGGCAGACCGGCACGCACGAGGGCGAGCCGCAGGCGCGTCTCGCCCGGCGATGCCGAACCCACGCGGATGTCCTGCAGCGCGGCGCGGAGCTTCTTAGCTCCGGCTCGCCGCCCTGCCTCTGTCGCGGCGATGAGCTGCGTGATCGTCGCGAGGGCGTCCGCGGGTGTCCCGCGCTGCATGCCGTAACGGCGCGGAATGTGCACGACGGCGTCGCCGACCTCGATCAACTCGTCGACGCTGAGCAGCGGACCCAGGAGTGCCCACGTCGTCGCGGGACTGGTGACGGGGATGCCGTCGCGCACGCGCGTCTGCGTCATCGCGCTGCGCAGCTGATGACCGGCGATCCCCGCCGCTTTCGAACCTCGTCGGGCATCCGTCACGGCGACATCGAGCGCGCGGGCGACCTGCCGCAGGATCCGCAGCGGGAGGGGAAGACCCCATACGACGGCGGCCGTGGCGTGACTGAAGAAGGCGCCGGCGGGCAGGATCAGCGCGAAGTCCCGCACGCGCTGCATGATCTCGCACAGGAGCTGCTGCGCTTCCTGCGCGCCGGGGGACAGATCGGGTGCGAACTCCGTCCTGGCATCCCGCGATCTCCGTCGCCGTCTCACGCCGCGGAACGGAATCTCGAGATCGCGGGCGCGAAGCCTGCCCGGGGGCGCGCCGGCAGCCAGCGCGTCGGCGACGGTGAAGGCGTCGGGGAGCCGAGACGGGAGTGGGGCTGGTGTCGGAGGCATCCCTCAACGGTCACGGTTGTGAGGCGCGCGTGGTGGGCGAAAGCGCGCATCCGTGGACAGTTTTCGAGATCTTGCGATTGTGGAGGAGGCGATGCGTCGCGCGCGTCGCGCGCGTCATCCGTCCCGACTTGTCGCTGGATGCCACGCCGAGCCGCACAACCGGACGGATGAGCGCGTCGCGGTTTCGCGCCCGCCGCGTCATCCGTCCCGATCTGTCGGTTGGCGCGCACCGCAGCCGCACAACGGGACGGATGAGCGGAGACGAGCGGGTGCGCGAGCGGGAGGCGGCCGCGTCGCGCGCGTCATCCGTCCCGATGTGCCGCCGGATGCCACGCCGAGCCGCACTTCGGGACGGATGAGCGCGTCGCGGTGTTGTGCTGGCCGACGCCATCCGTCCCGACATGCCGCTGGATGCCTCGCGCAGCCGCACATCGGGACGGATGAACGCCCACCACCCCGCGCGAACACCCGCACCCCGCCACCCACCCACCCACCCAGCCCCACCCCCGGCGCTCGGTAGGCTTGCGGGGTGACTGACAACGTGCACGGCACCAACGAGGGCGCGCTGTGGGGCGCCCGCTTCGCTTCCGGTCCCTCGCCCGAACTGGCCGCGCTGAGCAAGTCGACGCACTTCGACTGGGCGCTCGCCCCGTACGATCTCGCGGGCTCGCACGCGCACGCGGCCGCGCTCGCCGCCGCCGGCTATCTCACCTCCGACGAAGAGCGCCGCATGCACGACGCGCTCGACACGCTGGCGGATGCCTGGGCCGACGGCACCCTCGTGGCACAGCCCGGCGACGAGGACGTCCACGGAGCGCTCGAGGCCGCGCTCATCGCCGAGGTCGGGCCCGAGCTCGGCGGCAAGCTGCGCGCGGGCCGCAGCCGCAACGACCAGATCGCGACACTCGTCCGGCTGTACCTGCTCGACCACGCGCGGCTCATCGCGCGCGAGATCCTGCGCCTGATCGATGCGATCGTCGCGCAGGCAGAGGCGCACGCCACCGCGATCATGCCGGGGCGCACCCACCTGCAGCACGCGCAGCCGATCCTGCTCGCGCACCACCTGCAGGCGCACGCCTGGCCGCTCGTGCGTGACCTCGAGCGTCTGCGCGACTGGTCGGCGCGTGCGAGCGTCAGCCCCTATGGCGGCGGCGCGCTCGCGGGCGTAACCCTCGGACTCGACCCGCAGCTGGTCGCCGACCGACTCGGGCTCTCGCGCCCCGCGGAGAACTCCCTCGACGGCACGGCCGCGCGTGACGTCGTCGCCGAGTTCGCGTTCATCGCCGCCATGATCGGCATCGACCTGTCGCGCTTCGCCGAGGACATCATCCTCTGGAACACGCGCGAGTTCGGCTTCATCACCCTCGACGACGGCTTCTCGACCGGCTCGAGCATCATGCCGCAGAAGAAGAACCCCGACATCGCCGAGCTCGCGCGCGGCAAGGCGGGCCGCCTCATCGGCAACCTGTCGGGGCTGCTCGCGACACTCAAGGCGCTGCCGCTCGCGTACAACCGCGACCTGCAAGAGGACAAAGAGCCTGTCTTCGACTCGGTCGCGACCCTCGAGGTGGTCCTGCCTGCCTTCGCCGGCATGGTCGCGACGGCGCGGTTCGACACCGAGCGGATGGCGCAGCTCGCCCCCGCCGGATTCTCGCTCGCGACGGACGTGGCCGAATGGCTCGTCAAGCGCGGCGTGCCGTTCCGCGACGCGCACGAGATCTCCGGGTCGCTCGTACGCGCGTGCGAGCAGCGGGGGATCGGACTCGAGGATGCCGACGACGCGCTCCTCGCCGAGGTGTCGCCGCTGCTCGTTCCCGAGGTGCGCGACGTGCTCTCGATCGAAGGGTCGGTGGCGAGCCGCGCGGGTGCGGGCGGCACCGCCGGCATCCGTGTCGAGGAGCAGCGTGCTGAACTCATCGCGCGGGCGCAGGCAGCGACGCACGCACTTATCGGCGGCTGATATCAGCTAAGGGCTTATTTTTTGAGAAAATAAGCTATATGATGATGCGATGGACGTTGCCGTCATCGCAGACATCGTGGGATCTCGCACGCTGCCCGACCGGGCGGCGGCTCAGCGCGCCCTCGACGAGGCGATTCTGCGCGTCGAGCACGATCGGCCCCTCGCGACCAGGCCGTTGCAGCCCGTGCTCGGCGATGAACTGCAAGGCACGTACCCGGATGCCTCGGCGGCGATGGCATCCCTGCTGCTGCTGCGGCTCGCGCTGCCGGACGGAATCGACTGCCGTTACGGCATCGGCGTCGGGCAGATGACGACGGTGCCCTCGCGTGTAGGCGATCTTGCCGAGGGGCCGGCCTGGTGGGCTGCGCGCGAGGCGATCGAACTCGTCCACGACAAGCAATCGCGTGCCGTGCCAGCAGCCCGCACGTGGATCGTTGCCGCGGAAGGGCACGGCGGTGTCGAGGTCGGCTACGCCAATGCGTATCTGCTCGCACGCGATCAGCTCATCGGCCGGATGCCTGCGCGCACCCGCCGACTCGCCTACGGCAGGCTGCTCGGTCGCACGCAGGGTGAGCTCGCCGACGACGAGCAGATCAGCCAGTCGGCCGTGTCGCAGGCGCTCGCCTCGGCCGGTTTCAGTGCGCTGGCGGAAGGACTCGCTCAGCTCGGCGGCCGCAGCTGACGATCAGCGCGCGGCGACGGTCACCACATCGCGAGGGGGATGATCCCGGCGACGGCGGATGCCCACAGCAGGCTCGCGAGCGTGCCGACGATGAACCGCTCGCGGGCGGCCGGCGTCGCGAGCTCGGTGAACCGGCCGACGCCCTTCAGTGCGACGATGACGGCGATCGCCGCGGGAAACCCGACGACGATCGCGAGGGCCGCCGCGAGCCGCTCGAGATAGCCGATCGTCGTGCCCCCGCGCAGGATCTCCTCTTCGCGCGGCGGAGCCGGGGGAGCGGCCATGAGCTCGACGAGGATGCCTCCGCGCGGGCCCTCCGGCGTCTTGCCGCCGTCGGCGGCGCGCAGCACCCACCGCACGATTGGGTTGCCGCCGACCGTAGCGAGCGCGACGGCGAGCAGCGCCAGGATCGCCCCCATCAGGGGCGGGATCGTGATGGGCAGCACCGCCACGATGATGACGCTCAGCACCACGAGGCCCACGGCGCAGCCCAGCAGCACCGCACTGGGACGACCGAGCGACACCGTCACGAGGGCGAGCGCCGCGCACAGTGCGAGGAACAGGAAGGTCGACAGCACCGCCGCGGGAAGATCCAGCTCGAGCCACATGCGGTCAGTCTGACACGCGCCCCCGACGCCCACCCGCGGCGACACCGCCCGCGGCAACACCCCGCCCGCGGCACCCGCCGTGGCATCCCACTGCACCTTCGTCGCCCCGCGCGCCCCGCCAACCCCCGCTGATACCCTGGAGCGCGTGTCTGAAACCGTCGTGAGCGCCCTCGCGCCCGCCAACGACCCGACGTTCGAGAACGTGTGGGACGAGATCGTCTGGCGAGGCCTGGTGCACGTGTCCACCGACCAAGAGGCTCTGCGTGAGCTCCTGTCCGGCGACCCGATCACGTATTACTGCGGCTTCGACCCGACCGCGCCGAGCCTGCACCTGGGCAACCTCGTGCAGCTGCTGCTGCTGCGCCGTCTGCAGCTCGCGGGCCACAAGCCGCTCGGCCTCGTCGGCGGCTCGACGGGCCTCATCGGCGATCCGCGGCCGACGGCCGAGCGCACGCTCAACACGAAGGACACCGTCGCCGAGTGGGTCGGGTACCTCCGCGCCCAAGTCGAGCGCTTCCTGAGCTTCGAGGGCGACAACGCCGCGCGCATGGTCAACAACCTCGACTGGACGGCGCCGATGAGCGCGATCGACTTCCTGCGCGAGATCGGCAAGCACTACCGCGTCGGCACGATGCTGAAGAAGGATGCCGTCAGCGCGCGCCTGAACTCCGAAGCGGGCATCAGCTACACCGAGTTCAGCTACCAGATCCTGCAGGGCATGGACTTCCTCGAGCTCTACCGGCAGTACGACTGCGTGCTGCAGACCGGCGGCAGCGATCAGTGGGGCAACCTCACGAGCGGCACCGACCTCATCCACCGCGTCGAGGGCGTGAGCGCCCACGCGATCGGCACACCCCTGATCACCAACACCGACGGCACGAAGTTCGGCAAGAGTGAGGGCAACGCGATCTGGCTGGATGCCGCGATGTGCAGCCCCTACCGGATGTACCAGTTCTGGCTCGCGACGGCGGATGCCGACGTCATCGCGCGCCTGAAGATCTTCACGTTCCTCACGCGCGCCGAGATCGAGCAGTACGAGGCGCTCGTCGAGAGCGAGCCGTTCCGCCGCGCCGCGCAGAAGCGCCTCGCGCTTGAGGTCACGACGTTCGTGCACGGCACGGCGGCGACGGAGGCCGTGATCGCGGCATCCGACGCGCTGTTCGGTCAGGGAGATCTGGCCGCGCTCGACGCCGAGACGCTGCGCAGTGCCCTCGAGGAGCTGCCGAACGCGACCCTCGCCGCCGGCACCTCGGTCGCGCAGGCGCTCGTCGACACAGGCCTGGTCACCAGCCTCGGCGAAGCGCGGCGCGCGATCGCACAGGGCGGTGTCTCGCTCGACGGCGCGAAGGTCGAAGACGAGAGCGCCGTCGTGAGCGGCACGCTGCCCGGGGGAGTGTCGGTGCTGCGCCGCGGCAAGAAGACCCTCGCGGGCCTGTTCGTCAGCTGACGGCGGATGCCGTTCACTCCGTCGCACGCCGTCGTCGCACTGCCGTTCATCCGCACGCCGCTGCTGCCGGCGGCGATCGCGATCGGCGCGATGACCCCCGACCTGCCGCTGTTCCTGCGCAGCACGCCGCTGACGTACCAGATGACGCACGCGTACCCGCTGCTGACGACCCTCATCGCGTTCGTGCTGCTGGTGCTCTGGTACGCGCTCGTGCGACCCGCCGTGCGCGAGCTGTCGCCGACCGCGCTCGCGCGGAGGCTCCCTGAAGGGTGGGACGCGACAGGGCGGGCCGCGTGGGAGTCCGTGCACGCTCCGCGCCCCGGCGCGAGGGCGCGCGTGTGGCGCGAGCCGTCGACGTTCGCGATCCTCGTGGCACTCTCGCTCTTGCTCGGTGTGCTGTCGCACATCGCGTGGGATGCCTTCACGCACGAAGGCCGCTGGGGCACGCGCCTGATCCCCGCGCTCGGAGAGCTGTGGGGGCCGCTCGTCGGCTACAAGTGGCTGCAGCACGGCTCGAGCATCATCGCGCTCGTCGTGCTCGCGATCTGGGGTGCCCGCTGGCTCGCGCGGCGCGTGCCCGTGGCATCCGTCGACCGTGTGCTGCCGAGGTGGGTCCGCATCGCGTGGTGGGTCTCGCTGCCGGTGGTCCTCGTCGCCGGCTGGGGCGTGGGCCTGGCCGCGTACGGCCCGCTGACGGCGACGTGGACCGCGCAGCACCTCGCCTATCGTGTGCTGCCGCCGGCATGTGCGATCTGGGGCGTGCTCACTCTCGTGCTGTGCGTGGTCATCGTCGTGCGCCGTCGTCGCGCGCAGCGCCACGAGCCCGGCGAAACGGTGGCACGCTGATCGTCTCGCGCGCGGTAATGTGAACGTGCACATCGAAGGCGAGGGCACTGTGACGGCAGGCGAGGAGCGCACGCGCACCGCGAGCATCCGCGACGTCGCACGCGTCGCAGACGTGTCGTATCAGACCGTGTCGAGAGTGCTCAACGGGCATCCCTCGATCCGTCCCGCGACCAAGCAGCGAGTGCTCGACGCGATGGCCGAGCTGCACTACCGGCCCAATCAGGCAGCGCGCGCGCTCGTGACGAGCCGCTCGCACACGCTCGGACTGATCATCGGCTCGCGCGGCGAGTACGGGCCGACCTCGAGCATCGCGGCGCTGGAGGACTCTGCCCGCGAGCGCGGCTACTGGGTCAACTCCGCCTACCTGAGCGACACACGACCCGAGACGATCCGCGCCGCCGTCGAGCACCTGCGCCGGCAGTCGGTCGAAGGCATCATCGTGCACGCCCCGCAGGTGCGCGTCTTCGACGTGCTCGGTGACCTCGATCTCGGCATCCCCTCACTGGGCCTGCACTCGGCCCGGCGCGGCATCGTCGAACTGGCCGACGATCAGCTGCACGGCGCACGCATGGCGACGGAGCACCTGATCGAGCTGGGTCATGCCGAGATCGTGCACCTGGCCGGCCCGCAGGACTGGATCGAGGCCGAGAGTCGTATGCGCGGATATCTGCATGCGCTGTCGGATGCCGATCTGCCCACGAGGCCGCCGATCCTCGGCGACTGGACGGCCGACTTCGGGTATCGCGCCGCGCTCGAGCTGGTGCGGCGTCTGGACTTCACGGCCGTGTTCGCGGCGAACGACGCGATGGCGATCGGCCTGCTGCACGGCTTCCGTGACGCCGGCGTCGAGGTGCCGTGGGACGTCAGCGTCGTCGGCTTCGACGATATTCCGCTTGCGGCACATGCGGCGCCGCCGCTCACGACGGTGCACCAGAACTTCGCCGGCCTGGGTGAGCGCGCGGTCTCGGCACTGCTGCGTGCGATCGACGGCGACGGCGAGATGGACCTGGCCGAGGGGATGCCCGACAGCAGCGCGACCACCGCGCAGGACACGCCGTCGGTTGCGCCGCGACTCATCGTGCGCGCGTCGACTGCGGCGCCTCCGGCACCACGAAGATGACGCTTCGATAACGCGCCGATTCTGCAATTGACATGAAGCGGCAGAGGGTGCACGATGATCAAGCAATGTGAACGGTCACATTGAGACAGTCAAAGAATGACAGACATCAGACGACGAGGAGGTCGCGCACTATGACGGACGCAGTCCCGATCCTGGAGATGCGCTCCATCACGAAGGAGTTCCCCGGAGTCAAGGCGCTCAGCGACGTGTCGATCACCGTCGGCGCCGGCGAGATCCACGCGATCTGCGGCGAGAACGGGGCGGGCAAGTCGACCCTCATGAAGGTCCTGTCGGGTGTCTACCCGCACGGCACGTACGACGGTGAGATCTGGTTCCGCGGCGAGGTCGTCGCGTTCCGCGACATCCGTGCCAGTGAGCAGGCCGGCATCGCGATCATCCACCAGGAGCTCGCGCTGATCCCCGAACTGTCGATCACCGAGAACATCTTCCTCGGCAACGAGATCGCGCGCGGGGGAGTGATCGACTGGTCCGAGGCTCGCGTCCGCGCCTTCGACCTGCTGGCGCGCGTCGGACTGCGCGAAGACCCCGATACGCAGATCAAGCACCTCGGCGTCGGCAAGCAGCAGCTCGTCGAGATCGCCAAGGCGCTCGCGAAGGACGTCAAGCTGCTGATCCTCGACGAGCCCACCGCGGCGCTGAACGAAGACGACTCGCAGCACCTGCTCGACCTCATCCTGTCCCTCAAGGGCAAGGGGATCACGTCGATCATCATCAGCCACAAGCTCAACGAGATCGAGCAGATCGCCGACTCGATCACGATCATCCGCGACGGACGCACGATCGAGACGCTCGACGTCGCCGGCGGCGGTGTCGATGAGGACCGCATCATCCGCGGCATGGTCGGCCGGTCGCTCGAGAGCCGTTTCCCCGACCGCACGCCGCATATCGGCGAGGTCTTCTTCGAGGTCAAGAACTGGACGATCCAGCACCCGCAGATCACCGAGCGCCTCGTCGCGAAGGGGTCGAACATCCACGTGCGCCGCGGCGAGATTGTGGGCCTTGCGGGCCTCATGGGCGCGGGGCGCACAGAGCTCGCGATGAGCATCTTCGGTCGCTCCTACGGCAAGTACATCGACGGCACGATCATCAAGGACGGTCAGGAGATCGTCCTGAAGGACGTCGAAGCCGCGATCGCCCACGGTCTCGCGTACGTGAGTGAAGACCGGAAGGTGCTCGGGCTCAACCTGCTCGACACGATCAAGCGCTCGATCGTCTCGGCCAAGCTGCGCAAGATCGCGCGTCGCGGCGTCGTCGACCCGTACGCCGAGAACGACGTCGCCGAGGACTACCGCAAGCGCCTGCGCATCAAGACACCGAACGTCGAGGTCGGCGTCTCGAAGCTCTCCGGCGGCAACCAGCAGAAGGTCGTGCTCGCCAAGTGGATGTTCACCGACCCCGACCTGCTGATCCTCGACGAGCCGACCCGCGGCATCGACGTGGGCGCCAAGTACGAGATCTACACGATCGTCCAGCAGCTGGCCGCGCAGGGGAAGGGCGTCATCCTCATCTCGAGCGAGCTGCCCGAACTGCTCGGCATCGCGGACCGCATCTACACGGTCTTCGAGGGCCAGATCACCGATGACATCCCCGCATCCGAAGCCACACCCGAAAACCTCATGCGCAGCATGACCTCCTCCCGACCGAAGGCGAAAGCATGACCGATACCACCCAGAAGACGAAGAGCGGCGGACTCGCCGACCTGCGCAAGATGTTCGGGTCGGGGTCGACCGGACGCCAGTTCGGCATCCTCGGATCACTCATCGCGATCATCGTCGTGTTCCAGATCTGGACCGACGGCAAGACGCTGTCGTCGCAGAACCTCATCAACGTCGTCAGCCAGCAGTCCTACATCCTGATCCTCGCGATCGGCATGGTGATGGTCATCATCATGGGCCACATCGACCTGTCGGTCGGTTCGGTCGCCGCGTTCGTCGGCATCATCGTCGCGAAGTCGATGAGCGAATGGAACATGCCCTGGCCCGTCGCGATCGTGATCGGTCTTCTGGTCGGCGCGCTCGCGGGCGCCTGGCAGGGATTCTGGGTCGCGTTCGTCGGGGTGCCGGCGTTCATCGTGACGCTGGCCGGCATGCTGATCTTCCGCGGTGCGAACCAGGCGATCGGCCAGTCGACGACGACGCCCGTGCCGCCGGAGTACAGCTTCATCGGCTCGGGGTACCTGCCCGAGCTGCCGATCAATGTACCGTTCAACGTGCTGACGATGGTGCTCGGCCTCATCGGTGTCGGCTGGATCGTCTACAACGAGTGGCGCCTGCGCCGCCAGCAGCGCAAGATCGACGCTGAGATGGCGCCGATCTGGGTGTCGATCGTCAAGGTCGTGATCCTCTCCGCCGTGATCCTCTGGGCCGCGTGGCTGTTCGCGACCGGCCGCCCCGGCACGAGCTTCCCGATCTCGGGCGTGATCCTGCTGGTGCTCGTCGTGATCTACTCCTTCGTGACGAACCGCACCGTCTTCGGCCGGCACATCTACGCCGTCGGCGGCAACCGCCTCGCGGCGAGCCTGTCGGGCGTCAAGGACCGTCGCATCGACTTCTTCGTCATGATGAACATGGCGGTGCTCGCCGCCGTCGCCGGCATGATCTACATCGGCCGCGCCACGGCATCCGGTCCGCAGGACGGCAACGGCTGGGAGCTGGATGCCATCGCGGCCGTCTTCATCGGAGGCGCCGCCGTCTCGGGCGGTATCGGCACGGTGATCGGATCGATCATCGGTGGTCTGGTCATGGCCTTCCTCAACAACGGTCTGCAGCTGATCGGCGCGGGCGCCGACGCGGTGCAGATCGTCAAGGGCCTCGTGCTCCTCCTCGCTGTCGCGGTCGACGTCATCAGCAAGCGGCGCGGCGGCCCCTCGATCATCGGCCTCATGATGCGCCGCCGTGACAAGCGCGCAGAGCTGATCACAGATGTCCCCGCCGTCATCCCGACGTCGGGCACGAACGAGTCGAGCCAGCCGGCCGACCTCCCCAAGGGGTAGGTCCGGGACCTGTTCGCCTCACCCTCACCAGAGAAAGTGATGAATCAATGAAGAGAATCGCTCTTGCGGCTGCCGGCCTGGCCGCCGTCACAGCGCTCGCCCTCACCGGCTGCTCGGGCACGAGCCGCGGTGGCGACGAGACCACGGGTACCGATGCAGCGACCGCCGGCTTCGCCGCCGACGCGACGATTGGTGTCGCGCTGCCGGACAAGACGTCGGAGAACTGGGTGCTCGCGGGTGGCCTGTTCGAGGATGGCCTGAAGGCAGCCGGCTTCACGGGCGACGTGCAGTACGCCCCGGCATCCAACACGGTCGCCGAGCAGCAGAACCAGATCGCCGCCATGGTCACCAACGGCGCGAAGGTCATCGTCATCGGCGCGAAGGACGGCAAGCAGCTGGGCACCCAGCTGCAGCAGGCCGCCGATGCCGGCGTCAAGATCATCGCGTACGACCGCCTGATCGAGAACACGCCGAACGTCGACTACTACGTCGCGTTCGACAACTACAAGGTCGGTGAGCTGCAGGGCCAGGCTCTGCTCGATGGCCTCGAGGCACGCTCGGGTCACGCCGCTCCGTGGAACATCGAACTGTTCTCCGGTTCGCCGGACGACGCCAACTCGGCCGTGTTCTTCAACGGTGCGATGAGCGTCCTGCAGCCGAAGATCGACGACGGCACCCTCGTCGTGAAGTCGGGCCAGACCGAAATCGCCCAGACGGCGACGCAGGGCTGGGAGGCCGAGAACGCACAGAGCCGCATGGACTCGCTGCTCACGGCCAACTACACCGACGCGACGATCGACGGCGTCCTCTCGCCGAACGACAACCTGGCTCGCGCCATCATCACCTCGGTGAAGCAGGGCGGCAAGGACATCGCGACGTTCACCGTCACGGGTCAGGACTCTGAGGTCGAGTCGGTCAAGTCGATCATGGCCGGCGAGCAGTACTCGACGATCAACAAGGACACCTCGCTGCTCGTGGCGCAGACGATCAAGATGATCCAGCAGCTGCAGAAGGGCGAGACGGTCGACGTCAACGACACCGAGCAGTACGACAACGGCGTGAAGGTCGTCCCGGCGTACCTGCTCGACCCGGTGATCGTCACGAAGGAGAACGCGGCCGAGGCGTACGCCAACAACCCGAACCTCCTCGCGATCGTCGAGGCTGCGCAGTAAGCAGCACGACGCACAGCCAGGCGGCCCTCGCTCTTCGGAGCGGGGGCCGTCCGCGTTGCGGAGCGGATGCCTAGGCCCAGGCCGGTTCGTCCTGCCCCCACGCGTGCGGCGCAGCGAAGCCGGTCGGGCCGCCCGGGTAGCCGATCGCGGGTGCCGTCGTCACGATGCTGATCCCGTCGACCTCGAAGCTCTGCGTGTGCCCCGTCGCGTCGGAGACCATCGGGGCGGGTTCGGGCTCGGCGGTGCGCGGAAGACCGAGCAGCTCTGCCGCGACGCGGCGCAACGATGTGCGGGCGAGCCACGAGCCGCCCTCGCGCGCGCGACGCGCGACAAGGTCAATGGCGGCGGCAGCGAGCAGGTAGCCCGCACTGTGATCGAGCGCCTGGGCGGGCAGCACACCGGGGGCGCCGCTCGTGCCCTCGATCAGGGCGATGCCGCTCGCGGCCTGCACGAGGCTGTCGAATCCGCGGCGGTGCGGCTCGGCCCACGCCGACAGCGACAGCACGATGACGCCGGGCCGACGCTCGGCAAGCTGCTCGGGTGCGAGGCCGAGTCGGGCGAGAGCATCGGGGCGGTATCCGAGTGCCACGATGTCGGCCGAGGCGAGAAGCTCGTCGAACCGCGCGGCGCCCGCGGGCGTGGACAGGTCGAGCAGTGCCGAGAGCTTGCCGTGACCGGTGTCGAGATGCTGGCCGGCGATCTCGGGCAGCGCCGGCGGGTCGAGGCGCAGCACTTCCGCACCGAGCAGCGCGAGCGTACTCGTCGCGATGGGGCCGGCGATGACGCGGGTCAGATCGAGCACGCGCACACCGCGCAACGGTGCGGATGCCTGGGGATCCGGCCGCGGTCGGCGGGGTGCTTCGCTGATGCGCGTGATCTCGACCAGGGGAGTGCAGCGCAAAGCGGCATCCGCGGCGGGATCTTCTGGCCGCACCGGCACGCAGAGCCCGCCGACGGCGTCGACCGCGGCGACAGCCGAGGCAGTGGGCAGTGCCGCGAGTGTCTCTGTCACACGGGTGGCGTCAGCATCCCGGGGCAGACCCAGTCCGCGCAGCAGCCGGTCGCGATGATGCGGGTAGTTCGCATGCGTGCGCACCGAACCGTCGAGCGTGGCGAAGAAGCTCGACAGCGGAGCGAAGGCCCGCTGCGGCTGCCCATCGATGCGCATCCATCGCTCGCTCGAGTACGCGACGGCGATGCGGTGCGGATCGAGCTGCGGGGCGCCGGCGATGTCGGCGACCGACATCGCCGCCGACGTGGCTGCGCCGACGGCCATCGCGGCGAGCCCCGCGACATCCGTGCGGGCGGGGAGGGCGACCGCCGCTGTCATGGCACACACGCTACGCCGGGGCCGGCGTGAGTGGAACCGCGGAAAATCAACGATTCCGCGCGCGACACGCCCGGGATGCAGCCCGGATTTGCCCGATCCCCAGAACCCACGTAACTTATTACTTGTTCGCCCCACAGGGAAGAGCGAGAAGGCCGGAAGGCCTCGCCCCCTCAAGCGGAGAACCACCCCAACCCAAACCTCTCGGTAGAGAGAACAAGGCCTTTTGGTCTAGGATGGGATCCCACTCCTCGGAAGCTGTCGAAGAGTGCTGCTGGAGACGCCAAATCAGTCACAGACAGCCGATTTGACAAGCAGAGCGAGCGGGATAAGATAGAGAAGTTGCCCGACGGGCTGGCTCGAAAGCCGAAACGTCGAGCCGCCGATCTAGCTTCGTGAGATGCGCGTCATCGCGTCTGACTTCGGTCAGAAACGCCGATTTGACAAGCGAAACACGAAGTATAAGATAGAGAAGTTGCCCTGCAGGGGAGGCCGAGAGGCCAAACGGCAGGAGCATCCGATCCTTGAGAACTCAACAGCGTGCACTTGTCAAATGCCAAATAACCTCGATTCAGCTTCGGCTGAATGAGATTCCTTTGGATCAAAGTCCGGCACTCCGGTGCCGGCAACGGATAGTCAGCAATGACATCCCTTTGGTCAGATCAAACTCGCTGCTTCAGTCATTTTCCGGCTGATCGCAGCAACATTTCTTTACGGAGAGTTTGATCCTGGCTCAGGATGAACGCTGGCGGCGTGCTTAACACATGCAAGTCGAACGGTGAAAGCGGAGCTTGCTCTGCTGGATCAGTGGCGAACGGGTGAGTAACACGTGAGCAATCTGCCCCTGACTCTGGGATAAGCGCTGGAAACGGCGTCTAATACTGGATACGAGCTGCGAAGGCATCTTCAGCAGCTGGAAAGAAATTCGGTCAGGGATGAGCTCGCGGCCTATCAGCTTGTTGGTGAGGTAACGGCTCACCAAGGCGTCGACG
>NZ_MKTQ01000015.1 GCF_001898315.1 Microbacterium sp. 70-16 | reverse complement strand
ACTACGCTCGGCAATGCACCCATCAACTGGAAACCGACGACTCGCACAGCGACCGGACCGAATGAAGGGGGCGGCCCACTCGTGGCGCTCAGAAGTCGAGTCAGGTCGGTGCTCAGCCGGCGAGCCCACAGCAGGTGCAGGACAAGCGCGCGTGCTGCGAGAAGCCCGCCGGCGACGGCCGGAATCGCGCGCACCGCCTCGCCGAACGCCATGGGCGATCTCAGCTCGCCGAGCGCGCCGGTGACGTCGCCGTCGGCGAACTGGAAGGGTCGGCGGTAGCCGGCAAGGAACTCGACGTTGCGTAGCAACACCTCATCCGGCTCGGATTGGACGCGGTACTCCCACCCGTGGGGTTCGATCACGCGCCGCGACCAGCTCAGCGAGTCACGCACCTTCGGGATGGTGAGCTTCGCGGCGGGCTTCACATCCACCACGCAGACGGTTTGGTCCGCGTGGACGATCAGATAGTCGGGAATGTGGCGACGGCGTGTGCCCTTGTCCTCCCCCTCGAGGAGGAACGGCTGAGACAGGATCCAGTCGACGCGAGGGTCGAAGTCGGCCAACAGCAGGTTCGCGTACTCGAGCCGCGACTCGTATCCGACATGCGATTGCATGGTTGCCGACCAGTAGCTGCCCGAGAAATGCCGCTGCCCCCGGTACCAGCGGAAATCACGCCACGGGACGGCGGCGTCAAAGACGCTCAATCGAGCTGACTGCAGCGGAACAACGTCCACCTCGCCACCCGCTTTGCGAACCATCAGCCCGACATCCGCCGGGAACGCTCCGCCCCGCGTCCCGAGTTGCTCGCGCTCCGTCATGAAGCCAGCGTGAGGGTCGAATCGGTCCGGGAGAATGCACGCTGCCGCCATAGATTCGTGAAATACGATTCAGGATCTCGCTCTTGCTATCACGGGTTAATTCGGTATATGCGAGTCACGAATACTAGTGAATGTGACATTCACTGTAGTGGACGTCACATAGATAACAAGTCACCGTCAGGGATACAAATATAGGGACCACAAAATCAACGCCCACAGGCCGGCCTGAAGCCCACGTCGGCCGCGTGTGCGACACTCAAGGACATGACCATGTTGGAGCCCATCGCGCCGGAGGAATCCCGGCTCGTCTTCGGCAACAGCTACATGTACAGCGTCATGGTCGAGATCGCCGGGCTACGCGGCGAGAAGTTCTCATCGAAGACGATCACCGACGCCACGCGGCTCTCCCCTGGCATCGTGCACCCACTGATCCAGAAGCTCCGCCGAGCGAACTTCATCGAGTTCGTCGAGCGCGTGCCCGGAGAGCGGACCATCCTGTACCGGGTCCGCGGGAATCCCTGGTGGAATGCGGCGAGCCAGTACGTGGAGGAGCAGAGCACGGCCGAGGAGCGTTCCGCGTCCTGACGGCGACGGTCACCTACGGGCTAGGCCCGCCCGACCGTCTGCGCGCGGAACCACGCGTCTCACCTCGCGGACTGGATCATTTGTCGAAGCGCGGCGGGGAGCAGGGAATCGACTCCTGTGTCGTCGACCAGCGCGGCGAAGTTCGACCAGACGACAGTACGGACAACCGCGGGCGCGAGGCCGAGCGCCCGCGCTATCCCGGCCTCGACCGGTTCCACCCGGCCTGGTCGGCGTGGGCTTTGGGAGAAACGATCACCGCTGGGATGATCGGTCTCGACAAGTAGACGTTCTCGCGGGATAGCTCGGAGCACGTCGGGCGAGCGGGTCATCGAATAGTTGACCGAGAAGTAGCAGCCCAACGCGACAGCCTCCCGAGTCTCTTCAGGCGTGCCCAACCACCAGTGCAGAACGGCCCCCGCACGCAGGTGAGATGCACGCAACACCTCAAGTACAGCGCTGGTCGCCCGGTAGCTATGAATTGAAGCGATCCGAGGGGAGGTCTCGACCGCCTTAACGATGCGTTCGAACGTCGCCCGCTGGGTGTCGCGTGGAACGCGGGACGCGCCATCGAGTCCCACCTCCGCAACATATGAGGTCGACTGGAGCATGGTCGCAAAGCGATCCGGATCGAATCCACGATCGGCGCCGACGAGACCCGGGTGACACCCCACCCCCCATACGCTGGCGCGATCCGAACGCGACTCCACTTGCGCGTATTCGTCGAGTGACCGGGTAGCGATCAGGACAACCGCGCCCAGCTTTTCAAGCTCGAACGGCGCGATGTCCAACGCGACGTGCGCGTGCGTGTCCAGGGGAGGTAGGCGTCTCATCCCAGATAGTTTTCCAACTCGGCCAAGCCCCGTGCGTATAGGGTCCGCGCGTCGGCGACGGTGAGGGCTGGGGGCAGTGGGGTTGTCATGAGGAAGCTCTCGTCCACGCCCGCATCGACGAAGTCTCGGACCGCGTTTTCGATCGACCGCTGCTCCGCATACTTCGCGAAGCGTCCTCCGCGGTCGGCGAGGTACGGGGTGGCATCGGAAAGATCTGCCGCGGCAAACGCGGCGCGACGAAGGACACAGCCGAAGCACTTTCCGCAGTGCGAACCACTGGCGACCTGACCCAAGTACTGCTGGTCGCTGTGCGAGCAGGAGTTCGTTGCGCTGAGGAATGCCGCGGCACGATCCGCGCCGACCAGCTCGACGACGCGTCGGTACTCATCGCCCTTCGTCAAGGCTTGGAAGGGATTCTCAATTTCGCCGTACCCGCCCAGATCTGTCAACAGTGAGCCCACGCGCCAGAGGAACCAAGGCTGCGTCGTGCGGGTCGACAATGCTCCCACCCGCTCTGGGCCAAGTGGGGGGTTGATGGAGGCGAAGCCGTTCTCGGCGATCCACAGGCCGCGGCCACTCTGGCTTGCCACTGCCAGCCCGAGCGCGAGGAACAGCAACGATCGCGAGCGGCTCGACGGTTCCCGTCGAAATCGTGTGCCGTTGAGGCGATGTGTTCTGCGTTGCAAATGCACCTGGTAATGGTGGATGGTCGTCCCGCTGAACAGCGCCTCCAGGGCGGCGGCGACACGCTGCTGCGGGGCGCTCGCTCCCGCACCCGAGCTTGAGTGGGAGACAAGCCGCTGCCCTTCCCCGGACCGGAGCGATGCCGCGGACACCAGCGCGCCGGATGCGGAGTCCGCGCCGCCGCTGACCAGAACCGTCCGAGCGGCCGTGTCGGGCACCAGCACACCACTCGTCTCGGAGGCGGCGAGTCGGGCGAACTGCAGAGTCCACCGGTCGCCGGTGAGGAACGCGAGCGTGCGTTCCAACTCCGCCGCGACGGCCTGCCACTTCTCCGCGTGGATCACCGGCACGGTCAAGACTAGGTCGCGCTGATTCCAGTTCGATCCACCCCGTTCACGTCTCACCGAATGGTCTGCGACATAGACGGTGAGGGCCACACGAACGAAGTCGGCATTGATCGAAGGAACTGTCCCGAGCTGGCGCAGGTCCGGTCGTAACCCCGTATTGAAGGAATCGCCCGGCGTGCCATCCCACAAAAACACCTCGTCCGCCCCGCTCTTGGCAGCATCCTCCCGGGACAGACACAGAGCGATGCTCGTCATGACTCATCCCCATAGATAGCAAGAAGATCCGTCACGCCTGTTTGGACCGCCGCGCTAATGGACGGGCCATCCAGAGTCACCGCGGCGACATCGAATCGCATCGCCCATGCCTTCGCGGCGAGTCGGATCTCATCCTCTGCGGAACGCCGAAGCGCAGCCCTCGGTTCTTGTCGAATCCGGTCGCCGACCTCCGTCAGGATGGAACGAGCGATCATCAACTCGACCGTGTGGCGCACGATCTGCGCCGGATCCCGCGGAGTCTCCAGCGTCCACGTCACGAGGTCTGCGACGATCAGTCGCGCCTCGCCATCGGCGATTGTACTGTCAGGTTCCGACTCGAACGCGGCCTCGACGATGCGCCGGCGCACCTCGAGCGGATCATCAAGGGCGCGAAGCTCATCGAGGTCGAGCCCGGCCGCCTCCAACGGTGCGCGCTCACCCCGCAAGTACGCGGTCGACAGAGTCGCAGCGCTGCCGGCTGGGCCGGCTACGCGTGCGGCCGAGCGCTGCGCGCCGCCGCTAGAACGGCCGCCACCGGAGCTCCCGGATCCTCCAGCGCGACCCGATCGGCCACCACCCGACGGGCCGGACCACAACCGCAACGCCCCGCCCACACGCTTCGGATCCAGGCGCCCGTCGATCGTCGGGCCGCCAGCTGCGGGAGCCGATGGCGCGGATGCGCTGTCAAGCCAGTCGCTCAGCGCATCCCTCAGTCCGGCAGCCGCTGCACCGCCGCCTCCCTTGTACACACCACTAGTTCCCATCAGGACGCCACCACCGGCCCGAGCAGCGATGTCAGCGCCTTCGAGGTGTCGGTATCGTCGGCACCCACCACGCGCCACCCCTCAAGGACATCGACGTACTGAGCTTCGATGGAACGGAACAGCATCACCGTCGAGGCATTCACATCGGTCGCGCGCAGCCGAGCCAGGGCGACGAGCGCCTCCTGCTGTACCGCCGGATGCAGTCGCGCCAGTGTGATGATCGCGTTCACCGCCGCGAACTGCACGCCCGGCTCGTCCTGGAGGCGTCGGCCGAGATGATCGAGCAGCACCGACACATCTCCCAGAGGCAAGGCCTGTAGCTCGTCCTGAGATACCGCCTCACGTTCGATCTGCGACCTTGACGCCAATGCCGCAGCGATATCCCGCAACTGTTCCGGAAGCCCCTCGTCGACGAGCAGCCGACCATGGAACGCCGCCGCAAGCGTCAAGTACCCGCCAGCCGCAGCCGCGTCGAGGGCAGGCGGAAGCTTGGCCCACCGGATCATGGTTGCCGAGAACGACTCTTCGTCGACACCTTCCCCATCATCTGCGTCCCCGCGATCGGCGGCGGCGCCGGACTCTGCGACCTCGGACAAACGCTCCAGCCGGGGACGCAGCACCCCCGCGCTCAGCCAACCGAGCAGAGTGTCGAAGTCGGTCGGCAACGTGCGCTCCAGCACCATGAGTTTCGCGACCGCATCCGGCGACAATGCAATCCCTCGCCGATCCGCGATCGACTGCCGGACGTTCAAGTCATTCATGAACCGCTTGATTCGACGCGGGTTCGCCTGCAACTTCTCATACAGAATCGGGGTCAACCTCGCCGCGCTCTGCATCGCAGACCGCAACGAACCATCCGCCGGCAGCTCCAGGTCATCGAGGCTCCCGGCAGCGACGCGCAGCTCACCACACGCCCGCACCAGCTCTGCGAACGCATCATCACTGCCGCACTCCTGCTTCGCCAGAAGTAGGAACAAGTATGCCCGCGTGTCGAACGCGCTCAATGCCGGAACTGGCACCGTCGTCTGCACGATCTTGTGGAGATACAAGCTCGCAACACTCTCTCGCCCGTCCCCGACAAGCGGTGTTCCAAGATGCATCCGAATCGCCTCCGCGACCCGCGCCTCATCCGCAGCCACGACGAAGCACATCCCCGGGACCGACAGGAACAAGCGGATCGTCTCGAGAGTCTCGACCACAGTCGGCGGTAGACATCGATCGAGGTCGTCGACCAACACGACGACTCGCGACACATGCGCCAACGCCGGGTCGGCCAGCAGCTTCTGGAACTCCTCCTTGAAAGACGCCATGCCCTTGGGCGAATCGAGTGACTCAGGGTCGTCGCTGACCAAGTCGAAGACGTCGTCCAACGACGGAAGCTGCAAGGTCAAAGCCGTTCGGGCCGCCATCTTCACAGCCTTGGACCAGTTGACACGCTTCACCAGCGCCTTCAGTGCAGTCAGACCCGCCGATCCCACAGGGTCGGACGCGTCAAACTCAGCACTCAACGCACCGAGGATCTCGGCTATCAAACTCTCTTTGGCGCCCACTGCCGGGTCGTACTGCCAAGGGTTCGACCGAACCACGACAACCACTTGACCATCCACGTTCTCCGTGGCGATCCGATTTTCAATCAGATGCAGCACCGTCGTCTTGCCGCTACCCCAAGCGCCCTCAAGACCGAGAGCAACTGGATCCAGCTCACCGTCGAATAGCGCATCGACCACGGTGTCCGCGATCGCATCGAACGACAGCAAGTCTGTCGCCGATGGCTCATCCGACCACAACCGAAAATCTGACCCCACAACAACCCCCAGTGCTTCGCAACTCAACCCAGGCCAGCGTTCCGACCCTACGGACTGGAACCGACTCCCTCCCCAGAACCACACGCCTCAGCCACAAGCGCGTGTCCACGGCACTTGGCAGAGATGCCAAGTGCCTGCCAACTACCCGTGGAATATGTCATTTCGGCGTGGAACCTACAATCACCCAAAGTCTCCCGGCGCCATGTCGGTGAACCGGGAGAAGTGGCCCTGGAAGGCCACCGTCACGGTGTCGGTCGGGCCGTTGCGGTGCTTGGCGACGATGAGGTCGGCCTCGCCGGCGCGGGGGCTGTCTTTCTCGTAGGCGGCTTCGCGGTGCAGCAGGATCACCATGTCGGCATCCTGCTCGATCGAGCCCGACTCACGCAGGTCGCTGATCGCGGGCTTCTTGTCGGCACGCTGCTCGGGGCCACGGTTCAGCTGCGACAGCGCGATGACCGGCACCTGCAACTCCTTAGCGAGCAGCTTGAGCGCGCGCGAGAACTCCGAGACCTCCTGCTGACGCGACTCGACCCGCTTGCCCGACGTCATCAGTTGCAGATAGTCGATCACGACCATCTGCAGACCGACGCGCTGCTTGAGCTTGCGGCACTTCGCTCGGATCTCGACGAGCGTCATGTTCGGAGAATCATCGATATACAGCGGCGCATCGTTGATGCGACCCCGCGTCGACGCGATCGTCGTCCAGTCGCGCGAATCGAGCGACCCCTTGCGCATCGACTGCAGCGGCACGGCGCCCTCGGCGCTCATCAGGCGCATCGCGATCTCGCTGCGCCCCATCTCGAGCGAGAAGAAGATCGTCGGCCGGTTGTGCTTGATCGCCGCAGCCCGCGCGAAATCGAGCGCGAGCGTCGAGTTGTGCGTCGGGATCATCGACTCACCCGCGAGGTACAGGTGCTCGTCATTGTCGACCTGCACGCAGCGCACCGGCACGCTCTCGATCGGGCGGATCGCCGTGACGTAGCGCTGGCCGGTGCGTCGCGTGTCGGCAGGGCGCTCCTGCGCGTGCAGCGCGCGCTTGCGCTCGAGCCAGAACACGTCGTCGGTCGTCGAGAAGTTGAGGATGTAGCACGTCGAGGATGCCTCGGTACGGCCGTTCACACGCTTCGCCGTGCGCCCACAGCGGTAGCCGAGGCTCACGATCAGCTCGTACACCGAGTCGGCGAGCTTCTTGTTCGTCACCGCGAACTGGCACGAACCGACGCCCTTGACGACGGTGCCGTCGGTGTCGAGCAGGCCCGCGAGCAGTTCCCGACGCTGCGCTTCGGATGCCCGGAGGTACGCGGCCGGCACGTGCTTGTCGCCCAGCACGCCCGCCTTGCGCAGCAGCGCCGTGAACGACCCGTGGTCGGCGTAGCAGGCAGCGCATCGCTGCGCCTCGCCCGAGTACGGCATCCCGCAGTCCGGGCACGACAACCGCTCAGGGTGCGCACCCTTGTTCTTGGGTCCACACGTGCGCCCGCACGTCCGCACGTTCGGGTGCCGCGCGACGAACTCGGCGCCGCACACCTCGCACGAGCGCACGAGCGACTCGCGCTCGAGCAGCTGGATCGTGTACAGCATCCGCCCGCGGTTCTGCGCGCGCAGGCCGGTGCGGGCGATGAGCGCCGGGATCTCGTCGGTCGCGCTCGTGATCCGCGCGCCGGCCGAGTGGCCGTCACCCAGCCACGCGCCCAGCGCGTAAGGCGCGACCGGAAGGTCAGCCTCGGGCATCTGCAGCGCCCCCGCGTTGCGCACGGAGTGGTTGGCCCGCGCCTCGGCGCCGACGGTCAGCGTGCGGAACATCTGCTCGGTCGTGACGACAGATGCCCCGGCGGTGCCCCGGCGAGCCGCACGCGTCTCGGTGAGCCACTGGTGCTCGGCATCCGCGATGATCTTCGACCCGTCCGAGAAACCGACCTCGTAGCAGGGCCGCCCCTCCATCACCTCGGTCGCCGCGACGACGCGCGTCGGCCGGCCGTCGGCGTCGAACAGCTCGTCACCGACCTGGATCTCGCCCATCGTCGTCCACCCGGTGGGCGTCGGCAGGGGCGTGTCGAGCGCGAGGGCCTTACCCATGGCCGGCCGCGCCGCGACGACGATCATCTGGCCGGGGTGCAGGCCGTTCGTGAGCTGGTCGAGACCCTGGAAGCCGGTGGGGATGCCCGTCATCTGGCCGTCGCGGCCGCGGGCGGCCTCGATCTCTTCGATGGCGGCGCCGACGGCGACCTCGAGCGCGACGTAGTCCTCGGCCTGCTCGGCGCCGGTGACGGAGTAGATCTCGGCCTGCGCGTTGTTGACGAGGTCGAGCGCCTCGCCCTGACCGTTGTAGCCCATCTGCACGATGCGGGTGCCGGCCTCGACGAGGCGCCGCAGCAGCGCACGCTCGTGGACGATCGAGGCGTAGTACGCCGAGTTCGCGGCCGTCGGAACGATTGAGGTCAGCGAGTGCAGGTAGTCGGCGCCGCCCGCGCGCTGCAGGTCACCGGTCTTGATGAGCTCGTCGGTGACGGCGACAACGTCGGTGGGCTCGCCGTGCGAGTAGAGGCTGAGGATCGCCTCGAAGATCAGCTCGTGCTTGGGCACGTAGAAGTCGGTGCCTCGAATCGACTCGACGACGTCGGCCACGGCATCCGCCGACAGCAGCATGCCGCCCAGCGTGCTCTGCTCTGCGAGCAGATCGTGCGGCGGCGTCCGCTCGTGGCTGCGGTCTGAAGACCCGCCCATTCGTTCGTCGGAGATGTCCGCGATCGACATACAGCGCCCCTCTTCCCCGGCCCGTTCCCCGAGCCACAGGCAACGCTAGGCACGGGTTCCGACACCCGCAAACCAGCCTGTGGATAACTCTGTGGAGACATTGCGCGAAACGCCGGGATGCCTGTGTACAAACCCTGTGGAAAGTCGCGCAACTCAACCCACGGTTGCAACAGAATTATGTATCTGACCTGCGGTTATTTGATTCACAACCTGTGGACGGGCAATGTGATTGAAGTGTGGGTTGAAGGTTGTCGCCTACCCACAAGCTTGGGGACAACAACGGGGATAACCGCCCGCTTTGTCAAGTCCTGACCAGAGAATCTCTCTGCAGGTCAGCGCCAGAAACGACGAATGCCGCAGACCCCTCAGGGCCTGCGGCATTCCGGGCTTCGACGGGCTCAGCCGCCGGAAGCGATTACTTCGCAGCAACCACCTGCAGCGTGATCACAGCGGTCAGGTCGTCACGCAGGCGAACGGTCGCCTCGTGCTCGCCGACAGCCTTGATCGGAGCGGTGATGTGGATCTTGCGCTTGTCGAGGTCACCCAGACCGGCTGCCTTGACGGCATCCGCGACGTCGGCGGGCTTGACGGCGCCGAACAGGCGACCTTCCTTGCCGGCCTTGACGCTGAGCTTGACCTTGGCCGCCTCGAGGGCGTCCTTGAGGGCCACGGCCTCTTCGTGGACGTGGATCGCACGGGCGTCACGGGCGGCGCGAATCGACGCCACCTGCTTCTCGCCACCGCGGGTCCCTTAGCGGCCAGCGCCGGCGTAAGGCAGGAGCGCCATTTCGCGCGCGTTCTTGATCGCCTTGGCGATCAGACGCTGCTCCTGCACCGAGACACCGGTGATACGACGGGCGCGGATCTTCCCACGCTCCGAGATGAACTTGCGAAGCGTCGCGACATCCTTGTAGTCGATGACGCCGACGCGGATCGCCTTCGCGGGAGCGGCGTTCTTCGCGCCCTTCCGCGGCTTACGGCGATCGCCAGTAGCCTTTCCAGCCATTGTTTTTCCTTAGTACGAGTTTGTGGATGCCCGGGGCATCCGAGATCTTGCGAGTGAGGCGACGATCAGAACGGGGTGTCGTCGCCGTAGGAGCCGGGAGCGCTCCAGGCATCCGGCGCGGCCGACCCGGGCGTGGCCCAGGGCTCTTCGGCCTGCTGCACCTGCGGGCGGGCCTGCTGACCCCCACCGAAGCTGCCGCCGCCACCGCCGGAGGCGGCACGGGTGACCTGGGCGGTCGCATAGCGCAGCGAGGGGCCGATCTCGTCGACCTCCAGCTCGATCGCCGTGCGGTTGTTGCCCTCGCGGTCCTGGTAGGAACGCTGCTTCAGACGACCGGTCGCGATGACCCGCATGCCCTTGGTGAGCGAACCGGCCACGTGCTCGGCGAACTCGCGCCACACCGACGCGCGGAGGAACAGCGCTTCGCCGTCCTTCCACTCGTTGGCCTGACGGTCGAAGTTGCGCGGCGTCGACGCGATCGTGAAGTT
>NZ_MKTQ01000014.1:223086-617302 GCF_001898315.1 Microbacterium sp. 70-16 | reverse complement strand
TCATCGACATCGACCTCGAGCGTCGCCGCATCTCGCTGTCGCTCAAGCAGGCCAACGAGTCGGTCGACCCCAACGGCACCGAGTTCGACCCGGCGCTGTACGGCATGGCGACCGAGTACGACGAGAACGGCGAGTACAAGTACCCCGAGGGCTTCGACCCCGAGTCGGGTGCCTGGCTCGAGGGCTTCGACGCTCAGCGCGAGAAGTGGGAGCAGGACTACGCTGCAGCCCAGGCTCGCTGGGAGGCGCACAAGGTCGCCGTCGCCAAGGCCCTCGAGGCCGAGGCTGCTGCCCCCGTCGAGACCGGAGCATCGTCGTTCTCCTCGGAGAGCACCGGTGGCGGCACCCTCGCCGACGACGAGGCTCTCGCGGCTCTGCGCGAGAAGCTGTCGGGTCGTTGATCGACTGACAAACACCCGAAACGGGGTCGGAGCCTTCGGGCCCCGGCCCCGTTTCGCGCTTTCGGTCATGGCACGGTCCGAGTGGATGCCTGTGCGCGCTAACGTCGAGGAGTGAGTTGCCAATGATGCGGGCCGTCTCGGAGAAGGCGCCCGGCGGAGCCCGGCGGATGATGCGCCGTGGCATCCTGCGCGCCGACCCGCGCGATCGGGTCACCGCCGGCAGCCAGTTGCTGCTCAGCGGCACCGTCGTGCTGCTGTTCATGATCGGGCTGAGCCTGGGCACACTTCCCGACGCCGGCCTGTTCGCCCTCGGCACGTTGGGGCTCATCGTGTGCGCCATCGCCACGATGTCGGTGCCGTGGGAGCGGCTGCGCCCCGAGTGGATCGCGGTCGTGCCGATCGCGGACATCGCGGCGATCGCGCTGCTGCGGGTGTCGGACCCGGCGGGCGGCCTCGGCCTGCTGTGGGCGCTGCCGGCGATGTGGCTGGCCACACTCGGCCGTGCCGGTCTCATCTTCAGCTGTATCGCGATCCCGGCGACGTACTGGGCGACGGTGGGCTTCGGGCCGGCGTCGCACTGGGGCTTCACGACGCTGCTGCTGCCGCTCGTGGTCGTCGCGCTCAGCATCGCTGCATACTCGTCGACGCGCCGCTTCGCTGCGCAGCGTGAGCTGCTCGACGCGCAGGCCGCGCGGCTCGCCTTCGCGCGGTCGGCGGCCGTGCGGCAGGAGCAGATGGTCGCGGAAGTGCTCGACACCGTCGACTTCGGCGTCGTGCGGCTCTCGGTCGGCGGTGACATCGTGTACGAGAACGACGCGGCGGGGCGCATCAGCAGCGCCGTTCCGGGCTTGCACGGGGACTCCGCGACGACGCTGCTGCGTGCCGAGGATGGCTGCACTGAGCTGCCCGAACAGGATCACCCGCTCGCCCGCGCCCGCCGTGGTGAGTCGTTCGAGGACGTCGTGGTGTGGTCGGAGGATGCCGAGGGGCGCCGCACCGCACTGACGTTCACGGCGCGCCGGCTCATCGACCACCGCGGAGCCGACTCGGGCGCCGTCGTCGTCGCGCGCGATGTGACCGCTGAACGCGAAGCGCTGCGCTCACGCGACGATCTGGTCGCCTCGGTGTCGCACGAGCTGCGTACGCCGCTGACGTCGGTGCTCGGCTATCTCGAGCTCGCGCTGGATGAAGAGGACGTCCCCGAGCGGGCACACCGCTACGTCGACAACGCGTTCCGCAGCGGTGAGCGCCTGCTCGCGATCGTCGCGGACATCCTCTCGGCCTCACGTCGTTCGGTGCGGTCGGTCGAAGCGGCCGTCCACCCTCGTGAGACGGATGTCGTCGAGATCGTGCGGGCGTCGGTGGTCGCGCTCAGCCCGCTCGCCGACGAGCGCGTCATCAAGGTGACGACCAGCGGCGCCGACAGTGCGACGGCTCTCGCCGACCCGGGCCGCCTGCGGCAGGTTGTCGACAACCTGCTCAGCAACGCGATCAAGTTCAACCGTGACGGCGGTGCCATCGACCTCTCGGTGAGCACCGACGGCGAGACGACGCGCATCGAGGTGCGCGACACCGGCATCGGGATCTCGCCCGCCGATCAGGAGCACGTCTTCGACCGGTTCTTCCGCGCGTCGGAAGACGTCGCCGGCAGCGGCCTGGGGCTGTCGATCAGCCACGACATCATCGCCGCGCACGACGGGCGCATGAGCGTGGAGTCCGAGCCCGGCACCGGAACGACGTTCATCATCGAGCTGCCCGCGAGCGCACAGACGAGGATGCCCCGATGACCCTCGACGAGTACACGGCAGCGTTCATGACCGCCCTCGTGGGGGCGGTTGCGAGCATCGCGTTCATCCTGGAGACCGTCATCCGTCGAGACACCGGGCCGGGCCGGCTCTGGGCGACCGGGTACTTCTGCGGCCTCTCCGCGACCCTCGCGTACGCGGCCTGGGCGGCCGGAGTGGGCGGCACGTTCGCGATCGCCGTCGGCAACGTCATGTTCGTGCTCGTGCCGGGGTTCGTGTGGCTGGGGTCGCGGCAGTTCAGCGACCGCGCGCTGCGCACCCCGGCCGTCGTCGTTGCTGTCGGTGCCGTCGCGACTTTCGCCGCCGCCCTGATCGACGCGGCGCAGCCGGACGGCTGGGGCGGGTGGCCGGTGATGGCGGCGAGTCTCGTCGTGCTGTTCATCGCAGCCGCGGTGGAGGCCCTGCGCGCGCCGCTGCGACTGATCCGCAGCTCGTGGGCCTTCGCGGCCGTGTTGCTGGCGGCGGCGCTGTTCTACGCCGTCCGGCTGATGGTCTTCGTCATTGCCGGCCCCGAGAGCGCCGTGTTCCAGCAGTGGTTCGGGCCGACCGCCGCGAACATCGTGACGGTCGTGCTCACGATGGTCGCGGTCATCGTCACGTCGGTGTTGCGCGCGAACCGCACCTCCCGGCAGCGCTACGCGTGGCTCACGCGGGGCGGGGTCGCCGCCGACGGCATTCTGCTCGCGCGCACGTTCGCCGGCGCCGGCGCCGACATCGTCGAGCGTGCATCGTGGCGGTCGGAGGGCATCGCGCTCGTCGTCATCGACATCGACGGCATCGCCCGGATCCGCGGGGCGTTCGGGCCCGAAGCCGCCGACGACGTCAACTCCGCGTACCGTCTCGCCGTCCGCCGCTACGCGCCCGCCTCGTCGATCGTCGGCGAAGACGGCGACGGGCGGCTCGTCGTCTGTGCTGTCGCGGCCACGGCGGCCGACGCGCGCCGCCTCGCGGCGACGATCTACCGCGGCTGCACCGAAGAGCTCGCCGGCGCGGCATCCGGTCTGTTCCCGTTCGTCAGTGTCGGCGTCGCGGTGACCGAGGATGCCGGGTACGACGTCGACCGGCTGCTCGCTGGTGCGCGCGCCGCGGCGCAGCGGGCCGCCGACACGCCGGGAGCGTCCGTCGTGCTCGACGCCTCACGGGCGTCGTGACAGGCTGATCGGCATGCCTCTGATCGCACTGACGGGCGGAATCGCGTCGGGCAAGTCCACGATCGCGCGCCGCCTCGCTGAGCACGGCGCGGTGATCGTCGACGCCGATGCGATCGTGCGCGAGGTGCAGGCGCCGGGGTCGGCGGTGCTCGAGGCGATCGCGGATGCCTTCGGCGCCGACGTCATCGGCGAGGGCGGTGCGCTCGACCGTGCCGCGCTCGGCGCGCGCGTGTTCGGCGATGCGGATGCCCTCGCGCGCCTCAACGCGATCGTGCATCCCGCCGTGCGGGAGGAGTCGGCACGCCGCTTCGCGCAGGCGTTCGCCGCAGATCCCGGTGCGGTGGTCGTCTATGACGTGCCGCTGCTGGTCGAAGCACGCGTCGACGACCCGTGGCAGCTCATCGTCGTCGCCGACGCGCCCGCGTCGCTGCGGGCAGAGCGCCTGGTCGCACTGCGCGGGCTCAGCGAGCCCGAGGCGGCGGCGCGCATCGCGTCGCAGGTCAGCGATGAGCAGCGCCGCGCTGTCGCGGATGTCGTCATCGACACGTCGGGGACGATCGAGCACACGCTCGCGCAGACCGACGCGCTCTGGGAACGGCTGCGCGCCGAGGCATCCGTCGCTCTGCAGTAGTCAGGGCGCGGCCGCAGACGCCTTCGCCGCGGCGCGACGCCGCCGGCGGCGCACGAGCAGCACGATGATCAGGACGACGAGCGCGATCAGCAGGATGCCCGCGACGATCGGCACCACGATCGCCGTCACGGCTAGGGCGAGTGACGACGCATCCTCGGCGGTCGACAGTGCGGGCGCGGCGAGCCCGGCGGTCGCGACGTTGGCGACAGGTCGCAGCGTCGCCTTCGCACCATGCACGACCAGCGCGATCACGATCCCCACGACGATCGGCACCCACGCACCGTTCTCGAACAGATGCGTCGGATCGGTGACGGCCTGCGCGCTCGCGCCCGCACCGAACGCGATGCCGCCCGAGGCCGGGCGCACCACGGTCTGGATCACATCGTTGACCGAGTCGACGGCGGGGATCTTGTCGGCGACGATCTCGACGACCAGCAGCGCCCCGACGATCCACAGCGCCGTGTCGCTGGAGAGCCACGCCCAGCCCGCGGGCAGGTCGAATCCGGACAGGAACCGATCGAGGATGCCGAGCACGAACAGCGGCATCCAGGCATTCAGGCCCGCCGAGGCCGCGAGGCTCGATCCGACGACGAACTCCAGCATGCCCCCAGCGTAGACACCCCTGGCCCCCGAGCCTGTCGAGGGGCCGCCCCGATGTCGGTGCCCACGCCTACGCTGGAAAGATGCAGACCACGCGATCCGTTCGGCCGTTCGAGGTCATCAGCGAGTACGAGCCCAGTGGTGACCAGCCGCAGGCGATCGCCGACCTGGCGGCCCGCATCAACGCGGGCGAGACCGATGTCGTGCTGCTCGGCGCGACCGGTACCGGCAAGTCCGCGACGACCGCGTGGCTCATCGAGCAGGTGCAGCGGCCGACGCTCGTGCTGGCGCACAACAAGACCCTCGCCGCGCAGCTCGCGAACGAGTTCCGTGAGCTCATGCCGAACAACGCCGTCGAGTACTTCGTCAGCTATTACGACTACTACCAGCCCGAGGCGTACGTTCCGCAGACAGACACCTTCATCGAGAAGGACTCGTCGATCAACGCCGAGGTCGAGCGGTTGCGGCACTCCACGACGAACTCGCTGCTCAGCCGCCGCGACGTCGTCGTGGTCTCCACCGTGTCGTGCATCTACGGCCTCGGTGCGCCGGAAGAGTACCTGCGCGCCATGGTCGCGCTGCAGGTGGGCGAGCGCTACGACCGTGACGCGCTGATCCGCAAGTTCATCGCGATGCAGTACAACCGCAACGACGTCGACTTCTCGCGCGGCAACTTCCGCGTCCGCGGCGACACGATCGAGATCATCCCGGTGTACGAGGAGTACGCCGTGCGCATCGAGCTGTTCGGTGACGAGATCGAGGCGCTGTACATGCTGCACCCGCTCACGGGCGAGATCGTGCAGAAGCTCGAGAGCGTGCCGATCTTCCCGGCATCCCACTATGTCGCCGGCACCGACACCGTGCAGCGCGCGATCGGCACGATCGAGACCGAGCTGGCCGACCGGCTGAAAGAGCTTGAGGGGCAGGGCAAGCTGCTCGAGGCGCAGCGCCTGCGCATGCGCACGACGTTCGACCTCGAGATGCTGCAGCAGCTCGGGTTCTGCTCGGGCATCGAGAACTACTCGCGCCACCTCGACGGCCGCGAACCGGGGGAGGCCCCGCACACGCTGCTCGACTTCTTCCCCGACGACTTCCTGATGGTCATCGACGAGTCGCACGTCACGGTGCCGCAGATCGGTGCGATGTACGAGGGGGATGCCTCGCGCAAGCGCACCCTCGTCGACCACGGCTTCCGGCTGCCGAGCGCGCTTGACAACCGGCCGTTGCGCTTCGACGAGTTCAAGCAGCGCGTCGGCCAGACCGTCTACCTGTCGGCGACGCCAGGCCGGTACGAGATGGGCATCGCCGACGGGGTCGTCGAGCAGATCATCCGCCCGACGGGCCTGGTCGACCCGCAGATCATCGTCAAGCCGTCGAAGGGGCAGATCGACGACCTGCTCGAAGAGATCCGGGTGCGGGTCGAGCGCGACGAGCGCGTGCTCGTGACGACGCTGACGAAGAAGATGGCCGAGGAGCTCACCGACTTCCTCGGCGAGCACGGTGTTCGGGTGCGCTACCTGCACTCCGACGTCGACACGCTGCGCCGCGTCGAGCTGCTCACCGAGCTGCGGCAGGGTGTGTACGACGTGCTCGTCGGCATCAACCTGCTGCGCGAAGGCCTCGACTTGCCCGAGGTGTCGCTCGTGGCGATCCTCGACGCCGACAAGGAGGGGTTCCTGCGCAGCGGCACCTCGCTCATCCAGACGATCGGTCGCGCGGCCCGCAACGTGTCGGGTGAAGTGCACATGTACGCCGACAACATGACCGACTCGATGCGCCTCGCGATCGACGAGACCGACCGCCGGCGTGAGAAGCAGATCGCGTACAACACCGAGCACGGCATCGAGCCGCAGGCGCTGCGCAAGAAGATCGCCGACATCACCGATGCGCTCGCGCGCGAGGCATCCGACACGCAGGCGCTGCTGAGTGGCAAGGCGACCGCGAAGAACAAGTCCGGAAAGGGCAAGTCGCCCACGCCGCAGCTGCGCCGCGAGGGCATCGCGGCCGAGGGTGCGATGCAGCTCGAGGCGACGATCGAAGACCTCACGAATCAGATGCTCTCGGCGGCCTCAGAACTGAAGTTCGAGCTCGCCGGGCGGCTGCGCGACGAGGTGCAGGACCTCAAGAAAGAGCTGCGCGCGATGGAGAAGGCCGGGCACGCCTGACGGACCAGCGCGTCAGCCTCGTCACTCCCGGGGTCGCCGAGCTCGATCGGGCGATCGCGTTCTACCGTGCGATCGGCTGGCAGCCGCATCCGTCGTCCGTCGCGGGAAAGGTTGCGTTCTTCCAGGCGGGCGGCATGGTCGTCGCGCTGTGGTCTCGTGCGGCCCTGGCCGCAGATTCGGGAGTCGCCGACGGGGGAGGCTGGGCGGGATCACGCTCGCGCACAACGTGCGGACGGAGCCTGAAGTCGATGCGATCCTGGCCGACGCACTCGCCGCGGGCGCGCGGGTCGCCTGGCCCGCAGCTGCGACCGAATGGGGTGGGTACTCCGGCGTGTTCGTCGATCCGGACGGTCACCCGTGGGAGGTTGCCGTCAACCCGGGGTGGCCGATCGGCGACGACGGCTCGATCACGATCGGCTGAGCGGTCGGCGCCGACTGCCGGGCAGTGGATCAGAGGCAGTGGATCCTCGACAGTGGATCAGAGGCAGCGGATCACGGGCAGTGCATGAGGGGCTTGGGCCCCGAGCGGTCGAACGTGTGCTGTGACATCGGATGCCCGCACAACGGGCAGGCGCGCTCGGTGCGCACCGGCTCGGGCTCGGTGTCGTAGGGCCCGACCGACGCGGGGCCGGCGAACCGGATCAGTCTGCTGTTCAGGTAGGAGTACCAGCCACCGGCCTCGCGCACGCGTTCCCGCAGGGGCGGTCGGTCGTCGTCTCGCTGCGTCATGATCCTTAGCGTACTAAGTAATTGGGTAGGATGGGTGCGTGGATGCCCGTGACGAACTCCTGAAGCTCGACAACCAGCTGTGCTTCGCCCTCGTGACGGCGGCACGGAATGTGGTCGCGATCTATCGGCCGATCCTCGAGCCGCTGGGGCTCACGCATCCGCAGTACCTCGTCATGCTGGCGCTGTGGGAGCGCGCGCCGCGCGCGCTCGGCGAGCTCGCCGACGAGCTCGCGATGGAGTCGGCGACCCTGTCGCCGCTCGTCAAGCGCCTCGAAGCCCAGGGACTCGTGACCCGCGCCCGCAGCGCGAGCGACGAGCGCGTGCTCGAACTCGGGCTCACAGACGCGGGCCGCGCGCTGCGCGCGCAGGCGCTCGACGTGCCCGGCCGGGTCATGGAGGCCACCGGGATGTCCGTCGCGCAGGTCGCGGCCGTCCGCGACGGCCTCGCCCCCTTCGCCGGCCGGCGCATCGCGTAGCGCCGGGGGGAGCGGCCCGAGGCTCCGCCGGAAGCGAAGCCCGAGACCCATGTCCGAGGCCCGACCTAGACTTGTCCGGTGCCTATCGTCCCCGTCGCAAACTCGAAGCTCAGCGTCCGCGGAGCCCGTGTCCACAACCTCAAGAACGTTGATCTGGACATCCCACGCGACTCTCTCGTCGTGTTCACCGGACTGTCCGGATCAGGCAAGTCCTCGCTCGCGTTCGACACGATCTTCGCCGAGGGCCAGCGCCGCTACGTCGAGTCGCTGAGCGCGTACGCACGCCAGTTCCTCGGCCAGGTCGACCGCCCCGACGTCGACTTCATCGAGGGCCTGAGCCCCGCCGTTTCGATCGACCAGAAGTCGACCAACCGCAACCCGCGTTCGACCGTCGGCACGATCACCGAGATCCACGACTACATGCGTCTGCTGTGGGCACGCATCGGCGTGCCGCACTGTCCCGAGTGCGGCGCGCAGATCCAGCGTCAGACCGTGCAGCAGATCGCCGACCAGCTGATGGAGCTGCCCGAGCGCACCCGCTACCAGATCGTCGCGCCGGTCGTCACGCAGAAGAAGGGCGAGTTCGTCGACCTCTTCAAAGAGCTCTCGGCCAAGGGCTACGCCCGCGCCGTCGTCGACGGTGACCTGATCCAGCTGTCCGAGCCGCCGACGCTGAAGAAGAGCTACAAGCACGACATCGCGGTCGTCGTCGACCGCCTCGTCGCGGCCCCCGACATCCTCGGCCGCGTGACCGACTCGGTCGAGACGGCGCTGGGCCTTGCCGGTGGCATCATGCAGGTCAACTTCGTCGACGAAGAGGGGGATGCCGCGTGGCAGAGCTTCAGCGAGAAGCTGTCGTGCCCCAACGGCCACCCGCTGCAGCTGACCGAGATCGAGCCGCGGACGTTCTCGTTCAACGCGCCGTTCGGCGCGTGCCCCACCTGCTCGGGCCTGGGCACCCGCATGTCGGTCGATGTCGAGCTCATGCTCGGCGACGAAGAGCTCTCGATCAACGAGGGCGTCATCATCCCGTGGACGACGCAGGGCAAGGGCCTCTACCAGTACTACGAGCGGCTGCTCGTGGGTCTCGCCGACGACCTCGACTTCTCGCTCGACACCCCGTGGCGCGAGCTGCCCGATGAAGCGAAAGAAGCGGTCCTCCGCGGCGAGAACTACAAGGTCACCGTCAAGTGGCGCAATCGCTACGGCCGCGAGATGCGGTACTCGTCGGGCTTCGAGGGCGTCGTGCCGTACATCGAACGCCAGTACACGCAGGCCGAGAGCGACTCGCAGCGGCAGCGCTGGGCCGAGTACCTGCGCGAAGTGCCGTGCCCCGCCTGCAACGGCGACCGGCTCAAGCCCGAAGTGCTCGCCGTGCTCGTGCACGGGCATTCCATCGCGGATGCCTCACGGCTGAGCCTCGGCGACGCGCAGCAGTACTTCGCGCAGCTGCAGCTCACCGACCGCGAGGCCCAGATCGCGGCGGCCGTGCTGCGCGAGATCCGCGCGCGCCTCGACTTCCTCATCCAGGTCGGCCTGAACTACCTGAGCCTGAGCCGCGCGGCAGGGTCGCTGTCGGGCGGTGAAGCACAGCGCATCCGTCTCGCGACGCAGATCGGGTCGGGGCTGACCGGTGTGCTGTACGTGCTCGACGAGCCGTCCATCGGCCTGCACCAGCGCGACAACCGGCGCCTCATCGAAACGCTCGTGCATCTGAAAGACCTCGGCAACACCCTGATCGTCGTCGAGCACGACGAAGAGACCGTGCACGCGGCCGACTGGATCGTCGACATCGGCCCGCGCGCCGGCGTCGACGGCGGTGAGGTCGTGCACTCGGGGCCGCTGTCGTCGCTGTTCGATGAGCAGCGGTCGCTCACGGGCGCCTACCTCAGCGGCCGCCGCACGATCGAGACGCCGAGCACACGGCGCAAGATCGACAAGAAGCGCATGGTCACCGTCGTCGGTGCACGCGAGAACAATCTGCGCAACGTGACGGCAGAGTTCCCGCTCGGCGTGCTCACGGCGGTCACCGGCGTGAGCGGCTCGGGCAAGTCGTCGCTCGTCAACGGCATCCTGTACGAAGTGCTCGCCACGAAGCTCAACGGCGCCCGCCGCGTCGCCGGAAAGCACACGCGCGTCACGGGCCTCGACAACCTCGACAAGGTCGTGCACGTCGACCAGGCGCCGATCGGCCGCACACCGCGCTCGAACCCCGCCACCTACACCGGCGTGTTCGACCGCATCCGCACGCTCTTCAGCGAGACGAGCGAGGCGAAGGTGCGCGGCTACCAGCCGGGCCGGTTCAGCTTCAACGTCAAGGGCGGCCGCTGCGAGGCCTGCTCGGGCGACGGCACGATCAAGATCGAGATGAACTTCCTGCCCGACGTGTACGTCGACTGCGAGGTCTGCCACGGCAAGCGGTACAACCGCGACACCCTGAGCGTGCACTACAAGGGAAAGAACATCGCCGAGGTGCTCGAGATGCCGATCTCCGAGGCGGCTGACTTCTTCGAGCCGATCCAGGCGATCCACCGCTACCTGAAGACGCTCGTCGACGTGGGCCTCGGCTACGTGCGACTCGGCCAGTCCGCGACGACCCTCTCCGGCGGCGAGGCGCAGCGCGTCAAGCTCGCGACCGAACTGCAGCGCCGCTCGAACGGGCGCAGCGTGTACGTGCTCGACGAGCCGACGACGGGCCTGCACTTCGAAGACGTCTCGCGTCTGCTGCAGGTGCTCGGCGGGCTCGTCGACAAGGGCAACACCGTCATCGTCATCGAGCACAACCTCGACGTGATCAAGTCGGCCGACTGGATCATCGACCTCGGCCCCGAGGGCGGGTCCGGCGGCGGCCAGATCGTTGCGACAGGCACCCCCGAGCAGGTCGCGCGGGTGGAGGGCAGCCACACCGGCGCATTCCTTGCGGAGGTGCTCGCGGCCCAGCCTGTCCGCAAGGCGGGCTGAGATGGCGAACCAACTGCCCTACAAGCCGAAGCAGGGAGAGATCCCCACCCAGCCCGGCGTCTACCGCTTCCGCGATGCCGACGGCCGCGTGCTGTACGTCGGCAAGGCGAAGAACTTGCGCGCGCGGCTGTCGAACTACTTCGCGCCGCTGCACACGCTGCACGAGCGCACGCGCCGCATGGTGACGACCGCGACGTCGGTGGAGTGGACCGTCGTCGCCAGCGACGTAGAGTCGCTGCAGCTCGAGTACATGTGGATCCAGGAGTTCTCGCCGCCGTTCAACGTGCGGTACAAGGACGACAAGTCCTACCCCTACATGGCGATCACCCTCGGCGACGAGGCGCCGCGCGTCATCGTCACGCGCAACCGGCGCATCCCCGGCGCCCGCTACTTCGGCCCGTACCCCAAAGTGTGGGCTGTGCACGACACGATCGACCTGATGATCAAGGTCTTCCCGATCCGCACCTGTTCGGATGCCTCGTACAAGAAGGCCATGGCCACCGGCCGCCCGTGCTTCCCCGGTCAGATCGGCCGTTGCGGCGGCCCGTGCTCGATGAAGGTGACGGTCGAAGAGCACCGCGCGATCGTCGACGACTTCGTCGCGTTCATGTCGGGCGGCGACGCGCGGTTCACACGCGAACTGACGACGCGGATGCGTGAGGCATCCGCCGCCATGGACTACGAGTCGGCGGCCGTCTACCGCGACCGGCTGCAGTCGATCGACGCCGTCCTCAGTCGCAGCTCACTCGTGCTCGCGGAAGACACCGACGCCGACCTGTTCGGCATCGCCGAGGACGAGCTGTCGGCCGCGGTGCAGCACTTTGTGATCCGCGGCGGACGCGTGCGCGGGGTGCGCGCGACGACGATCGACAAGGAACTCGACATCTCGGGCGCAGAGCTCGTCGACCAGGTGCTGCAGCGCACCTACGGGTCGGCGGGGGCGGGCGAGATTCCGCGCCAGGTGCTCGTCCCGACGATGCCGGAGGACGCCGCCGAGCTCGAGCAATGGCTGCAAGAGCGCCGTGGCCGGCGCGTCACCCTGCAGGTCGCACAGCGCGGCCGCAAGGCCGATCTGATGCGCACGGCGACGCTCAACGCCCAGCAGGCGCTCATGCTGCACAAGACCCGGCGGACTTCGGACTACACGGCACGCACGAAGGCGCTGACCGATCTGCAGCTCGCCCTGGGGCTTGACGAGGCACCGCTGCGGATCGAGTGCTACGACGTGTCGCACCTGTCGGGGACGAACGTCGTGGCATCCATGGTCGTCTTCGAAGACGGACTGCCGCGCAAGGACCAGTACCGCTCGTTCAGCGTCGCCGAGACCACCGACGACACCGACTCGCTCTACCAGGTGCTCACACGCCGCCTCGCCCACGTCGACCGCGACGAGGCCCCCGACGCCTCTGAAGCCCCCGACGGCCCCTCGACAAGCTCAGTGACCACTGGAACCCTGGCCCCCGAGCCTGTCGAGGGGCCGGTCGTCACCGAGCGCAAGCGCCCACGGTTCGCCTACCGCCCGCAGCTGCTCGTCGTCGACGGCGGTGCTCCGCAGGTCGCGGCGGCGGCCCGCGCCCTCGCCGACGCCGGCCACACCGAGATCGCCCTCTGCGGCATCGCGAAGCGACTCGAAGAGATCTGGCTGCCGGGGGAGGACTATCCGGTCATCCTGCCGCGCACGTCGGAGGCGCTGTACCTGATCCAGCGTCTGCGCGACGAGGCACACCGCTTCGCGATCACGCACCAGCGCAAGCGGCGCCGACGCGACATCACGACGGTGCTGAGCGAAGTGCCGGGCCTGGGCGAAGCCCGCATCAAGGCGCTGTTGAAGCACTTCGGATCGGTCACAGCGCTCAGCAAGGCGACTGCCGACGAGATCACCGAACTGCCCGGCATCGGACCGAAGCTGGCGGCCGCGATCGAGCAGCGTCTCGCGAATCGATAGGCTGGTCGGACGGGCGACAGCAGGCCGAGCGTGGGAGCAGACGTGGCAGAGGATCAGGCACCTGGCGAGATCCTGATCGTGACGGGGATGTCGGGGGCAGGCCGCACGACCGCGGCGAACGCCCTCGAAGACCTCGGCTGGTACGTCGTCGACAACCTCCCGCCGCAGATGCTGAGGCCTCTGCTCGAGCTGTCGGAGCTTGCCGGCGGTGCGCTGCCGAAGATCGCCGCCGTCGTCGACGTGCGTGGCCGCGACCTGTTCACCGAACTGCCCACGATCGCCGCGGCGCTGCGCGCGGGCCGCCAGCTGCGCGTCCTGTTCCTGGATGCCTCCGACGACGTGCTCGTGCGGAGATTCGAGTCGGTGCGCCGCCCGCATCCGCTGCAGGGTGACGGGACGATCCTCGATGGCATCCAGCGGGAGCGCGAGCGGGTGTCGATCATCCGCGCGAGCGCCGACATGCTGATCGACACGAGCGCGCTGAACATCCATCAGCTCGCGACGCGGGTGGTCGACCTGTTCACCGACGAGGGCGCGGCGCGGCACACCGTCACCGTCATGAGCTTCGGGTTCAAGTACGGGCTGCCCACCGACGTCGACATGGTCGCCGACATGCGGTTCCTGCCGAACCCGTTCTGGGTGCCCGAGCTGAAGGGGCACACCGGCGAAGAGGAACAGGTGCGCGAGTACGTGCTCGCCCAGCCCGGAGCGCTGGAGTTCATCGACGCGTATGCGCGCGCGTTGCACCCCGTTCTGGAGGGCTACCAGCGCGAGAACAAGCGGCATTCCGTCGTTGCGGTCGGGTGCACCGGCGGCAAGCACCGCTCGGTCGTCACCGCGATCGAACTGGCCCAGCGGCTGGCGGAGGTGCCGGGTGTAGCCGTACGGGTGAAGCACCGCGACCTCGGACGCGAGTAGGCTGTTCCTTTGTCCCCCGACCCCCGCACGAAGGATTGCTGTGTCGCCTACCGCTGACGTGAAGACCGAGCTGGCCGCCGTTCGCGACCCTCGTCCCACGGCTCGAGTGGCGGAGTTGACCGCGATCCTCCGCTTCTCGGGCGGCCTCCACTCCATCGCCGGCCGCGTCGCGGTCGAGGCCGAACTCGAGTCGGATCTGCTGGCGCGCCGCGTCGCCCGCGACATCATGGAGCTCTACGGCGTGCGCCCTGAGCTGCACCGTGTGCAGGCATCGGGTGGTCGCGCCGGCGGCTCGTTCGCCGTGCGCGTCATCGACGGGGGAGAGACCCTCGCCCGGCAGACCGGCCTGCTCGACCAGCGCCGCCGCCCGGTGCGCGGGCTGCCGAACAAGCTCACGACGGGCGCGCGCCCCGACCTCGCCGCCGTCTGGCGCGGTGCGTTCCTCGCCGCCGGCACCCTGTCTGACCCCGGCCGCTCCGCGGCGCTCGAGATCGCCTGCCCGTCGGGTGAGGCCGCGATGGCGCTCGTCGGCGCGGCGCACCGCCTGGGCATCGCGGCGAAGGCCCGCGAGGTGCGCGGCGTGCCGCGTGTCGTCGTCCGCGACGGCGAGGCGATCCGTCTGGCGCTTGCCGAGATGGGCGCCGTGCGCATGGCGGGAGCCTGGGAAGAGCAGCGTCAGCGCCGCGAGGTGCGCGCCGGCGTCAATCGCCTCGTGAACTTCGACGACGCCAACCTGCGCCGCTCGGCTCAGGCCGCCGTCGCGGCATGCGCGCGCGTCGAGCGAGCGCTCGAGATCCTCGCCGACGAGGTGCCCGAGCACCTGCGCGAAGCCGGCGAGCTGCGTCTCGCGCACCGCGACGCGAGTCTCGACGAGCTCGGCCATCACGCCGATCCGCCGCTGACGAAGGATGCCGTCGCGGGGCGCATCCGCCGCCTGCTCGCGATGGCCGACAAGAAGGCCACCGCCGAAGGCATCCCGGGCACCGATTCCGCCGTGCCGGAGGGCTTCGAGGACTGAGCGGCCGCGGCGGTCAGTTGGCCGGGTCGGCCAGATGCTCGCGCAGCGTCGGGCCGTTGCGGAACTCGCGGATGAGGTGGTGCACCACTTCGCGCAGATCGCCGTCGGCGGCCTCGGCCACCACGACCTGCCGCGCGTAGCTGGCACCCTGAGCGACGATGCGCTCGAGACCGGCGAACTCGCGCGCGCAGTGCAGATCGGCCGCGACCGGCGCCAGCTGCTCGATCGTCTCGAGCAGGTGCTCGGTGACGAGGCGCTGCGTACCGGCGCGGTCGACGATGACACGGGCATCCAGCCCGTATCGTGCCGCGCGCCACTTGTTCTCGCGCACGAACCACGGCTGCAGACGCTCGAGGGTGCGCCCCTCGTCGAGCTCGCGTGAGAAGTGCTCGACGAGCACCTGGACGAGCGCCGCGACGGCGGCGAGCTCGGGCAGCGTCGACATGCCGTCGCAGGCCCGCACCTCGATCGTGCCCCAGCGCGGTGCCGGGCGGATGTCCCAGCGCACCTCCGTGCCGTCGGTGATCACTCCCGTGCGGATGAGGTCCTGCAGGTACGACTCGTACTGCGCCCAGTCGTCGAGTGGCCACGGCAGGCCAGCCGTCGGCAGCTGCTGGAAGACGAGCGCGCGGTTCGACGCGTAGCCGGTGCGCTCACCCGCCCAGAACGGACTCGACGCCGACAGCGCCTGCAGGTGGGGGAGGTAGGTCGACAGGGCGCCGATGATCGGGAACACCTTGTCGACGTCGTCGACGCCGACGTGCACGTGGATGCCCCAGATCATCATGTTGCGCCCCCACCACTGCGTCCGCTCGATGAGGGTGTGGTACCGCGTCTTATCGGTGACCTGCTGGTCGTACCACTGCGCGAACGGGTGACTGCCGGCGCACAGCAGCTCGACGGCGGCGGGGTTCGTGAGCGTGCGCACGTCGGCGATCGCATCGGCGATGTCATCGACGGCGGATGCCACGGTGTCGCCGATCCCGCTGGTGACCTCGATCGTGTTCGTCAGCAACTCGCCGGTCACGGTGTAGCGCTCCAGCGCCGTGCGCTCCTCCAGTTCGGGCAGGAACTCGGGTGCACGGCCGACGAGGTCGCCGCTCTCGCGGTCGGCGAGCATGAGCTCCCACTCGAGTCCCACGGTCGAGCGGGCGGAGGTCGCGAACGGCACCGTCATGGCGTCAGTCTGGCACGCACCCGCGCAATCGGCGTCGCCGGTTCGCGGCATCCGCAACAATCTGGCAAAATGGACGGTTGGACCACCCGCTCGACCCTCTATCCAGCGGCGAACGGTCCACCGCAGAGCTTCCGCCGGGTGTGCACCCCACGCTCCAGGCGACGTTCATCACCTCACATCACACCATTCAGGAGAATTGTGGCTGTCAAGATCCGTCTCAAGCGCCTCGGTAAGATCCGTGCGCCCTACTACCGCATCGTCGTCGCCGACTCGCGCACCAAGCGCGACGGTCGCGTCATCGAGGAGATCGGTCAGTACCACCCGACCGAGGAGCCCTCGGTCATCAAGATCGACTCCGACCGCGCCCAGTACTGGCTGTCGGTCGGCGCCCAGCCGACCGAGCAGGTCACCGCGCTGCTCAAGCTCACGGGCGACTGGGGCAAGTTCAAGGGCGACAAGAACGCTGTCTCGACCGTGAAGACCGCCGAAGACAAGGGCGAGTTCCAGGTCGACGCCGCGAAGAAGTCGGTCATCAAGCCCAAGGTCGAGAAGAAGGCCGAAGAGCCCGTCGCCGAGGCTGCTGACGAGGTCGAGGCCCCCGCGGCCGACGCCGAGCAGACCGACGCCGAGTAAGACCTTGCTGTCCGCCGCGCTCGAGCACATCGTCAAGGGGATCGTCGATCACCCGGACGATGTCACCATCCGTTCCTCCACGTCGCCTCGCGGTGACGTCCTCGAGGTGCGCGTGCACCCCGACGACCGGGGTCGGGTCATCGGGCGCGGCGGCCGCACGGCCAAGGCCCTGCGCACCCTTGTGACCGCGCTCGCCGACGGCCGCCGCGTGCGCGTCGACGTCGCGGACGACTGAGATGGCCTCGGCAGAACCGACGCGCAATCAGCTGCGCGTCGGGCGCCTCGTCAAGGCCCATGGCCTGAAGGGCGCCCTCAAACTCGAGCTGTACACCGACGACCCGGACGGGCGTTTCGTCCCCGGCGCGGTGTTCACGCTGCAGGTCCCGGCGGCATCCCCGTGGCACGGCAAGACCGTGACGGTGCGGGAGTTCCGCTGGATGAACACGCACCCCGTCGTCTTCTTCGAGGACATCGACGACCGCGACGGCGCGGAGTCGCTCGTGCGCGCGATCCTCTGGATCGACCAGGACGACGCCGCGCCCGCCGAGGACGACGCCTGGTTCGATCACCAGCTCGTCGGCCTCGATGTCGTGCGCGAGGGCGTGACCGTCGGCCGCGTCGTGCGCGTCGACCACTTCCCGGCGCAGGACCTGCTGATCGTGCGTCCCTCCGGCGGCGACGCCGACGCCGAGATCCTCGTGCCGTTCGTCAAGGCGATCGTCCCCGAGGTCGATCTCGCCGCCGGACGCGTCATCGTCACGCCGCCCGCGGGTCTGTTCGAAGAACTGCCCGCGGAGCCCGACGACGAGACCGCGGCAGACGTCGCCGCGGAAGACTGAACCTCACTCCACTCTGCCCTCGCGTGTGAGCAGGATGTGACCTTCGGGTAACACGTTCGGAAGCACGGCGGAATCTCGGCCGCGCATCATCGGAATGTGGCACCGACGGGTGAGGTCTCGGCGGCTCCCGCGGCGCCGCCGCAGGAGCACCGCACCGTGTGCTCGTACTGCGGTGTCGGCTGCGGCATCGTCGTCACGCCCGGGCCCGACGGCGCCCCCGCGCGCGCCGTCGGCGACAAGGCGCACCCGACCAACGCGGGCCGGCTGTGCACGAAGGGTGCGACCCACGTCGAGCTCATGCGCACTCCCGGCCGCGCCGAGACGGCGCTCGTGCGCCCCGCGCGGGGTGCGGACCCGATTGCGACGGACGTCGACGACGCCGTGCGGGATGCCGGGGCGAGACTGCGCGCGATCGTCGACGAGCATGGGCCGGATGCCCTCGCGCTGTACGTCTCGGGTCAGATGTCGATCGAGGCGCAGTACCTGTCGAACAAGCTGGTCAAGGGCTACCTGCGCGGGCTGCACATCGAGTCGAACTCGCGCCTGTGCATGGCCTCGGCGGGCACCGGGTACAAGCAGTCGCTCGGTGCGGACGGCCCTCCCGGGTCGTACGAGGACTTCGAGGCATCCGACCTGTTCTTCGTCATCGGGTCGAACATGGCCGACTGCCACCCGATCCTGTTCCTGCGCATGGCCGACCGGCTCAAGCAGGGTGCGCGGCTGATCGTCGTCGATCCGCGGCGCACCGCGACCGCCGAGCGCGCCGACCTGTTCCTGCAGATCCGCCCCGGCACCGACCTCGCGCTGCTCAACGGCCTGCTGCACCTGCTTGTCGCCGGCGGTCACATCGACGAGGACTTCATCGCGGAGCACACCGAGGGGTGGGACGCGATGGCCGACCTGCTCGCCGACTATCCGCCTGCGCGGGTCGCCGAGATCACGGGCATCCCGGAAGCGGACATCCGCACGGCGGCCCAGTGGATCGGCGAGGCCGGCGAGTGGATGACCCTGTGGACGATGGGTCTGAACCAGTCCACGCACGGCACGTGGAGCACGAACGCGATCTGCAACCTGCACCTCGCGACGGGCGCCATCTGCCGCCCCGGCAGCGGCCCGTTCTCGCTCACGGGGCAGCCCAACGCGATGGGCGGCCGTGAGATGGGATACATGGGCCCGGGGTTGCCCGGGCAGCGGGCCGTGTTCTCGGCTGACGATCGCGCGGTCGTCGAGGAGATCTGGGGGCTGCCGTCCGGCAGCATTCGCGCCGAGAGCGGCACCGGGACGATCGACATGTTCCGCGCGATGGCGGACGGTCAGATCAAGGCGGCGTGGATCATCTGCACGAATCCGGTGGCCACGGTCGCCAATCGCGGCACGGTGATCGCGGGCCTCGAAGCCGCCGAGTTCGTCCTCGTGCAGGATGTCTACGCGAGCACCGCGACGGCGGCGTACGCCGACGTGGTGCTGCCGGCGACGCTGTGGATCGAATCGGACGGGGTGACGGTCGGCAGCGATCGCACCGTGAACCTGGTGCACCGCGCCGCCGAACCGCCGGGGCAGGCCGAGCCGGACTGGCTGCTCATCTGCCGCATCGCGCGCGCGATGGGCTACGCCGACGGCTTCGACTTCGCCTCGAGCGAAGAGGTCTTCGACGAGATCCGCCGCTTCTGGAACCCGCAGACCGGCTGGGACATGCGCGGCATCAGCTATGAGCGACTGCGGCGCGGACCCGTGCAGTGGCCCGCCCCGCCGGGTGACGACGCCGAACGGCATCCGATCCGCTACGTCAACGACGGCGTCAGTCAGTCACTGTTCACGGATGCCTCGGGGGTGACTCCGCGGCTCGCCTTCGCGACCCCGTCGCGCCGCGCGCAGTTCCTCGCGCGCCCGCATCTGGACCCGGCCGAGCTGCCCGACGACGACCACCCGTGGATCCTCAACACGGGCCGGCTGCAGCACCAGTGGCACACCATGACCAAGACCGGCAAGGTCGGCAAGCTCGCGAAGCTGACGCCGGATCCCTTCGTCGAGATCCACCCCGACGATGCCGCCGCGCACGGCATCGCCGACGGCGACCAGGTCGAGGTGGCGTCACGCCGCGGGCGTGTCGTGCTGTCGGCCGTCGTCACCGACCGCGTGCGCCCCGGCGGCCTGTTCGCTCCGTTCCACTGGAACGACGAGCACGGGGCCGACCTCACCGTCAACGCCGTCACGAGCGACGCCGTCGACCCCGCGTCGCTGCAGCCCGAGTTCAAGTACGCCGCCGTCGCGGTGCGGCGCGTGGGCCCCGCGCCCGAGGCGGTTGCGCCGGTGGCCGCGCCGGTCGAGGCGGGTGCCGCGGTGTCGCTGGATGCCGTCGTGGCAGCCGCCGGAATCGACCTGACGGCCGTGCCCGTGCTCGCCGGCGCCGAGCGGAGCTACATCGCCGGATTCCTCGCGGCCCTGGCCGCCGCGCCGCCGGCGCCGGGGACGGCGCCAGCGCTGCCGCCGGCCGCCCCGCTCGGGGCGGAGGCTCGCGCCTGGTTCGAAGGGCTGCTGGCCGGCGGCTACTCACGGGTCGAGTTGCCCGCGTTGCCTGGGTTGCCTTCCCTGCCTGGGGGCGCTGCGGACGCCGCGGAGGGCGCCTCCGGCGGCGTGCCCGTGACCGTGCTGTGGGCCTCGCAGACCGGCAACGCGGAGGAGGTCGCGACGGCCTGCGCGGCGGCGCTGCAGGCGCGCGGCGTGCCGGTGCGGACGGCCGACATGTGTGGCATCCACGTCGCGGATCTCGCCGCGACGCAGCAGCTGCTCGTGATCACGTCGACCTTCGGTGACGGCGGACCGCCCGACAACGGATCGGGACTGTGGGACGAGTTGGCCGCCGACGACGCGCCGGGCCTCGCGGGCCTGCGCTACGCCGTGCTCGCCCTCGGCGACTCGAGCTACGACGACTTCTGCGGCCACGGCCGCAGCCTCGACGAGCGCCTCGGGCAGCTCGGCGCGACCGCACTGCTCGAGCGGGTGGACTGCGAACCCGACTTCGAGGCATCCGCCGCCTCCTGGATCGAGACCGTCGCGGGGCTGCTCGCGACGGGTGCGGGTGCGACGGATACTGCGGTTCCCGCCACCCCCGCCACCCCCGCCGCCCCGCCGGCGACGCGCCGGCTGTTCACCCGCAGCAACCCCGTGCGGGCGGCGCTCGTGCGCAACGTGCTGCTGAGCGGCACCGGCTCGAGCAAGGAGGTGCGCCAGCTCGGCTTCGACCTGAGCGGCACCGGCGCGACGTACGCCGCGGGCGATGCGCTCGGCGTCGTGTGCGTCAACGCCGACGCGCTCGTGAACGAGTGGCTGACCGCCACGGCATCCGCCCCGTACGCGATCGTCGACGTCGACGGGCAGGAGCACACCCTCATCGACGCGCTGCGCACCCGGCTCGACATCACGCGCGTCACGCCGGAGTTCCTCGCGCTCGTCGCTGACCGCAGCCGCGATTCGCGTCTGGAGACCCTCCTGCGGCGCGAGAACAAGACCAAGCTCGAGCAGTTCCTCTGGAGCATGCAGGCGATCGACGTCGTGCACGAGTTCCCGATGCGGGCAGAGCCCGACGAATGGGTCTTGGTGCTGCGGCGGCTGCAGCCGCGCCAGTACTCGATCTCGTCGAGCCCCAAGACCGACCCCGGTGAAGTGCAGCTGACGGTGTCGGTCGTGCGCTTCCGCACCGAGCGCGGGCGCGAGCGCGGCGGGCTGTGCTCGACGTTCCTCGCCGACCGGGCGCAGGAGGCCCCGGTGTTCCTGCAGCGCTCACCGCACTTCCGCCCGCCCGAAGACGGCACGGCTCCCGCGATCATGATCGGCCCCGGCACGGGCGTCGCACCCTTCCGCGGGTTTCTGCACGACCGCCGCGCCGACGGCCACACGGGCCGCAACTGGCTGTTCTTCGGCGAGCAGCACGAGGCGAGCGACTTCTATTACCGCGACGAGCTCACCGACCTGCACGACGATGGCGTGCTCACGCGGCTCGACCTCGCGTTCTCGCGCGACCAGCGGCAGAAGATCTACGTGCAGGACCGCATGATCGAGCACGGCGCCGAGCTGTGGCGCTGGCTCGGCGACGGCGCCCACGTGTACGTGTGCGGGGATGCCGCGCGCATGGCGACCGACGTCGACGCGACGCTGCTCGACATCATCCGCCGCCACGGCGGGCTGAGCGAAGACGCGGCGGTCGAGTACCGGTCCGAGCTTGCGGCATCCGGTCGCTACGCGCGCGACGTGTACTGATTCGCGCGTTGTCGCGGGTGCTGCCGCGCGGTGTGGGGTCGCGTGGCGTGCCGACGCGCGGTCGCGCGGGCGTGTGTTGCCGCGCATGCTGCCGCGTTGCGGGCGCGCACCGCAACGCAGCAGCGCCGCCCACCCTGCGGTGAGCGGCGCTGCGCGTAATGACCGCGGGCGTCAGATGCGCTGACGCCCGAGCGACGCACGCGGCACGAGGTACATCGCGACCGTCAGGGCGAGCAGCGCGGCGTAGCCGACGACGAAGCCGATGAACGCGGCCGAGTAGCCGCCTGTCGCCTGCTGCGACAGGTTGAGCACCTGCGGCACGAGGAACCCGCCGTACGCGCCGATCGCCGAGATGATCCCGAGCGACGCCGCCGACGTGCGCTGCATCGCGGCGGCCTCGGGTGTGCCGGGCTGCACGCCGTGGGCGACGGCGCGGGCCGCGAAGATCGTCGGAATCATGCGGTACGTCGACCCGTTACCCACGCCCGTCGCGGCGAACAGCACGAGGAAGCACCCCAGGTACAGCCAGAAGTTGTGCAGCGGCAGGATCCACACGAGGGTCAGCGCGCCGAGTGCCATGACGGCGAACGCCGCGACCGTGATGCGGGCACCGCCGACACGGTCGGCGAGCTTGCCGCCGTAGGGGCGTGCGAGCGAGCCGACGAGCGCACCGAGGAAGGCGAGCGTGAGGGATGCCTGGCCGACCTGGAACGTCGAGTACTCGGGGAACTGGTCGGCGATGAGCTTCGGGAACACGCTCGCGAAGCCGATGAACGACCCGAACGTACCGATGTACAGCAGCGACATGAGCCACAGGTGGGGCTGGCGCAGCGCCGCGGCAGAGCCGGCGAAGTCAGCCTTCGCCGACGACAGGTTGTCCATGTACCGCCACGCGCCCCAGATCGCCACCAGGATCAGCGGGATCCACATCCAGCCGGCGAGCGACAGGTTGAGGGTCGTGCCGGCGCCGATCGTGACGACGATCGGCACGGCGAACTGCGCGACCGACGTGCCGAGGTTGCCGCCGGCCGCGTTCAGTCCGAGCGCCCAGCCCTTCTCGCGCTGCGGGAAGAAGTAGGTGATGTTCGCCATCGAGCTCGCGAAGTTGCCGCCGCCGACACCCGCGAGCGCCGCGACCAGCAGCAGCACGCCGAACGGCGTCTCGGGGTTGGCGACGACGACGCCCAGCAACACGGCGGGGATCAGCAGCAGGGCGGCCGAGATGATCGTCCAGTTGCGACCGCCGACGAGGGCGACCATGAACGTGTACGGGAACCGCAGCGTCGCGCCGACGAGGCTCGGCAGCGAGATGAGCCAGAACAGCTGCGAGCTCTCGAGCGTGAACCCGGCACCGGGCAGCATCACGACGACGATGCTCCACAGCTGCCAGATGATGAAGCCGAGGAACTCGGCGAAGATCGACCAGCCGAGGTTGCGCCGCGCGATCGCGCGACCCGCGCTGTTCCAGAAGGCGTTGTCCTCGGGGTTCCAGCCGTCGATCCAGCGGCCCGGGCGATGGGTGAGGGCGGGTGCGGCCGGTGGTGCAGCAGGGGTGACGCTCGTGGTCATGACGACTCCTGGGGTGGGCTCGGACGTTACCCACACGCTAGGGACGCGGTGTTTCGGCGCCCGCGCCCGCGCGGTTAGCGCTGGGTAACACCTCCGTCACGCGCGGGGGAGGCGGCAGGTGAGGGCGCCGTCACGCGCTGGAAACACGCGCTCTAGACTCGAGGGATGCGCATCGACGTCGTCACGATCTTCCCGGCGTTCTTCGACGTGCTCGAAGTGTCTCTGCTGGGCAAGGCGCGCGGCGCGGGCATCCTCGATGTGCACGTGCACGACCTGCGTGACGCGACCCACGACCGCCATCGCACGGTCGACGACACCCCGTACGGCGGGGGAGCGGGCATGGTCATGAAGCCCGAGCCGTGGGGCGAAGTGCTCGACGGCATCACGGATGCCGCGGACGAGCCGCCCGTCTTCATCTTCCCGTCGCCGGCCGGCGAGGTCTTCACGCAGGCGACGGCCCGCGAGCTGTCGGACGAGTCACACCTCGTATTCGGCTGCGGCCGCTACGAGGGCATCGACGAACGCGTCTTCGCGTATGCCGCCACCCTCGGACGCGTGCGCCTCATTAGCCTCGGCGACTACGTGCTCAACGGCGGCGAGGTCGCCGCGATGGCCATGATCGAGGCGATCGGCCGGCTCGTCCCCGGCGTCGTCGGCAACCCCGAGAGCCTCGTCGAGGAGTCGCACGAGGACGGCCTGCTCGAGTACCCGTCGTACACGAAGCCCGCGTCCTGGCGCGGCTACGACGTGCCCGAGGTGCTGCTCAGCGGCCACCACGGCAAGGTCGCGCAGTGGCGCCACGACCAGCAGGTGCAGCGCACGCGCGAGCGCCGTCCCGACCTGCTCGAGGGCTGACGCGCTCAGTCGACGCCGAGGAACGACCGGTCGGTGAGGATGATCGGGCCGTCGGCCGTGATCGCGACGGTGTGTTCGGCGTGCGCGCCGCGCGAGCCGTCGACGCTGCGCAGCGTCCAGCCGTCGGGGTCGGTGACGAGCTCGTCGGTCGTCTGCAGGAACCACGGCTCGAGGGCGACGACCAGGCCCGAGCGCAGCGGGTAGCCACGGTTGGGCTTGCCGTCGTTGGGCACGTGCGGGTCGCCGTGCATGACGCGGCCGACGCCGTGTCCGCCGAAGTCGGTGTTGATCGAGTAGCCGTCGGCGCGGGCGACCTGCGAGATCGCGTGCGAGATGTCGCCGATGCGGTCACCCGCCACGGCCGCGCCGATCGCCGCATCGAGTGCGCGCTGGGTCGTGTCGATGAGGGCGAGATCCTCGTCGCGCGGTGTGCCCACGACGAACGAGACCGCCGAGTCGGCGACCCAGCCGTCGACCGAGACGGCGAAGTCGAGCGAGACGAGGTCGCCGTCGCGCAGCGTGTAGTCGTGGGGGAGTCCATGCAAGACCGCGTCGTTGATCGACGTGCAGATGACCTTGCCGAACGGGCTCGCGCCGAACGAGGGGTGGTAGTCGATGTAGCAAGACTCGGCGCCGGCGCGGCGGATCATCTCGTGCGCGCGGTTGTCGATCGTCAGCAGGTTGGTGCCGACCTTCGTGTCGTCTCGGAGCGTCGCCAGCACCTCCGCCACGAAGCGCCCCGCGGGCCGCATCGCCTCGATCTCAGCGGGAGTGCGCAGCTCGATCATCGTGATCCTTTCGTCAGCTTCCATTGTGGCTGACCGGCGTAGCATCGAGGGCATGGCACTACGCAGTGGGTTCTATCGATGGCTGATTCCGGCTGCATTCGTGCTGCCGCTGTGGCTGTTCGTCGGTTGGATCATCTTCGGCGCCAACCCGCTCTCCCTGCTGTGGGTGCTGCTGTCGGCCCCGATCGTCATGGTGGGCCAGCTCATCCTCACGCTGCTCGTCCGCGCACGTGGCACGGCTCGCGCAGAACGCGCCGTGTCGTGGACCGACATCGGCCTCATCGGCGGCTGGAACGTGCTGATCGTCGCGCTCGGCGTCTTCTCCAACCCGTGGTGGTGGGCGCTGTTCGCCCTCACCGTCATCGTCGGCGTCGTGGCGCTGTGGTCGGTGCTCGCGCAGCTGTGGCGCGAGGCGCGGCCGGCGGGCATCGTGCTGCACACGCCCGACGGCATGGGCTACGTGCCGGCGCCGCAGACGCAGACGCAGACGCAGGCGCAGAGTTCGGATGCCGACGTCATCATCGTCCGAGAGAGCGGCGACCAGCAGGCATCCTGAGCCGCTGCCGTCGTTTTGGCGGCGGGCGTCATTCGTGGCAGAATAGCTGTTTGTGCCCTGATCAGGCTCTGCCTCAGGGGAGCACGACGCCGCTGGTCGGCGTCCCGGGCGCACACCACTCTTTTCAACCATCTCTCTCGCGATCGACCTGTGGCGGTCGCAGGAAGTGACGATCATGCAGATCCTCGACTCCGTCGACGCGGCTTCGCTCCGCTCCGACATCCCCGCCTTCGCCCCCGGTGACACCGTCAAGGTGCACGTGAACATCACCGAAGGAAGCCGCTCGCGCATCCAGGTGTTCCAGGGCGTCGTCATCGGCCGCTCCGGCGACGGTGTGCGCGAGACCTTCACGGTCCGCAAGATCAGCTTCCAGGTGGGCGTCGAGCGCACCTTCCCCGTGCACAGCCCGGTGATCGACCACATCGAGGTCGTCACCCGTGGTGACGTGCGCCGCGCGAAGCTCTACTACCTGCGCGAACTCCGTGGCAAGAAGGCCAAGATCAAGGAGAAGCGCGACAACTGACGCGTTCCGCAGGCTCGCTGCCTGCGTGCTCAAGCCCCGGACCGGCCTCGCGTCGTCCGGGGCTTTTGCGTCGGTCGACGCACCACGGATGTCGGGACCGGGCGCGGGATGTGCGAACCTTGGAGGGGGCGCGGACCGATTCGTGGTGCGCCGAGCCAGAGAGACGCGAATGACCTCCGAGAACCTGACGGATGCCGGACTCGGGCAACCTGGGCAACCCGGCCCGAACGGCCAGCCGGTGCTGCGGCCCCGTGCCCGCCGCAGCCGCAGCATCTGGCCACTCGTGCGCGACATCCTGGTGATCGTCGCCGTCGCGATCCTGATCTCCTTCGTCATCAAGACCTTCCTGGTGCGTTCGTTCTACATCCCCTCGGGGTCGATGGAGCAGACGCTGCTGGTCAAGGACCGCATCCTCGTCGACGAACTCACGCCGCGCTTCTCCGACTACGAGCGCGGCGACGTGATCGTCTTCCGTGACCCGGGCGGCTGGCTGCCTGTCTCGACGCGCCCGGCGCAGCCGCCGATCGTGCAGTCCTTCGACTGGCTGCTCTCGCTCGTCGGCATCACCGCGTCCGACAGTGAAGACCATCTCATCAAGCGCATCATCGGCGTCGGCGGCGACCACGTCGTCTGCTGCAACGCGCTCGGCCAGATCACCGTCAACGGCACCCCGATCGACGAGACCTCCTACCTGAATCTCTCCGAGGGGCAGACCGCGCCGCGCGATCTGCCGTACGACGTCACGGTGCCCGAGGGATCCCTGTGGGTGCTGGGCGACAATCGCGACAACTCGCAGGACTCGCGCTATCACATGGACCAGCCCTCCGGCGGCTTCGTCCCCGTCGAGAACGTCGTCGGGCGCGCGTTCCTGATCACGTGGCCGCTGGGCCGCTTCGGCACGATCGACTTCCATCACGACGTGTTCGAAGGTGTGCCGGACGGCAACGGATGACGGTCGTCGCACCGCGGCTGACGGTCGAGCGCCGACTGCTGCGTGAGCACGCCCTCGTCATCGCGTGCGACGAGGTCGGACGCGGTGCGTTGGCGGGGCCGGTCGCGGTGGGTGCGGTCGCGGTGGATGCCACGGCAGCACGTCGCCGCGTGCCCGAGGGACTGCGCGACTCGAAGCTCGTCACCGAGCACCGCCGCCCCGACGTCGCGGCGCGGGCGGCGGCGTGGGTCGGTGCGTCGGCGGTCGGCTGGTCGAGCGCGGCCGAGATCGACGAGGTCGGCATCATGCGCGCGCTCGGGCTCGCAGCCCTCCGGGCGATCGCGGACCTCCGCAGCGGCGGTGTGCTCGTCGAGGACGCGATCGTCATCCTCGACGGCAACCACGACTACATCACACCCGCGGGCGGCGAGGGTCTGCACGTGCAGCCGATCGTGAAGGCCGACCGGGACTGCGCTTCGGCATCGGCGGCATCCGTCATCGCGAAAGTCGCCCGTGACACGCTGATGGTGTCGCTGCACGAAGAAGCGCCCGCCTACCAGTGGGCGCGCAACAAGGGCTACGCGAGTGCCGAGCACCGCGCCGCCATCCGGGCGCAGGGTCTGAGTGCGCACCACCGTGCGTCGTGGGCCATCGCCGACGCTCCGACGCTGTTCTGACGCGGATCCGGGCGACGCGGGGCGGCTCCGGGGTGTCCCGCAGCGGCGACGGCGAGTCGGCCCCGGCTCTAGACTGTTCTCACCATGGATGACGAAGTCTTCGAGGATTACGACCGTGAGTTGGAGCTCGCCCTCTACAAGGAGTACCGCGACGTCGTCTCGCAATTCCAGTATGTGATCGAGACCGAGCGTCGGTTCTATCTCGCCAACGACGTGAACGTCGTGCGGCGCGACACCGAGCACGACTTCTACTTCGAGATCACGATGACCGACGTGTGGGTGTGGGACATCTACCGCGCCGATCGGTTCGTGAAGTCGGTGCGGGTGCTGACCTTCAAGGACGTCAACGTCGAAGAGCTGCAGCGGCGCGACTTCCAGCTGCCGGAGGAGCTCTCGCTGGATTCCTGAGCCGGCGCATCGTCTCCTCCACAATCGAGGAGTTTCGCGAACTGTCCACGGATCGCCGGAAACGGCCGCCACGGCGCGTGCCGCGCGGGCACGATGCCATTCATGGCAGACAAGGACATCCGCGGGCGCGCCGGTGAAGAGCGCGCGGCGCGTCACCTGCAGGCGCAGGGCTATACGGTGCTCGACCGCAATTGGCGCACCGCCGCGGGCGAGCTCGACATCGTCGCCGCGCGCGGGCCGCACCTGGTCGTGGTCGAGGTCAAGACCCGGCGCACGGAGTGGTTCGGGCACCCGTTCGAAGCGGTCGACAAGCGCAAGCGCGACCGGCTGTGGCGCCTCGCCTGCGCGTGGGCCGTCGCGCACCCCGAGGTCGCGCGGCGCCGCACACTGCGGCTCGATCTGATCGGCATCACCGGCGAAGACCCCGCGACAGCGGTGCTCGAGCACCTCGAGGACCTGCGATGAGCGTCGCACGCACGTGGGGCGTCGTGCTGACGGGACTGCAGGGCGACCTCGTCGAGGTCGAGGCCGACCTGTCGAACCAGACGCCCGGCTTCACGATCATCGGGCTCGCCGACAAGGCCGTCGGCGAGGCGCACCAACGCGTGCACAACGCCTGCGCGAACAGTGCGCTGCCCCTGCCGCGCCGGAAGCTCACGGTCAACCTCTCGCCGGCCAACCTTCCCAAGCACGGGTCAGGCCTCGATGTCGCGATGGCTGTTGCGGCGCTTGCGACCGAGGCGCCGATGGATGCCGTGTCGCTGTTGTCCACGGTGCACATCGGCGAGCTCGGTCTCGACGGACGCCTGCGCCCGGTTCCCGGCGTCTTGCCCGCCGTCGCGGCGGCGGCGCGGGCGGGCATGCAGCGGGTGATCGTCCCGTGGGCCAACCGGCAGGAGGCCGAGCTCGTGCCCGGCGTCGAGGTGTTCGGCGCGGTGACGCTGCGCGACGTCCTCCGCCGACACGGGCTCGAGCTGGCCGAACTCGAGGGTGCCGACCTCGAACCGGTCGCCGCGCCGCCCGGGCGGTCCGCGCTCGACGCCGACGAGCTCGTGCCCGACTTGGCCGACGTCATCGGGCAGCGGGATGCCGTCGACGCGCTCGTCCTCGCCGCCGCCGGTGGCCACCACGTGCTGATGAGCGGCCCACCAGGGGCTGGCAAGACCATGCTCGCGCGACGTCTGCCGGGCATCCTGCCCGATCTCGACGACGACGCGGCGGTGCAGGCGGCGTCGATGCGGTCGCTCGCGGGACTGCCCGTCACGCGGCTGAGCCGCGTCGCACCCTTCGAGGCGCCGCACCACAGCGCGAGCGTCGCCGCCCTGATCGGCGGCGGCAGCCGGACGGTCCGGCCCGGGGCGATCGCCCGCGCCAGCGGGGGAGTCCTGTTCCTCGACGAAGCCGGTGAGTTCGCGGGCCACGCACTGGACTCGCTGCGGCAGCCGCTCGAGTCGGGCAGCATCGAGATCCACCGGGCCGGGTTCCGGGCGACCTTCCCCGCGCGGTTCCAGCTCGTGCTCGCGACCAACCCGTGTCCGTGCGGCAACTACGGCGTGCCGCACGCGGAGTGCCGCTGCCCGTCGCTCGCGATTCGCCGGTACCTCGGAAAGCTCTCAGGGCCGTTGCGCGATCGCATCGACATCGAGTTGTCGTTGCAGCGTGTCGCGGTGGCGCAGTTGCGTGCCGACGACACGTCGCGGGTCACCAGCGTCGACGCGCGAGCACGCGTGCTGGAAGCCCGGGCCCGCGCGGCCGTGCGGCTCGCTCAGACGCCGTGGCGCACGAACGCGGAGGTGTCCGGCGCGTGGCTGCGCGACGGGCCTCTCGCGCCCGAACCGATCATCCGGCGTCCGCTGGATGCCGCGCTGCAGCGCGGCGCGCTCACGCTGCGCGGCTACGACCGTGTGCTGCGCGTGGCGTGGTCGCACGCCGACCTCTCCGGCCGAGAGCGGCTCGCTGTCGCGGACATCGGCCGAGCGCTGTATCTGAAGCGGGGGACCGACCGATGAACGGGATCGAACTGACACCGGATGCCGCGGCGCGCGCCCTCGGCCCGCTCGGCGCCGAGCGCGGCGACGGCGACCCCGTCGACGCGTACGCGCGGGCGCTGTGGTCGGCGCTGGTCGAACCGGGCGACCGCGTCGCGGGAGCCCTCATCGACACTGTCGGTGCCGTGCGAGCGCTCGAAATGGCGTGCGCCACCTCCGGCGGATGGGATGAAGCCGCGCTGGCGGGCCTCACGCGGAACGAGCTCACGCAGGCGCGTGGACGCTGGCATCCGCGGATCGGTGCTGCACCGCCGGCGCTGGAGTCGGCTCGGCGGGCCGGCGTGCAGCTCGTGATCCCCGGAGACGACGCGTGGCCGCAGCGCGCCTACGACCTCGGCCCGTACGCGCCGGTGTGCTTGTGGGCGCGGGGCGAGGTGGCGCTGCTCGGTGGCATGACCCCGGCTTTCGCGGTGGTCGGCGCACGGGCATCGTCGTCGTACGGCGAGTTCGTCGCGGCAGATCTCGCGGCCGGCGGTGCTGCCGCAGGCATCGCGGTGTACTCCGGCGCCGCGTACGGCATCGACGCGGCAGCCCATGCGGCCGCGCTCTCTGCAGGCGGCGTGACCGTCGCTATCATGGCCGGCGGCCTCGACCGGACCTACCCCGTCGGCAACGTCGATCTTGTCGAGCGGATCACGCGCACGGGCGTGGTGATCGCGGAGGTACCGTGCGGCACGACGCCGACGAAGCACCGGTTCTTGGCACGCAACAGGCTCATCGCCGCACTCAGCGACGCGACGGTCATCGTCGAGGCAGGCTGGCGCAGTGGCGCGTTGAACACCGCCCACCACGCGCAGGCGATCGGGCGGCCGCTGGGTGTCGTGCCGGGGCCGATCACCTCGGCATCCTCGATGGGCTGTCACCGGCTGCTGCGCGAGGGGGATGCCGTGTGCATCACCGGCCTCGACGACGTGCGTGAGCTGATCGGTCTGGGGCAGACGATCTTCTCGAGCGCGCAGGTCGGCGATCACATCGATGATCGCACGCGCGTGCTCGACGCACTGAGCGCGCGCAGCGCTCGGGAGACCGCCGACGTGGCCCGTCGGGCGGGCCTCGCCGTCGGCGAGGCTGCGGCGCTGCTCGGTCTGCTCGAGCTCGATGGTGTCGTCGAGCGGCGTGCGACCGGCTGGGTGCAGCGCGCGCCGGGCGCGGCGACACTCTGGTGATCGACGGTCGTGTGGCGGCGGGAGGCGGCATGCTGAGGGGATGAGATTGTCGGACGCTGCTGCGGCGTATGCCACGCACCTGGCCGACGTGCGCAGGCTGTCGCCCGCGACGGTGCGTGCGTACGCCGCCGACCTGCGCGACCTCGCTGCGACCGTCGGCGAGGTCGAGCTCGCCGACATCGATCTCGAGACGCTGCGCGACTGGTTGTGGCGGGCGACCGAGCGCGGTGACGCCCGGTCGACGATCGCGCGCCGCACGGCATCCGTTCGCGGGTTCTTCGCGTGGGCGGTCGATGAGGGCCTCGTGCCGCTTGATCCCAGCCTGCGACTGGTCGCGCCCAAGCGCGGCCGGACGCTGCCGAAGGTCGCGACGGCGGTCGCGCTCGACGCCGTGTTGGACGGCGCAGGTGCCCGCGCGACGAGCGGTGACGTGCTCGCACTGCGGGATGCGGCGATCCTCGAGCTGCTGTACGCCTCGGCGCTGCGCGTCGCGGAGCTGTGCAGCGCCGACCTCGACGACCTCGATCGCAGCCGGCGCACCGTCCGCGTGCTCGGCAAAGGGTCGAAGGAGCGGGTCGTCCCGTACGGCGATCCGGCCGCGCACGCCCTCGACGCCTACCTGACCCGGGCGCGGCCCGTGCTCGTCGGGCGCGGCGAGGGGACGCCGGCGCTGTTCCTCGGTGCCCGAGGCGGGCGCCTCGGCGCACGCGCCGCGTACGACGTCGTCTCGCGCGTGCTCGCGCCCGTCGTCGGGCGCGAGACGGTGGGTCCGCACGCTCTGCGCCACTCGGCCGCGACGCACCTGCTCGACGGGGGAGCGGATCTGCGCACCGTGCAGGAGATGCTCGGCCACGCCAGCCTCGGTACGACGCAGATCTACACGCACGTCTCGGCCGAGAAGCTCGCCGCGGCGTACCGTCTCGCCCACCCGCGGGCGTGACCCGCGCGCGCGTGCGCGGCGGGGCATCCTTCATCCGTCCGTTGTTGTCGCTGGCATCCCCGCGCGGCGGCAAATCGGGACGGATGAGCGGGGGTGGGTAGGCGCGGGCATACCTTCATCCGTCCGAAGTTGTCGGTGGGGATGCCCCGTAGCGGCATTTCGGGACGGATGAGCGCCGCGCCGCGCGGGCCGCTCAACAGCACGGCAGCAGCACGGCGCGCTCGATGCCGCCCAGCAGCAGCATCGGGTTGATGTACTCGCCGTACTCGCGCACGCCGAAGTGGACGGCGTCGGCGGGCGTGTGGCCGCCGGACGCGACAGTCCCGACGACCGCGCCCGCGTCGACGACGGTACCGATCGCGAGGCCGGGCACGACCGGCTCGAACGTCGAGACCAGGCCGTCACCGTGGTCGACCGTGATGACGCCGCGCCCCGCGACCGAGCCCGCGAATGCGACGACTCCGGGGGCCGGACTGTGCACGTCCGACCCTTCGGGGGCGGCGAGGTCGATGCCACGGTGCCCGGGGCCATATTCGTGCGCCGGCGCGACGAACGGGGCGACGATGCGCGGCGGCGCGATCGGCCACTGCCAGGCGCTTCCGACACCGGCAACTGCGGACGAAGAATGGATGCCATCGCCAGAGGCCGACCCCCGAATGCCATCGCCAGAAGCCGCGGCCGGCGTGAGCACCGCCGCGGCGACCGCCAGCGCGGCGGCGGCCACGACGGGACGGAAGCGACGGCGCAGGAACATGACCCCACTGTGCGCGCCACGGCCGTGCCGTGGGACGCGGAAGGGCGCATCTGTGGACGCATCGCGAGATCGCCGAATTGTGGAGGAGTCGGTGCGACGCCCACGCCGGAAGGCCCCCGCATCCCCGCGCGTGCCGACGGGGCGCGGCTGTTACACTGGAGACCGCACCCCGCTCGTCGGGGTGACTACGCGTGCCCAGAACGCAGGGCCGACCGAGAGGTCCGCCCGCGTGGCATCCACACCCACAGGTCCCTCCGCTTGCGGCGGGCGGGTGTGCGCCGGGCGCCAGGAGCATCGATCATCCGATCGAGCGAACAACCGAAAGAACAGGAGAACGGCCATGGCCGTCGTCACCATTCGCCAGCTGCTCGACAGCGGCGTGCACTTCGGGCACCAGACCCGCCGCTGGAACCCGAAAGTCAAGCGCTTCATCCTCACCGAGCGCTCCGGCATCCACATCATCGACCTGCAGCAGTCGCTCGGCTACATCGACAAGGCGTACGAGTACGTGCGCGAGACGGTCGCCCACGGCGGCACGATCCTCTTCGTCGGCACCAAGAAGCAGGCGCAGGAAGTCATCGCCGAGCAGGCCACGCGCGTCGGCCAGCCCTTCGTCAACCAGCGCTGGCTGGGCGGTCTGCTGACCAACTTCTCGACGGTCAGCAAGCGTCTCGCGCGCATGAAGGAGCTTGAGGAGCTCGACTTCGACAACCCCGCCGACAGCGGCTTCACCAAGAAGGAGCTCCTGCTCAAGAAGCGCGAGCTCGACAAGCTGCACAAGTCGCTCGGCGGTATCCGCAACCTGCAGAAGACGCCGTCGGCGATGTGGGTCGTCGATGCCAAGCGCGAGCACCTCGCGATCGACGAGGCCCGCAAGCTCGGCATCCCCGTGATCGGCATCCTCGACACGAACGCCGACCCCGACGAGTTCCAGTACCCGATCCCCGGCAACGACGACGCGATCCGCTCGGTGGGCCTGCTCACCCGCATCATCGCCGACGCCGCCGCTGAGGGCCTGATCCAGCGCCACCAGCCGACCGACGAGTCGGCGGATGCCGAGCCGCTGGCCGACTGGGAGCGCGAGCTGCTCGAGGCCCCCGTCACCGAGGCCGCCGCTGAGGCCCCTGCCGCCGAGGCTGAGACCGTCGTGACCGAGGTCGCCGAGGTCGAGACCATCGCAACCGAGTCGGCTGCTGACGAGGCCGCCGCCGAGGCCAAGGCCGAAGGCGACGCCGCAGCGGCCGCCGCCGAGTAAGACACCTTCCCGCCGCATGCGGGGCCGTCGCCGTGAGGCGGCGGTCCCGCGTCGGCATCCCGCGAGAACTCACACACAGAACTCATCACTAGGAGCCACCACCCATGGCAAACTTCACGATCGCCGACATCAAGGCGCTGCGCGAGCAGCTCGGCACGGGAATGGTCGACACCAAGAAGGCACTCGAGGAGGCCGACGGCGACCTCGAGAAGGCCGTCGAGATCCTTCGCCTGAAGGGCGCGAAGGGCAACGCCAAGCGCGCTGACCGCTCGACGAGCGAGGGCCTGGTCACGGCCGTTGCCCACGACGGCAAGGTCACGATCCTCGAGCTGAACACCGAGACCGACTTCGTCGCGAAGAACGAGCGCTTCATCGCGCTCGCCGAGAAGGTCATCGAGGCAGCATCCGCCGTCGACGCCGACTCGGTCGAGGCCGCCCTGGCAGCGCCTGCCGGCGCGCAGACGGTCGCCGAGCTCATCTCCGACGAGGCCGCCATCATCGGCGAGAAGGTCGAACTGCGCCGCGTGCGCACGCTCTCGGGCGACAAGTTCGAGATCTACCTGCACAAGACCAGCAAGGACCTGCCCCCGCAGGTCGGCGTGGTGCTCGCGTACACGGGTGAGGACGCAGAGACGGCTCGCTCGATCGCGCAGCACATCTCGTTCGCGAACCCCACCTACCTCTCCCGCGACGAGGTCCCCGCGGCCGAGGTCGAGAAGGAGCGCGAGATCGTCACTGAGATCTCCCGCAACGAGGGCAAGCCCGAGGCCGCCCTGCCGAAGATCGTCGAAGGTCGCGTGAACGCGTTCTTCAAGCAGGTCGCACTGCTCGACCAGGACTACGCGAAGGACAACAAGCTGTCCGTCGCGAAGGTCGCCGGCGACGCAGGGCTGACGCTCACCGACTTCGCCCGCTTCAAGGTCGGCGCGTAAATCGGTCAAGGGGGTCCGCATTCCGGGTGATGCGGACCCCTTTTCCGTGCCCGCTTTCGATAATCTGCACGTGACGAGAGGAACCCCATGATCGACGAGAACACCGGACGCCGCCGCGTTCTGCTGAAGCTGTCTGGAGAAGCGTTCGGGGGAGGTCAGCTCGGAGTCAATCCCGACATCGTGGGCCAGATAGCTCGTGAGATCGCCGCGGCGGTCGACCGTGTCGAGGTCGCCGTGGTGGTCGGCGGTGGCAACTTCTTCCGCGGTGCCGAGCTGAGCCAGCGCGGCATGGACCGCGGGCGTGCCGACTATATGGGCATGCTCGGCACCGTCATGAACGCCCTCGCGCTACAGGACTTCCTCGAGCAGGCGGGTGCCGCGACCCGCGTGCAGTCGGCTATTTCGATGACGCAGGTCGCTGAGCCGTACATCCCTCGCCGCGCCGAGCGCCACATGGAGAAGGGTCGCGTCGTGATCTTCGGCGCGGGCGCGGGCCTGCCCTACTTCTCAACCGACACGGTCGCCGCGCAGCGCGCGCTGGAGATCGGCGCCGACGAAGTGCTCGTCGCCAAAAACGGTGTCGACGGCGTCTACACGGCCGATCCGAAGAAGGACGCCGCGGCGACGAAGATCGACCGCATCACCTACCAGGACGCACTGCACCGCGGACTCAAGGTCGTCGACTCAACGGCGTTCAGCCTCTGCATGGACAACGGGATCGACATGCGTGTGTTCGGCATGGAGCCTGCGGGCAACGTCACGCGCGCGCTGCTGGGCGAGCCGATCGGCACGCTGGTCACGGTCTGACCCGGCTCGCGCCACTAGAATCTGTAGGTACGCAACAACGAATGGAGTGACCGTGATCGCCGAGATCCTGGCCGAAACGATCGGGCGCATGGAACGCGCCGTCGAGGCTGCGAAGGACGACTTCGCGACGGTGCGCACGGGCCGCGCCAACCCGCAGCTGTTCCAGCGGGTGATGGTCGACTACTACGGCTCGCCGACGCCGCTGTCGCAGCTCGCGTCGCTGAACGCACCCGAAGCGCGCACGCTGGTCGTGACGCCTTACGACAAGTCGGCGCTCAAGGCGATCGAGCAGGCGATCCGCGACATCCCGAACCTGGGTGTGAACCCCACCAACGACGGCAACCTCGTGCGTGTCACGATGCCCGAGCTCACCGCCGACCGGCGCAAGGAGTACGTCAAGCTCGTGCGCACGAAGGGTGAGGATGCCAAGGTGCACCTGCGTGGCATCCGCCGCAAGTCCAAGGATGAGCTCGACGCGCTCAAGAGCGACGTCGGCGAGGACGAGCTGGTCCGCGCCGAGAAGGAGCTCGACACCATCACGCGCACGCACGTCGACCTGATCGACGAGGCACTCAAGCGCAAAGAGGCCGAGCTTCTCGAGGTCTGAGGCGATGACCGACCCCTCCGGGGATTCCGCTGCCCGCGACGAGACGGCCCCGCGTCGCGCCGAGGCCCGTCGCGCGGCGGAGAACGCCGCGTCGCAGCACGAGCCTGTGCAGCCTGAGCCGTCGTCGTTCCACGAGCATGTGAAGGCCCGACGCGACGAGTTCGAGCAGCAGATCGATCGGGCGCGCGCGGACTTCGAGCAGGTCAACGAGCGCATCAACGAGCGCACGGGCCGCAATCTGCTGATGGCGATCCTCATCGGCGTCGCGATCGGCGCCGTCGTGCTGGCGACCCTGCTGTTCGTGAAATGGCTGTTCCTGCTGTTCGCGATCCCGGTGGCACTGCTCGGGGTGTTTGAGTTCTCCCGCGCGTTGCAGACCGCCGGGCGACGCGTCGACATCGTCCCGCAGCTGATCGTCGGGGCCGTCATCGCGCTGGTGGCGTTCTTCCAGGGGCACTGGACGCACTGGGTCGTCACGATCGCGTGCGTCGTCGTCGTCATCGTCTGGCGCATGCTCGGGCAGATGGCCGCACGCGACGGACGTCGCTACGGTGACGTGCTCTCGGACATCCTCGTTGCGGGCTTCATCCCGATCTACGTGCCGTTCCTGGCCTCGATGACGCTCGTGCTGCTGCGTCAGGACCAGGGCGAGTATTGGGTGCTCGGCATGATCATCGTCGTCGTCGCGGCAGACACCGGTGCGTACGCGAGCGGACTCGCGTTCGGATCGCACCCGATGGCGCCGCGCATCAGCCCGAACAAGACCTGGGAGGGCTTCGCGGGTGGCGCGGTCGCTACGACCGTCGTCGCGATCCTCTACGGGATGTTCGTCCTGCACGTCCCGTGGTGGGCAGGCGCCATCTTCGGCCTCGTGCTGCTCGGCAGCGCCACCGCGGGTGACCTGGGCGAGTCGATGATCAAGCGAGACCTCGGCATCAAGGACATGAGCTCGTGGTTGCCCGGTCACGGGGGAGTCCTCGACCGGCTCGATTCGATCCTTCCGTCGGCGGCGGCAGCCTTGGCGATGTACTTCCTCTTCTTCCCGTTGGTGAGCGTATGACCGATCAGACTGCGGCACCGGCCGCGCCCTTCCCGCACACGTCCGGACGTCAGCGCGGCTACCGTCCCGAAGACGTCGATGAGTTCCTCGCGCGTGCGCGCACGGCCTTCGAGGCATCCGGCGCGGTAGACATCGACGCGAACACGGTGCGCACCGTGGCCTTCCCGCTCGTCAAGCGCGGCTACCAGGTCGCCGCGGTCGACGCGGCACTGGGCCGCATCGAGGATGCCTTCGCGGCACGCGAGCGCGAGCGAGCGCTCAGCCAGGCGGGTGCCCGCGCGTGGGTCGGCCAGTCCCGCCAGCTCGCGCAGGAGGTGCTCGATCGCCTGACCCGGCCCAAGGGACGCCGATTCCGCCGCGCCGGCGTGCTGCGCTTCGGCTACCGGGTCGATGAGGTCGACCTCGTGGCCGACAAGCTCGCACGCTTCCTCGAGAGCGGCGAGCAGCTCAGCGTCGACCAGGTGCGCGGCGTCGCGTTCCGCATGCAGCGCCGCGGCTACAGCGAAGCGCAAGTGGATGCCGTGCTCGATGCCGTCGTCGAGGTCATGCTCGCCGTCGTGTGAACCTCGACAGCGCGCGGTCGATGACAGCTTCGGAACCTCACGGTAGACTCGGGGCACTGTGACATCTGACGCCCAGCTGACCCGGAGAGACCACCGCGAGCTCTCGCGTCGCGCCGCGGTCGGCTCACGGCCCTCGACGCCGCGTCCGCGGCGGTCGCGCAGCCGCGGAGTGTTGAGCTTCTTCGCCGTGTTGTCGGTCGCAGGTCTGGGTGTTGCCTACATCGGACCGCTCAGCGCCGCCACCACTCCGGCCGAGGCGACCGAGCTCGACCCGGTGTCGCTGTACGCCGACACGATCGCCGATGCGCAGTCGTTCCTCGCGGCATCCGGCGACTCGATCGACCTGGGCCGCGACGGCATCGTCTACGACGTGTACGTGGCGCCCAAGCCGACACCGACGCCCGAGGCTGCCACCGGCTCCACAGCATCGACGAGTACCTCCTGGTCGCCGCCGTTCGTCTCGCCCGACCCGGGCACCGCCCAGGCGGTCGCCTACGCCATGGTGCAGGAGCGCGGCTGGGGCGACGACGAGTTCGCGTGTCTGGTCGCGCTGTGGAACAAGGAGTCCGGCTGGCGCGTCAACGCCTACAACGCGGGCAGCGGTGCCTACGGGATCCCGCAGGCACTGCCCGGCAGCAAGATGGCATCGGCCGGCGCCGACTGGGAGACCAACCCGGCGACGCAGATCGCCTGGGGCCTCGGATACATCGGCGGCCGCTACGGCACGCCGTGCGGCGCCTGGGGGCACTCGCAGTCCACGGGCTGGTATTGAGTCGATGCCCCGCGCGAACCGCCGTCGTCCCACACCCGACGACGAGTCCTTCGACCGCCTGCTGAGCGGCTGGAAGCGCACCGAAGAACGCCGCGGCGTGACCTGGACCGTGCAGCCGGTGGGCGCCCCGCAAGCGCAGAAGTCGTACACGTGCCCGGGCTGCGGTCGCGAAGTCGCGCCGGGCGTCGCACACGTCGTGGTGTGGCGCGCCGACGGCGTCCTCGGCGACGCGGCCGACCTGGCCGCACGGCGCCATTGGCACACCGCTTGCTGGAGGATCGGCTGAGATGGAGATCCGTGGACCTGTGACGCTGCCCGCGCGCCGCGAAGACATCGAGCTGCAGACGCTCGACGGTCTGATGCTCGTCGGCGAGCTCGCACTGCCGCTGGATGCCGAGCCGGTCGCGACGCTCGTGACGCTGCACCCGCTGCCGACGGCGGGCGGCTTCATGGATTCGCACATCCTGCGGAAGGCAGCCGGACGTCTGCCCGCCCTCGCCGACCTCGCTGTGCTGCGGTTCAACACGCGCGGCACCTCGTCACCGCGCGGCACGAGCGACGGTGCGTTCGACGGGGGTCGTTCCGAGTCGTTCGACGTCGCGGCGGCGATGGATTTCGTACGCGAGCGCGGGCTGCCCAGGCCCTGGCTGCTGGGCTGGTCGTTCGGCACCGAACTCGCGCTCAAGTACGGCCGCGACCACGACATCGAGGGTGTCATCCTGCTGTCGCCGCCGCTGCACCGCACCACCGCCGAAGAGGTTGCGGCGTGGGCGGGCGATGACCGCCGCATGGTCGTCGTGATCCCCGAGTTCGACGACTATCTGCGACCGGACGAGGCTCGTGAGCGGTTCGCTGCGGTGCCGGATGCCACGCTGGTCCCCGTCGAAGGCGGCAAGCACCTGTGGGTGGGCGAGACCCAGACCCGGCGTGTGCTCACCGAGATCGTGGCCGCCGTCAACGCTGACGCGCTGCCGTTGCCGACCGAGTGGGAGTAGCGGACCCGGCCCGCATCAATGCCGCTGCGCGGCAGTGATCCGGGTCGCGTCAACGCTCGTTCTGCTGCGGGACGATCACCTGGCGGTAGATGATCAGGATGCTCGCCGCGATCGGGATCGCGACGAGGGCGCCGAGAAGACCCAGCAGCGAACCGCCCGCGAGAGCGGCGATGACGACGACGGCGCCGGGCACCGACACGGCGCGGTTCATGATGCGCGGCGAGAGCACGTAGGCCTCCACCTGCATGTAGATCGCGTACCAGATGAGGGCCACGAGCGCCGTCAGCGGTGAGCCCAGCCCCGGGATCAGGCACGTGAGGATGATGATCGCCGAGCCGGTGAGCGTTCCCACCAGCGGGATCAACGAGAAGAAGAACGCGACGACGGCGAGCACAGCAGGGAACGGCGCCTGGATGATCGAGAGGAAGATCGCGCTGAGCACGCCGTTGATGACGCCGAGCGACACCTGCCCCATGACGTAGAAGCCGACCGACGCCGTGATCTGGTCGGAGAGGTCGACGAACCGGGCTCGCTTGGATGCCGGCACGAGCTGCGCCACCGCCGTCTTGAGGTTGGGTGTGGATGCCGTGAAGTAGATCGTCAGGATCAGGACGATGATCGCCCCGGTGAACCCCGCGATGATCCCCGCACCGATATCGATCAGGGCGGTGCCGGCAGCGCTGCCGACCTGGCCGAGATCGAGCGAGCTGTACCAGTTCTCGATGTACTGGAAGACCTGGTCGACATCGAGTGCGGGGAACTGCTCGTGCAGCCAGTTGCTGACTTCTTCGACGGGGTTCCAGTCCTGATTGATGGCCGACTGGACGAGTCTCTGGATCTGTACGACCAACTGCGAGATCTGCCCGACCAAGACGGGGACGATGATGAGGATGATCCCGGCGAAGACGGCGAGCACCACGACGAACGTGATCAGCAGCGCGGCCCAGCGCGGCAGGCCCCGCCGCTCGAGCCACGAGACCAGCGGATCGAGGCCGAGCGCGAGGAACAGCGCCGTTCCGACGTAGAGGAGGATCGTCGAGAGCGACTCGATGCTCGTGATGACGAGGATGCCGACGCCGACGCCGAGCGTGGCGATCAGCGCCGTGCGGAACGGATTGTGCAGCTTCACGCGAGGTCTCCCGGGTGTACGGAACAGTGTTGCCAGGATACGCACGCGGTACGTCGAAACCGTGCAGGCTGGTCCTTCCCACGCCACGTTCAGGTCGTCTTCGCTAGTCTGGAACGTCGAGTGTGCGCGCCCTGGACCCAACTGGACCCGACCGGGGCGCGGGAAGGTGTGATTCGTGCGTTTCGTCTGGGCTGTGGCCGCCTTCGTGCTGGCCGCTCTCATGATCGGTGCCGGCATCGCCCAGCGCACGATCTTCGAGGGGCCGACAACCGAGAGCCAGCAGATCGAGGTCAGCGGCGATGCGCCATATGTGCTCATCGATGGCGGCGTCCTGAACAGCCACGAGGGATCGCAGACGCTGCGGGTGCAGGAGGACGGCGCGATCTTCGCCGCCTACGGTCGCACCGCCGACATGGCGGCGTGGCTCGCGAAGTCCGACTACACGCACGTGACGCTGGCTGACGATCAGATCGTCTCCGACTCTGTCGCGGCCACCGTGACGGATGACACCGTGACGGACGACGCCGCCACCACAGACGACACCACCACGGACGACACGACAACCGGCGACGCCACGACCGGTGATGACGCGACGAGTGCGGATGCCGCGGCGCTGAGCCCCGTCGGCTCCGACCTCTGGCTCGACGAGTTCCAGCAGGACGACGTGCTCATCGCGACTCTGCAGCTGCCGGCCGAGATGAGTCTGCTCGTCGCGACCGACGGGTCTGCTCCGGCGCCGCAGTCGCTGAGCATCACCTGGCCGGTGCACAACTCCACGCCGTGGGCGGGCCCCTTGATCGTGGGCGGCGCGATCGTGCTGGCCGTCGGCATCGTGCTGTACATCCTGGGCGTGCGCCACGCGCGCCGAGCGCGCGGGCCGCGCCGGAAGGGTCTGCCGGTGCCGACCACCGAGCCGATCAACGTCGCGATCGAGAGCGAAGACAAGGGCGTCATCAGCGCGACGCCGGATGCCAAGAAGCTCACGCGACGCACGCGCGGATCGCGCGCTTTCATCGCCGTGCCCGCCGTCGCCGTCTCGGCGTTGCTGTTCACCGGGTGCTCCGCCGATGCCTGGCCGGATCTTGCGCCGTCGCCGACGCCGTCTGCGACGCCGTCGATCGTCGTGCCCGAAGATCAGGGCAGCCCGGTCGTGACGCAGGCGCAGGCCGAACGCATCGTGAGCCGGGTCGCCACGGCGGTCGCCGCCGCCGACGACGCGATGGACGCGACCGCAGCCGCGACGCGGCTGGACGGCACCGCCCTCGCCGTCCGCGAGACCAACTACGTCCTGCGCGGCTCACTGTCCGACCAGACGGCGCTTCCCGCGATCCCGGACGGAACGCTGCAGGTCGTGCTGCCGGAGGCGAACGACGAGTGGCCGCGCACGTTCTTCGCGGTCGCGCCGGGTACCGATGGCGGCGCCGACGTCATGATGAGCGTGACCCAGCAGGATCCCTGGTCGGAGTACAAGGTCACCGACATCGCGCAGCTGACCTCCGACACGACGCTCAAGCTCGCTCCGCCCTACGTGGGCGCGATTCCGATCCTTCCGGACTCGCCGTTCCTCACTCTTGCGCCCGACGCCCTCGCGGCTGCCTACGCCGACGTGCTCACCAACGCCGACAGCAGCGAGTATGCGAGCCTGTTCGACACCGACGACGACGCGTTCATCAAGAGCCTCGACGACAACCGCACCACGCGCCTCGCGACCTTCAACGAGACCGGCGCCGAGACGGGATCGCTCACATTCTCAGCCGAAGGCGGCACCGCCGCGCCGGTGGCGCTCGCGACGCTGGACTCGGGCGCGATCGTCGTCGTCACCGTGTACGACCGCGACTCCGTCACACCGACGAACAGCGAGGCCGTGATCAAGCTCGACAACAACCCGGTCGTGCAGACGCTCACCGGCGTCTCGCAGTCGTCCACCGGCTTCACGACGACGTACGCCGACCAGCTGTTCTTCTTCGTCCCGAGCCAGAGCTCGAAGGAGCGCATCACGCTCCTGGGCTACTCCTCGTCCATCCTCGACGCGAAGGTGATCGAATAATGAGCGATGCCCGTCCTGGAGCCGTCCTGCGCGGCGCCGTCGACCTGTCTGCGCTGCGTTCACGCGGGGCCGCCGCAGACGCGCCCGCCGGCGAGTCGGGGGCGACGGGTGCGACGGGCGCACCGGCGCTCGTGTTCGATGTGACCGACGCCACGTTCGGACAGGTCCTCGAGCTATCGCGCTCGGTTCCCGTCGTCGTCGACCTGTGGGCGGAGTGGTGCGGCCCGTGCAAGCAGCTCAGCCCGATTCTCGAGAAGGTCGTCACCGAACTCGGCGGACGTCTCGTGCTGGCCAAGGTCGACGTCGACGCCAACCCGCAGTTGGCGCAGGGCTTCCGCGCGCAGTCGATCCCGATGGTCGTCGCTCTCGTCGCCGGGCAGCCCGTGCCGCTGTTCACCGGCGCGGTGCCCGAGCAGCAGGTGCGCGAGGTCTTCGCGCAGCTGCTGCAGCTGGCGGCGCAGCAAGGTGTGACCGGCGTCGTGCCGACCGGTGCGGCGGATGCCGAGGCATCCGACACCGCCGAAGAGGTGTTGCCGCCGCATCACCAGGAGGCGTTCGACGCGATCGAGGCGGGCGACTACGCGCGCGCCGTCAACGCGTACGAGGCTGCCCTGGCGGAAGACCCGCGTGACGAGCAGGCCCGTGCCGGGCTCGGTCAGGTGCGTCTGCTCGAGCGCGTTCAGCATCTTGACCTGCAGGAGGCCCGTGCCGCGGCCGCCGCGGCGCCGACCGACGTCGCGGCCCAGTTCGCGGTCGCAGATCTCGACCTCGCGGGCGGACACGTCGACGACGCGTTCGGACGACTGCTGGATCTGTTCGCCGCGCTTCCGTCCGACGAGCGTGCCCCCGTGCGCGAGCGCCTGCTCGAGCTGTTCGCCCTCGTCGGCGACAGCGACGCGCGCGTCCTGCGCGCTCGCGGACGCCTCGCTTCGCTGCTGTTCTGACGGGCGAGCGCTCAGGCGCTGTGCCCGAGCCAGAGCACGCCGAGCGGCGGCAGCACCATCGTGGCGCGACCGTTCTCGTCAGCGTGCACTGCTCCGAAGTTGCCGACACCGGAGCCGCCGTACTGCTGCGCATCCGAGTTGAGCAGCTCGACCCACTCGCCGGCCTCGGGCAGGTCGAGCGGATAGTCGCGGATCGGCTCGCCGGAGAAGTTGCACACGACGACGACCGTGTTGCCGTGGTGGTCGACCCGGCTGAACGCGATGACATTCGTGTTCCAGTACGGCGCGCCCAGTCGCCGGAAGGCGTTGCCGTCGTCGTCACGTGACCACAGCGGCGCGTGCTCCTTGTACACGCGGTTGAGCGCTCCGACGAACTCCAGCAGCTGCCGGTGCGGCGGCTGGTCGAGCATCCACCAGTCCAGCGCCCGGTTCTCCGACCATTCCGACAGCTGCCCGAAGTCCTGACCCATGAACAGCAGCTGCTTGCCCGGGTGGCCCCACATGTAGGCGAGGAACGCGCGAGTGTTGGCGAGCTTCTGCCAGTGGTCGCCCGGCATCCGGTTGAAAAGACTGCCCTTGCCGTGCACGACCTCGTCGTGGCTGATCGGCAGGATGAAGTGCTCGCTGAACGCGTACACGAACGAGAACGACAGCTCACCCTCGTGGTGTGACCGGTACATCGGGTCACGCTGCATGTACACGAGCGAGTCGTTCATCCAGCCCATGTTCCACTTGAACCCGAACCCGAGCCCGCCGAAGTCCGTCGGCGCCGTGACACCGGGGTAGCTGGTCGATTCCTCCGCGATCATCGCGATGCCCGGGTAGCGCTTGTAGGCCGTCGCGGTGACCTCCTGCAGGAACCGGATCGCCTCGAGGTTCTCGCGGCCGCCGTAGATGTTCGGCTCCCACTCGCCGTCCTTGCGCGAGTAGTCCAGGTACAGCATCGAGGCGACGGCGTCGACGCGCAGGCCGTCGACGTGGAACTCCTCGAGCCAGTACAGCGCGTTGGCGACGAGGAAGTTGCGCACCTCGTTGCGGCCGTAGTCGAAGATGAGCGTGCCCCAGTCCTTGTGCTCGCCGCGGCGCGGGTCGGGGTGCTCATAGAGGGCCTCGCCGTCGAAGCGGGCCAGGGCGAAGGCATCCTTCGGGAAGTGTCCGGGCACCCAGTCCATGATCACGCCGAAACCGGCCTGGTGCAGGCGATCGATGAGGTAGCGCAGGTCGTCGGGCGTGCCGAAGCGGCTCGTGGGGGCGTAGTACCCCGACACCTGGTAGCCCCACGACCCGCCGAAGGGGTGCTCGGCGAGCGGCAGGAACTCGACGTGCGTGTAGCCGACCTCGGTGAGGTAGTCGACGAGCTGGTCGGCCGCGTCGCGGTAGCCGAGCCCGGGGCGCCACGATCCGAGGTGCAACTCATACGTCGACATCGGCTGGTCGGCGGGGGAGCGCTGCGCGCGCGCCGTCATCCACTCGTCGTCGGCCCACTCGTAGGCGCTCTCGGTGACGACGGATGCCGTCGCCGGCGGCACCTCGGCCCATTGCGCCATCGGGTCTGCCTTGAGGATCCACCCTCCGTGCGGCGTGAGGATCTCGTACTTGTACGTCGTGCCGGCGGCAAGGCCCGGCACGAAAAGCTCCCACACGCCGACCGAGCCGAGGCTGCGCATCGCGTGCGACGCGCCGTCCCACGAATTGAAGTCACCGGTGACACGCACCGCCTGCGCGTGCGGTGCCCATACCGAGAACGACACGCCGCTGACGCCCGGGTAGTGGCGCACGTGCGCGCCGAGGGCGTCCCACAGCTGCTCGTGGCGGCCTTCGCCGATGAGGTACTGGTCGACATCACCGAGCGTCGGCAGATGACGGTACGGGTCGTCGACGCGGAAGTCGGGCGCTCCGTCGTAGGTCGCGACGAGCTCGTACGCGTTCGGCCGCGTGGCCGCCGCGCCCTCCCACACACCGCTGCGGACGTGCTGAAGGGGGATCTCGACACCGTCGTCCGCGACCGCGGTCACCGTCTGTGCCATGGGGCGTCGCGCGCGGATGACCCACGAGCCGTCCTGCTGCTGGTGGGGCCCCAGGATGTCGTGCGGCGCGTAGTACGACCCCGCCGCGACGGCATCCAGGACCTCGTCGGAAACGCTGCTCATCGTGACTCCTTGACGTGGAGGATGTGGACGGGTTCGTAGAAGGCATCGAGGCGCACGAACGCATCCTGGTTCCAGGTCCAGGTGGCGCCGGTGATCAGATCCTCGACCTCGTAGTCGTCGCCGCGCGGGACGCCCCACACGGTCGAGTCGAGGTGGACAGTCGTCTGCCGCGTCGAATGCGGATCGACGTTGGCCACGACGAGGATCGTGTCGGGCTCACCCGACGCGGTCAGTGCACCCGGGATGTGCTTGCTGAACACGAGGATCGCGTCGTCGTCGCTCCAGTGCAGTGTCAGTCCGCGCAACTGGCGCAGGGCCGGGTGGGCGCGGCGGATCTCATTGAGGCGGGTCAGATAAGGGGCGAGGGTCGTGCCCGCGGCATCCGCCGCCGCCCAGTCCCGCAGCTTGTACTCGTACTTCTCGTTGTCGATGTTCTCTTCCGACCCGGGCCGGGCGACGTTCTCGATCAGCTCGTACCCCGCGTACACGCCGTAGGACGCGCCCGCGGTCGCGGCGAGCGCCGCGCGGATCTTGTAGGCCGGGCGACCGCCGTACTGCAGGTACTCGGTGAGGATGTCGGGAGTGTTGACGAACAGGTTCGGCCGCATGATGTCGGCCGTCTCGTCGGAGATCCAGGTCAGGAACTCCTCGAGCTCTGCCTTGGTGTTGCGCCACGTGAAGTACGAGTAGCTCTGCTGGAATCCGACCTGCGCGAGACCCAGCAGCGGAGCGGGCCGTGTGAACGCCTCGGCGAGGAACACGACGTCGGGGTGCTCGCCCGTGACGGTGGCGATCAGCCATTCCCAGAACTGCAGCGGCTTGGTGTGCGGGTTGTCGACGCGGAAGATCTTGACGCCCTGCGCGATCCAGTGCCGGACGACACGGAGGACTTCGGCGCGGATGCCTTCGGGGTCGTTGTCGAAGTTGATCGGGTAGATGTCCTGATACTTCTTCGGCGGGTTCTCGGCGTAGGCGATCGAGCCGTCCGGCAGTGTCGTGAACCACTCCGGGTGCGCGGCGACCCACGGGTGGTCGGGCGCCGCCTGCAGGGCGAGGTCGAGCGCGACCTCGAGCCCCTCACTGCGGGCAGCGCGCACGAACGCGCGGAAGTCGGCGAGAGAGCCCAGGTCAGGGTGCACGGTGTCGTGACCGCCCGCCGCCGAGCCGATCGCCCAGGGCGATCCGGGGTCGCCGGGGCCGGTCGTCAGCGTGTTGTTGGGGCCCTTGCGGTTCACTTCGCCGATCGGGTGGATGGGCGGCAGGTACAGGACGTCGAAGCCCATCGCGGCGACGGCGGGCAGGCGCTTGGTCGCGGTGCGGAACGTACCGCTCTTGATCGTGCCGTCCTTGAGCCGCTTGGCTCCTTCCGAACGGGGGAAGAACTCGTACCAGGCGCCGACGCCGGCCCGTTCCCGCTCGACGAGCAGTTCGTGCTCGTCGCCGATCGTGAGCAGCGACTGCAGCGGGCGGTCGCGGAAGTACGTCGCGATGGTCTCGTCGCGGACGATCAGCAGGGCGTCGTCGTCGCTCGTCTGTGGGTCGCGCAGGGCTGCGGATGCCGCGGTCAGCGTGCGCCGCTGCGCGGCATCCCGGTCTTTCTGCTTGCGCGCGCGGTCGAGCAGCAGGGCGCCCATCTCGCGCATGAGCGGCGCGTCGACGCCGGCCGCGATCTTCAGGTCGGCCGCGTGCTCCCACGTCGCGAAGTCGTCGGCGAACCCTTCGAAGCGGAAGCGCCACACTCCCTGCTCGCCGGGGGCGATGAGCGTGCGCCAGCGGTCGAAGCCGTCGCGCAGGGGTTCGAGACGGTGCAGCGACTCGACACCGGATGGCGAGAACAGCCTCACGTGCACGCCGATGAGGTCATGACCCTCGCGGAATGCGGTCACCTGGAACGGCAGCGCCTCACCCGAGAACGCCGACGGGCGAAACCGCGCATCGGGGGCGATCGGGCGCGGCAGGGCGAGTGGGATGCGCCCCGTGCGCGTGTCGGCGTCGGGCTGCCATGCGTCCGCCGGCCGCAACGGGATCTGCGTCAGGCTGCGCAGCGTGACGGCGGCAGCGGTTGCTGGGTCGGGGGAAGCGGTACGCGTCTTCGTGGCCACGTCTCGAACCTACCGCCGTCGGCGGTGCGAAGACAGCGTCGGCGCGCGGCTCACTCCACGCGGAACAGATGCAGCGCCGTGCCCGGCAGTGAGACGACGTCGCCCGGCGCGAAGACAGGCTCGTCGGTGCTCGGCCGATCGGGGACGCTCGACCACAGCGACCGGTAGGCGGTGACGCCCGGAATGCGGGGCAGGGTCACATCGATCGGACGCTCGTTGCCGTGCACGACCAGCAGGATGCGGTTGGGGGCTTCCTCCTGTGGCGTGGACTGCGCGACGTACTGCAGCGTCCGGTGGCCCGAGTCGGTCCACCGATCGATCGACATCGTCTCGCCGTGCTCGTCGTACCAGTCGATGACCGACGCGCTCGGTACCGTGCGCACGGCATCCGCGAACCTCCGCGGCCGCAGGGCCGGGTTCTCGCGCCGCAGCTGCGTGAGCCGCTGCACGTGCGCGTGCAGGTCGTCCTGCCACGGCGCGTGCCGCCAGTCGATCCAGGTGAGGGGAGAGTCGTGACAGTAGGCGTTGTTGTTGCCGCGCTGCGTGCGGGCGAACTCGTCGCCGGCGGTGATCATCGGTACGCCGGCCGACAGCAGCAGCGTTCCGAACAGGTTGCGCATCGCCTTGCGCCGAGTGGCGAGGATGCCCAGGTCGGTGGTCTTCCCCTCGGCGCCGTGGTTGAACGAGCGGTTCGTGTCGGTGCCGTCGCGCCCCTGCTCGCCGTTGCCCAGGTTGTGCTTGACGTCGTACGAGACGAGGTCGCGCAGGGTGAAACCGTCGTGCGCGGTCACGAAGTTGATGCTCGCGAGCGGGCCGCGCTCGGTGCTGAAGGTGTTGGACGAGCCGGCCAGTCGCGTCGCGAAACCGCCGACGCCGACGGGCGGCACGCCCGCCCGACGCATGTAGTCGACGTCACTGAGCCAGAAGTTGCGCACCCGATCGCGATAGCGGTCGTTCCATTCACTCCAGCCGACGCCGAAGCTGCCGGTCTGCCAGCCGCCGATGCCGACGTCCCACGGCTCGGCGATCATTTTCAGGCCCGCGAGGGCCGGGTCTGACACGATCGCCTCGAGCAGCGGGTGATCGGGCTGGAACTCGTGCGTGGCGTCGCGACCGAGCGTGGCAGCCAGGTCGAACCGGAACCCGTCGATCTGCACCTCTTGCGCCCAGTAGCGCAGCGAGTCCAGGACGAGGCGCGCCGCGGCATCCGTCGACGTGTTCACCGCGTTGCCGCAGCCGGTCACGTCGATGTAGGCGCCGTCGTCGTGCTGGCGGTAGTAGCGGGCGTTGTCGATTCCGCGGAAGCTCGTGCGCGGCCCGCCCAGCTCGAGCTCGGACGTGTGGTTGTAGACGACGTCGAGGATCACCTCGATGCCCGCGGCATGCAGCGCCTTGACGGCGTCTTTGAGCTCGCGCAGCACCGCGTCGGGGCCCGCGGCGTTCGCCTCGGCTGTCGCGTAGGGCGCGTGCGGGGCGAAGAAGGCGAGCGTGTTGTAGCCCCAGTAGTTCGTGAGGCCTTGCGTGAGCAGACGCGGCTCGGTGACGAACGCGTGGATGGGCAGCAGCTCGACGGCTGTCACGCCGAGCGACGTGAGGTGCTCGATCATCGCCGGGTGCCCGAGGCCTGCGTAGGTGCCGTGCAGGGCCGGCGGAATGTCGGGATGCCGCTTCGTGAGCCCCTTGACATGGGCTTCGTAGATGACGGTGCGGTCGAGTGGGGTCGCGGGGCGCCCGACGCCCTCCCAGTCGTACCTGTCGTCGGTGACGACCGAACGCCACTGCCCGCGGCGGACGCGCACGAGGCCCTTCGAATACGGGTCGATCAGGAGCGTCGCGGGGTTGAACGTGTCGGTGGCATCGGTCGGGCCGTCGACGCGCAGGGCGTAGCGCGTGCCGAGCTCGAGGGCGCTGGTGGTCACCTGCCAGACACCACCGCCGACCGGGGCGAGCGGCACGACCTCGGTGATCCAGTCGAGATCGACGGGGTCGCACACGACCAGTTCGATGCTCGTCGCGTTCTCAGACCACACGCGCAACGTGCCGCCGTCGGGGCCGAGCGTCACTCCCAATCCGTCATAGGCCGGGTCGAGGAGTGCGGGGGGTGCGATCGGCTGCGGAATGGCCATGCGCTCTACAGTAGTAACGCTGTGTGGCATGCATGTTGCAGCACGTTGCATGCGGGGAGGAGAGGTGCTCGTGGTCTATCTGGATCACGCGGCGACGACGCCCCTGCGACCCGTCGCACGGGATGCCTGGCTCGCCGCCGCGCAGGAGGTCGGCAACGCCTCGTCGGTGCACGGCGCCGGGCAGGCGGCGCGCCGGCTGCTGGAGGAATCGCGCGAGCGCATCGCTGCGATTCTGGACTGCCAGCCCATCGAGGTCGTCTTCACGAGCGGTGGCACCGAGTCGATCAACCTCGCCATCAAGGGGTTGTGGTGGGCGCGGCCTGGTGGCACTGACGGCTCTGATGCGCGCGCTGCGATCGTGCTTCCGGACGGTGAGCACCACGCGACGCTCGACACGGTCGGGTGGCTCGCGACGCAGGGCGCGGAGGTCCGCGCCGTACCGCTGGACGGCCTGGGGCGCATCGACGCGGGCGCGTTCGCGGCGGCGCTGCCGGGCGCGGCGCTGGCGACGGCGCTCGTCGTCAACAACGAAGTGGGCACGGTGCAGGATGCCGCGGCTCTCTCCTCGGCATCCGCCGCCGCCGGTGTGCCGCTGCACCTCGACGCCGTCGGCGCCGTCGGGCACCTGCCGGTGTCGTTCTCGGGCTGGCGCGCTGACGCCACCGGCCCCACGGGCCTGGTCGCCCTCAGCCTGTCGGGACACAAGTTCGGTGCCCCCGTCGGCACCGGCGCGCTCGTCGTCTCGCGGCATGCGACGCTCATCCCCGGGCTGCACGGTGGGGGGCAGCAGCGCGGCCTGCGCTCGGGCACGCCCGACGTCGCGGGGGCGGCGGCGCTCGCCGCTGCGCTCGCTGAAGCCGAGGCCGAACGGCTCGATGAGCAGACCCGGCTGGGGGCGCTCACCGCGCGGCTCGCCGAGGGCATCCGCTCTGCCGTGCCCGCCGCGCGGATTCTCGGCGACCTCGTCGAGCGGGTGCCGGGCAACGTGCACGCGCTGTTCCCGGGCGCGGCAGGGGAGTCGCTGCTGTTCCTGCTCGACCGGGCGGGCATCTCGGTCTCGACCGGATCCGCGTGTCAGGCGGGCATCGCCGAGCCTTCGCACGTCGTGATGGCCCTGGGCTTCGACGAGCGCGCCGCGCGGTCGGTGCTGCGGTTCACGCTCGGCCGCACGTCGACGGAGGCGGACGTCGACGCCGTGCTCGCGGCGCTGCCGGATGCCTACGCCCGGGCATCCGGATCCCGCACAGCAACGCGTCCGTAGACTGGAACCATGCGGATCCTTGCGGCGATGAGCGGCGGCGTCGATTCCGCCGTCGCGGCCGCACGGGCCGTCGAGGCGGGGCACGACGTCGTCGGCGTGCACCTCGCGCTGTCTCGCGCCGGCGGGACGCTCCGCACCGGCAGCCGCGGCTGCTGCACGATCGAGGATGCCCTCGACGCGCGCCGGGCGGCCGACCTGCTCGGCATCCCGTTCTACGTCTGGGACTTCTCCGAGCGGTTCCGCGACGACGTCATCGCCGACTTCGTGTCGGAGTATCAGGCCGGCCGCACGCCGAACCCCTGCATGCGCTGCAACGAGAAGATCAAGTTCGCGGCGCTGCTCGAGCGCGCACTCGAACTCGGCTTCGACGCCGTCTGCACGGGCCACTATGCGACGCTCGTCGAGGGGCCGGAGGGTCGCGAACTGCACCGCGCGAGCGATGAGGCGAAGGACCAGTCGTACGTCCTGGGCGTGCTGACGGCCGAGCAGCTCGCGCACACGTACTTCCCGCTGGGATCGACGCCGTCGAAGGCGATCGTGCGTGCCGAGGCCGCCGCGCGCGGCCTGACGGTCGCGCAGAAGCCCGACAGCCACGACATCTGCTTCATCCCCGACGGCGACACGCGCGGCTGGCTCGCCGAGAAGGTCGGCGCCACGCAGGGCGAGATCATCGACCGCTCGGGCGCGGTCGTCGGCAGCCACGAGGGCGCGCACGCCTACACCGTGGGGCAGCGCCGCGGACTGTCGCTCGGGGTTCCCGCCCCCGACGGCAAGCCGCGCTTCGTGCTCGAGGTGCGTCCCGTCTCCAACACCGTTGTGGTGGGCCCGAAGGAGGCGCTCGCGACGGCGCAGATCGCCGGCGCCCGACTGACCTGGGCGGGGCGGGCACCGTCGTCGACCGAGTTCGACTGCCACGTGCAGATCCGTGCGCACGCCGAGCCCGTGCCGGCGGTCGCGCAGTGGACCCCGGACGGACTCACCGTGACACCGGATGCCCCGTTCGATGGCGTCGCGCCGGGGCAGACGGCCGTGCTCTACGACGGCACCCGCGTGATCGGCCAGTTCACGATCGACCGGACGGTCAGCGCAGTTCCCGTCGCATGATCCACCGCTCGCGGTGACCGGAGTGCCCCGTCGTCGGTGCGGCTCTGGTGAAGCCGTGCTGCTCGAAGAGATCGACCGTGCCGACGTACGCGCTGATCGTGTCGAGGCGCTCGCCGCCCGCGTCGGCAGGGTAGCCCTCGACGACCGCGGCGCCGTTGCGCTCGGCGTGCGCGACGGCGCCGTCGAGCAGGTCGTGCATCAGGCCCTGGCGGCGATGGCCGGCGCGGACGACGAAGCAGACCACTGACCAGGGGTCCTGATCGTCGAGCAGCGGAATCGTCCGTGAGTTCATCAGGCGGCTGTACGTCGATCGCGGGGCGACCGACGCCCAGCCCGCGACGACGCCGTCGCGGTACGCCAGCACGCCGGGGCCGGGCCCACGATCGCACTCGTCGTGCATGTAGGCGATGCGGCCGGCCGTGTCGAGACCGCGGCCGCGGTACGCCATGCAGATGCATCCGCTTCCGCCGGGTTTTCGCGGCACCATGAAAGAGGCGAAATCGTTCCATCGTCCGGTCGCCGGCAGCACTTCGATGGCCATGCCCCGAGGGTAAACCCGACCCCTGACACCGTGTCGGGGGCACTGCCTAGACTGACGGGGTGACGGATGCCGACACCCTCCCGCAGACCCTCGAAGACGCCCGGGCCGAGTCCGAGCGACTCACGGGACTCATCATGGACGCGCGCGACGCGTACTACGGTCGCGACACCGCGCTGGTCGACGACGCGACGTACGACGACTGGATGCACCAGCTCGAAGCGGTCGAGCGGCTCTTCCCGCAGCTGCAGGGGCAGGACTCGCCGACGCAGCTCGTCGGAGCAGCCGACACGACGGGGCTCGCGACGATCGAGCACGCCGAGCGGATGCTGAGCCTCGACAACGTCTTCTCGATCGACGAGCTGCGCGAGTGGGCCGCCAAGACCCAGGCCGCGGCGGGTCGACCGGTCGCCTGGCTCACGGAACTGAAGATCGACGGTCTTGCGATCAGCCTGCGCTACGAGGCCGGCGTGCTGACCTCCGCCGCGACGCGCGGCGACGGCCGCGTCGGCGAGATCGTGACTGAGAACGCGCTGCGGGTCGCGGGCATCCCCGCGCGGTTGAGCGGCACGGGGCATCCGCCTCTCGTCGAAGTCCGCGGTGAGGTGTTCATCCCCGTCGCCGCCTTCGAGCGGCTCAATGCGGCGCAGGCCGACTTCCGCGAGCGCGCCTACGGCGAAGCGCTGTCGCGGTGGGAGGCACGCTCCGGCGCGAAGCCTCCGTTCGACGAAGAGAAGGCGCGCACAGCGGCGGCGCGGCGGTTCCCGTCCTTCGCGAACCCGCGCAACGCGGCCAGCGGTGGCCTGCGCCAGCAGCTCGACAAGAAGGACGGACTCGAGCTCGAGGCGGGGCTCGTCCGCGTGGGCTCGCTCGCGCTGTACGTGCACGGGATCGGCGCGTGGCCGAACCCGCCGGTCGCCGCGCAGAGCGAGGTGTACGACCTGCTCGCCGCGTGGGGGCTGCCGACGAGCCCGCACACGAAGGTGTGCCGCACGATTGACGAGGTCGCGGACTTCGTCGCGTACTTCGGAGAGCACCGGCACGACATCGAGCACGAGCTGGACGGCATCGTCGTCAAGGTCGACGAACTCGACCTGCACGCCGAGCTCGGCGCGACCAGTCGCGCGCCGCGCTGGGCGATCGCGTACAAATACCCGCCGGAGGAAGTGCAGACCAAGCTCCTCGACATCGTCGTGTCGGTCGGCCGCACCGGGCGTGCGACGCCGTTCGCCGTCATGGCGCCCGCGCACGTCGCGGGAAGTGTCGTGCGGCAGGCGACGCTGCACAACCAGGACGTCGTGAAAGCCAAGGGTGTGCTGATCGGCGACACGGTCGTGCTGCGCAAGGCCGGCGATGTCATCCCCGAAGTGCTCGGCCCCGTGGTCGATCTGCGCGATGGCACCGAGCGCGCGTTCGTCATGCCCGTGCACTGCCCGTCGTGCGGCGCGGTGCTGGCGCCGGCGAAGGAAGGCGACATCGACCTGCGCTGCCCGAACGCCCGCTCGTGCCCCGCGCAGGTGCGCGGCCGCGTCGAGCACATCGGCTCGCGCGGCGCGCTGGATGTCGAGGCGCTCGGCGAGGTGACGGCGGCCGCGCTCACGCAGCCGTCGTTCCCCGAGACGCCGCCGCTCGTGACGGAAGCGGGCCTGTTCGGTCTGACCCTCGAGCAACTCGTGCCGATCGAGCTCGTTGTGCGCGATGCTGAGACGGGACTCGTGAAAGAGGACGAGGAGGGCGTCGCGAAGATGCGCGCCCCGTTCCGACGCAATCCGACCCCCGCCGAGCGCAAGGAGGGGCTGGAGGGTCCGCAGCCCTCGGCGCAGGCGATCAGGCTGCTGGCCGAACTCGAGAAGGCCAAGACGAAGGAGCTGTGGCGGCTGCTCGTGTCGCTGAACATCCGGCACGTCGGGCCGGTCGCGGCGCGCGCGCTGGCGCAGTGGTTCGGGTCGCTGGATGCCATCCGTGCCGCGTCCGCGGAAGAGCTCGCGGCCGTCGACGGTGTGGGCGGCATCATCGCCGAGTCGCTGCGGGAGTGGTTCGCCGTCGACTGGCACCAGGAGATCGTGCAGCACTGGACGGAGGCGGGCGTGCAGTGGGCGACCCCGGGGCATCCCGGTCCTGGTGCGGCCGTCGCGGCCGGTGGGGTACTCGAGGGGCTGACCGTCGTGGCGACCGGAACGCTCGAGGGCTACACGCGCGAGGGCGCGCAGGAGGCCATCATCGCGGCGGGCGGCAAGGCGGCATCCAGTGTCTCGAAGAAGACCGACTTCGTCGCGGCCGGCCCCGGCGCGGGTTCCAAGCTCGCGAAGGCCGAGGAACTGGGCGTGCGCATCCTGGATGCCGCGCAGTTCCGCATCCTCGTCGAGCAGGGCCCCGGCGCGCTCAGCTTCCCGTCGTGAGCTGCAGCAGCGATTCGCGCACCTGACGGCGCAGCACCTTGCCGATCAGCGACTTGGGGAGCTCGTCGACGACGAAGATCCGGCGCGGCACCTTGTACGGGGTGAGGATGCCCCGGACATGGTCCCGGATCGCCTCCACGTCGACGTCGCCCGACCCGTCGAGCACGACGGCGGCGACGACCTCCTCGCCGGAGTGCTCGCTCGGCAGGCCCACGACAGCGGCATCCACGACGTGCGGATGCTGACGCAGCGCGTTCTCGACTTCGGTGGGCGCCACGTTGAAGCCGCCCGTGATGATGAGCTCCTTGATGCGGTCGACGATGCGGACGAACCCGTCCTCGTCGATCTGGACGATGTCGCCCGTGCGGAACCACCCGTCGACGAACACCTCTTCCGTCGCCTCGGGCTTGCCGTAGTACCCCTGGAACACCTGCGGGCCGCGCACGAGCAGCTCGCCGCGCTCACCGGCGGCGACGTCGACCGTGGGCTGGTCGGGGTCGACGACGCGGCACTCGGTGCCCGGTAGCGGCAACCCGACTGTTCCGGGCTTGCGGTTGCCAGCGACGGGGTTCGCCATCAACACGGGCGAGCATTCCGACAGTCCGTAGCCCTCGACGAGGAATCCGCCGGTCGCCGCTTCGAACGGCACCACGAGCTCGTGCGGCAGTGCCATCGCACCCGAGATCGCGACCTCGGTGCCCGCGAGCGAGATCCCCTCGGCCTGCGCGGCCTTCAGCAGTCGGTCGGCGATCGGCGGGACGAGTGGCAGGAACGTCGCGGGGTGCTTCTTGGTCACCTCGAGCACCATGTCGGGCTCGAACCGGGGGAAGAGCACGAGGCGTGCCCCCATCGACATCGCGAACGTGAGGCACAGCGTCAGCCCGTACGCGTGGAACATCGGCAGCACGGCGTACACGACGCATCCCTTGCCGCGCTGGATCGACGGCACCCACGCCTGTGCCTGCCGCGCGTTCGCCAGCAGGTTGCGGTGCGTCAGCACGGCACCCTTGGGGGTGCCGGTCGTGCCGCTCGTGTACTGGATGATCGCGACATCGTCGGTGGCGGGCCCGGGGAAGCTCTCCGGCAGCGGCGGCGTCTGCACGAGCTTGTCCCACGAGATCGCGCCGGCGGTGCGCTCGGTCAGCGCGGAGCGCGATTCGCGGGCCTTCGCGATCGGCAGGCGCAGCGCGAAGCGCAACGTGAACGGCATCGCACGCGTGACGTCGACCGAGATGAGGTTCGTCACGGCGAGGTCGGCCGGGAACTGCTGCACGGTCGAGACGACCTTGCTCCACACGATCGCGGTCTTCGCGCCGTGGTCCTCGAACTGCTTGCGCAGCTCGCGCGGCGTGTACAGCGGGTTGTGCTCGACGGCGATCGCGCCGAGCCGCAGGATCGCGTAGAACGCGATGATGTGCTGCGGGCAGTTCGGCAGCACGATCGCGACCGTGTCGCCCTTGCCGACACCCAGGGCCTTCAGGCCCGCGGCGGCGCGCTCGATGGCATCCGACATGTTGCGGTATGACGTCTCGCGGCCGAAGAACTGCAGCGCCGGGGCGTCCGGATAGTCACGAGTGGATGCCGCGACGATGTCGAGCAGGGTGCCGGTGACCGGCTCGAGCTCGGCGGGTACCCCCTCGGCGTAGCTGCGGATCCAGGGGCGTGGTGGCTCGAACGTGGTCACGCGGGCCAGCCTAGCGACGGGGGTTTGTCCGGCGCATCCGCCGCGCCACGGCGGACCGGCGGTGCGGAGCGGCCCAAGTAGACTGGCGTGGTGTCTGAAATCACCCCTGATCTCGTGCGCCATCTCGGCGTGCTGGCCCGGATCCAGCTGGACGACCACGAGGTGGAGCGCCTGACCGGCCAGCTCTCCGCGATCGTCGACAACATCGCGAAGGTGTCGGAGGTCGCGACCCCCGACGTGCCCGCGACGAGCCACCCGGTGCCGCTGCAGAACGTCTACCGTCCCGATGTCGTCGGCGAGATGCTGACCGTCGAGCAGGTGCTGCAGAATGCGCCGGATGCCACGGAGGACCGCTTCAAGGTCACCGCGATCCTGGGGGAGGAGCAGTGAGCGACCTGATCCGTCTGACCGCCGCCGACCTGTCGGCCAAGCTCGCGGCGGGCGAGGTGTCGAGCGTTGAGGCGACGCAGGCCCACCTCGACCGCATCGCCGCCGTCGACACCGAGGTGCACGCGTTCCTGCACGTGAGCGACCACGCGCTCGAGGTCGCCGCCGACATCGACCGCCGCCGCGCCGCGGGCGAGCAGCTGGGCGAGCTGGCCGGCGTGCCGCTCGCGATCAAGGACGTGCTCGTCACGACCGACATGCCCTCCACGAGCGGATCGAAGATCCTCGAGGGCTTCCTCTCGCCGTACGACGCGACGGTCGTCGCGCGCTCGCGCGCCGCGGGCCTCGTGCCGCTCGGCAAGACCAACATGGACGAGTTCGCGATGGGCTCGTCGACCGAGCACTCCGCCTACGGACCGACCCACAACCCGTGGGACCTCGACCGCATCCCGGGCGGCTCGGGCGGTGGCTCTGCCGCGGCCGTCGCCGCCTTCGAGGCGCCGATCGCGCTCGGGTCCGACACCGGCGGCTCGATCCGCCAGCCCGCGCACGTCACCGGCACGGTCGGCGTCAAGCCGACCTATGGCGGCGTGAGCCGGTTCGGCGCGATCGCGCTGGCATCCTCGCTCGACCAGGTCGGTCCCGTCTCGCGCACCGTGCTCGACTCGGCGCTCCTGCACGATGTCATCGCCGGCCACGACCCGCACGACGCGACGTCGCTGACGGATGCCTGGCCGTCCTTCGCCGCGGCAGCGCGCGAGGGCGCCACGGGTGAGGTGCTCAAGGGCCTCAAGGTCGGCGTCATCCGCGAGCTGCCCGACTCGGGCTTCCAGGCGGGTGTCTCGGCGTCATTCCGCGAGTCGCTCGCGCTGCTCGAGGCGCAGGGGGCCGAGATCGTCGAGATCAGCGCGCCGCACTTCGAGTACGGCGTCGCCGCCTACTACCTGATCCTGCCTGCCGAGGCATCCAGCAACCTCGCCAAGTTCGACTCGGTGCGATTCGGCCTGCGGGTCGACGTGCCCGGCGGCACGGTCGAGGACGTCATGGCGCGCTCGCGCGACATCGGGTTCGGCGACGAGGTCAAACGCCGCATCATTCTCGGCACCTACGCCCTGTCGGCAGGCTACTACGACGCGTACTACGGCAGCGCGCAGAAGGTGCGCACGCTCATCCAGCGCGATTTCGACACCGCCTTCGCGCAGGTCGACGTCATCGCGACGCCTTCCGCGCCGACGACCGCGTTCCGCCTCGGCGAGAAGCTCGACGACCCGCTGCAGATGTACCTCAACGACGTCACGACGATCCCCGTGAACCTCGCGGGCGTCCCCGGGATCTCGATCCCGTCGGGCCTCGCCGCCGAAGACGGACTGCCCGTCGGCATCCAGTTCATCGCGCCACTGCGCGAGGATGCCCGCCTCTACCGCGTCGGTGCGGCGCTCGAGGCACTGCTCGTGGATTCGTGGGGTGGTCCGCTGCTTGACCGTGCCCCCCAGCTGGGAGGAGCCCGCTGATGGCCAAGGTCGCACTCATGGACTTCGACGAGGCGCTCGAGCGGTTCGAGCCCGTCCTCGGCTTCGAGGTGCACGTCGAGCTCAACACCGAGACCAAGATGTTCTCGGCCGCCGCGAACCCCGCGCACCCGTCGAACCACGATGCCGCGCCGAACACCCTCGTTGCGCCTGTCGACATGGGCCTGCCCGGGTCTCTCCCGGTCGTCAACGAGACCGCCGTGCGGTACTCGATCTCGCTGGGTCTCGCGCTCGGCTGCGACATCGCGCCGTCGAGCCGGTTCGCGCGGAAGAACTACTTCTACCCCGACCTCGGCAAGAACTACCAGATCAGCCAGTACGACGAGCCGATCGCGTTCGAGGGTCAGGTCGAGGTGGAACTCGAAGACGGCACGACGTTCGAGATCCCGATCGAGCGCGCGCACATGGAAGAGGATGCCGGCAAGCTCACCCACATGGGTGGTGCGACCGGTCGCATCCAGGGCGCCGAGTACTCGCTCGTCGACTACAACCGTGCGGGCGTGCCGCTCGTCGAGATCGTCACGAAGCCGATCTACGGCGCCGAGGCGAACGCTCCGAAGCTCGCCGCGGCGTACGTGCGCGCGATCCGCGACATCGTGATCGGTCTCGGCATCTCGGAGGCGCGCATGGAGCGCGGCAACCTCCGCTGCGATGCGAACGTGTCGATCCGCCCGCGCGCTGCGGCCGGTGAGCCTGTCGCACCGCTCGGCACCCGCACCGAGACGAAGAACGTCAACTCGATGCGGTCGGTCGAGCGCGCCGTGCGCTACGAGATCCAGCGGCAGGCGGCGATCCTCGCCGCGGGCGGCACGATCACGCAGGAGACGCGCCACTGGCATGAGGACACCGGCACGACCTCTCCGGGTCGTCCGAAGTCGGATGCCGACGACTACCGCTACTTCCCCGAGCCCGATCTGCTGCCCGTCGCGCCGTCGACCGAGCTGATCGAGAGCCTGCGCGCCGCGCTGCCCGAGCCGCCGGCCGCACGCCGTCGCCGGCTGAAGGATGCCTGGGGCTTCGCCGACATCGACTTCCAGGGTGTCGTCAACGCGGGGCTGCTGAGCGAGGTCGAGGCGACCGTCGCCGCCGGCGCATCGCCGGCATCCGCCCGCAAGTGGTGGATGAGCGAGATCTCGCGGCTCGCGAACGCGGAGGGCGTCGAGGCATCGTCGCTCATCGAACCGGCATCCGTCGCGGCGCTGCAGCAGCTCGTCGACGCCGGCTCGCTCACCGACAAGCTCGCGCGCCAGGTGCTGGAGGGCGTCATCGCCGGTGAGGGCACGCCGCAAGAGGTCGTCGACGCCCGCGGGCTCGCGGTCGTCTCGGACGATGGTGCGCTGATCGCCGCGATCGACGAGGCCCTCGCGGCCCAGCCGGACGTGCTCGAGAAGATCCGCGACGGCAAGGTGCAGGCCGCCGGTGCCGTCATCGGCGCCGTCATGAAGGCGATGCGCGGCCAGGCCGATGCCGCGCGCGTGCGCGAGCTCGTCCTCGAGCGAGCCGCGGGCTGACCCCGCGGCATCCCTCGCGCCGCCCCGGCCCCGTGCCGCGGCGTGCGCCCCATCTCCCGCGTGTCGGTGGGGTGGGGGAGGATGGGTGCGTGGGACGCGGCGACGGGAGCGGAAGGCGGGTATCGGCGGCGGATGCCGATGACACCGGCACCCGCATCCTGCATGTCGACATGGATGCCTTCTACGCGTCCGTCGAGGTGCTCGACGACCCGTCGCTCGCCGGCAAGCCCGTCATCGTCGGCGGCATGGAGGGGCGCGGAGTCGTCTCCAGCGCGACCTACGAGGCGCGCCGCTTCGGCGTCCGCTCGGCGATGAACGTCGCGCAAGCGTTGCGCCTGTGCCCGCACGCGATCGTCGTCGTGCCGCACTTCGAGCGCTACGCCGCCCTCTCGCGCCAGGTGATGGCGATCTTCCATGACGTCACGCCGCTCGTCGAGCCGCTGTCGATCGACGAGGCGTTCCTCGACGTGTCCGGTGCGCGGCGGCTGTGGGGATCGCCCGGCGAGATCGCCCGGATGCTGCGCGCGCGCGTCAAGGCCGAGACGGGCCTCGTCTGCAGCATCGGGGTGGCCGCCACCAAGCACGTCGCCAAGATCGCCTCGACGCTGTCCAAGCCCGACGGCCTGCTCATCGTCAGCGAGCCCGAGACGGCACAGTTCCTCGCGGGATTGCCGGTGCGCGCGCTGTGGGGCGTCGGGCCGAAGGCGGCCGAGGCGCTGGAGGCGCGAGGCATCCGGCTCGTCTCCGACATCCTCGCCTCGCCGCAGCGCGTCATCGAACGCGCCCTGGGGCCCGCGGGTGGGGCACGCATCTGGCAGCTCGCGCACGGAGAGGACCCGCGCACGGTCGAGACCGAGCGCATCGAGAAGAGCATCGGCCACGAAGAGACCTTCCTGCACGACATCGCGGATGCCGGCACCCTGCGCAGCGAGCTGCGACGCCTCTCCGACCGGGTCGCGGCGCGCCTGCGCGACGGCGGCTGGGAGGCGGCGACGGTCGCATTGAAGCTGCGCTACGCCGACTTCACGACGATCTCGCGCGCGAGCACGCTGCCCGAGCCGACCGATGTGGGCCAGCGCATCGGTGACGTCGTGACGCGGCTGTTCGATGCCGTCGAGCTCAGCCAACCCGTGCGCCTCATCGGCGTACGCGCCGAGAAGCTGCGTCCGGGCGGAACCGGCGGTCTTGCACTGTGGGACGACGACGAAGACTGGCGCCGCGTCGACACGGCCCTCGACGATGCCCGCGAGCGCTTCGGCGGGGGAGCGGTGACCCGCGCGAGCACGCTCGGCCCGCGGCGCGACGTGAACGCGCTGCCCACGAACCCACGGCTCCCTCGCGAGCACTGACTCCCACGACTACGGTGGGAGCATGCCCAATCTCGCACTGGAACTCGGCAAGCAGACCGCATCCATCGGCGTCACGAGCGTCTATGGCGAGCAGCAGGATGTCGACGGCATCCGCATCATCCCCGTCGCCCTGTCGTGGCACGGGTTCGGCGCGGGCGAAGAGCCCGGCAGCGGAAGCGGTGGTGGCGGTGGCGGCGCCGCGATCCCCGTGGGCGCGTACATCCGCAAGGGCGATGACCTGCGATTCGAGCCGAACCTCATCTCGCTCATCGCGGTCGGCATTCCGTTCGTGTGGGTCGCCGGTCGCGTCCTCAGCCGCATCATCCGTGCCCTCAAGCGCTGACGCGTTCGACGCGGCGATCCGTCGCGCCGCCGAGACGGTGCAGGATGCCGTGGTCGCAGCCGGCCTCGCGCGCGCCGTCATCCTCATCGACGGACGGTCCGGCGCCGGCAAGACGACCCTCGCCGCGCTCCTGCGAGAGCGCTGGAGCGGTGACGTGCAGATCGTCGCGCTCGACGACGTCTATCCCGGATGGGACGGACTTGCCGCTGGCGCCGAGATCGTCCGCGAACAGATCCTCGAACCCCTGGCGAACGGCACATCCGCGCACTGGCGGCGGTGGGACTGGGCGCGCGCCGAGCCGGGGGAGACGATGGTGACGGATGCCACGACGCCGGTCATCATCGAGGGATCGGGCGTGCTGACACCGGCATCCGCTGTGCTCGCGCCGATCCGTGTGTGGCTGGAGTCGCCGACCGCGTCGCGTCGCGAGCGCGCGCTCGCGCGCGACGGCGACACGTATCGCCCGCACTGGGACCGCTGGGCTGCGCAGGAGGACGTGCACCTGACCGCGGATGCCCCGCGCGATCTCGCCACGATCATCATCGACGTGCCCTGAGTCGGACGGGCAGTCCCGGGCCCCCGGCGGGTCAGTCCTCGAGCGCCTGCAGCAGCCCCTCGAGGCGGAAGCCGAGCCATTCGTAAACGCCCACGCGCGGGTCGTCCGGGTCGCCCTGCTCGTCGTCGGAGGAGATGCCGATCCGTGTCGCCATGACGAGGCGGATCGAGGTGAGGGTGCGCAGCCAGGCGGATGCCGCGGGCGCGTCCAACTCGACGACGAACGCCGACGTGGCATCCGCAGCGGCGACATCGCCCGGATGCAGGGTGACGCCGTCGCGCTGCAGCGTCGTGAGCACGAGCCCGGCGTCATCACGGCGACGGTCGAGCAGGTCGCCCTGCGTGAGACCGCGGAACTCGGCAGCAGCTTCCGCATCGTCGCGATAGGCGTCGGGGACGAGCCGCAGGATCGCGGGGTCGTCGAGGCCGTCCTCATCCACCGTGCCGGCGATCAATTCGGCGAACTGCTCGACGAGGCCGGTCAGGTGCGCGGCTTCGAGCAGCGACATCTCCATGAGCAGCTTCGTCATGCCTCGCCCTCCCGGACCGTGGCCCACAGGCCGTAGTCGTGCATCGCCTGCACGTGCAGTTCCATCTGCTCGCGCGCGCCCTCGGCGACCACGGCATGGCCGCGGTGGTGCACGGCGAGCATGAGCTGCTCGGCCCGGTCGCGCGAGTAGCCGAAGTAGGTGCGGAAGACGTACGTCACGTAGCTCATGAGGTTCACCGGGTCGTTCCATACGACGGTCTGCCATGGCCCCGCGGTCGCAGACGCCGCGTCGAGATCGGTGCGCTCAAGGGGCAGGGTGGATGCCACGGCGGCCATCATGCCCAGCCCAGCTCGTGCAGGCGGTCATCGTCGATGCCGTAGAAGTGCGCGATCTCGTGGACGAGCGTCGTGTGCACCTCGTCGCGCAGCTCGTCGACATCGTCGCAGACGTCGAGATGCGGCTCGCGGTAGACGATGATGCGGTCGGGCAGGTCGCCGAGGCCGTACTGCGCGCGTTCGGTGAGGGCGAGTCCGTCGTAGAGCCCGAGCAGGTCGAGGGAACCGTCCTCGGGGCGGTCTTCGACGACGAAGACGATGTTGTCCAGACCGTCGACCATGTCGTCGGGCAGGCGATCGAGTTCGTCGGCGACGAGCGCTTCGAACTGTGGGGCATCCATCTCGAGCATCGTCCTCAACGCTACCCGCTGACAGAACGCAACAGCCCGGATCCGTTGCGGATCCGGGCTGTTGCGGATGGGGTGGCTAACGGGGCTTGAACCCGCGACCCCCGCGACCACAACGCGGTGCTCTACCAACTGAGCTATAGCCACCATGTGCCTGTCTCCAGGCAACCAGACGATTGTATTACACGCCCGAGCTGTACGACGACACGGCCGACGCCGCGGCATCGCGGGCTTCGTCGCTCGTGGGTCCGGGATCGGGCACGAAAACGGCCTGGCGGTAGTACGCGAGCTCGCGGATGGACTCGCGGATGTCGGCGAGGGCGCGGTGTCCACCGTCCTTGGCGGGCGCGTTGAAGTAGGCGCGCGGATACCAGCGGCGCGAGAGCTCCTTGATGCTGGACACGTCGACGTTGCGGTAGTGCAGCCAGCGGTCGATGCGCGGCATGTACTTCGCGAGGAACATGCGGTCGGTGCCGATCGTGTTACCCGCGAGCGGTGCCTTGCCCTCGGGCACGAAGCGCTGGATGTACTCGAGCGCCTCGAACTCGGCCTCGGCGAGGCTGACGCCGTTCGGGATCTCGGCGAGCAGACCCGAGGTCTCGTGCATCTTGGTGACGAACTCGTTCATGTTGGCGAGCGCCGAGGCATCCGGCTTGATGACGATCTGGAAGCCCGGGTCGAGCGGCTGCAGTTCGAAGTCGGTAACGACGATGGCGATCTCGACGAGTTCGTCGACCTCGAGGTCGAGGCCCGTCATCTCGCAGTCGATCCAGACGAGACGGTCATTCTCTGCGGCACTCACCATGCTGATCATCCTAACGAGCGCTTCCGACACCACCTGCGCGGGACGATACGCTGGGTACGCGCCTCCGTAGCTCAGCGGAAGAGCAACGGCCTTCTAATCCGTTGGTCGCAGGTTCGAATCCTGCCGGGGGCACCTTCTGCGTAGGTCCGACAGTGCGATCAGCGCTGGGTCGCCGCCATCTTGCCCTCGGGGTCGACCCGTTCCAGCACGGCGCGGGTGATCGTCCGCAGTTCTCGCGCCTGCTCGGCAGTGAGCGCGTCGAGGAAGATGCGCCGGACGTTCGCGACGTGGCCCGTCGTCGCGTGCAGCACCTTCTTGCGCCCCTCGGCGGTGATGACGGCGTTCGTCGCCCGGGCGTCGTCGGCGCACGGTTCGCGCCGCACGAAGCCGCGCTTCTCCAGCCGCGTGACGACGTGCGACAGGCGGGGGAGTGTCGCATTGGTCATCGAGGCGAGCTCGGTCATCCGCAGGCGGTGCTCCTTCGCGTTGGTCAGCATCGAGAGCGTGAAGTAATCGAAATGCGTGAGGTCCTCGTCACGCAGCAACTGGCCGTCGAGCTCGCGGGGCAGCAGCTCAAGGAGAGCGGCGAAAGGCACCCACGTCGCCAGTTCGTCGGGCGTGTAGAAGCGCGAGGTGCTCATCTGTCGATCCTATGGAGAAAGTGGGAATAGGGATCCGGGGAGCCGTGTTCCATCTGACAGTTGTAGATACAACAAAACGACAAGGAGACACCTCACATGAGCACCATCACGATCTTCGGTTCCGGCAACATGGGCCAGGCCATCGCCGGCATCCTCGCCCGCAGCGGCGCCTCGATCCAGCACATCGGCAGCGCCCAGACCGGCGAGCAGATCGCCGGTGACATCGTCGTCCTCGCGGTGCCGTACCCCTCGATCGCGCAGATCACCGCCGCCTACGGCGAGCAGTTCGCCGGCAAGACGATCGTCGACATCACCAACCCGCTCGACTTCTCGACGTTCGACTCGCTCGTCGTGCCGGCGGGCAGCTCGGCCGCCGCGCAGCTGCAGCAGGCGTTCCCCGAGGCGAAGGTGCTCAAGGCGTTCAACACCAACTTCGCCGCGACCCTCGTCTCGGGCACGGTCGGTGGCGAGAAGACCACTGTGCTGGTCGCCGGTGACGACGCAGATGCCAAGGCCGCGCTCATCGCCGCCGTCGAGGCCGGCGGCGTCTCGGCCGTCGACGCCGGTGCGCTCTCGCGTGCGCACGAGCTCGAGGCTCTCGGCTTCCTTCAGCTGACGCTCGCCGTCGGCGAGAAGGTCAGCTGGACCGCCGGGTTCGCACTGGTCAAGTAAGGCGCTGACGCGCTCCGGCTAATGCGCTGACACGCTCCGGCCCGGTCGACCATGGTGTCGCCGGGCCGGAGTCGTCTCACCGCCGTTATCCGGGTCGCACCGTGACGTGGACGGTGGCGGTTTGGCCGGCTGCGGCGTAGCGTCGCAGGTGACGAGAGGAGTCACCATGAGCACCACATCGTCCAGCCTCTGGGTCGCTTACGGCTCAGAGGGGAGCGTCGTCGGAACCATCCGCCGCGACGACGCCGGTTACACCGCCACCATTGCGGGCGCGGATGCCAGTCTCGGCACGTACCCGACGATGGATATCGCGAAGAATGCCCTGCACGGGCACCTCCCGCCGGGTTCGGACTGGCCGCAGTTCCGGGAGCACTGAGCTCTCAGTTCCGGGAGCGCGGAGCGCTCGGTTCCGGGAGCGCGGAGCGCTCAGGCCCGGGCATTCTGCGCTGCTCGCGCAGCGGAGCGCGGCATCGCCCTGCCCGCCCGCGGGCGTAGCAAGGGCAGCGCGCGATGCACGAGGGGGCCGATGCCTGCGGCGAAGATCACGGTGCCGAGTCCCACCGTGCCACCCAGCAGCCACCCCGCCGCGAGCACCGTCGCCTCGACGGCGAGGCGTGCGGCCCAGATGGGCCAGCCCCAGCGTGCGTGGATCCCGGTCATGAGGCCGTCGCGCGGGCCCGCGCCGAAGTCTGCGCCGATGTAAAGGCCTGACGCGATGGCCACGAGCGCCATTCCGCCGACGAAGACAGTCACCTGCCACACGAATCCGAGCCAGCCCTCGCCGTGCGCTGCCGGCACGTTGGCAAGCGTCACCTGCATGCTCGTGCCCACGAGCAGGATGTTGGCGATCGTGCCGAGGCCCGGCTTCTGACGCAACGGGATCCACAGCAGCAGCACGAGGAAGCCGACGATGTTCGTCACCCAGCCGATGCCGACACCAGTCTGGCGGGAGACACCTTCCGCGAACACCGTCCAGGGGTCCACACCGATCCCGGCGCGCACCATGATCGCGCACCCGGCACCGTAGAGCAGGAGGCCGACGAACAGACGGATGACGCGAGAGAGCATGTGGATAGTTCACCGCATGATTGGACTTCGTGCACCAGTCCAATTGCACTATCGTGGCCGCATGGATTCCCGCATCACGGCTCGTGCGCTCGCGGCCGCTCTCGGCGGCTGGCGCACGCGCGAGCCGGCGTACGAGGCGCTCGCCGACGGCATCCGCCTGCTGTCCCTGGACAATCGCATCGCGGCACGCACGGCGCTGCCCGCCGAACGCGAGCTCGCCGCCGCGCTCGGAATGAGTCGCACGACGGTCGCCGCGGCCTACCGCAGTTTGCGCGACAGCGGGCACATCGAGAGCCTGCGTGGGTCGGGCAGTGTGACGATGCCGCAGCCCGCGCGCGAACCGGGGCTTGTCGCCGTCGAGGCCGACGCCATCGATCTTCAGCAGGCGAGTCCTGCCGCGTGGCCGGGGCTGGCCGGAGTGATGAGCGAGGTGGCCGCGGATGCCGCGTCGCTCGTCGCGCGTTCCGGCTACGACATCCGTGGGTCGCTGGCGCTGCGCTGCGCCATCGCCGACCGATACAGCGCGGCGGGTGTGCCGACGAGTCCCGACGAGGTGATGGTCACGACCGGTGCGCAGTCCGCGATCCATCTGCTCGCCCAGACGCTGCTGCGACGCGGCGATCGCGCGCTCATCGAGACCCCCACCTACCCGCACGCGGCGGAAGCGCTGCGCGGCGCGGGTGCGCGCCTGGTCGGCGTGCCCGTGTCGACGCAGGACGGTTGGGACATCGATCGCGCGACGCAGGCGTTCGCTCGCACGACACCGCGCCTGGCCTACCTCATGCCGAGATTCCAGAATCCGACCGGCCGCATCATGACAGCCGCAGAGGAGGATGCCTTCGCGCTCGCCGCTGCGGGGGCGGGTACGGTGCTCGTCGTCGATGAGACGACGGCCGAACTGGCGATCGGCACGCAGCCGTCGGCGCCGGCATTCGCCGCGTACGAGGTCGTCCGCATCGGCTCGCTCGGAAAGACCGTGTGGGGCGGACTGCGGATCGGGTGGATCCGCGCCGACGCCGACCTGGTGGCCCGCGTCATCGCCGCCCGCCCGCCTCGTGACCTCGGTACGCCCGAGTTCGAACAGGCGGTCGCCGTGCGCGCGCTGCAGCGGATGCCCGAGGTGCTCGCGCAACGGGCCGACGTGCTGGGCGCCGGCCGCGACGCCCTCGTCGACGAACTCGCCACGCGCTTGCCTGCGTGGCGCGTTCCGCAGGTCGGGGGAGGCGTCGCGCTGTGGGTCGAGCTGGATGCCCCGCTCAGCTCGGGACTCGTACTCGCGGCGCGCGAGCGCGGTGTGTATCTGTCGGCAGGCTCGCGGTTCGCCGTCGACGGCACGCACGATCGGCATCTGCGCATCCCGTTCACTGCCCCCGTGCCCGACCTGTGCCGCGCCGTCAGCGTGCTCGCCGACGCATGGCCCACCGTCCGTGCGGCGGCGCCCGTGGCCGCGGGCGACCTGCTCGAGGCGCTGGTGTGACGCCGGTTCAGCGCAGGTAGCGCAAGCATTCCACGGCCTCCACGGCGGTCCAGAACGCGCCCAGCTCGCGCAATCGGCGCCCCGCGAGGTCGAAGCGCTCGGCGTGGAACCGGGTGCCCGCGCTGACCGCCTCGGCGCGCAGGTGACCGAGGATGCGGCCTGTGCGGTCGAGCACACGCCAGCGCCGTGCGGATACGGCTCGCAGCGTCACTCCGCGCACGGTCGGGGTGGTGAAGCCATCGATGAGTGTCATGTCGGACCTCCTGCTTCGAACATAGGTACGACCGCCGACATTGCTGAGGGCCGCGCGTGGATCGGTTTCATCGCCTCCTCCACAATCGACGAATTTCCGAAACTGCCCACAGATCGCGGGTGTGCCGTCCCACGGGGTGCCGCGACGGAACATGCTGGCCCTGCTCCGGCGTCCGACAGGGCACGCGGGCGCCGGAGCAGGGCCGCGGAGGGACCGCGGTCATCGACGAAAGGAACCGCCATGTCAGATCTCATCGCCGTGACCGGCAACCTCACCTCGGCGCCCGAGCGACGCGAACTCTCGAACGGAGTCGTGATGGCCACGTTCGGGCTCGCCAGCACGGAGCGCCGGCTCGAGAACGGCACGTGGACCGACGTCCACACCAACTACTACGACGTCGCCGTCTTTCGACGGCTCGCCGAGCACGCGCTCGCCTCGCTGCAGCGCGGTCAGCGCGTCATCGTCATGGGCAAGCTCAAGGTCCGCAAATGGGACTCGAACGGCCACAGTGGTGTGACCGTCGATCTCGAGGCGAGCGCTCTCGGTCCCGATCTCAAGTTCGGTGTCGCGTCGTTCGTGCGCGACGCGGCCGCGACGTCGTCGTCGGCCGCCCCGCAGGTCGGGGCAGGCGCGCAGTCCGGGCCCGCCCCTCAGGTCGGGGCCGACGCGTGGGCGACGCCCGGTGAGGCCGCTCGCGCACTCGACTCGCGACCTCCGCTGGAAGCCGTCGAAGCGCGCACGGCGACCGTGCCAGCCGAGGACGCGGCCGGAGCGCCGCCGGTCGACGCGCCCGAACTGGTGGCGGCAGGAGCGTGGGGCGACGACCCGACGCCGTTCTGAGCGCTCCGCCCGTGGTGGAGCCGTGGTGAAGCCGTGGCGCGGCCGCGCCGTGCGACCGTTTTAGACTCGACGGGTGCGCCGATCCGATCTGTCCTCGTCTCGACCCCTCGTGATGACGCTTCTCGTCATCGGCGCACTCGTGTTCGCCGGCTGCACCCCGACGACCGAGCCGACTTCGTCGCCGACCGCGTCGGTTTCGCAGCCGAGCGCGACGCCCACGCCGACAGCGACCAGTGCGGTGCTCGTCCCCGACGGAACGGCGGCCGACAACCTGCCGCTGTTCACCGAGGTGATGAACGCCGTTGCCGCGACGGATGCCAGCGTGCAGGGCCGCGCCTACATCGACGCGCTCGTGACGGCGGGCTTCCCGAAGGACGCGATGGAGGTCACGCAGGATCTCACGACGGTGGGCAACGCCGCCGACTCGATCCAATTCTCGGTGCGGTGGGCAGGCGAGTGCCTCGTCGGCCAGGTCGGCCCGTCGGTCGCCGTACCGACGGCGCTGGTGCTGCCGCTCACACCGACGGGCACGTGCCTCGTCGGGCAGACGCGCGCCATCGACTGGTGAGCCCCATCGACTGAGCCCCATCGACTGGTGAGCTGAAGGCATCCGTTCGGCTGGGTGCCCCGTAGACTGGGGCCGTTATGGCCGAATACATCTACTCCATGGTCCGCGCCCGCAAGGCAGTGGGCGAGAAGCTGATCCTCGACGACGTCACGATGTCGTTCCTGCCGGGCGCGAAGATCGGCATGGTCGGTCCGAACGGCGCCGGTAAGTCCACGATCCTGAAGATCATGGCGGGCCTGGACACCCCCTCCAACGGCGAGGCGAAGCTCACACCGGGCTTCACCGTCGGCATCCTCATGCAGGAACCCGAGCTCGACGAGACCAAGACCGTGCTGGAGAACATCCAGGACGGCGTCGCGATCAAGGGCAAGCTCGACCGGTTCAACGAGATCTCCGCGCAGATGGCCGATCCCGACGCCGACTTCGACGCGCTGCTGGCTGAGATGGGTGTGCTGCAGGAAGAGATCGACGCGGCCGACGGCTGGGACCTCGACTCGCAGCTCGAGCAGGCCATGGACGCGTTGCGCACGCCTCCGGGCGACGAGCCCGTGACCAAGCTCTCCGGTGGTGAGCGCCGCCGCGTCGCCCTCGCGAAGCTGCTGCTGCAGAAGCCCGACCTCCTCCTGCTCGACGAGCCCACCAACCACCTCGATGCCGAGAGCGTGCTCTGGCTCGAGCAGCACCTGCAGTCGTACAAGGGCGCGGTCATCGCGATCACCCACGACCGGTACTTCCTCGACAACGTCGCAGAGTGGATCGCCGAGGTCGACCGCGGCCGGCTCATCGGCTACGAGGGCAACTACTCGACCTACCTCGAGAAGAAGGCCGAGCGCCTCGACATCCAGGGCAAGAAGGATGCCAAGCTCGCCAAGCGCCTCAAGGACGAACTCGAGTGGGTGCGCTCTTCTGCCAAGGGCCGTCAGACGAAGTCGAAGGCACGTCTGGCCCGCTACGAAGAGATGGCGGCCGAGGCCGAGCGCACGCGCAAGCTCGACTTCGAAGAGATCCAGATCCCCGCGGGCCCGCGCCTGGGCAGCGTCGTGATCGAGGCGAAGAAGCTCAAGAAGGGCTTCGGCGACCGCTCGCTCATCGACGGCCTGAGCTTCAGCCTGCCGCCGAACGGCATCGTCGGTGTGATCGGCCCGAACGGCGTCGGAAAGACGACCCTGTTCAAGACGATCGTCGGTCTCGAGCCGCTCGACGGTGGCGACCTGAAGGTCGGCGAGACCGTCAAGATCAGCTACGTCGACCAGAGCCGTGCCAACATCGACCCGAACAAGACGCTGTGGGAGGTCGTCTCCGACGGCCTCGACATCATCACGGTCGGCAAGACCGAGATCCCCTCGCGCGCCTACGTCTCGAAGTTCGGCTTCAAGGGGCCCGACCAGCAGAAGAAGGCAGGCGTGCTCTCCGGTGGTGAGCGCAACCGTCTCAACCTCGCGCTGACGCTCAAGGAGGGCGGCAACCTGCTGCTCCTCGACGAGCCGACCAACGACCTCGACGTCGAAACCCTGAGCTCGCTCGAGAACGCGCTGCTCGAGTTCCCCGGCTGCGCCGTCGTCATCACGCACGACCGGTGGTTCCTCGACCGCATCGCGACGCACATCCTCGCCTATGAGGGCACCGATGAAGAGCCCGACCAGTGGTACTGGTTCGAGGGCAACTTCGAGGCGTACGAGGCGAACAAGATCGAGCGCCTCGGTCCGGATGCCGCGAACCCGCACCGCTCGACCCACCGCAAGCTGACGCGCGACTGATGTCCCGAAGCCGGATCCACGTCCCGATCCACCTGCGGTGGGGCGATCTCGATGCGTTCAACCACGTCAACAACGCCACGATGCTCAAGCTCCTCGAAGAGGCGCGCGTGCGCGTGTTCTGGAGCCCCGTCGCGGGGGAGGATGCCCCCGACACCGCGGTGCTCGAGACGGGGCTGGATGCCGGTGAGCTGACGCTCATCGCGCACCAGGAGATCGAGTACCTCGCGCCGGTACCCTACCGGCGTGAGCCGCTCGACGTGCAGATGTGGTTCAGCAAGCTCGGCGGATCCAGCGTCGAGGTCTGCTACGAGGTGTTCAGCCCGACCAGCGACGAGGCGCAGAAGCTGTACGCCCGGGCATCCTCGTCGGTGGTCCTCGTCGATGCGCAGTCGTTCCGGCCGATCCGACTGAGCGACCGGATGCGCGCCGCGTGGCAGCCGTATCTCGGCGAAGCCGTCGAGTTCCGTCGCCACTGATCCGTCGGCGCTGATCAGTCGGCGTCGGGCACGCGCACCATGATCTCCTGCGCGACGGAGGCGACGAGCACGCCGTCACGCGTGAAGATCCGACCGGTGGCCAGGCCCCGGCCGCCGCGGGCGCTGGGCGATTCCTGCGCGTAGAGCAGCCACTCGTCGACGCGCGCGGGGCGGTGCCACCACATCGCGTGGTCGAGGCTGGCGACCTTCAGGCCCGCCTGCGCCCACGGCACGCCGTGCGCGCGCAGCACCGACTCCTGGATCGTCAGGTCGCTCAGGTACGCGAGCACCGCGCGGTGCACGGCGAGGTCGTCGCCGATCGGGCGGCGCGTGCGCACCCACACGTTCTGGTGCGGCACGTGCTCGCCGGGCACGGCGTCGTAGATCGCGCCGTCGGCGTGCACGACCTCGATCGCGCTGCCGGCGAGCAGTCGCCGCGACAGCGGGTGCTCGGCGCCCGCGAACGCGTGCGCGCGCGCCTCGTCGGGCGAGAGCACGCCCTCCGGCGCGGTCGCCTGGTGGTCCAGACCCGGGTCTTCGTGCTCGAACGAGGCGATCATCGAGAAGATCGGGACGCCCTGCTGGTAGGCCTGCGTGCGCCGCGTCGAGAAAGACCGGCCGTCGTGGATGCGGTCGACCGACAGCGTGATGCCCTGCGATGCGTCGCCCGGGCGCAGGAAGTACCCGTGCATCGAATGCGGGACGCGATCGTCGGCGGTCGTCCGGTCGGCGGCGATGATCGCCTGCGCGAGCACCTGGCCGCCGAAGATGCGGCCCGACGGCATCGCCTGCGACGATCCGGTGAAGATGTCCTCCGTCGTGCGCGCGGCACTCGAATCGAGGTCGAGCACGTCGAGCATCCGCGCGACAGGATCCGGGTTCTGCTCCGTGCCCGTCGTCTCGCTCACCGTGCTCCTGTCCGCCGCGTGCGTGGTCCGCTTGGTAGTTTAGGGCGGATGTCGCAACGCCTGCTCTTCCCCGACGCCCCGACCGCCTCCGACGTTCTCGTCTTCGCCCAGCGTGCCGCGCGCCTCGGCGACGGCGCGCTGCGCGTGAAGGCGCAGGGCGGCGCGCTCGTGCTGACATCTGCGCCGCTCGCGCCGCGGACGCTGCTCGAGGCGACGCCGACGATCCTGGGCATGCGGATCGTGCGCGTGGACCCCGAACTCGTGTGCGACCTTGTCGTCGACGCGTCGACGCTGCAGGCTTCGGCCGATCCGCTCGCCCTGACGCTGCCCGAGACAGCCGTGACGGCGACGTGGGCGGGTGTGTCGCCGCCGCGCGCGGGTTGGTCGGCAGACGGCGAGCTCGCGGCATCCGACCTCGCCTCGCGCGCCCAGTGGGGCATCGCCGCCGTCGCCGAGCAGGTGCCTACGGATGCCGGTGAGGATGCCGTCCACGCCGTCCGCTCGGCCGTGTGGGGAGCCCCCGACGATGCGCTCGCACAGCTGCCTCGAGGCGTCGCCTTCGCCGCGTTCGCACTCGGGTTCATCGGCGGGCAGGAGTCCGCCGTGATCCGCCGCAACGGGCCGTGGACGCGCGTGAGCCTCACGCGCGGGCACGTCCTCACCCGCGACACCGTCCGGTCGGGACTCACGACCGTGCGCGCGACCGGCCCCGCGGCCTGACCGCCCGGCGTGCGGCGGCCTGACCGACCGCTACACGGCGCCTGACCGCCAGGAGCCCGACAGACGGCCTGTGGTCAGACGGCGGCCGCTGCCGCGCGGCCGGCGACCCGACCCGAGAACAGGCATCCACCGACGAACGTGCCCTCCAGCGCCCGGTAGCCGTGCACGCCGCCGCCGCCGAAGCCTGAGGCCTCGCCGGCCGCATACAGTCCCGGCACGGGGGCGCCGCCCACGCCGAGAGCGCGACCGGACAGGTCGGTCTCGATGCCGCCGAGCGACTTGCGGGTAAGCACGTGCAGCTTCACCGCGATCAGCGGACCCGCGGCGGGATCGAGGATCTTGTGCGGCGTCGCCGTGCGGATCAGCTTGTCGCCGCGATACGCGCGGGCCGAGCGCAGCATCGCGATCTGGGCATCCTTCGTGAAGTCGTTGTCCATCTCGCGATCGCGGGCCTCGACCTCGAACCGTACGCGAGCCGGGTCGAGCACGTCACCGCCGGGCAGCGCGCGCATCCCGTCGATGAGGTCGTCGAGCGTGCGACGGACGATGAAGTCGGCGCCGTGGTCGAGGAACGCCTGCACGGGACCTGCCGCACCCTTGCCGAGGCGGGATTTCAGCAGCAGGGGCAGGTCTTTGCCGGTCAAGTCGGGGTTCTGCTCGCTGCCCGAGAGGGTGAACTCCTTCTCGATGATCTGCTGCGACAGCACGAACCACGAGTGGTCGTACCCGGTCTGGCGCAGGTGTGCGAGCGTGCCCAGCGTGTCGAAACCGGGGAACAGCGGCACGGGCAGGCGGGCGCCCGTGGCATCCAGCCAGATCGACGACGGTCCGGGCAGAATGCGGATGCCATGCTGCGGCCACACCGGATCCCAGTTCTGGATGCCTTCGACGTAGTGCCACATGCGGTCGCCGTTGATCAGGTGCGCGCCGGCGGCGGCCGACACGGGCTGCATCGATCCGTCGACATAGGCGGGCACGCCCGTGACCATGTGCTCGGGCGGCGTGCCGAGGCGCTCGGGCCACTGCGCGCGGACGAGCTCGTGGTTGCCGCCGATGCCGCCCGAGGCCACGATCGTGGCCGCCGCCGTGATCTCGAAGGCTCCGACGACCTCGCGCGAGGTCGCGACGCCGCGCGCGGCACCGGACGGCGCGAGGATGTCTCCGGTAGCTCCGGTGACGGTGCCGTCGGTCACCGTGAGGCTCGCGACCTTGTGGCGGGGCAGGATCGTGAGACGACCTTCGCCTTCGGCACGCTCGACCGCGGCCTGGAACGGTGCGACGAGCCCGGGGCCGGTGCCCCACGTGATGTGGAACCGCGGCACCGAGTTGCCGGGTCCGGTCGCGGTGTAGCCGCCCCGCTCGGCCCAGCCGACGACGGGGAAGAACCCGACGCCCTTCTCGCGCAGCCACGCGCGCTTCTCGCCGTGCGCGAAGTTCAAGTACGCCTCGGCCCACTGGCGTGGCCAATGGTCCTCGTCACGGTCGAACCCGGCCGTCGCGAACCAGTCCTGCCGGGCGAGTTCGAGCGAATCCGAGATGCCGAATCGACGCTGCTCGGGAGAGTCGATGAACAGCAGCCCGCCGAACGACCAGAACGCCTGCCCGCCGAGATTCGGCCGAGGCTCCTGGTCGACGATGATGACGCTCTTGCCAGCGGATGCCGCTTCACTTGCCGCGACGAGACCGGCCAGCCCCCATCCGATGACGAGCACGTCGGCGCGGTGGTGAGTGGTGGGTGCAGGCATGTGACGACTCCTTCGTCGTTTGGCGGGCGCGGGGTGATGGGGTCAGTCGGTCTCAGGGTGCAACGGCAGGTGCGCGGAGGCTGCTGGGGGTGTCGGGCCGATGCCCGCCGGCTCGAAGGTGTTCACCATCGCGTGTGCGGCGCGCTCGAGATAGTCCCACAGGGTGGCCTCGTGCAGCGGCGACAGGCCGAGCTCGTCGACGGCGGTGCGCATGTGGGCGAGCCAGCGGTCGCGGGCCGCCGGGTCGACGTGGAAGGGCTGATGGCGCAGCCGCAGCCGCGGGTGGCCGCGCTGCTGGCTGTATGTCGTGGGGCCGCCCCAGTACTGCTCCAGGAAGAGCGTCAGCCGCTCCGCGGCGGGGCCGAGATCTTCCTCGGGGTACATCGGGCGCAGCAGTTCGTCGTCGGCGACGCCGCGGTAGAAGACATCGACGAGGCGCACGAACGTGTCGTGGCCACCGACCTCGTCGTAGAAGCTGCTCGGCGGGGTGTCTGCCGATGAGGCATCCGTCATGTCGTCTCCTCTTCGGAATCGCTCTCCGATGCCTGCGCGCCCTTCTTCGTGCCGGTCGACTTCGGCTTCCACACGGGGTTCGCGTCGGCGGTGGTGATCGGCTTCGTCTTGGGCGGATTGGCGCCGCGCACTCGCTGGGCGCCCTCGAGACCCGAAAGGGTGATCGTGTTCATGGCGGGCAGGGTGATATCCATCTCGTCCATCGCGTGCTTGAGGCGCATGCGCAGTTCGCGAGCGACGTCGTCCTTCGCGTTGGCGCGCGTCTTCATCACGAGGCGGATGACGAGGGCGTCGCCCGTGATCGACTCGAGCCCCCAGACCTCGGGCTGCTCGATCACCCGCGAACGCCACTTCGGGTCGGTGAAGACGCTCTTGGCGGCGTGGTGCATGGCCTTCTCGACGGCACGGATGTCGGCGTCGACGGGGACGGCGAGGTCGATGATGACGCGCGACCAGCCCTGCGACATGTTGCCGATGCGGGTGATCTCGCCGTTGCGCACGTACCAGAGCGTGCCGTTGACGTCGCGCACGTGCGTCACCCGGATCGCCACGTACTCGACGACGCCGGTCGCCAGGCCCAGGTCGACGACGTCGCCGATGCCGATCTGGTCTTCGGCGACGATGAAGATGCCGTTGAGCACGTCTTTGACGATGTTCTGCGCGCCGAAGCCGAGGCCCGCGCCGATCGCGGCCGTCAGCAGCGTCAGGGAACTGAGGATGTCCTTGTTGACGACGAACACGATCAGCATGGTCGCGATGATCACGATCGCGACGTTGACGATGTTCTGCAGGATCGATCCGAGCGTGCGCGTGCGCTGCACGACGCGGACGCTCGCGAGCGGTGAGCGCTCGAGCGCCTGTGTGTCGTCGACGTTGGCCTTGCTCTTCGCGCCTTCGACGATGCGCTTGACGACGCGCCGGATCACGAGCCGCAGCAGCCACGCCAGCAGGATCGCGCCGACGACGATCCCCGCGACCGACAGCAGCTTCAGGCCGGCGTCTCCGAGCCACGCGAGGATGCTCGCCCACACGTCGGGGTCGACGATGGCGGGCGTGTCGCCCGAGCTGCTGTCGGTGAAGATCTGCATCCCCACGATCCTAGTTACGGATGCCGATGCGGCGGCTGAGCATCGCCGGACGGCGTCGCACCGCGGGTCGGGATGGCAGCAGTGGCGGCCTCCGCGCCCGGGAGTCCGCCACAACTGCCAGGCGAAGGATGCCGGCTCAGGGACCAGGGCCCCGGGCGCTTCGACGAGCTCAGCGGGTGTTACTGCGCGTCGCGCTCCTGCACGGCAAGGGCGCGCTCGACGCCCGCGACGTTCTCCTTCACGAGACGCTGCAGGGCCGCGGGTGCGTCGGCGTTCGCCTGCAGCCACGCGCGCGTTGCGTCGCGCAGCGCGGTGTTGGCGAGCGGCGCCGGATAGAGCCCCGTGATCAGGTAGTTCGCGATCTGGTAGGTGCGGCCGTTCCAGATCGGCAGCAGCATGTCGAAGTACGGGGCGACGAACGCCTCGAGCGCCTCGACGCCGGCCGGGTGCACGAATCCGAGCGCGGCCGAGCGCACGACCGTGTTCGGCAGATCGGCCGAGTCGATCAGCGACGACCAGGATGCCTGCTTGTCGGCGACCGTCGGCAGTGCCGCCTTGGCCTGCGCGGCGAACTCGCCGCCCTTGGCGGTGTTGTCGGCGGCGAGGGCGGCGTCGATGTCGGCGGTCGTGACGAGCCCACCCGCGGCGAGCGACACGAGCAGCGCCCACGACAGGTCGGCGTCGATCTCCAGACCCTCGAGCGCGATCGCGCCGTCACGCAGGGTGCGCACGACCTCCCACTGCGTGGGCGTCGCGGCGGCGCTCGCGAACGTCGTCACGAACTGCAGCTGGCTGTCGCTGCCGGCATCCGCCGCCTGCGCCAGCGCCCACAGACCGTCGGCGACCTTCGTGCGCGTCGCGTCACGCTTCTCGGGCGACACGTACGCGTTCGCGGCGAGCTGCAGCTGCGCGAGCGTCGTGCGCACGGTCGTCGATTCGGTCTCGGCGCCGATGTTGCTCAGCACGAGGTCGACGTAGTCCGAAGCGGATGCCTCGGCGTCACGGGTCTGGTCCCATGCGGCACCCCACACGAGCGACCGCGCGAGCGGGTCGCTGATCTTTCCGAGGTGGGCGATCGCGGTCTGCAGCGAGCGGTCGTCGAGGCGGATCTTCGCGTAGGCGAGGTCTTCGTCGTTGAGCAGCACGAGGTCGGGGCGAGCGAGACCCACGAGCTCGGGCACCTCGGTCAGGTCGCCGTCGACGTCGAGCTCGACGTGGTGCGTGCGCACCAGGGCGTCGCCCTCGAGGTTGTAGAAGCCGACACCGAGACGGTGCGGGCGGATCGTCGGGTAGTCGGCGGGAGCGGTCTGGACGATCGCGAAGCGCGTGAGCTTTCCGTCGGCGTCCGTCTTCAGCTCGGGGGAGAGGGTGTTCACTCCGGCCGTCTCGAGCCACTTCTTCGACCAGGTGGTCAGTTCGCGGCCGCTCGTGGCCTCGAGCTCGACGAGCAGGTCGGCAAGCTCGGTGTTGCCCCACGCGTGCTTGCGGAAGTACGCGCCGACACCGCCGAAGAACGCGTCGATGCCGACCCAGGCGGCAAGCTGCTTGAGCACCGAGCCGCCCTTCGCGTACGTGATGCCGTCGAAGTTGACCTGCACGTCGTCGAGGTCGTTGATCTCGGCGAAGACGGGGTGGGTCGAGGGCAGCTGGTCCTGGCGGTAGGCCCAGGTCTTCTCCATCGCGTTGAAGGTCGTCCACGCCTCGGTCCACTCGGTGGCCTCGGCGGTCGCGATGGTCGACGCCCACTCGGCGAACGACTCGTTGAGCCAGAGGTCGTTCCACCACTTCATCGTGACGAGGTCGCCGAACCACATGTGCGCCAGCTCGTGCAGGATCGTGACGACGCGGCGCTCCTTGACGGCGTCGGTGACCTTCGAGCGGAACACGTACGTCTCGGTGAACGTGACGGCGCCCGCGTTCTCCATCGCGCCCGCGTTGAACTCGGGGACGAACAGCTGGTCGTACTTCGCGAACGGGTACGGGACGCCGAACTTCTCTTCGTAGTACGCGAAGCCCTCGCGCGTCTTGTCGAAGATGTAGTCGGCGTCGAGGTGCTGCCACAGGCTCTTGCGGCCGTAGACGCCGAGCGGGATGACCCGGCCCGACGCGCTCGTCAGCTCAGAGAACGTCTGCTCGTACGGGCCGGCGACGATCGCCGTGATGTACGACGAGATGCGCGGGGTGGGCTCGAACGCCCACGTCGCGATGCCCTCGCGCGTCGAGACGGGCTCGGGCGTGGGGGAGTTGGAGACGACCTTCCACGCCGACGGCGCGGTGACGGTGAAGGCGAACGTCGCCTTCAGGTCAGGCTGCTCGAAGACGGCGAACACGCGCCGCGAGTCGGGCACCTCGAACTGCGAGTACAGGTACACCTCGCCGTCGACCGGGTCGACGAAGCGGTGCAGGCCCTCACCGGTGTTGGTGTACAGGCAGTCGGCGTCGACGACGAGCTCGTTGGTCTCGGCGAGGTCGTCGAGCGCGATGCGCGAATCGGCGAACACCGTCGCGGCATCGAGCGACCGGCCGTTGAGCGTGATCTCGCGCACCTCGCCGGCGATCAGGTCGATGAACGTCGACGCGCCCGCGGCGGCGGTGAAGCGGACGACGGTGCGCGATCCGAAGACCTCGGCGCCCTTCGTCAGGTCGAGGGCGACGTCGTACGACTGCGTGTCGACGATCGCGCGGCGCTCCTGCGCCTCGATGCGGGTGAGGTTCTCTCCAGGCACTGCGGGACTCCCGTGGGTGAGGGGTGTGGGCTGTCGCAGACCGGCGCTGCTGGCGCCGACGGCAACTCTGCAAGCCTACGCGGTCGACGATTCGCGGCGCACGTGACTGCGCGCGTGCTCGATCGCGGGCGGCAGCTCGGTGAACAAGTGGTTGTGGTGGCGCAGCGAGTCGAGCACGCCGACCGTGCGGAAGAGGTCTTCGTGGCGGGGCTGCACGCCCTTGATGAGCACCGTGATGCCGCGCCGCTCGAGCGCCTGCACGATGTCGCCGAGCATGCGGGCACCGGTCGCGTCGACGAGTTCGAGTTGGCTCATGCGCAGGATGACGACGGAGACGTCGCGGATGCCCTCGACCTGCGCGAACACGCGGTCGGCCGCCGTGAAGAACAGGGGGCCTTCGAAATGCAGGATCGCGATGCGTTCGTCGCCGGGCTGCGGGTCGCCGGTCAGCGGATCGCGGCGGACCGCGGATGCCCGGGAGAGGCTGCGCAGCGCGAAGACTCCGGCGAAGACGACGCCGATGATGACGGCGACGATAAGGTCGAACGAAACGGTGATGAGGGCTGTCGCGACAAACGCCGTGGCATCCGCCTTCGTCGACCGCAGGATCGCCCGCACCGTGTCGATGTGCACCATGCGCACGGCTGTCATCATCAGGACGCCCGAGAGCGCCGCGAGCGGGATCTGCCCGACCGGTCCGGCGACGGCCAGCACGACGAGCAGCAGCACGATGGCGTGTGTCACGGAGGCCAGGCGGGTGCGTCCGCCCGAGCGCACGTTGACGGCGGTGCGCGCGATCGCGCCCGTCGCGGGCATCCCGCCGAACAGCGATGAGCCGATGGATGCCAGACCCTGACCGACGAGCTCGCGGTCGGGGTCGTACGTGCCGGTGTCGGCGAGAGCGGATGCCACGCGCGCCGACAGCAGCGATTCGATCGCGGCGAGGGCGGCGACCGTCACGGCGGGCACCAAGAGTGCGCTGAGGGTCTCGAAGTCGAGCGTCGGCAGCGCCGGCGCGGGCAGCGTCGAGGGGAGCACGCCGATGCGGGCGAGCGGGCTCAGCAGCACGAGCGTCAGCACCGTGACCACGATGATCCCGACGAGCGACCCGGGGATCGCGCGGTGGATGCGCGGCGCGCCCAGCATGCAGGCCGCGACGATCGCGACGGCGCCGAGCGCCCACAGCAGATAGACGGGGTCGAGGTGCGCGAAGGACTGCACGGCGGCGACGATCGCGTTCGAGCTGTGCTCGGATGCCGCTGCCGTGTGCGGCGACACGAGCGCGGGGATCTGCTGGGCGAAGATGATGACGCCGATGCCGACCGTGAACCCCTCGATGACGGGCCACGGGATGTACGACACCGCACGGCCCAGCCGCAGCACGCCGGCGACCACGACGATGATCCCGGCCAGCAGGCTCACGGCCGCGACGGCTCCGACGCCGTGCGACGCGACGATGGGGACGAGCACGACGACCATCGCCCCGGTCGGACCGGAGACCTGCACGTGCGAACCGCCGAAGACAGCCGCGATGAGCCCGGCGACGACGGCGGTGACCAGGCCCGCCTCGGCGCTGAGCCCCGAGCTGACGCCGAACCCGAGGGCCAGGGGCAGCGCGACGATGCCGACGGTCAGACCGGCGAGCAGGTCACCGCGCCATGTGCGGCGCAGCTGTGCGTAGTCGGCGCGCGCGGGTAGCAGCGCGCGCAGCGACGCGAGGGCGCTGCGGCGCGGGGCGGTGGGCAGAGACCCGGTCATCGTCATGCCGTCTCCGCGATCGCGGGCAGGTCGAGGGCGTCGCGCAGCAGTTCGCCGTCGGTCGCCAGCACGCCGAGCAGCAGCTCGCGCGCGGCGGCGAGTAGCCGTGCGACGGCGGGGTCGCTCAGGCGGTAGTAGACGTGGCTGCCGCGCCGTTCGGAGGTGACGAGCCGGTGCCGGCGCAGCACCGCGAGGTGCTGGGACAGGTGGGATGCCTCGAGGCCCGTCGCCGACTGCAGGTCGGCGACACTGCTTTCAGCCGACGCGGCGAGCAGCTCGAGGATGCGGATGCGGAACGGATGCGCGAGGCCCTTGAAGAGGTTCGCCTTCACCTCATACAGGGGCCGCTGACGCTGACTGAATGGCATGATGGAATCATCATATCGTGAGGTTCCACCGGCGCGGCGGATCCCTAGGATGGACGCATGCGCATCCACATCGCGACCGATCACGCGGGGCTCGAGTTCTCCACCCAGCTGCAGCAGCACCTGGCCGCGCAGGGACACGACGTCGTGGACCACGGCCCCATCTCATACGACCCGCTCGACGACTACCCGGCCTTCTGCATCCGTGCCGCCCAGGCGGTCGTGCGCGACCAGGCCGCCGGTATCGAGACGCTCGGCATCGTGTTCGGCGGTTCGGGCAACGGCGAGCAGATCGCGGCCAACAAGGTCACGGGCATCCGCGCCGCCCTCGTGTGGAACCTTTCCACGGCTGAACTCGCGCGCGAGCACAACGACGCCAACGTCATCGCGATCGGCGCGCGTCAGCACACGTTCGAAGAGGCCGTGACCTTCATCGACCGCTTCATCGAGACGCCGTTCTCGGGCGAGGAGCGCCACGCGCGCCGCATCGCGCAGCTCGCGGCGTACGAGGCTGACGGCTCGCTACAGCCCGACCCGCGCGCCACGGGCCCCGCGGTACTCGGCGGCGAGTCGGCGGACGCGATCGACCCCGAAGCCGGCTGATGCCCGAGGGGCATTCCGTCCATCGCATCGCGCGCCAGTTCGACCGCAACGTCGTGGGGCGCGCGGTCGAGGCATCCAGCCCGCAGGGCCGTTTCGCCGAGGGTGCTGCGGTGCTCTCCGGCCGTGAGGCTCAGCGCGTGCGTGCCGTGGGCAAGCAGATGTTCCTCGAGTTCGAGGGCGACCTGTGGCTGCGGGTGCACCTGGGGATGTACGGTGCGTGGGACTTCGCCGGCGAGATCATCGTCGACCCGACGATCGCCTCCGCCAACGGGCGGATGGGGCAGACCAATCAGCGCGGCACCGACCTGGACGCCGCGCCGGTGCTGGATGCCGCGGGCGAGAACTCGCTCACGTCGATAGGGGCCCCGCGGAAGGCCCGCGGTCACGTGCGGATGAGCGAGCAGACCCGCGACCTCGACGACGCCGCCATCGACGAGTGGCCGCCGCCGGTCGTCGGGCAGGTGCGCCTGCGGCTGTTGACCGAGACCACGTGCGCCGACCTGCGCGGCCCGACCGCGTGCGAGCTGCAGACGCCAGACGAGGTGGCGGCGACGATCGCGAAGCTCGGGCCCGATCCGCTCGTCGATGACCTGGCCGAGGGCGAGGAGCGGTTCACCGCGACGGTGCGGCGCAAGCCGACGCCGATCGGGCTGCTGCTGATGGACCAGAGTGTCGTGAGCGGCATCGGCAACGTGTACCGCGCCGAGCTGCTGTACCGCGCGCTGCTCGACCCGCACACGCCCGGCAAGCTCGTGCCCGAAGAGGTCGTGCGGGAGATCTGGCGCGATTGGACGCGACTGCTGCAGATCGGCGTCGAGACCGGTCAGATGATGACCATGGATGACCTCGACCCCGAGGCCTACCGGCGGGCGATGGCGCACCGCGACGATCGTCACTGGGTGTACCACCGCGCCGGGCTGCCCTGCCGCGTCTGCGGCACCGAGATCGTGCTCGAAGAGATGGCGTCGCGCAAGCTGTACTGGTGCCCGTCGTGTCAGAAGTAGCCGCGCCGCTGCGGCCTGGAACCGAACTGGAGGTCGACCGGTGAGACAGAACCCGAGCTTCGCGATGACCGACGTGGCAGAATTGCGCCGCGTCATCGACCAGAATCCCTGGATGACGCTCGTCAGCGCCACCGACGACGGACTCGTCGCCTCGCACTACGCCGTGCTGCTGGACGAAGACCGCGACGACCTGTCGATCGTCGGGCACGTCGGCAAGCCCGACGACGCGATCCACGGGATGGGGGAGCGCGAGCTCCTGGTCATCGTGCAGGGGCCGCACGGGTACATCTCGCCCGGTTGGTACGACGACGGCCCGAACGTGCCGACGTGGAACTTCGTGTCGGTGCACCTCAGCGGCATCCCCGAAGTGCTCACCGCCGAGGAGAACCTGCGGGTGCTCGATCGCCTCGTCGCGCGGTTCGAGCAGTCGATGCCGCAGCCGCGGCTGATGTGGGAGCCGCCGAACGACGAGGACTACGTGCGGCGCCTCGAGCGCGGCACGGTCGGGTTCCGCCTGACCCCGACGAAGGTGGTCGCCAAGCGCAAGCTCAGCCAGAACAAGACCGACGAGGTCGTCGACACGATCATCGCGGAACTCGAGGCGGGCAGCGGCCCGTACGCCGACCCGCGTCTGCCCGGCGAGATGCGTCGCGCCCACGAGGCGCTGCGCGCCGCTCGCGCGGCGCACGGAGCCGGCTCTTGAGCGGTCGCTCCTCGGCCCGCGCAGAGCGTGGCGCGGTCGCCGACGTGATCGTGAACGCGCGACTCACCGGCGGCGACCGCCTCGACCCGTTCGGTGACGACGTCGTCGACGTGCACCTGGCGGGCGGACGCATCACCGACATCGCGCCCGCGCGCGCCCTGCCGCGCACCGGGGTCGTCGTCGACGCGGCCGGCGGCTGGGTGCTGCCGGGGCTCTGGGACCACCACGTGCACACCGTGCAGTGGGCGCTCGTCGCGCAGCGCGAGCCGCTGGGAGAGTCGGCCTCCGCCGCCCAGGCGGCGGGGCTCATGGGGCGCGCACCCGTCCTCAGCGACGGCCGGCGGATCGGCACGGGCTTCCGCGACGCGCTGTGGGCGGATGCCCCCACGCTCGCGATGCTCGACGAGGTCACGGGAGACGTGCCCACCTACCTCATCAACGCGGACGTGCACAGCGTGTGGCTGAACTCGGCGGCGTTCCGGCGCGAAGGGATGCCCGTCGAGGCATCCGGCTTCCTGCGCGAAGAGCCGGCGTTCGAGATCTCGCGGCGACTCAACGCGGCCGACCCCGCCGTCGGCGATCGGCTCGTCGGCGACACGCTGCAGGCGGCCGCGGCCCGCGGGATCGTCGGCGTCGTCGACTTCGACATGGCCTGGAACGCCGAAGCGTGGGCGCGCCGCCTCGACGCCGGGTTCGACACGACCCGCATCCGCTTCGGCATCTACCCCGCCCAGCTCGAGCGGGCGCTGGCCGCGGGCCTGCAGACGGGCGACGCGCTGGATGCCGCGGGCCTCGTGCGCGTCGGCGCGTTCAAGCTCATCACCGATGGGTCGCTCGGTACGCGCACGGCGGCGACGTCGCACCCCTACCCCGGCGATCCGCACAACCACGGACTGCTGACGATCGCGCCCGACGAGTTGCTCGAACTGATGACGGCGGCCACCGGTGGCGGGCTCGCCTGCGCCGTCCACGCGATCGGTGACGTCGCGAACTCGCACGCCCTCGACGCGTTCGCCGCCACCGGTGCGACCGGGACGATCGAGCACGCGCAGTTGGTCGCCCACGCCGACATTCCGCGCTTTGCGCGCCTCGGCGTGAGCGCGAGCGTGCAGCCCGAGCACGCGATCGACGACCGCGACCTGACCGACTCGATCTGGGCGACCCAGACGGCGATCCCGTATCCGCTGCGCGCGCTCGCCGACGCCGGCGCGACCTTGCTATTCGGCTCGGATGCGCCTGTCGCGCCGCTCGACCCGTGGGCAGCGATGGCCGCGGCGATCCACCGGACGCGCGACGGCCGGCCCGCGTGGCATCCGGAACAGGGCGTGGATGCCGCGACGGCGCTGGCCGCGTCAACGGCCGAGGGATCGCATGCGCGCACGTCGCTCATGCCCGGTGATACTGCCGACCTGATCGTTGTCGACCGCGACCCGCTCACCGCCGACGAGCCCGCGCTGCGGGCGACCGGGGTGGCGGCGACGCTTCTCGAGGGACGGCTCACGCACGTGGCGTGAGGTGGGGCGCCGCCCGCGCGCGGCGGCTTTGGCGGGCGATCCTTCACGGGCCGCAGACAGACGGATGCCCCGGGCGCTCGGCCCGGGGCATCCGTCTGTGTCAGTGTCTGTGCGTCACGCGGCGAGGTGCGCGGAGAGGAACCAGCGGTCCTTCTCGAGGCCTGCCTTGATCGCAATCGCGACGTCCTGGCTGGTGAGGTCGCTCTCATCGAGCCCGTCGATCGCGGCCTGGACGTCGGCGATGACGGCATCCATGTCGGCGACGACCGCGGTGATCTCGTCCTGCCACTGCGTGAAGCCGGCGGGGACGGCGGTCGGGTTGGTCTTCTCGGCGACCGTGCCCAGGCGGGCGTCGATCGGCAGGCCGAGGGCGACGATGCGCTCTGCGGCGAGGTCGGCGAAGCCCTGCGCGTGGTCGACGACAGAGTCCAGCAGCTCGTGGATCGCGATGAAGTTCGCGCCGCGCACGTTCCAGTGCGCCTGCTTGCCGTTGACGGCCAGGGCCTGCAGGCCGAGGACGACGGGCGTGAGGAACTGGGCGGTGCCGGCGGATGCCTCGGGGCTCGTTGCCGTCATCGAAATCGTCTGCGTCTTGGTCATTTCTCTGCTCCTCCACTGGGGCCATTCGTGCCCCGTTGAAGACAACGCTACTCAGCCGGAACAATTCCGCAAGCAAGCAAAGGCTGGGCTTACAGGGCTGATCGGAGGCGGAAATCGGGGCTCTTCAGCGGCCGTCGCCTGGGTACGCTCGGGGCATCCGCGCGGGTACGCTCGGGGGCATGACGATCGCCGATGACGCCTCGATCCTGACCGTTGCGGGCCACACGCCGCAGCTTGATCCCACCGCCTTCGTCGCGCCCGGAGCGCGCGTGATCGGCGACGTGATTCTGGAGGAGGGATCCAGCGTCTGGTACAACGCCGTCGTGCGCGGCGACAGTGCGTCGATCACGCTCGGAGCGGGTAGCAACCTGCAGGACAACGTCTCGGTACACGTCGACTCGGCTTCGCCCGTGGTCATCGGCCGCGACGTCTCGGTCGGCCACAACGCCGTCGTCCACGGCTGCACGATCGGCGACGGGTCGCTCATCGGCATGGGCAGTGTGGTGCTCTCCGGCGCGGTCATCGGCGCCGGATGCCTCGTCGCCGGGGGAGCGGTCGTGCTCGAGGGCACTGTCGTCCCCGACGGATCGCTTGTCGCCGGGGTGCCCGCAAAGGTGCGGCGTGCACTGACAGAGGGCGAGCGTGCAGGCATCCTGCACAATGCCCAGATCTATCGCGAGCACTCCGCGAACCACGCCGGTGCGTCGCCCGCGTGACGGCGCGCGTGGCTGCGCCGCGGCTGCGCTGTTGCGCTGCCAGAAATAGGTGGCGCAAATGACCACCTCGCGGGTGCTGAGCTAGGCATTCGCACCACCTTTTTGCCGAAGGTGCAGGATGCCCGTGCCTCCGGCATCCATGCAAATGTCCCCGCGCCCGGCCTGCGGCCGACCACGGGGACATTGGAGGGGATGACGGGAATCGAACCCGCGCCATCAGTTTGGAAGACTGAGGCTCTACCATTGAGCTACATCCCCGGGCGTTCTCTCCCGAGTACCGACCCATCGTAATACACAGTCGCACGCGCTCGTCTCGCGGTGCGCCCGGTGAGGTCGGCTAGACTGATCCGAGCCGGTTTTCGACGCGCGCTCGCGTGCGCGCTCCGGGGCGTAGCTCAGTTTGGTAGAGCGCCCGCTTTGGGAGCGGGAGGCCGCAGGTTCAAATCCTGTCGCCCCGACACATCGGCCCCACAGACCCCAGACCCACGGACGTGCATGCGCGCGGCCGAACAAGAGGAGAACGAACAGGCATGGTCACCAGCACCGTCGAGAAGCTCGGCCCCACCCGGGTGAAGCTGCACATCTCGGTCACGCCCGAAGAGCTGAAGCCGAGCATCGCGCACGCCTACGAGCACATCGCGCAGGACATCCAGATCCCCGGCTTCCGCAAGGGCAAGGTCCCCGCGCCGATCATCGACCAGCGCGTCGGCCGTGGCGCCGTCATCGAGCACGCGGTCAGCGAGGGCCTGGACGGCTTCTACCGCGAGGCCGTCACCGCCAACGAGGTGCGCACCGTCGGCCGCCCGGCCGCGGAGGTCATCGAGTGGCCGAACGAGAAGGACTTCTCCGGCGACCTCAAGGTCGAGGTCGAGGTCGACGTCCGTCCCGAGTTCGACCTGCCCGAGCTCGCCGACCTCACCGTCGAGATCGACGCCGTCGAGACCGACGACGCCGCCATCGACGCCGAGCTCGACCGCCTGCGCGCCCGCTTCGGCACGCTCGTCACGGTCGACCGCCCCGCCGCGACCGGCGATTTCGTCGAGCTGAACCTCGTCGCCACGATCGACGGCAACGAGATCGACCGCGCCGAGGGCGTCTCGTACGAGGTCGGCTCGGGCGAACTGCTCGAGGGCATCGACGAGGCCATCGACTCGCTGACCGCCGGTGAGGACACCACGTTCCGCTCGAAGCTCGTCGGCGGCGACCACGCCGGCGACGAGGCCGAGGTCTCGGTCACCGTCACGGCTGTCAAGGAGCGCGAGCTGCCGGACGCCGACGACGACTTCGCCCAGATCGCCAGTGAGTTCGACACCATCGCCGAGCTGCGCGAGAGCCTGGTCGCCCGCGTCAGCGAGCAGTCGGTGTTCGTGCAGGGTGCCGCCGCGCGCGACAAGCTGATCGAGGCCCTCATCGAGAAGATCGACATCCCCGTCCCGGCGCAGCTGGTCGAAGACGAGGTGCACCAGCACCTCGAGGGTGAGGGTCGTCTCGAGGACGACGTCCACCGCGCCGAGGTCACCGAGGCCAGCGAGAAGCAGTTCCGCACCCAGATGATCCTCGACAAGCTCGCCGAGGCGCACGATGTGCAGGTCTCGCAGGACGAACTGACGCAGTACCTCATCCAGTCGGCTGCGCAGTACGGCATGGCTCCGCAGGAGTTCGTCGACGCGCTGCAGCAGGGCAACCAGCTGCCCGCCATGGTCGGCGAGGTCGCCCGCAACAAGGCGCTCGCGATCGCGCTCGGCAAGGTCACGGTCGTCGACACCAACGGCAAGGCGGTCGACCTGACCGGCTTCGTCGCCGTCGACGACGAGGACGAGACCGAAGAGGCCCCCGCGGCTGAGGCTGCCGCCGAAGAGGCTGCCGCTGACGAGGCTCCGGCCGAGAAGAAGCCTGCGGCCAAGAAGGCCCCGGCCCGCAAGCCCGCCGCGAAGAAGGCTGCTGCCGACGAGGCGCCCGCCGACGACGCTGCCGCCGAGCCCGCAGCGGAGAAGAAGCCCGCCGCCCGCAAGCCGGCCGCGCGCAAGGCTCCCGCGAAGAAGGCCGACGCCGAGTAAGACGCGTCGAATCGACAGGGGTCGGATGCCTCGGCATCCGGCCCTTCGTCGTTCTCGGGCCGGCGTCGCCGACACGCTCTCCGCCGACGGCGAACACGGGCAGGTGCCCCCGCGCACGTCGGTAGATTCGTTGACGAACCGAAACCCGGAATCAGGAGTACCCATGGCTGAACCACTTGTCGCGACGAGCGTCTTCGACAGGCTGCTGAAGGACCGCATCATCTGGCTCGGGTCGGAGGTGCGCGACGAGAACGCCAACGAGATCTGCGCCAAGATCCTGCTGCTCGCGGCCGAAGACTCCGAGAGGGACATCTACCTCTACATCAACTCGCCCGGTGGTTCGATCACCGCCGGTATGGCGATCTACGACACGATGCAGTTCGTGCCCAACGACATCGTCACCGTCGGCATCGGCATGGCCGCCTCGATGGGGCAGCTGCTGCTGACCGCCGGCACGAAGGGCAAGCGCTACATCACGCCCAACGCCCGCGTGCTGCTGCACCAGCCGCACGGCGGCTTCGGCGGCACCTCGAGCGACATCCAGACGCAGGCGCAGCTCATCGTCTCGATGAAGAACCGTCTTGCCGAGATCACCGCCGCCCAGACCGGCAAGACCGTCGAGCAGATCAACGCCGACGGCGACCGCGACCGCTGGTTCACCGCCGACGAGGCGCTCGAGTACGGCTTCGTCGACCACATCCGCGAGTCCGCGACCGACGTCATCGGCGGCGGCGGCACCGAGAACTGAACCCGAAGGAGACACTCCGCATGAACACCCCCGCCTTCGGCGCCCCCCAGCACTCGGCCGCCGGGCTGCAGCTGCCGCAGAGCCGCTACATCCTGCCCCAGTTCGAAGAGCGCACCGCCTACGGCTACAAGCGCCAGGACCCGTACAACAAGCTGTTCGAAGACCGCGTGATCTTCCTCGGGGTGCAGGTCGACGACGCCTCCGCCGACGACGTCATGGCCCAGCTGCTCGTGCTCGAGTCGCAGGACCCCGACCGCGACATCATCATGTACATCAACTCGCCCGGTGGCTCGTTCACGGCCATGACCGCGATCTACGACACGATGCAGTACGTCTCGCCGCAGATCCAGACGGTCGTGCTCGGCCAGGCGGCATCCGCTGCTTCGGTCTTGCTCGCGGCAGGTGCGCCCGGCAAGCGGCTCGCGCTGCCGAACGCCCGCATCCTCATCCACCAGCCTGCCGTCGGCGAGTCCGGGCACGGCCAGGCATCCGACATCGAGATCCAGGCTGCTGAGATCCTGCGCATGCGCACGTGGCTCGAGGAGACCATGGCGCGGCACACCAACCGCTCGCAGGAGCAGGTCAACAAGGACATCGACCGCGACAAGATCCTCTCGGCCGAAGAGGCGATGGAGTACGGCATCGTCGACCAGGTGCTCACGACGCGCAAGCGCGTTCCGGCTGCGATCACGTCCTGATCGCGGACTGATCACATCGGATGCCCCGTCACAGCCCGGCTGCGGCGGGGCATCCGCGTTTTCTTGTGCACGCATCGTGCCGCAAATCCGCCGGATGTCGCAGCCAGCGGTTAGGCTCGAACAGCATCTTGAGAGTTCTCTGAGGAGGGGCACCATGGCTCGTATCGGTGAGAGCGCCGACCTGTTCAAATGCTCCTTCTGCGGCAAGAGCCAGAAGCAGGTGCAGCAGCTGATCGCCGGCCCCGGCGTCTACATCTGCGACGAGTGCGTCGAACTGTGCAACGAGATCATCGAAGAGCGCATGGCCGAGTCGGGTGAGGGCGCCGTCGCCGACTTCGATCTGCCCAAGCCGCGTGAGATCTACTCGTTCCTCGAAGAGTACGTCGTCGGGCAGGATGCCGCGAAGAAGGCCCTCTCGGTCGCCGTCTACAACCACTACAAGCGCGTGCGCGCGCACGGCACTCTGCAGCCCGCCGAGCAGCGCGCCGACGAGGTCGAGATCGCCAAGAGCAACATCCTGCTGCTCGGGCCTACCGGTTGCGGCAAGACGTACCTCGCTCAGACGCTCGCGAAGCGCCTCAACGTGCCGTTCGCGGTCGCGGACGCCACTGCCCTCACCGAGGCCGGTTACGTCGGTGAGGATGTCGAGAACATCCTGCTCAAGCTGCTGCAGGCTGCCGACTTCGACGTCAAGCGCGCCGAGACGGGCATCATCTACATCGACGAGGTCGACAAGATTGCCCGCAAGGCCGAGAATCCCTCGATCACGCGCGATGTGTCGGGTGAGGGCGTGCAGCAGGCGCTGCTGAAGATCCTCGAGGGCACGGTCGCGTCGGTTCCGCCGCAGGGCGGACGCAAGCATCCGCACCAGGAGTTCATCCAGATCGACACGACGAACGTGCTGTTCATCGTGGCCGGCGCGTTCGCGGGTCTGGAAGACATCATCTCGTCGCGCGTCGGCAAGCACGGCGTCGGCTTCGGGGCTCCGCTGCAAGAGAAGGGCAAGGAGCTCGACCTGTTCAGCGAGGTCGAGCCCGAAGACCTGCACAAGTTCGGCCTGATCCCCGAGTTCATCGGTCGACTCCCTGTCGTCACGTCGGTGGCGCCGCTCGACCAGGCGGCGCTCATCGAGATCCTCACGGGCCCGAAGAACGCGTTCGTGAAGCAGTATCAGCGCATGTTCCAACTTGACGGCGCCGAGCTCGAGTTCGAAGACGACGCGTTGCGCGCGATCGCCGACCTCGCCGTGGCGCGCAAGACCGGCGCGCGCGGCCTGCGCGCGATCCTCGAGGACGTCCTCGGCCCGATCATGTTCGAGATCCCCTCGACCGAAGACGTCGCGAAGGTCATCGTGACCCGCGCCGCCGTCACCGAGGGCGCCGCCCCGACGCTCGTCCTGGAGCGCAAACGCAAGAGCGCCTGACGCTCGCTCACGTTCGCGGCGCGTTCATCCGTCCCGTTGTGCGGCTGCGCGGGCATCCACCCGGCAGTTGGGGACGGATGAACGCGAACGCGCGAACCCCCGAGCGGCGCGTCAGCCGTCGAGCCCGCGGCGCTTCAGCAGCGGGGCGATGTCGGCGTCGCGGCCGCGGAAGTCGCGGTATGCCTCGAGGGGGTCCTTTGAGCCGCCGACGCCCAGCAGGCGCTCGCGGAAGCGGTCGCCGTTCGCGCGGGTGAGGCCGCCGTTCTCCTTGAACCACTCGACGGTGTCGGCGTCGAGCACCTCGCTCCAGATGTACGAGTAGTAGCCGGCACTGTATCCGCCCGAGAACACGTGCGCGAAATACGTCGACGAGTACCGCGTCGGGACGACGGGGTTGTCGAGCCCGATGTCGGCGAGAGCCGCCGCCTCGAACTCCGCGACGTCGATGGATGCCGCGGCATCCGCCGCACTGAGCGAGTGCCAGGCCTGGTCGATCCACGACGCCGCGAGATACTCGCTGGTCGCGAAGCCCTGGTTGAACGCCTCCGACGCGTGCAGCTTGTCGATGACCTCCTGCGGCAGCGGCTCGCCGGTCTCGACGTGCCGCGCGTACTCGGTGAGCACCTCGGGCCAGAGGATCCACATCTCGTTGACCTGGCTGGGGAACTCGACGAAATCGCGGAACACCGCCGTCCCGGCGAAATGCGGATAGGTGACCGTCGCGAACAGCCCGTGCAGCGCGTGCCCGAACTCGTGGAACATCGTCGTGACCTCGTCCAGGGTCAGCAGCGTCGGCTGGCCGGGCGCGGGCTTGGGCACGTTGAGGTTGTTGACGACGATCGGCGACGTGCCGCGCAGGCGCGACTGCGACACGATCGAGTTCATCCACGCCCCGCCGCGCTTCGTGTCGCGGGTGTAGAGGTCGAGGATGAACAGCCCGAGCGCGCCGCCGTCGGCATTGTGCAGCTCGAACACGCGCGCGTCGGGGTGGTACGCCGGAAGGTCGGCGCGCTCGGTGAACGTGACGCCGTACAGCTGCGTCGCGGCGCGGAACACGCCGTCCTGCAGCACGCGCTCCGCCTCGAACCACGGGCGCAGCGCTGTGCGGTCGAGGTCGTACTCGGCTTCGCGCACGCGCTCGGTGTAGAACGCCCAGTCGTGCGCCTCGAGGGCGAAGGGCGCCGCCTCGGCATCCACGATCTGCTGCAGAGCCGCCTGCTCGCGCCGGGCGTTCGCCGCGGCGGGCACGGCGAGCTTGCGCAGCAGGGCATGCACGGCCTCGGGCGACCCGGCGGTCTCGTCGCTCGTGATGTAGGCGGCGTGGCTGTCGTAGCCCAGCAGCGCCGCGCGCTCGGCGCGCAGGCGCACGATCTCGCGCAGCACGTCGCGGTTGTCGTTGTCGTTGCCGCGCGAGCCGCGCGCACGCGAGGCCTCGATGAGGCGGCGACGGCTCTCGCGGTTCGTGAGGGTCGACAGATACGGATGCCCCGTGAACAGCGTCAGTGTGACGACGTAGCGGCCCGAAAGGCCCCGGTCTTCCGCGTTCTGGGCCGCGGCCGACAGCTCGCCCTCGGTGAGACCGTCGAGCTCGGCGGCATCGTCGAAGACGACGGCGAGGTCGTTGGTGTCGGCGAGCAGGTTCTTCTCGAACGTCGTCGTCAGGATCGACAGCCGCTGGTTGAGCTCGGTGAGCCGCTCTTTCTGCGCGTCGTCGAGGCCCGCGCCGGCGTGGCTCATCTCGCGGAAGTGGCGCTCGACGAGATAGCGGTCTTCGGCGGGCAGGTCGAGATCGTCGAGCTGGTCGTACACGGCCTTGATGCGCCAGAAGAGCTGTCCGTCGAGCTGGATCGCGTCCTCGTGCGCCGACATCAGGGGAGCGAGCTCTTCTTCGATCGCTTGGATGTCCTCCGTCGCGTCGGCGGAGGAGACCGTGTAGAAGGTCCGCGCGACGTGGCCGAGCAGCTCACCCGAGCGCTCCAGCGGAACGAGCGTGTTCTCGAAGGTCGGCATGGAGCGCACCCGCGTGATCGCGTCGATCTCGCGGCGGTGCTGCGTGAACGCCTCGGCGAACGCGGGCAGATAGTGCTCGGCGAGGATGTCGCGGTAGTCGGGCAGCCCGTAAGGGAGCGTGCTGGAGGCGAGCAGGGGATTGGTCACGGCATCCGTCATTCCTTCAGCGTAGACGGCGGGCTCGCACATGCAAAGAATCAATTGCAAAGAAATGCTTGCAAGAGAGTGATTGCAAAGGTATCTTTGCATCATGACCGACGAGAACCCGCAGCCGACGCCGTATCGTCCCGAGCGCATGCTGGATGCCGGTGCGCTGCGCGCCCTCGCGCACCCGTTGCGCGTGCAGATCTACGACATCCTGTCGCAGTACGGGCCGCAGACGGCGAGCACGCTGGCGTCGATGACGGGGGAGTCGTCGGGGTCGACGAGCTATCACCTGCGGGCGCTCGCGAAGCACGACCTCATCCGTGAGGTCGATGACCGCGGCACAGGCCGGGAGCGGTGGTGGGAGCGCCCGAAGGGCGGGATCTCGTTCACCAACCCCGAAGCCATGAAGACTCCGTCGGGCAAGGCGGCGACGCAGGTCGTGATGACCGAGTTCCTCACTCGCCGGCACCAGCAGCTCATGCGCTACATGGCGACGTCGCTCGCAAACCCCGACGTCCTCGACGAAGAAGAGGCGATGATCTCGACGGCGACGTTGCGGCTCACTCACGAGCAGACGATCGAGCTCATCTCACACCTGCAGCAGGTCATCGACGAGTTCAACACGAAGTACCGCGACCAGAAGCGTGAGGGGCTGCGCCCCATCAGCATCCGCACCGATGTGTTCCCACTGCCAGAAGAAGGAGGTGCATCATGAGCCGCACAAGCACCATGATGACCCGGATCGTGCCACCACGTCCCGCGTCGTCTGCGGAATGCGACCAGGCTGCGCGCGATCAGGGCGCCCTGCACGCGCTGCACATCCTGCCGCGATGACCAGCGCAGCTCCCCGCGCACGCACTGCGCGGCGGCCGCTCGGCCGCGACTTCGGCAAGCTGTGGACGGCCGCCGCCTTCAGCAATCTCGCCGACGGCCTCGGCCGCACGGCCGTGCCGCTGGTCGCCATCAGCTTGACGCAGGATCCGCTGGCGATCTCGGTCATCGGCGCCCTGGCGTACCTCCCGTGGCTCGTGTTCGGGCTGCCGGCCGGCATGATCGTCGACCGCGTCGACCGGCGGCTCGTGATGGCCGCGGCGAACATCATCCGCGGCGGTGTCGCGGTCTGGCTGTCGGTGCTCGGCGTCACGGGCGGCATGAGCCTGTGGACGCTGTTCGTCGCGACGCTGATCTTCGGTCTTGGCGAGACGCTGTTCGACAACGCGACCAACGCCGTGATCCCGGGTGTCGTCCGCCGCGACCAGCTCGATCGTGCCAACGGATGGATGCAGGCGGCGCAGATCACAATCGACAGCTTCGTCGCGACGCCGATCGCCGGCGTGCTGTTCGCCGTGTCGCTGACGCTTCCGCTGTGGCTGGGTTCGGCGGGCTACCTCGTGCCCGTCGTGCTGGCTCTGCTGCTCCCGGTGAGCGCGGCTCGTGTGCTGCATCGCCCGAGCGAAGGCGAAGGCGACGGCACAGGCGAAGGCGACGGCCCCGGTGGCAGCGCGGCATCCGCACCCACGCACGTGCGCACGAGTGAAGCGCTGCGTTACCTGTGGCGCCACCGTTATCTGCGCGCGATGGTCGTCTTCACCTCGCTCATCGGTTCGTCGCTGTCGTTCGCGCAGGCGGTCATCCTGCTGTTCTTCCTCGACCTGCTCGAGGTGCCGGTCGCCGCGATCGGCTTCATCACCGCCGGCATCGGCATCGGAGCGCTGGCAGGCTCCCTCGTCGCCTCGCGGCTCGTCGCCCGCTTCGGGCGAGGCATCGTGATGTTCTCGGCGATCCTGGTCGGCGGTGTGACCCTGCTGCTGACGGGCCTCGCCCCGAACGTCTGGATGGCCGTCGTCGCCTTCGCCGCCTCGGCGTTCGCCGTGTCGGTGTGGAACGTGCCGTGGGGGAGCCTGCGCCAGCAGATCGTGCCGCCCGAGATCTTCGGTCGCGTGCTGGGCGTCATCCGCACCCTGACGTGGGGTCTCTTCCCCGTCGCGACGCTGCTCGGCGGCTGGCTCGGTCGCGTCGACCTGCGGCTGCCGTTCCTCGTCGGCGGTGGCGTTGCCGCGCTCGCGGCGCTCGTGGCTGCGCCCCTGTTGATCGGCGGCACGCGCAAGGCGTTCGCCGACCAGCCCGACAGAGCCGACCAGCCCGATCACCCCGACGCTACCGACCAGCCGGGCGCGACCGACAGCATCGACCAGACCAGCGCCGACCGCCCCGCCTGATCAGAGACTCAGGCGAACTCGTCCTCGTCGTCGTGACGGACGACGACCGAGCCGTCCGCGAGCTGCTCGACGATCACGCCCGTGTCGAGTTCGGCGATCGGCCGACCCTCGAGGAACGTGAGCGTCCACCGCGGCCGCGGCTGACCGAGGTCGTCGGCCGGAATCGACCGGTCGACGGCCGCGATCTGCGGGCGCAGAGTCGCGGGCACCGCCGCGGGCGGCTCGTCACCGCTGGTCCATCGCGTGCCGAGTTGCATGTCAGACCTCCGGAGCGAGTTCGACGGTGTCGACGGTGAGCGTGTCGCCACCGCCGATCAGGTCCAGCTCGGCGATGCGACCGACGGCCTTCAGATCGCCCTCGGCGAGCGTGAGCGCGGCGATCGTCGCGTCATCACCGCGCAGCACGAGGCGGGCGACGGGCGTCTTCTGCGAGGCCTTCGCCTCGGTCTTCGCGCGGCGGATGCCGATGAGGGCCGCGCTCGCGGCGGACAGCACCGTCGGGTCGCCCTCGATCTCGAGCGGCGTCGGCCACGCGGCGGTGTGGATCGAGCCCTCCTCGAACCACGACCACGCCTCCTCCGTCGCGAACGCGAGCACCGGCGCGAGCAGGCGCAGCAGCGTCGACAGGGCCAGGCGCAGGGCGAGGGCGGCGGATGCCTGGCCCACGTCGGTCTGGTTGTAGGCGCGCTCCTTCACGAGCTCGAGGTAGTCGTCGCAGAACGTCCAGAAGAACGCCTCGGTGATCTCCAGCGCGCGGGCGTGGTCGTACGCCTCGAACGCCTTCGTCGCGTCGCGCACGACCTGATCGAGCGTCGCGAGCATCGCGGCATCCAGAGCGTGTGTGACCTCGGCGCCCTCGGGCACGGGGAACGACAGCACGAACTTCGCGGCGTTGAGCACCTTGATCGCGAGGCGGCGGCCGATCTTCACCTGCGTCGGGTTCTGCGGGTCGAACGCGGCGTCGGTGCCGAGCCGGCTCGAGGCCGACCAGTACCGCACCGCGTCGGTGCCGTGCGCCTCGAGGATGTCGGCGGGCGTCACGACGTTGCCCTTCGACTTCGACATCTTCTTGCGGTCGGGGTCGACGATGAAGCCCGAGATCGCGGCATCCGTCCACGGCGCACGGTCGTCTTCAAGCGCCGAGCGCACCATCGTGGAGAACAGCCAGGTGCGGATGATGTCCTGCCCCTGCGGGCGCAGGTCGAACGGCGCGACGAGGTTCCACAGCTCGTCGTCGCGCTGCCAGCCGCCCGCGAGCTGCGGTGTGAGCGACGACGTCGCCCACGTGTCGAAGATGTCCTTCTCGCCCTCGAACCCGCCCGCGACGCCGCGCTGGGCCTCGGTGTACCCGGCGGGCACATCGGTCGTCGGGTCGACCGGAAGGGTCGCGAGGTCGGGCACGATGACACCGTCCTCGACCCGCTCGCCGTTCTCATCGAGCGCATACCAGACGGGGATCGGCACACCGAAGAAGCGCTGGCGGGAGATCAGCCAGTCGCCCGTGAGGCCGTTCGTCCAGTTCTCGTAGCGCACGCGCATGAAGTCGGGGTGCCAGTCCATGCCGGCCCCGAGCGCGATGAGCTTGTCGCGGAAGTCCGCGTCACGCGCGCCGTTGCGCAGGTACCACTGGCGCGTCGAGACGATCTCCAGCGCACGGTCGCCCTTCTCATAGAACTTCACCGGGTGGCTGAAGGGCTTCGAGATCTCGAGCAGCTCGCTGGATGCCTCGAGCATCTCGACCATCTTCTTCTTCGCGCTGAAGACAGTCAGGCCCGCGAGTTCGGCGTACGCGCTCTTCGCGGCATCCGTCACGAGCGCCTCGGGGGCGTCGGCGAGGATGCGGCCGTCCTGACCGAGGATCGTGCGGTTGGGGAGGTCCAGCTCGCGCCACCAGATGATGTCGGTGACGTCGCCGAAGGTACAGATCATCGCGATGCCCGACCCCTTGTCCTGCTGGGCGAGGTGGTGCGCGAGCACGGGCACCTCGACGTCGAAGATCGGGGTGCGCACCGTCTTGCCGAAGTACGGCTGGTAGCGCTCGTCGTCGGGGTTGGCGACGAGGGCGACACACGCGGCGAGCAGCTCGGGGCGCGTCGTCTCGATGTGGATGTCGCCCGAGCCGTCGGTCTTGTGGAACGCGATGCGGTGGTAGCTCGCCTGCTGCTCGCGGTCTTCGAGCTCGGCCTGCGCGATCGCGGAGCGGAAGTCGATGTCCCACAGGGTCGGAGCGAGCGACTGGTACGCCTCGCCGCGCTCGAGGTTGCGCAGGAACGCGAGCTGGCTCGTGCGGATCGTCTCGTCCGAGATCGTGCGGTAGGTCTGCGTCCAGTCGACCGACAGGCCGAGCTGGCGGAACACCGCCTCGAACGCCTTCTCGTCCTCGACGGTCAGCTCTTCGCACAGCTCGATGAAGTTGCGGCGGCTGATCGGCACCTGGTCGGCCGGCTTGAGGCTCTTCGCGTCACCGTGGAAGGGTGGGGTGAAGTCGGCGTCGTACGGCAGCGACGGGTCGCAGCGCACGCCGTAGAAGTTCTGCACGCGACGCTCGGTCGGCAGGCCGTTGTCGTCCCAGCCCATCGGGTAAAAGACCGTCTTGCCCTGCATGCGCTCGTAGCGCACCTTCACGTCGGTGTGCGTGAACGAGAAGACGTGGCCGATGTGCAGCGAGCCGGATGCCGTCGGCGGGGGAGTGTCGACCGAGTAGACACCCGCGCGGCCCAGTTTTTCAGTAGCGGCCTTGGCGGCGTCACGGTCGAACAGGTACGTTCCGGCGGCGCTCCACGCGGCATCCCACTTCTGCTCGAGGCCTTCCAGAGCCGGCTTGTCGGGAATCTGTGCGTCGGCCATGGTGGATCTCCTCGAGCGATATAGGCGGCACTGTGTGAGCGTGCCTGAGTGTGGGTTGTCCCGCGATTCTACCCGGATCAGGGCTCGACGTGGATGCCGAGCGTTCTCGCGAAAGCCGCGGAGTGGAACTGTGCCTGGTGCGGCGAGAGGGTCCCTCCGGCCAGGCCGCGCGGATCGGTGAACGACAACGCCTCGAGACCCCGCAGGTCCAGGTCGGCGGCGTGCAGGCCGCGCGTATCGACCTCGTCGGCCCGGCTGTGCAGGAATTGCACGCGCGACAGCTGTGCCTCGGGCAGATCCAGCGTCCCGATCTCGCAGTCATCGAACAGCACGTCGTTCAGTCGCGCCGACGGGATCAGGCTCTCGGCCAACGAACTGTGCGACGCGTGCACCTGCCCCGTGAGCAGGTCCAGCTGCACGCCGACGACGTTCATGCGCGGCGTGAGGATGCCTGCGTCGTCCAGAACGTCGGGGAGTTCCGGGTCGATGATGCGCGGCAGCTGGAGGGTAGAACTGCGGCGGGCCATTGGGGAACTCTACGCGTACACTGGTTCCACCAGCTGTGATCCGGCCATCACCGGGGAGCTCGCGGAAGAACGGCCCCTCGACAAGCTCGGGGACCAACTAGAACCGCGCGGGGCAGGCCCGTCACAGCCGCAGATGAGTGGCCCTCGGATTCGAAAGATGAAGAGAGCAAGCGGGGTGGTACCGCGGTCTCACGATCGTCCTCGCAGGAAGCACCGCAACCTGCTGGAGTGACATGACCTACCCCCGCCCCTCGACAAGCTCGGGGACCAGTTCCGCGTTCGGCCCGGCGGCCGACGTCGTACCGAGCCCGCGCTTTCCCGAGATCGAGCGCGACGTGCTCGCGTTCTGGGAGAGCGACGACACCTTCCGTGCGTCGATCTCGCAGCGCGAGGGCGCTGACGAGTGGGTCTTCTACGACGGCCCGCCGTTCGCCAACGGCCTGCCGCACTATGGGCACCTGCTCACGGGCTACGCGAAGGACCTCTTCCCGCGGTTCCAGACGATGCGCGGCAAGAAGGTCGACCGCGTCTTCGGGTGGGACACGCACGGTCTGCCCGCCGAGCTCGAGGCGATGAAGCAGCTGGGCCTGACCGAGAAGGAGGAGATCGTCGAGATGGGCATCGGCGTCTTCAACTCCAAGGCGAAGGCATCGGTGCTCGAGTACACCCAGCAGTGGGAGGACTACGTCACGCGCCAGGCGCGCTGGGTTGACTTCGAGCGCGGCTACAAGACGCTTGACACGGGGTTCATGGAGTCGGTGCTGTGGGCGTTCAAGGGCCTGTGGGACAAGGGCCTGGCCTACGAGGGCTACCGCGTGCTGCCGTACTGCTGGCGTGATGAGACGCCGCTGTCCAATCACGAGCTGCGCATGGACGACGACGTCTACAAGATGCGCCAGGACCCGTCGGTGACGGTGACCTTCCCGCTCGTCGGACAGAAGGCCGAGGCGCTGGGTCTGACCGGCGTGCGCGCCCTCGCCTGGACGACGACGCCGTGGACCCTGCCGACGAACCTCGCGCTCGCCGTCGGACCGGCCATCGAGTACGTCGTCGTTCCCGGCGGGCCGAACGGCGCCGCGGACGTGCACTCCGACAGCGAAGAGGCAGCGGCGCATCGCTACCTTCTGGCATCCGATCTGCTCGGTGGTCACGCGAAGGACCTCGGCTACGAGAGCGCCGCCGACGCGGAGGGCGCCGTCGAGCGCCGCATCGTGGGTGCCGACCTCGCCGATGTGCACTATGACCGGCTGTTCGACTATTACGCGGATGCCGAGACGTGGGGCACCGGCGACGCGTGGCGCATCCTCGTCGACGACTACGTGACGACGAGCGACGGCACCGGTATCGTCCACCAGGCTCCCGCCTACGGCGAGGACGACCAGCGGGTCACGGAAGCTGCGGGCATCCCGCTCATCATGAGCCTCGACGACGGCGGCAAGTTCCTGCCTCAGGTCACCGACGTCGCCGGCGAACTGTGGATGGATGCCAATCGGCCGCTCATCCGGCTGCTGCGCGCGCAGGGCCGCCTGTTGCGCGAAGCCAGCTACGAGCACTCCTACCCGCACTGCTGGCGTTGCCGGAACCCCCTCATCTACAAGGCGGTGTCGAGCTGGTTCATCCGCGTGACCGACTTCAAGGACGACCTGCTCGCCGCGAACGAGCAGATCACCTGGGCGCCCGAGAACGTCAAGCACGGCCAGTTCGGCAAGTGGCTCGAGGGCGCGCGTGACTGGTCGGTCAGCCGCAACCGCTTCTGGGGCTCGCCGATCCCGGTGTGGCGCAGCGACAACCCCGAGTACCCGCGCATCGACGTGTACGGCTCGCTCGACGAGCTGCAGAACGACTTCGGCCGGCTGCCGGTGAACGAGGCGGGCGAGGTCGACCTGCACCGTCCGTACATCGACGACCTGACCCGACCGAACCCGGATGACCCGACGGGGCAGTCCACGATGCGCCGCATCGAGGACGTCTTCGACGTGTGGTTCGACTCGGGATCGATGCCGTACGCGCAGGTGCACTACCCGTTTGAGAACCGCGAGTGGTTCGACACGCACGCGCCGGCCGACTTCATCGTCGAGTACATCGGGCAGACCCGCGGCTGGTTCTACGTCATGCATGTGCTGTCGGTGGCGCTGTTCGGCCGCCCCGCGTTCTCGGGCGTCGCGTGCCACGGCATCGTGCTCGGCAGCGACGGGCAGAAGATGTCGAAGTCGCTGCGCAACTATCCCGACGTCAGCGAAGTGTTCGACCGCGATGGATCCGACGCGATGCGGTGGTTCCTGATGGCATCGTCGGTGCTGCGCGGCGGAAACCTCGTCGTGACCGAGGAAGGCATCCGTGCGGGTGTGCGCGAGTTCCTGCTGCCGCTGTGGAACGCGTGGTACTTCTTCGCGACGTACGCGAATGCCTCCGGTGGCGCTGACGGTGCCGGCTATGAGGCGCGCTGGCGCACCGATTCGACCGACGTGCTCGATCAGTACATCCTCGCGCTGCTGGGCGAGCTGGTTCGCGACGTCGCCGCCGACCTCGAGGCGCTCGACTCGACGACGGCCGCGGCGCGCCTGCGCGACTTCGCCGAGGCGTTGACGAACTGGTATATCCGCCGTTCGCGCGACCGGTTCTGGGTCGGTGTTTCGGATGACCCCGCATCGACCGAGGCGTTCGACACGCTGTACACGGTGCTCGAGACGCTCACGCGTGTTGCGGCGCCGCTGATCCCGCTCGTCTCGGAGCGCATCTGGCAGGGCCTCACCGGCGGGCGCAGCGTGCACCTGCAGGACTGGCCCGACGCCGACGCCTTCCCGGCATCCACCGACATCCGCACCGCGATGGACACCGTCCGTGAGGTGTCGTCGGTCGCGAACGCGCTGCGCAAGAAGGAGGGCAAGCGTGTGCGCCTGCCGCTGCCGACGCTGACGGTCGCCGTGGCTGGAGCCGAGGAGCTCGCGCAGTTCGAGGGCATCCTGCGGGAAGAGCTCAACGTCAAGCGCGTCGAACTCGTCGAGCTGACCGAGGGGCTCGCCGAGACGTACGGCATCAGCCAGCGTCTCGCCGTCAACGCCCGCGCGGCGGGGCCGCGCCTGGGCAAGCAGGTGCAGCACGTCATCGCGGGCGCCAAGGCGGGTCTGTGGACCGTCGAGGACGACGTCGTGACGGTCGACGGCGTCGCGCTCGAGGCGGGCGAGTACGAGCTCACTCTCGAGGCAGGCGGTGTCGCTGAGGGCACCGCGATCGCACTGCTGCGCGCAGGCGGCTTCACGCTGCTCGACACGACGACGACGCCCGAACTCGAGGCCGAAGGGCTCGCGCGCGACGTGATCCGCGCCGTGCAGGACACGCGCAAGGCCGCAGGGTTCGACGTGAGCGACCGGATCCGCCTGCAGCTGCTGTTCGCCGGTGAAGACGACGCGCGTGCCGTGGCCTCGGCGTTCGAGGTCGCCGGGGTTGCGGCCGAGACGCTCGCGCTGGACTACGCCGTCGTCGGGCCCGACGACGTCGTGCTGCTGGGGGAGGGCTCGGTGCTGGCATCCGGCCGTACGATCGACGCGGAGCACACCGCAACCCTCGCCGCGGGAACCTACGCCAACACCGGCGACATCACGATCGCCGTCACCCGGATCGGAGCCCCCGCATGAGCGACCGTTCGCGCGCCGACGCCGTCTATTCGGCGCTGCTGACCCGGCAGGGTGAGCGGTGGGTGCAGCCGCGTGTCGAGCGCACGCGGCGTGTGCTCGAGCTGCTCGATGACCCGCAACGCACGTATCGCGTCGTGCACGTGACAGGCACCAACGGCAAGACGTCGACGGCGCGGATCGTCGAGTCGATCGTGCGTGCACACGGCCTGCGCACGGGGCTGTTCACGAGTCCGCACCTGGAGCGGTACACCGAGCGCATCATGATCGACGGCGAGCCGATCGACGACGCTCTGATCGCGGATGCCTGGGACGAGATCAGCCCGTTCGTCGACATGGTCGACGCGGAACTGGCGGCATCCGGCGACGCGGCGCTCACGTTCTTCGAACTGCTGACGGTGCTCGCGTTCGTCGCGTTCGCCGACGCCCCCGTCGACGTCGCCGTGATCGAGGTCGGCATGGGCGGTTCGTGGGACTCGACGAACACCGCCGACGGAGACGTCGCGGTCATCACGCCGATCGACATCGACCACGCCGACAAGCTGGGCGACACGATCAGCGAGATCGCGACCGTCAAGTCGGGGATCATCAAGGACGGCGCCGCCGTCGTCTCGGCGCAGCAGGACTCTGCGGCGCTCGCGGTGCTGAAGGATGCCTCGGCCGCGCGCGGCGCGACGCTCGCCGTCGACGGCGCGGAGTTCGGCCTGACGGCGCAGCAGCTCGCCGTCGGCGGGCAGCAGATCAGCGTGCGCGGGCTCGCCGGCACCTACGACGAGCTCTACCTGCCGCTCTACGGCGCCCACCAGGGGCACAACGCGGCGCTCGCGATCGCGGCCGTCGAGTCGCTCATCGGCGCGGGATCGCAGGCGCTCGCGCCCGACGTGCTCGCCGACGGCCTCGCTCAGGTGACCTCGCCCGGTCGGCTGCAGCTGGTCGGCGTCGCGCCGACCGTGCTCGTCGACAGCGCGCACAACCCGCACGGCGCCCGCGCCCTGGTCGCGGCGCTGGCAGACTCGTTCGACTTCGATGAGTGGGGCATCGTCCTGGGCGCCTTCGCCGACAAGGACATCCCCGGCATCGTGTCGGCGATCGTCCCCGTCGCCGCGCAGGTGTTCGCGACGGCCCCCGAGTCCGACCGCGCCGCCGAGCCCGACACCGTCGCCGACCTCGTCGAGGCGGCGGGCGGGCGCGTGAGCGTGCACCGCGACCTCGCCGAAGCCGCGGACGCGGCGCGCGAGTGGGCCTCGGCATCCGATCGTCGTGCCGTGGTCATCGCCGGTAGCGTCGTGCTTGCTGGCGAGGCCGTGCAGCTTGCCGCCGCGGAGGATTGGAAGGACGGGTGGCAGGCGTGAGTGCGTCGTCTGAGCCGGGCTCGGCACCGGAGGGTGGCGCGGCTGCGCCGCGTCAGCGGCGTGCGCGCGGGGCGGCGGAGTCGCTCGGCGCCATCGTGCTGGGATTCGAGTCGATCATCGTCTTCCTCGGCGGGCTCGTGATCTACGGTCTGCGCCAGACGCCCGGCGGCCTCGAGCCGTGGTGGGGGATTGTCGCGGGCACCGTGCTCGCCATCCTCATGATCGCGACGACGGGCCTGCTGCGTCACCGCTGGGGGATCGTCCTCGGATGGGTGCTGCAGGGGATCGTCCTGCTGGGCGCGCTGCTCGTGCCGGCGCTGGCGATCGTGGCGGTCATTTTCGGTGCGATGTACGCGTATGCGACGATCAAAGGCGGAACGCTCGACCGCCGCAACGCGGCACGCGCCGCAACGAACGGAGACTGACATGCCCACGGAAGAGACCCTCGTCCTCGTCAAGCCGGACGGCGTCGCGCGCGGCCTGACCGGCGCGATCCTGGCCCGCATCGAGGCGAAGGGTTACGCCCTCGTCGACATCAAGCTCGTCGAGCCCGACCGCGAGCTGCTCGAGAAGCACTACGCCGAGCACGAGGGCAAGCCGTTCTACGAGCCGCTGCTCGAGTTCATGATGTCGGGGCCGTCGGTGGCGATCCGCCTTGCGGGCAACCGTGTCATCGAGGGCTTCCGCTCGCTTGCCGGCACGACCGACCCGACGACCGCCGCGCCCGGCACGATCCGTGGCGACTTCGGCCGCGACTGGGGCCTGAAGGTGCAGCAGAACCTCGTGCACGGCAGCGACAGCCCCGATTCCGCCGCGCGCGAGCTCGCGATCTGGTTCTGAGCCCGCCGGCGCGTGAGCGCCGGGCGGGTCTGGGCGGGGCCCCGGGTTTGGGTGGCGCCCGGGTTTCGGTAGCGCCCGGGTATCGGTGGCGCGAATGCGCCCCTCGGGGGCATCCATGTGCTCATTTGCGCCACCCATCTCGGGTGCGCCAGGGGGTACGCGGCGCGGACGCAGGTGGCGCGCCGGACCATCTCAGGGGCATCCATCTGGTCTGCGGCGCCACCTCGTCTGCGCGCCGCAGATCGAGGTGGCGCGCCGGACCAGCTCAGAGGCATCCAACTGGTCGGCCGCGCCACCTCGTTTGCAGTACGGGGCGGATGCCTCGCAGAGCACGCAACCCGCGCAGCGCGCGCCCCCGCACAGGCGTCAGAAGATGATGTCGAGCAGTTGGGGGATGGCATCCAGGCGCAGCTGGGCGAGCAGCAGCACGAGCGCGTAGGTCAGCACCGTCATGAGCGGCACCCACGGCTTGAGGGCAGCGCCGATCGCCCGCACGCGCGGCGCGCGCGAGACGACGCCCGAGCGGAGCAGGTGGACCATCACGGCGAAGAACGTCGGGATCGTCACGAGCCACGTCACCATGCACCACGGGCACAGCGTGCCGAGGATGTAGATGCTCTGGCCGATGAGCCACACGACGAACCCGAAGGCGAAGGTGATCCCGGCCGCAAAGGCCCACCAGAACCAGCGGGCGAACCGCGCCCCGGCGAGGATCGCCATGCCGACGACGATCGGCGCGACCCAGCCGGTGAGCCCCAGGATCGGGTTGGGGAACCCGAAGACGCTGCCCTGCGGCGAGTTGAGGTTCTCGGTGCACTGCACGACGACGCTGAAGTCGCACGACGCGGGTCCGGCATCGGGGTTCGCGAGCGCGTGGAACTTCTCGACCGTGAGCGCGAAGGCAGCCACCCAGCCGATGACTCCCGCGATCACCAGCCACACAGCCAGAGCGTTCGGACGGGTGTCGATCGTGCGTTGCGGCATTCCGCGATTATCGCACCGCTGCGGCGCACGAACCCGAGTGTCACGCGCGCGGGATCCGCACCTTCGCACAAACGCGAGCGGAAAGTGCGATAATGAAGGCCGATGCCCTCGCGGCCGCGCCGCGACCCGGCATCACCGAAGACTTCGGGCGATGAACGCCCTTCGCAGTACGAGCCCCGCCAACGAGCGGGTGAGTCTGCAGACCGTACGAGTACGCGACACCTCCGGACCGGAGCGACGTCGCCAGATTTGCCCGGGCCGGCCCGCGGAGCCGACTCGCAAGGAGTACGCCAGTGATGGCTGATGAGCACAATGACAATGTCGAACTCGCCCACGATGACGCTGAACAGCCTCTGACTCCGGAGGCTGACACGGCCGCCGCGTCAGAGGTCGTCGCCGAAGCGGATGCCATCGTCGCCGGCGAGGACCAGGCGGATGCCGAGGTCGTGGCCGATGCGGAGAGCATCGTCGATGACGCGGCTGTCGCCGAGGAAGTCGCGGAGGACGCGGTCGTCGCGGAAGAGATTGCGGAGGAAGTCGTCGTCGCGGAAGAAATCGCGATCGCCGAGGCCGCAGAGCCCGCCGAGGTGGAGGTAGGCGAGGTAGCCGAGGAGGCCCCCACAGCCCCCGTGACCGCCGTCTCTCTGGGCCTGCTGCCCGAGGAGTTCGTCTCGCAGGTCTCGACGCAGCTCATGTTCTACGCGCCCGAGATCATCGCGCTCCCGGCGCGTCCGGGACGTGGCGACGACCGCGACGAGCCGGGGATGCCGGGTCTGCCCGGTGAGCCGGGGTCGAGCGCCCGCCGACGCAACCGTCGTCGTGGCGGCGCCGCCGCGGCATCCGACAGTGAGGACCAGCCCGCGGCCGAGCGCACCGAGCGTGGCGGCCGTCCGCCGCGCCAGCGCGCCGTCGAGCTCATCACCGAGCCGCAGCGCATCAAGGGCTCGACGCGTCTGGAGGCCAAGAGGCAGCGCCGCCGTGACGGTCGTGAGGCCGGCCGCCGACGCACCGTTGTGACCGAGGCCGAGTTCCTCGCCCGCCGTGAGGCCGTCGACCGCGACATGATCGTGCGCTCCAAGAACGGCCGCATCCAGATCGCGGTGCTCGAGGACAACGTGCTCGTCGAGCACTACGTCGCGCGCAGCCAGGAGTCCTCGCTCATCGGCAACGTGTACCTCGGCCGCGTGCAGAACGTCCTGCCCTCGATGGAGGCCGCCTTCGTCGACATCGGCCGCGGACGCAACGCCGTGCTGTACTCCGGTGAAGTCGATTGGGATGCCGTCGAGACGGGCAACCAGCCGCGCCGCATCGAGCTCGCCCTGAAGTCGGGCGACCGCGTGCTCGTCCAGGTCACCAAGGACCCGGTCGGCCACAAGGGTGCACGCCTGACGAGCCAGATCTCGCTGCCGGGCCGCTACCTCGTGTACGTGCCGGGTGGGGCGATGAACGGCATCTCGCGCAAGCTGCCCGACACCGAGCGTGCGCGTCTCAAGCGCATCCTCAAGGAGGTGCTGCCCGAGTCGAGCGGTGTCATCGTCCGCACGGCGGCCGAGGGCGCGACCGAAGACCAGCTCACGCGCGACGTGCAGCGGCTCACCTCGCAGTGGGAGCACATCAGCCAGCAGGTCGAGACGATCCAGGCGCCCGCGCTGCTGCACTCCGAGCCTGACCTGCTCGTCAAGATCGTCCGCGATGTCTTCAACGAGGACTTCTCGAAGATGCTCATCCAGGGCGAAGACGCGCACCAGACGATCACCGCGTACCTGACCGGCGTCGCCCCCGACCTGCTCGAGCGGGTCGAGAAGTACGAAGACGACCAGGACCCGTTCGACCGGTACCGCGTCACCGAGCAGATCGAGAAGGCGCTCGACCGCAAGGTCTGGCTGCCCTCGGGTGGTTCGCTCGTGATCGACCGCACCGAGGCGATGACCGTCGTCGACGTCAACACCGGCAAGTTCGTCGGGTCGGGCGGCAACCTCGAAGAGACCGTCACCAAGAACAACCTCGAGGCGGCTGAGGAGATCGTCCGCCAGCTGCGTCTGCGCGATATCGGCGGCATCATCGTCGTCGACTTCATCGACATGGTGCTCGAGTCCAACCGCGACCTCGTGCTGCGCCGCCTGATCGAGTGCTTGAGCCGTGACCGCACGAAGCACCAGGTTGCCGAGGTCACTTCGCTCGGCCTCGTGCAGATGACCCGCAAGAAGCTCGGCCTCGGCCTGCTCGAGACCTTCAGCGAGCCGTGTGAGGTCTGCGCCGGGCGCGGTGTCATCGTGCACCACGACCCCGTCGTCAAGCACCGCGGCCCGAACCAGCAGACCGGCTCGGGTTCGTCCGGCGGCGGACGCCGCCCGCGGCAGCAGGCCACGGCATCCGGTTCGAACGGCAACGGCGGCACGCACGTGATCACCGAGGGCGCCAAGTCGGCGCTTGCGCAGATCGCGGCATCCACCATTCACCCGACCGTGGATGAGACCGCGGCGCCCGTGATCATCGACCTCGAGGCACCGCTCGCGGCGCCCGTCGAGCGGCCGAAGAAGGCGCGCAAGAAGCGCACCGACAGCCCGCGTCAGAACGGTGCGAAGTCGGATGCCGGTGCCGCGCCCAAGACCGAGAAGGATCTCCTGCTCGACTCGGTGCTCAGCGCGCTGCCCGAGCCGAAGGCCCCGGGTCAGGGTCGTGGACGGCGTCGCGTGACGACGGCGGCGCTCAGCGGAACGCCCGTCGCGGCGACACCGGCGACGCCCGAGGTCAGCGAGTCCTAGCGGCCGCGGCGCTCGCGCGCCGTGATCCGCAGGCCCGAAGCGATCAGGCGGCGCACGAGCTCGTGCCCGCTGACGTGGTGGGCGCCCGCTGCGACGAGCCGGGGGAGAGCGTCCTCGGGAACGTCGTAGTGGTCCAGATCGAAGGCGCGCGGCGGGATGCCGTTGGCGGCAGCGAACGCGTGCAGCTCAGCCAGATCGCTGTCGCTGACCATGTGCGCCCAGAGGCGCCCGTGGGCGGGCCACCGGGCATCGTCGATGAGGATCACCACGTCCCCATCGTAGGGACCGGCGACACGCCCGGGCGGCGCTTTTGCCCCTTGGCCCGGCATCCGGTAAAGTAGTCGCTTGGTGCGTCGCGTCCCGGCCCGTCCGGTGGACATCCGCACCATGACTTTCCCTGAGGACGTACACGTCCCACAAGGACAATTCGGAGCCGAGCGCTCCACAGAAGAAACAGGTGTGAAGTGGTTTACGCAGTTGTGCGCGCCGGCGGCCGGCAGGAAAAGGTCGAGGTCGGCACGGTCGTCGTGCTCGACCGCCAGCAGGCGAAGATCGGCGACAAGATCGAGCTTCCCGCTGTCCTGTTCGTCGACGGCGACGCCGTGACGACCGACGCCGACAAGCTGGCGAAGGTCAAGGTCACCGCCGAGGTCCTCGGCGAGGAGCGCGGTCCGAAGATCGTGATCCAGAAGTTCAAGAACAAGACCGGCTACAAGAAGCGCCAGGGCCACCGCCAGGACCTCACGCGCGTCAAGATCACCGGCATCAAGTAAAGATTCGGAGACGCAGAGATGGCACACAAGAAGGGCGCAAGCTCTACCCGTAACGGTCGCGACTCCAACGCCCAGCGACTGGGCGTGAAGCGCTTCGGCGGCCAGCAGGTCCTCGCCGGCGAGATCATCGTCCGCCAGCGCGGCACGCACTTCCACCCGGGCGCGAACGTCGGCCGCGGTGGCGACGACACGCTGTTCGCCCTCGAGGCCGGCGCGGTCGAGTTCGGCACGAAGGGCGGCCGCAAGGTCGTCAACATCGTGGCGGCTGTCGCGGAGTAACAGACTCAGGTTTCGTCCGGTGGTACGCCAACGGACGAGATGCCAAAGTGAGGGGCGGGCTTCGTGCTCGCCCCTCATCTGTATGTAAGGAGACCGACATGGTCAGCTTCGTCGACCAGGTCACGCTGCACCTGCGTGCCGGCAAGGGCGGCAATGGCTGTGTGTCGGTGCGCCGTGAGAAGTTCAAGCCGCTCGCCGGCCCGGACGGGGGCAACGGCGGCCACGGCGGCGACGTCGTGCTGGTCGCCGACCCGCAGGTGACGACGCTGCTGTCGTACCACCACTCGCCGCACCGCAATGCGGGCAACGGCGGGTTCGGGATGGGCGACAACCGCTCGGGCTACCACGGCGAGACCCTTGAGCTGCCTGTTCCGGTGGGCACCGTCGTGAAGGATGCCGACGGGACGACGCTCGCCGACCTGATCGAGCCGGGCATGCGCCTCGTCGCTGCGCCGGGCGGTCAGGGTGGCCTCGGCAACGCGGCTCTCGCGAACCCGAAGCGCAAGGCCCCCGGCTTCGCGCTGCTGGGCACTCCCGGCTGGGAGGGTGATGTCCTTCTCGAGCTGAAGACCGTCGCCGACGTCGCGCTGGTCGGCTTCCCCTCGGCGGGCAAGTCGAGCCTCATCGCCGCCGTGTCGGCCGCGCGCCCCAAGATTGCGGACTACCCCTTCACGACGTTGCACCCGAACCTCGGGGTCGTGCAGGCGGGCGACGTGCGCTTCACCGTCGCCGACGTGCCCGGCCTCATCGAGGGCGCGAGTGAGGGCAAAGGCCTGGGCCTGGAGTTCCTCCGTCACGTCGAGCGCTGCACGGCCCTTGTGCACGTGCTCGACTGCGCCACGCTCGAGCCGGGGCGCGACCCGCTGAGCGATCTCGACGTCATCCTCGAAGAGTTGGGCAACTATCCCGTTCCGGAGGGGCAGCTGCCCCTGCTCGAGCGCCCGCAGCTGGTCGCCCTGAACAAGGTCGACGTGCCCGAGGCCAAGGATCTGGCAGACCTCGTGCGCCCCGACCTCGAGGCACGCGGCTACCGCGTGTTCGAGATCTCCACGGTCAGCCACGAGGGACTGCGCCCGCTGACGTTCGCGCTGGGCGACATCGTCGCGCGGCACCGGGTCGAGCAGGCTGCCGTCCCCGCGCCCGAGCGCATCATCATCCGCCCGCAGGGCGCCGATCGCGAGTTCGAGATCCGTGTCGAAGGCGGCACGTACGGCAACCTGTACCGGATCATCGGCGCGAAGCCCGAGCGCTGGGTGCAGCAGACCGACTTCCAGAACGAAGAAGCGGTCGGGTTCCTGGCCGACCGTCTCGAGAAGCTGGGCATCGAAGACGAGCTGTTCCGCGTCGGCGCCGTCGCCGGCTCGACCGTGGTGATCGGTGTGGACGACGGTGTCGTCTTCGACTGGCATCCGTCGCTGTCGTCGGCCGCCGAGCTCATGACGGCGCCGCGCGGCACCGACCCGCGACTGGATCTGAACCCGCGACGGACGACGTCGCAGCGTCGAGAGCGCTATCACGACCGCATGGATGCCAAGGCCGAGGCCCGCGCCGAGCTCGAGAGCGAGCGCCTGGGCGGCGTCGACGGGTGGGAGGACGACTGGGTGGAGGATGACGCATGACGTTGCGCGACCGCGCCGGCATCGAGGGTGCGCGACGCATCGTCGTGAAGGTCGGTTCGTCATCGATCAGCGGTGACGCCGCGTTCCGCATCGACACGATCGTCGCCGCGATCGCGCAGGCGCACGCACGCGGCACCGAGGTCGTGCTCGTGTCATCGGGTGCCATCGCGACCGCGATCCCGTTCCTCGATCTGGGGGGTCGCCCCAACGACCTAGCGACGCAGCAGGCCGCAGCCGCGGTCGGGCAGAACGTGCTGATGTGGCGGTATCAGACCTCGCTCGACCGGTTCACGATCCTCGCGGGCCAGGTGCTGCTGACCGCCGGTGACCTCGAGAACCCGACCCACCGCTCCAACGCGCGCCGCGCGCTGGACCGGCTGCTGGGCCTGCGCATCCTGCCGATCGTCAACGAGAACGACACCGTCGCGACGCACGAGATCCGCTTCGGCGACAACGACCGTCTCGCAGCCCTCGTGGCCGTCCTGATCGGCGCCGACGGCCTCGTGCTGCTGAGCGACATCGAGTCGCTGTACACGCGGCCGCCGGACGAGCCGGGCGCCCTGCCGATCGACACCGTCGAGTTCGGCGATGACTTGGCAGGCTTCGAGTTCGGGTCGGTCGTGGTCAACAGCGTCGGCACCGGGGGAGCGGCGACCAAGGTGTCGGCCGCGCGCCTTGCGGCGGCATCCGGCATCGGCGTGCTCGTCACGAGCGCCGACCTGATCGCCGAGGCGCTGGCGGGCGAGCAGATCGGCACGTGGTTCGCACCCGACCCCACGGTCCAGCCGCTGACGGCGACCGGCGTCCTGCGCACGACGCCGGGGGCATGACGCTGCGCACGCCGCCGCATCAGGACCCTCGGTACACTGACGATATGACGATCACCGCGACGACAGCGCACGAGCGCATGGTGCGCGCGAAGGATGCCTCGCGCAGTGTCGGCCTGCTGACCGACGCGGCCAAGGCGCACGCGCTGCGCGCGATCGCGGACGGGCTCGAGGCCGCGACCGCGCAGATCGTCGCCGCCAACGCGGAAGACCTGGCGCGCGGGCGCGAGACCGGCCTCTCGGCGGGTCTGCTCGACCGGTTGCGTCTCGACGAGACGCGCGTGCAGGCGCTCGCGGACGCCGTGCGCGATGTCGCCGATCTGCCCGACCCGGTGGGGCGCGTTCTCGACGAGCGGGTGCTGTACAACGACGTTGCGCTGCAGAAGGTCTCCGTCCCGTTCGGTGTCATCGGCTCGATCTACGAGGCGCGGCCCAACGTCACGGTCGACATCGCGGCACTCGCGCTGCGCTCGGGCAACGCCGTCGTGTTGCGCGGCGGCACCGCCGCCCGGTCGAGCAACGCGGCGCTCATTGACGTGATGCGCGCGGCTCTTGCCGCTGACGGCATCGATCCCGAGGCGATCCAGACGGTCGACGACTTCGGTCGTGACGGCGCGAACGCCCTCATGCAGGCGCGTGGTCTCGTCGACGTCCTGGTGCCGCGCGGCAGCGCGCAGCTGATCGAGACCGTCGTGACGCAGTCATCCGTTCCCGTCATCGAGACCGGCGCCGGCGTCGTGCACATCGTGCTCGACACGACCGCGCCGCTCGAGTGGGCCGAGCAGATCGTCGTCAACGCGAAGGTCCAGCGGCCGAGCGTGTGCAACTCGGTCGAGACGGTGCTCGTGCTGCGCGATGCCGCAGAGCGCCTCATTCCGCCGGTCGCCGCGGCGCTCGAGGATGCCGGCGTCACGATCCATGGAGACGACGCCGTGCGTGCGCTGGTTGCCGGAGCCGTGCCAGTGGAAGAGGCGGACTGGGCGACCGAGCACATGAGCCTCGATCTGTCGATGCGTGTCGTCGACGATCTCGACGAGGCGCTCGATCACATCCGCCGCTATTCGACCCACCACACCGAGTCGATCATCACGACCGACGATGCCCGCGCCGAGCGCTTCCTCGCTGAGGTCGATGCCGCCGTCGTCATGGCGAACGCATCGACGCGGTTCACCGATGGCGGCGAGTTCGGCTTCGGCGCCGAGGTGGGCATCTCGACCCAGAAACTGCACGCGCGCGGCCCGATGGGACTTCCCGAGCTGACCAGCACGAAATGGCTCGCCCGCGGGTCCGGGCAGATCCGCGCCTGACCACCTAAACTTGAATCACCCGAACCGAACGGAGTCCGCATGACCCTCGCCACGATCGTCACCCTCGCCGCAGAGGGCGCCGAGCACCACGGCAACGTCCAGGCGGAGACGTTCATCTACGGCGCGATCGCGTTCGTCATCTTCATCGCGCTCGGCCTCGTCACGCTGTCTTACCGCAACGTGGCCAACCGCCACTCGCAGAAGGCCGAGGCCTACGCCAAGGCTCACCCCGACGCGGCACAGGCGGGCCACGGCCACCACTGAGGCCGGTTTCATGGCTTCGGCACGCGCCCCGCGGATCGGGGTGATGGGCGGCACCTTCGACCCGATCCATCACGGGCACCTGGTCGCCGCGAGCGAGGTGGCGCAGTCGTTCGACCTCGATGAAGTCGTCTTCGTGCCCACGGGTCTACCGTGGCAGAAGGAGAAGGTCACCGAGGGCGAGCATCGCTACCTGATGACGGTCATCGCGACCGCATCGAATCCCCGGTTCACCGTCAGCCGCGTCGACATCGACCGCGACGGCCCGACCTACACGATCGACACGCTGCGCGACCTGAAGGCATCCCGGCCCGATGCCGAGCTGTTCTTCATCACGGGCGCGGATGCCGTTGCGCAGATCCTCAGCTGGCGCAATCACGATGAGCTGTGGGAGCTCGCGCATTTCGTCGCGGTGTCGCGCCCGGGGCACGTTCTGAACACCGAGGGACTGCCCAGCGACGACGTGAGCCAACTCGAGATCCCGGCGCTGTCGATCTCATCGACGGACTGCCGCCGGCGGGTTCGTGAGGGAAACCCGGTGTGGTACCTCGTGCCCGACGGCGTCGTCCAATACATTGCGAAGCATCACCTGTACCGGAGCGAGGCATGACCACACCCGACGAGCCTGAGACGCCCCAGCTGACCCGACGCCAGCTGCGCGAGCTGCGCAACACTGCGTCGACCCCGATCATCACGCCCGAAGAGGCGGAAGCCGCCGCCGCTGCAGTCAGTGAGTCTGCCGACGAGTCGCCCGCGCCGGCGGCGCCGGTCGCGCCCCTGCCGCGTGCCGTCGAACCGCTGCCGGCCGCCGAAGAGCCGCCGGTCGCCGAGGACGTCGATCTGCACGCGCCCGCACTCACCCGGCGTGCGGCCCGCCAGCAGGAGCGTCTGCGCACGGCATCCGTCCCCGTCATCGAGCCGGAAGATGCGGATGCCGTGGGCGACACCTATGTCGTCGACTCCGTCGACGCGGTCGAGCCGGCCGCGGTCATCGACGTGGCGGATGTCCCCGAGGGCGGCGACGATTCCGAGGCCGCTGCTCCCGTGGATGCTGAAGTTGTCGAAGCGGCTGACGCGCCGCTGGACGCTGAGCCTGTCGAAGCGCCGTCGGGCGAGACCGACGCCCCCGTGGTCGCTGAGCCTGTCGAAGCGGCGTCGGCCGAGGACGACGCCTCCGTGGTCGCTGAGTTTGTCGAAGCGTCGTCGGACGAGGACGACGCCTCGGAGGTGGCCGACGCTCCCGACGTTGTCGAGGCCTCCGAGGCCGCTGAGCCTGTCGAAGCGCCGTCCGCCGAGCCCGAGGCATCCGAAGAGCCGCGTCCCGTCGTGGCGCCGACGTTTGGATCGGAGCTTCTCGCCGGCGAGAACGTCGAACTGGAACTGCCCGCGTCGTTCGACCAGCTGCTCACCCGCAGCCCGGCGACCGGCGCGCTGTCGGCCTCGAACGCGCTGATCCTGTCGCAGACTCCGGAGACGGCGTCGCTCGTGTCGCCGGTCACCGCGACCGGCGAGGTCTTGATCACGGGGACGTACAACCTGCCCGAGGCGTTCGGGTCGACCGGCACGTCGCGCGGGTCATCCGACGGCAAGGAGATCGACGCGATCCTCGTCGACGGCGAGCTGCCGGCGACGTCGTCGCCGACGCCGATCGCCGCCAGTGCCGCGATCAGCACGATCAAGAGCGCGGAGGACATCATCAAACCTCCGGCGCCCGAGAAGGGCAGTCGGCTGATGCTGACTCTCGTGATCACCGCCGGCGCGCTCGCGCTGGCACTGACCGGCGTGCTCATCGTCGCGCTGGTGACGGGGGCCTTCCAGTGACGGCAAGTGAGCGCACGCGCGAGCTCGTGACCATCGCCGCTGCTGCCGCCGAGAGCAAGGGCGGCGAGGACTTCGTCGCGTTCGACGTGTCCGAGCCGCTGCCGCTCGTGGATGCCTTCCTGCTCGCGACCGGAAGCAGCGAGCGCAACGTCGCGGCGATCGCGGATGCCGTCGAAGAGGCGATGCTCGAAGAGGGCGTGAAGCGGCTGCGCCGCGAGGGGCGCAGCGAGGCTCGCTGGGTGCTGCTCGACTTCGGCGACCTCGTCGTGCACGTCTTCCACGAGCAGGAGCGCACGTTCTACGGCCTCGAGCGGCTGTGGAAGGACTGCCCCGTCATCCCGACGGCTGTCCCGGTCGACGCGCCCGACTGAGTGCGCCGATTCGTTGCACGCCCCGCGATGTAGTAATATCGAGGGGTTGCCGCGCGAGCGGTGACATCCCAGAAATGGGCCTGTGGCGCAGCTGGTAGCGCACCTGCATGGCATGCAGGGGGTCAGGGGTTCGAGTCCCCTCAGGTCCACAGTGTGATGAGTCGCGAGATATGTCACTCACGAGAGTCCGGCCATCGGCCGGGCTCTCGTTTTTGGTTTCGCCAGTATGGTCACGTTTGACATTGCGGCCTACATTGAGCGTACATAGGGACTCCAAATGCGATGCAGCGAGGAGGTCAACTTGTTCACGCTCAACACCGAGATCCTCATCCATCGCGCGGTTGCCGAGGTATTTGCCTTTGTCGCGGATCAGACGAACACACCGCGCTGGCAGACCGGGCTCGTGGAAGTGCGGCGCATAACGCCTGGCCCGATCGGCGTCGGCACGGAGCATGTTTTCGTGCGCTCGATGCTGGGGCGGCGGTACGAGTCGCGCACACGCTATGTCGACTACGAGCCTGACAGGCTGGTGGCGTTCGAGGTCGATGACGGTACGGTTTCTGGTCGCGTCACCTATCGGTTCGGCGCAGCTGAGCCCGAGGATGCCTCCGCCTCGGTCGGTCCGGCCGTGGTGCCAAGCACGTTGGTGACGTGCGAGATGCAGTTCAGCCTCCATGGCATAGCCCGGATCGCTGAACCGTTCCTTCGTCGACAGATCCAGCGAGAGTCGCGCAATGATGATCGTCGGTTGGCGCGCGTGCTGGAAAGCTGACGGCCGCGAACTCGGGGCGCTACTATCCTGACTCGCATGACATCGGCACGATTGTTCCGACCCGTCGGCTTCGCAGTCGCGCTGGCAGCAAGTGCACTTGCGTTCGCTGGCTGCGCTGCGGTCGGCTCACCATACTCGGATCTGGATCGGACGGCACAGCCGTCGGACCAACTGCCAGATGCGGTGGCGTCCGACGCTGCTGGCGATGCGGAGTCGGCCCGGCGGGTCGGTGAGTACAAGGGCACGCAGGTCCGGGTTTCGCTGGGGGCATCCGAAGACAGCGCGTGCCTCGTGATCGCGCCGAGCGATGGCAACGCTCAGGTTGCCTGCGACGTCGCGGGTCATGACATCAGCGTGAGCGAAGGTAGCGCGGTCAGTTACTTGCTCGTTCCGGGCAGAGGCCAAGCGCCCGACGGCGACTACATCCGTCTGTCGGAGAACGTGTACGTCATCGCGAAATAGGCATCGCTACGGTGCGCTCGTCACTCTCCCGTATCCGGCGAGGGTCAGTACGCTGTGCAGGCCTGCCGGTGTTCCCGGCCAGTGCCGCTCGATCGCTTCGAGCCCGGCGTGCCGGATCGCGAATCTGAGGACGATCGCCACCACGATGGCGTCGTCGGCGCATCCCAGCACGGGAATGAAGTCCGGCACCAGATCGATCGGCATGAGCAAGTACCCGAGCAGTGCCATGAGCCACCACCGGGTTGCTCGCGGCACGGTCGCATCGCTCGCGAGCCGCTTGACCAGCCGGATCACATCTGGCACCAAGCGCAGCAGGCCCTTCCAATCGACGTCCGCGCCCGCGCGACGCTGCTGATTCAGCAGAACGAGCAGCAACACCAACCACAGCAGGATGAAGCCGCCGAGCACGCCCAGCACCACGACAAACCACTCGGGCACTGAATCATCTCCTGGACACTGCGACTGTCGACTCTCCGATCATTTTCCCGCATCGCGACGACAGGCGCGCGCAGTGGTCAGAGTCTGAGTCTGGATGGCTTCACCGGATGATCGCGCTGTCCCTGGAGCCGGGTGTGGCGCGGCTCGCGGCGCTCGCGTGCCGAAGTCCTGCAGCACGGTGCTGAAGTCGCCTCAGCCACCCCGCCGAGGCCACTTCTGCACCAGCGAGCAGTATTTCGGCACGCTCTCGGCGTGAGACCGGGCGACGGAGACCCGGCGGCGCGGCGGCTCAGGCGATTTCAGAGCGCCCGGGCGATCAGCAGGATGCCGAACAGGATGACCACGCCGTTGCCGACCAGTGCCGTCCCGAATCGGAACCGCGGGCCGGTCGTGCGGCGCAGCGCGGCGCCAACCACCACCAGCAGCATCTGCCAGGCGAACGAGGCGGTGGCGACGCCCGCCACGAACGCGAAGCGAGACGTCGCGGAGCCGGCGACTTGCGCCAGGCCGGGCAAGATCGCGACGAAGTACAGGAGCGTGGCGGGGTTGATCGCGGTGAGGGCGAGGAAGAGCGGATAGCGGCCACGTGTCGAAGTCGTGGCAGTCCGCGGTCGCCCCGGCGCGGCGCCGGTCGCTCGCAGGCTCCGCACGAGCGCGCGGATGCCGATCGCGATCAGCACCACGCCTCCGCCGAGCTGCGGCCAGGGCGCAAGACCCGCGATCGCGGGTGCCGCGAGCGTCCCCGCGACGACGGCGATCACACAGTACAGCGTGTCGACGGTCGCGACAGCGGCCGTCGCGGGCAGTCCGCCGCGCAGGCCGCGCTCGAGTCCCTCCTGCATCAGCAGCACGCCGATCGCGCCCAGCGGCGCGGCGAGTGCGAGCCCGGCGAGTGCGCCGACGGGGAACGTGACGAGGGCATCCATGTGCCTCATCTTGCGAACGGCGTGCGCGCAGAACTGCGCGATCGTGCAGCATCACTGCGAGAATGAGTGCCATGGATGCCCTCGACGACAAGATCCTCGACATTCTTCGTGAAGATGGGCGTGCATCGTTCAGTGAGGTCGGGCGCCAGGTCGGCCTGAGTACGAACGCGGCCGCCGCCCGGATCCGGCGGATGGAGCAGTCAGGCGTCATCCTCGGCTACCGCGTCGTCCTCGCCCCCGACGTCGCCGATGGTGCCGGGGGACTCGGGGCGTTCATCGACGTCCGGCTCGACGCGGAGCGAGAGTCCGAGGACTTCCTCGCGTGGTCGCGCGGTGTTCCGGAGATCTGGGATGCCGTGCACGTGACCGGTCCGTACGATTACCTGTTGCACGTGCGCGTCCGCGACACCGAGACACTCAATCGGCTGCTCCGGACTCTCAAATCCGACGGCCGCGCGGTGCAGACACAGACACGACTCGCGCTGCGCTGAGCGTCTGGGGTGTACCGATAGGGCATCCCTGCGATCCTGTGGGCGGCGTAACGTCGAGGTCATGGACAACCGCAACGAGGTGAGGGAGTTCCTCACCACCCGCCGCGACCGGATCACGCCGGAGGCCGCGGGACTCACCGCGGGCGCGAACCGACGCGTCGCGGGGCTGCGCCGCAGCGAGGTCGCCATGCTCGCCGACGTCAGCATCGAGTACTACGCGAAGATCGAGCGCGGCCACCTCGCCGGCGTCTCTGATTCGGTGCTGGATGCCGTCGCCCGTGCCCTCCAGCTCGACGACGCCGAGCGCGAGCACCTGTTCGACCTCGCCCACGCCGCAAACGGCCTCACCGTCGTCCCCCCACGCCGCAAGCCGAAGCAGTGGACGACGCGCCCGGGCCTGCAGTTCGCGCTCGACGCGATCACCGCCGGCCCCGCCTTCGTCCGCAATGGCCGCATGGATGTGCTGGCCGTCAACGACCTCGGCCGCGCGTTCTACGACTGGGTGCTCGAGGGCCCGGCGGACGGTAACCTCGCGAAGTTCAACTTCCTCGACGAGCGCTCGCGCGAGTTCTACCCCGACTGGAACACCGCCGCCGACACGAGCGTCGCGATCCTGCGCATCGAGGCCGGCCGTGACCCGCGCGACAAGCAACTGCACGACCTCATCGGCGAGCTGTCGACGCGCAGCGACGAGTTCCGCACGCGCTGGGGCGCGCACAACGTGCGCCGGCACGGTTCGGGCGTCAAGAACTTCTACCACCACGTCGTCGGCGACCTCACCCTCAGCTACGAGGGGATGGAGTTGACCGCCGAGCCTGGCATGTCGTTCCTCATCTACACCGCCGAACCGGGGTCGCCCTCCGAAGAGCGCCTCAAGCTGCTGGCCAGCTGGGTCGCGACTCAGCCCGCCCCACCGGCCACACGGGTAGAGCCGGCCGCGCCGATCCCGTCGACCGTCGAGGAGACAAACTGATGCACACCCGCACACTCGGACAGGGACTCGAGGTGTCGGCCATCGGCCTCGGCGCGATGGGCATGTCGCAGAGCTACGGGCCGAACCCCGGCGACCGCGATGACATGATCGCGGTGCTGCGCTCGGCACCGGATGCCGGGGTCACATTCTTCGACACGGCGGAGGTCTACGGGCCCTACATCAACGAAGAGCTCGTCGGCGAAGCACTCGAGCCGCTGCGCGACGATGTCGTCATCGCGACGAAGTTCGGCTGGGACATCCAGGCTGGACGCAGCGTCGGATTGAACAGCCGCCCCGAGCAGATCCGCCGCGTCGCCGACCAATCTTTGCAGCGACTGCGCACCGACACGATCGACCTGTTCTACCAGCACCGCGTCGACCCGGATGTCCCCATCGAAGACGTCGCCGGCACCGTCGTCGACCTCGTCGCCGCGGGCAAGGTGCGCCACTTCGGGCTATCTGAGGCATCCGCCGCCACGATCCGTGCGGCCCACGCGGTGTTTCCTGTGACGGCCGTGCAGAGCGAGTACTCGCTGTGGACGCGCGACCCCGAGGCCGACGTCCTGCCGACGCTCGCCGAGCTCGGCATCGGGTTCGTCCCGTTCAGCCCACTCGGCAAGGGGTTCCTGACGGGCATCGTCGACGCTGCGACCTCCTTCAGCGACGGCGACGTGCGCGGCACGATCCCGCGGTTCACCGCCGACAACCGTGCGGCGAATCAGGCGCTCGTCAGCCACGTCGCGGAGCTCGCCGCCTCACGCGGTGCGACGCCCGGCCAGGTCGCACTCGCCTGGCTGCTCGCACAGCGTCCGTGGGTCGTGCCGATTCCCGGCACTCGGCGCACGGCGCGGATCCAGGAGAATGCGGCATCCACGACCGTCGCGCTGTCGGCCGACGACCTCGCCGATCTCGACGCCCTCGCGGCACGCATCGGCGTGCAGGGCGACCGGTACAACGCACTGCACATGGGCTACGTCAACCGCTGATCGCGTCCTCGAGCGCGGCGAGCCGCGCGGCCGAGTCGCCAGTGGCCGGGCATGCAGCCCGAATCAGCCCGAATCAGCTGACCGGCTCGATCAGCTCGGGCCCGTTGTTGCGCACGTTGCCTACCTCGCGACCGACTTCGCGCATCGACAGGCTGTCGACGATCTCGGGGGCGGCGTCGATCGTGGCATCCAGCAGGTCGCCGACGTTGTCGGTCGTCGGATCGAGCCAGACATCCGCGTAGTCGGCGTCGATGAACAGGGGCATCCGGTCGTGGATCGAACCGAGCGCACCGAGGGCCGACCGGGTCATGATCGTGAAGCTGAGCAGCCACCTGGTCGGATCGTCGTCGGCCTTCGAGGGATCCTTCCACCACTCGTAGAGCCCCGCGAACATCAGGGGGGAGTCGTCGGTCGGATGGATGTAGTACGGCGTCTTGACGCCGTCTTCGGTGTGCCATTCGTAGTATCCGGATGCCGGGACCACAGCACGCCGCTTGATGAGGGCCTGGCGGAACATCGGCTTGTCTTCGACTTCTTCGGCGCGCGCGTTGAACGCCTTGACGCCGATGCCGGGATCTTTCGCCCACGTCGGCACGAGGCCCCACCGCGCGCTCTCGAGCCGCCGCGTCGGCGGCTCGGTCTTGGCCGAGTCGAGCACGATCGCGACGCGATCGGTCGGCGCGATGTTGAACGATGGCGCCGGCAGCTCGTCGCCCTCGAGATCGACGCGCAGAACCCCGACCAGCTCTGAGCCACGGGAAGCGACCACGAAACGTCCGCACATGATCGTCAGCCTACGACGGGCATCGGACACACGCGCGACGCGCGTCGCGGCGGATCACTCCGGCGCGACGATGCCGTGCTCGGACAGCCGGTCCAGCAGCCCCGCACCATCGGATTCGCTCACCCACGGCACGTCCGCCGCGGAGTGGTCATTGACCGCCGTGCGCCCGCCGGCGAGCACCGCCTCGGTGGGCGAGAGGCGCCGGATCGCGACCGCCGCGACGCGGTCGGGGAACTCGCTCGTGAACGCGGTGTACAGCGCATCGTCGTGCTGCCCGTCGTCGCCGATCAGCAGCCACGTGATGTGGGGGAACTCGCGGGCGAGGCGACGCAGATTGTCGGCCTTGTGCTCGCGACCGCTGCGGAACCACCGGTCGTGCGTCGGACCCCAATCGGTCAGCAGCAGCGAACCGGCGGGGAAGAGATTGCGGCGCAGGAACCGCTGCAGCGTCGGCGCGACGTTCCATGCGCCGGTGGACAGGTAGATGACGGGCGAACCCGGATGCCCGCGCATCACGCGTTCGAGCAGCACCGCCATCCCGGGGACGGGCTGGCGCGCGTGCTCGTCGAGGACGAACGAGTTCCACGCGGCGACGAACGGCCGGGGGAGTGCCGTCACCATGACGGTGTCGTCGACGTCGGAGACGACGCCGAAGCGCACGTCGGCGCCGACGATGAAGACGCGGGTCTCGAACGGCTCTGAGCCTTCCACCGACATCGTGATGGTCTGCCACCCCGGTGGCAGCTGAGCCGGGAGGACCGTGTCGATCACGCCGCCCCGGTCGGCGACGACGTCGTGGTCGACGCCGTCGACGGTCACGGTCACCTGCGCGTAGCCGACCGGGACGGACGCGAACGAGCGCCAGCCGCGCACGCTCGCGTACTCACCGCGGTGACGCGTCGGCAGCGGCGGAACGATCAGCACGCGGCCGAGAACGCGGATCCACTCCTCGGTGCCGTAACCCGGATACCCGGAGACGCTCGGCGTGTTCCCGCGGGCTCGCGCACGCCGCTCGCGCCACGCGTGGAAGCGATACTCGAGGCGGGCGATCCACAGCACCTTGGTGCGGGGTGCGGGTTCGGAAGGCATCACCTCATTCTCCCACGTCGTCGGACGACGGATCACCCTCCGAGCTCTGGCGGCTCATGTGGCGAGCCTCGCCGCGGACGATGAGGCGCTTGGCGAGATACGCCAGCACGAGGAAGACCGCGATGATCCCCACGAAGATGTAGCCCGCCCCGTGCAACCGGTCGGACAGCTCGCGATAGGTGCCCGCAGCGGCCGCGCCGACGCCGACGTAGGCGATCGCCCAGACCGCGCAGGCCGGCGCCGTCCACGCGAGGAAGCGCCGGTAGGCGAAGCCGCTCATGCCGACCGTGAGCGGCACGAGCGAATGCAGCACAGGCAGGAACCGCGACAGGAAGATCGCCGGACCTCCACGGCGCCGCAGATACAGTTCCGCGCGCGACCAGTTGTCCTCGCCGAGCCACCGCCCGACCCGCGAATGCCGGATGCGCGGCCCCAGCCACCGACCGAGCCAGAAGCCGATGCTCTCACCGATGAGGGCTCCGACGATCACGGTCACGGTGAGGATCACGGCCTCGGTGAAGCTCCCCACGGCGGTCGACGCGACGATGACGACCGTGTCACCGGGCACGACGAGCCCGACCAGGACGCTGGTCTCGAGCATGATCGCGACGCCCGCCAGCACCGCTCGCAGGACGGGATCGACGCTCTGCACGGCATCCAACAGCCACGTCAGAAAGTCGTTCACCGCTCAAGAATATGCCGCCGACCTCTACCCTGAATGAGTGTCTGCCGAGTCCGTCGCCGCGCGGATCGACTGGGTCGATCCCGCCGACCTGTTCCGCGCCGGGCCCGCGCGAGCGTCGCACGCGTTCTGGCTCGACGCAGGGCCCGACGCGCGCACCGGCTGGAGCTGGATGGGCATCGGCGAGCCCGCCGGGCTGCCCACCGACATCCCGCTGCAACAGCGCGAGACGGGGTCCATCCCCGGCGGGTTCGCCGGCGGTTGGGTCGGCTGGGCAGGGTACGACGGCGCCGCGGCGACCGCGGGGGCACCCGCGACGAGCGACGGCCTCGCGCCCGACCGCGCCGCACTCGCGGTGCGACGGCTCGTCGCCTTCGACCACGCGGCCCGCTCTGCGTGGCTCATCGCGCCACAGACGGAGCTGACGGATGCCCGAGCACAGCTCGATGTCTGGCGCGCGCGCCTCGCAGACCTCGCCGCGCCTCCTGCGGCACAGGCATCCGTTCGCATCGCTTCAGCACGTCATGCGCCCGATGACTATGTCGACCTCATCGAGCGGTGCCGCGGCGCGATCCGCGCGGGGGATGCCTACCAGCTGTGTCTCACGACGCGGTTCGAGCTCGCGGCGGACGCGGCGGCACCGATCGACCCGGTCGCGGTGTATCTGCGGCTGCGCCGCGCGCAACCGGCGCACCATGGCGGATACATCCGCGTCGGCGACCATGCGCTGCTGAGCGCGAGCCCCGAGCAGTTCCTGCATGTCACGGGCGGCATCGTGCGCACGCGGCCGATCAAGGGCACGCGCCCGCGCGGCGCCGATGCCGCCGCTGATGCCGCACTGGCACGGGAGCTCGTCGACAGCGTCAAGGAACGTGCCGAAAACGTGATGATCGTCGACCTCATGCGCAATGACCTGCAGCGCGTGTGCCTGCCCGGAACGGTCGCGGCCGAGCGGCTGCTGGAGGTCGAGTCGTATCCCGCCGTCCATCAGCTCGTCAGCACGGTCGCGGGACGGCTGCGCGACGGCGTGACGCTGGGGGAGTTGCTCGGTGCCGCGTTCCCCGCGGGGAGCATGACGGGGGCACCGAAGCTGTCGGCGATGACGATCCTGCATGATCTGGAGGGCGCGGCGCGGGGCGTCTACGCGGGGTGCTTCGGCTGGGTCGGCAGAGACGGCCGGGCCGATCTCGCGATGACGATCCGCTCGATCGTCGTGCACCCCGGCGGCGCGTATGTCGGCGCCGGCGGCGGCATCACGTGGCTCTCGCACGCCGCCGACGAAGTCGCCGAGGTCGCTGTCAAGGCGCGCGGGCCGCTCGCCGCGCTGGGCTCGGCACTGCCGCCCGAGTGGGAGGCGTGGGACGGCTCCGGGAGCGATCCAGTCGCCGTCCGGTAATCTGGATGGACGCGTTCGCGCGTTCCCGACTTTCCACGATTGGTGACCTGTGTCCACGATCCATGCCTCCACAGAGTCTGTCGCGCCCGGCGACGGCTTCGATCCGTACGCCATTCAGCAGAAGTGGCAGGCGCGCTGGGCCCAGGATGACCCGTTCCGCGCCGGCGGTGAGGCAGACACCCGCCCGCGCAAGTACGTGCTCGGTATGTTCCCGTACCCGTCCGGTGACCTGCACATGGGGCACGCCGAGAACTACGCCTACGTCGATGTCGTCGCGCGCTTCTGGCGCCACCGCGGCTACAACGTCCTGAACCCGATCGGCTGGGACTCGTTCGGCCTGCCCGCCGAGAACGCCGCGATCAAGGGCGGTGCGGGCAGCGACCCGCGCGAGTGGACCTACCGCAACATCGACCAGCACAAGAAGAGCTTCCGCGAGTTCGGGTCGTCGTACGACTGGAGCCGTGTCCTGCACACGAGCGACCCCGAGTACTACCGCTGGAACCAGTGGCTGTTCCAGCGCCTGTACGAGCGCGGCCTGGCCTACCGCAAGGAGAGCCCGGTCAACTGGTGCCCCAACGACCAGACCGTGCTCGCCAACGAGCAGGTCGTCGACGGGCACTGCGAGCGCTGCGGCGCCGAGGTGATCAAGAAGAAGCTCACGCAGTGGTACTTCAAGATCACCGAGTACGCCGACCGCCTGCTCGATGACCTCAACCAGCTCGAGGGCTTCTGGCCGCAGAAGGTCATCCGGATGCAGCGCAACTGGATCGGTCGTTCGGTGGGCGCCGACATCGACTTCAGGATCGAGGGTCGCGAGGGCACCGTCACGGTGTTCTCGACGCGGCCCGACACGCTGTACGGCGCGACGTTCTTCGTCGTCGCCCCCGACAGCGATCTCGCCGCCGAACTGGCAGCCGGTGCGGATGCCGAGGTGCGTATGCGCTTCCAGGCATATCTCGACGACGTGCAGAAGCAGACCGACATCGAGCGCCAGAGCACCGACCGTCCGAAGACCGGTGTCTTCCTCGGTCGGTACGCGATCAACCCGGTCAACGGCGAGCGGCTGCCGATCTGGGCCGCCGACTACGTGCTGGCCGACTACGGCCACGGCGCCGTCATGGCCGTGCCCGCGCACGACCAGCGCGACCTCGACTTCGCCCGTGCCTTCGATCTGCCGGTCAAGGTCGTCGTCGACACGACCGCGCCCGTCACGGGTGCGATCCCGGTGATCGAACTCGACGACGACGGCGTGCCGATCGATCCGGGCCCCGTGCTCGACGAGATCGACCCCGCGGTGACAGGCATCGCCCTGACCGACGACGGCCGCATGGTGAACTCCGGCCCGCTGGACGGCCTGAGCAAGCGCAACGCGATCGCGCGCAGCATCGAGCAGCTCGAGGCATCCGGCACCGGCCGTGCGGCGAAGTCGTACCGCCTGCGCGACTGGCTCATCTCGCGTCAGCGCTTCTGGGGCACGCCGATCCCGATGGTGCACACCGCGGACGGCCGGGTCGTCCCCGTGCCCGACGATCAGCTGCCCCTCACGCTGCCCGACGCGCGCGGTCTCGACCTCGCCCCCAAGGGCACCTCGCCGCTGGGCGGCGCGACCGAGTGGATGCAGACCGTCGACCCCGAGACCGGCGAGCCGGCGCTGCGCGACCCGGACACGATGGACACGTTCGTCGACAGCTCGTGGTACTTCCTGCGGTTCCTGAACCCGGGCGACCAGATCGAGGCGTTCTCGACGACCGAGGCTGACCGCTGGGAGCCCGTCGACGCGTACATCGGCGGTGTCGAGCACGCGATCCTGCACCTGCTCTACGCGCGGTTCATCACGAAGGTCCTCTTCGATATGGGCCTGATCGAGTTCACCGAGCCGTTCTCGAGCCTCGTGAACCAGGGCATGGTGCTGCTGGACGGCTCGAAGATGTCCAAGAGCAAGGGCAACCTGGTCGAGTTCGCCTCGAGCATGGTCGACCCCGGTGCCGACGCCGTGCGCGTCGCGATCGCCTTCGCCGGGCCCGTCGAGGACGACATCAACTGGGAGGACGTGTCGACCACGGGCGCCCAGAAGTTCCTCGCGCGAGCGTGGCGCATCGCGCACGACGTGTCCAGCAGCCCGGACGTCGTCTGGGCGGACGGCGACCAGAACCTGCGCCGTGCCACCCACCGACTGTGGGCGGATGCCCCGGGCCTGGTCGAGCAGACGAAGTTCAACGTCGTCGTGGCGCGCCTCATGGAACTCGTCAACGTGACGCGCAAGACGATCGACGGTCCGGCAGGACCGTCTGACCCCGCCGTGCGCGAAGCGGCCGAGGCGATCGCGATGATCCTCGACCTGTTCGCACCGCACACCGCGGAGGAGATGTGGTCGCTGCTTGGCCACGAGCCGTTCGTGGGCCTGGCGACGTGGCGGCAGGCCGACCCGACGCTGCTCGTCGAGGAGTCGGTGACCGCCGTCGTGCAGATCGACGGCAAGGTGCGCGGCACGCTCACGGTGCCGGCCCGCATCTCGGCGGATGAGCTCGAGGCGCTGGCTCGCGCCGACGAGAAGGTCGTCCGTTCGCTCGGCGACCGCGAGATCGCTCGCGCCGTCGTGCGTGCGCCGAAGGTCGTGAGCTTCACCACCGCATAGCCTCCTCCCCAAGTGGCGGATTTCGCGATCTGTCCACTGATCCGGGGAGCGGGCCACCACGGGCGCTCTGACACTGTCAGGGTGTCGGAGTGACCGGGGCGACGATCGACAGACCGGCACGTCGCCGCCTCGGCGTGGGTGCGGCGATCGTGCTGGTGCTCGTGGCCGCCGCCGTGTCGGTCATGATCGGCATGGTCCGTGCCGCCGGCGCGCCGGATGCGGCGGGCGAGGTCGTCAGCGAGCAGATCGACACCACGGCATCCGCTGAGCTCCCCGCGCTGTACGTGCACGTCTCGGGAGCCGTCCGCAGCCCCGGGCTGTATCGCCTCGACGACGGTGCGCGGGTCGTCGACGCGATCGCGGCGGCGGGCGGTCTCGCATCCGACGCCGACGAAGAGGCGGTCAACCTCGCGCGGCGCGTCACCGACGGCGAACAGCTGCGGGTGCCGGTCGTGGGGGAGGAGCCGCCCGCGAGCGCGGCCGGCGGCGTCGCTAGCGACGGGCGCGTCAACCTCAACACGGCCGATGTCGCCGCTCTCGACACGCTGCCGCGCGTGGGGCCCGCGATCGCGGAGCGCATCATCCAGTGGCGCGAGGCGAACGGCGCATTCACGAGCGTCGACGACCTGCTGTCGGTGCCCGGCATCGGCGAGAAGATGCTCGCGAGCCTGCGCGACCTGGTGACGGTGTGACGTCGCTGCGCCGGGCTCGCCGGCGTGATGCACGACTCGTTCCGGTGGCCGCGCTCGCGTGGCTTGCGGCGGCGCTCGCGACGCTGCACGCCGAACTCGCGGCGCCGGCCGCCGCGGTGTTGTGGTTGGCGGCAGGCGGCGTGCTCGTGGTCGCGACGCGCCGCGGCGTGCGGCGCACGGCTTGGTGGGCTGTGCTCGCGGTGTGCCTTGCCGCAGCCGCCGCGGTGTGCACCCACGTGGCAGTCGCCGAGCCGGCGCGTGCGGCGGCGCGCAGCCTGGAGATCTCCGGCGGAAGAGCGCTCGTCGTCGAGGTGACGGCTGTCGGCAAGATCGAGCGCAGCGCCACCGGCTGGCGCTTCGATGCGACGCTCGATCGTGCATGGCTCGGCGCGCGCACCGGCGAGCCGCAGTCGTTCGGATCGGGCGTGCCGGTCCTCGTCCGCATCGACGAGGCCCCGCCCGAACTCGACCTCGGGGCACGCCTGCGCATGCGGGCGACGGCATGGCACGCCGATGCCGGCGAGCGTGCTGTCCTCGTGATCGACGCGACCGCCGAACCCGAGATCCTCACCGAGCCGCCGGGTGTGCTCGCCGTGGCATCCGCCCTGCGCCGCGGTCTCGTCGCGTCGGCAGCGTCGCTTCCGCAGCCCGGTGGCGGGCTCATCGCCGGGCTCGCGGTCGGCGACACGAGTGCCGTCGAACCCGAGCTGGATGCCGCGATGAAGACGTCGTCGCTGTCGCACCTGACGGCGGTGTCGGGGGCGAACTGTGCGCTCGTCGTGGCGATCGCCTTCGGGGTTGCGGCGCTGCTGCGGGCGCCGCGGCGCATCCGTGTGGCATCGGGTCTGGGTGCACTCGTCGCGTTCGTGATCCTCGTCTCGCCGGAGCCGTCGGTCGTGCGCGCCGCCGCGATGGCGGCGATCGCGATGCTCGGGCTGCTGCTGGGCAGACCGGGCGCGGGGCTGTCGCTGCTGACGACCGCGGTCGTCGTGCTGCTCATCGTGGATCCGTGGCTCGCACTCTCGCTCGGGTTCGCGCTGTCGGTCGCCGCGACCGGCGCGCTGCTCGTCGGCGCCGGTCCCCTCGCCGACGGACTGTCGCGATGGATGCCGCAGCCGCTCGCCCTCGCGATCTCGGTGCCGCTGGCCGCGCAGCTCGCGTGCGGCCCGCTGCTGGTGCTGATCGCGCCGCAGGTGTCGGTGTTCGGCGTGGTCGCGAACATCCTCGCCGCGCCCGCGGCGCCGGCGGGCACCGTCGTCGGGCTCGCCGCGTGCCTCACGGCGGGAGTGCCGCTGCTCGGGAGCGGGCTGGTCGCGGTCGCATGGCTGCCCGCCGCGTGGATCGCAGGCACGGCCGACACCTTCGCGACGCTACCCGGCAGCGTCGTCGCGTGGCAGGAGGGGCCGCTCGGATTCCTCGCGCTGGCGGTGCTCGGCGCGGCGGTCGCCGCGGTCATTGCGCCCGTCCCGGCGCGCGTGCGCGGAATCGGCGTGCTGGTGCTGGCGGCGGCCGTCGGCGTGGGGGTGGCGCTCGGGCCCGTGCGCGAGGCGATCACGCGCGCCGAGACGCCCACCGGCTGGGCGATCGTCGCGTGCGACGTCGGGCAGGGCGATGCCGTGCTCGTGCGGTCTGCCGGGCAGATCGCGCTGATCGACACGGGACCGGCGCCCGAGCCGCTCGCGCAGTGCCTGGACCGGCTCGGCATAGACCGCATCGACCTGCTCGTGCTGACGCACTTCGACCTCGATCACCGCGGCGGCGTGGATGCCGTGCGCGGCAGGATCGGCACCGTGCTGCACGGACCGCCGGGCGGTGACGCCGATGCGGCGCTGCTGGCCGGGCTCGAGGCATCCGGTGCACGGTCGATCACGGCCGTGCGGGGCATGACGGGTGCGCTGGGCGGGGCCCGCTGGCGCGCGTTGTGGCCGCGCGCTGACACGCCACCGGGCAACGACGCGAGCGTCGTCGTCGAGGTCATCGGCGGGGGAGTTCCCACGGCGCTGTTCCTGGGGGATCTGTCCGAAGCGGGGCAACAGGCGATGGCATCCGGCGCTGTGCTACGCACCCGCTACGACGTCGTGAAGGTCGCCCACCACGGCAGCGCCGACCAGTCCGCGTCGCTGTACACGCGGCTGCGGCCGAGACTCGCCCTCGTCACGGTCGGCGAGAACGACTACGGGCATCCCCGCGCCGAGACGTTGCAGATGCTGACGGCGCTCGGTGCCCGCGTCGCGCGCACCGACCACGAGGGGATGATCGCGGCGTGGACCGACGATGCCGGCCTGCGGCTGTGGCATGAGCGCCGTGGTGCCGCGGGTGATGGAGCATTGGGTTCTGGTGTCGGGGGCTCGGGTGCTGCGGGCTCTGGTGTCGGGGGCGATGGGTAGGCTGGCTGGCATGAGTCCCGCGCCGCGCCGTTCCAGTTCGCGGGGCGGAACCGGTCGCACGGCGTCCGCGATTCCGCAGATCTCCTGGCGTGCGCCGCAGCCGGCGCCGATCGTGCTGGTCTCGGGGCCCGAAGAGGTGTGCGCTGAGCGGGCGATCGCCGGCATCCGCGACTTCCTGCGTGCCGAAGACGAGAGCCTCGAGGTGTCCGACCTGCGCGCCGACGACTACGCATCGGGCAGTCTGCTCGGGCTGACGTCGCCGTCGCTGTTCGGCGAGCCGAGACTGGTCCGGGTGTCGGGCGTGGAGAAGTGCTCCGACACGTTCCTGACCGAAGCGCTCGCGTACCTCGAGGCGCCGCAGGACGGCGCGACCGTCGTGCTGCGGCACACCGGTTCGAGCGTGCGCGGCAAGAAGCTGCTCGACGCGATCCGCGCCGGCACCGGGGGCGGCGTCGAGATCGCGTGCCCGGCCGTCAAGCGCGACTCCGACCGGTTCGACTTCGCGGCGGGCGAGTTCCAAGCCGCGCGCAAGCGCATCGCGCCCGTTGCGCTGCGGGCGCTCGTGGGCGCGTTCTCCGACGACCTCACGGAGCTGGCCGCGGCCTGTCAGCAGCTCATCGCGGATGTGCCCGGCGACATCACCGAGCAGGTCGTCGAGCGGTACTACGGCGGGCGCGTCGAGACGTCGGCGTTCACGGTGGCCGACACCGCGATCGCCGGCCGCTACGGCGATGCCCTCGTGGCCCTGCGGCATGCGCTCGCGAGCGGTGCCGACCCCGTGCCGCTCGTTGCGGCGATCGCCTCGAAGCTGCGCACGATGGCGCGGGTCGCCGGCGCGCGCGAGTCGTCGTCGGCCCTCGCCGCGCGTCTCGGGATGAAGGACTGGCAGGTCGACCGCGCCCGGCGCGACCTGACCGGCTGGAACGAGGCATCCCTCGGCATGGCGATCCAGGCGGCGGCGCGGGCGGATGCCGAGGTCAAAGGCGCCTCCCGCGACCCGGTCTTCGCCGTGGAGCGCCTCGTCACCGTCATCGCGACCCGCGCCCCGTTCGGGGGTTGAGTCGGGCGGGACGCGTGGGCGTGGCCGCCCGCGGCGCGTGGCATCCCTTCATCCGTCCCGTTGTGCCGCTTCGCGGCTGCGGATGCCGCAGATCGGGACGGATGAGCGTAAGCGCGGCGCCGGGATGCGTGATTCCGGCATCGCGGCATCCACCTGGTAGACTCGGTGATTGGCTTGCGTGCGGGTCCCACCCTGCACGCCGCCGGAGGCGCCCCTCTACCGCTACCCCGGCACATCCATCGAAAACTCCGAACGAAAGAGCCGTCGAACGTGGCGAACATCAAGTCGCAGATCAAGCGCAACAAGACCAACGAGAAGGCCCGCGAGCGCAACAAGGCCGTCAAGAGCGAGCTGAAGACCGAGGTGCGTCGCACCCGCGAGGCCATCGCAGCCGGCGACAAGGCCGCTGCCGAGAAGGCACTCGCCAAGGCGACCCGCAAGCTCGACAAGGCCGTGAGCAAGGGCGTCATTCACGAGAACCAGGCGGCGAACCGCAAGTCCTCGATCGCCAAGCAGGTCGCCGCTCTCTGAGCCGCATCACCTTCGAGAAGAGCCCGTCCCCGCGTGGGGCGGGCTCTTCTGCGTTGCGCGCCCGCGCGTCATCCGTCCCGATCGGTCGGGTGGTGGGGTGGGTTGCCGCGTGTTGGGACGGATGAGGGGATGCCCGCCAGCGTGCGCCTCGGCATCCGCGCGTCATCCGTCCCGATCGGTCGGGTGTCGGCGTGGGTTGCCGCGTGTCGGGACGGATGAGCGGATGCCCCCGCCCACCCACCGCACCCACCCAATGCGCGCAGGCCGCCTCCGCATGCGGCATGATCGACTCACCGGTGCCCGACCGGCCGCTCATCGACGAAGGAGCCCCCACCCGTGTCGTCGCTTCCTCCCGGTACCACCCCAGCGACCACCCGGCCTGTGCGCGCAGGCGCCCGCTGGTTCACGCTCTTCACCCTCGCGTGGCTCGCCCTGTGGACGGTGCAACTCACTCCGCTGCAGCTGCTCATCCCGCTGCAGCTGAACACTCCCGACGACGCGGACGGCTGGATCTCGGGCGTGATCTCGTCGGGGCTCGTCCTCGCCGCCGGCGGACTCGCGGGTGTCATCGCAGCACCGCTCGCGGGCGCCATGAGCGACCGCACCCGTGGCGCGTTCGGCCGCCGACGCCCATGGGCGCTGGGCGGTGTCGTCCTCGGCGCCGCGTCGCTCGTCGCGATCGGCTTCGCGACAGGCCCGTGGGGCGTCGGCATCGCCTGGGTCGGCGTCTCGGTCGGCACGGCCGTGGCATCCTCTGCCTTCACGGCCCTCATCGCCGATCAGCTCACCGTTCAGCGCGGCGCCGCCGCCGCTGTCGTCTCGTCGAGCCAGGCCGTCGGGATCGTCGTCGGCGTCGGCGTGATCGTCCTGCTCGAACTCGGCCTGGTGGCGGGATATCTCGCCCTCGCCGGCTTCCTCCTGGTCGCGGGTGTCGCGGCGGCACTCTTGCTGCCCGACCCGCCGGCCCCGCGTGCGTCGGCGGCGGCGCGCTCGTCGCGCACCATCGGCGAGCGACTCGCCGCCTTCGGCGACCGCGACTTCGCCTGGCTGCTGTGGGGCCGCCTGATCGTCAACATCGGCAACGCCCTCGGCACGGGACTCCTGCTCTTCTACCTGCTCTACGGCCTCGATCGCGATGCCGCGACTGCCGAGGATGACCTGCTGCTGCTCATCGTCGTGTACACCGTGTTCGTCGTCGCGGCCGCGATCGTCTCGGGCCGGATCTCCGACCGGCGCGGGCACCGCATCGTCCTCACCGTGGGCGCGGCGATCGTGCAGGGCATCGCGTCGCTGCTGATCGCCCTGGCCCCGTCGTACGAGACGACGATGATCGCCGCGGCGCTGCTCGGCGTCGGGTACGGCGCGTACATGTCGGTGAGCCTGGCGCTCGCGACCGACCTGCTGCCGTCACCCGAAGACAGCGCCCGCGACCTCGGCCTGTTCAACGTGTCGGCGAGCCTCGGGCAACTCCTGGGTCCGCTCATCGGCGCGGGCCTGGTCGCCCTCGTCGGCAACTTCTGGCTGCTGTTCGCCGTCGGCGGCGTGCTCTCGATCGCGGGCGGCGCGATGACACTCGCGATCCGCAACCGCCCCCGCTCAGCCCGCCGCGTCTGAGACCGCGCCGGATGCCCCGGCATCCATCGTGGCCAACGCGAGATCCAGCAGCGCGTTGAACACGCGCGGACGCATCGCCGTCACGAGATGACTCGTGCGCGGCACGACGATCAGTTCCGCTCCCGGCACCTGCGAGACGAACAGGCGCTCGTTGATGCGCAACTGGTCGTACTGCCCGTTGATGAACCACATCGGCACGTCGATGCGTCGCAGCGCGGCGAGCAGATCGAGCACCGAGAGGCTGCGCAGCGCGACATCCTGCGCGTCGTACGCATACCCACCGGCGCCGAAATCGGCACGCGTCTCGGGCGGCAGCGTGTGCGCGAGCACCCACGCGCTGATCGGATCGCCGCGCTGCGGCAGCAGGTCGAACCCGCGCGCAAGGGCGCGGTAGGTCGCGAGGCCCGCACCGCGGGGGATCGCGGTGCAGGATGCCGCGATGAAGGCATCCACGGGCGGTTTGGTCTCCTGCCCGACGTACGCCGTCGACAGCAGGCCTCCCATCGAGTGGCCGACCAGCAGCACCTTGCCGTCGGCGGCGGCGTCACGGACCGCCCCGTCGATCGTCGCGAACGCGCCCTCGAGCGTGAACGGCTCCGCCATCCGCGCGCCGTGGCCGGGAAGGTCGACGGCGACCCCGGGCGTGCCGCGCGCCTCGAGGTGCGCGAGTTGCGCGCGCCACATCGTTGCGGATGTGCGGATGCCGTGCACCATCACCACCGTCGTCACCACGAAGCCAGCCTAGGCACGAGGCGCCGTGACAGCGCCTGAACACGCGAATGCGGCGCCGCCCCGAAGGACGACGCCGCATTCGGCGTGACGCCGTGCGATCTAGAACAGCGAGCGCACCTTGACCGCCGAGCTCTTCGAGCTCTTAGCGACCGTGGCGTCGTTCGGCTCGAACGTCGCCGTGTAGGTGTGCGTGCCGCGGCTCAGCGTGCCGAGACGGTACGTCGCGATGCCGTACTTGACGGCCACCTTCGCGACGACCTTGTCACCCTCGCGGAAGACCACGACACCGTCCGGCGTGCCCTTGTCCTGACGCACCGTCGCGACGAGCGTCGTCGGCAGCAGGCGGTTGATGTGGACGGGCAGCAGTGCGTACAGGTTCGTCGACGTCGCCGCCGGCTGCACCGACTGCTCGACCGTGATCGCAACCTCGACGACCGTGCCGGATGCCGGAGCCGTGAGTGTCAGCGTCGCTGCGCCCGCCGGGGTTCCGGCCGGAACCGTCACGCTCACCTGCGCGGCGCCACCGGTGACAGCGACCTCACCCAGGTCGATGCCGCCGAGCGAGACCTGCAGCGAGGTGTTCTCCGGCGCGCCACGGCTGGTCAGGTTGAGACCCGCCACACCGAACGACACCTGCTCGCCGGCCTTCACCGTCGCGGGTGCACCCGTGACCTCGACCGCCTGCTTGGCGTAGGAGGGCGCGAGCGGCGAGCCGTCGGCGATGAAGTCCATCCAGGCCTCGTAGTCAAGCAGGCCGGTGTCGACGTAGTCCGTGCCCTCGGTGAAGACCCGGAAGTTGTCACCACCGGTCGCGAGGAACGAGAACGTGCCGACACGGTACGTCGCCGCCACATCGAGCGGGGCACCGTCGATCGTGACCGACGTGACGCGGTCACCCTCGGGGCGGGTGGAATCGAACGTGTACGAGACGTTGTCCGACAGACCCAGCTGCAGGTACGGACGCTGCGGGACGGTGCCGTCCGCGGCGCGCTGCCACTGCTGCTCGAGGAGCGTCTTGAACTGGGCACCGGTGAGGCTCACGAGCGCCAGCGTGTTGTTGAACGGGAGCACGGCGTTCGCCTGCGAGAACGAGACCGTGCCGTCGGCGAGACCGGCCACAGCCGTCGCGCCGAACTCGGCCTGCGTGTCCCACAGGTCTGCGCGCAGACCGCCCGGGTTCGTCACACCGATCGTGGCGCCGTTCGGCAGGCCCGACAGGCTGTCGCGCAGCATATTGCCGACCGTGTTGCCGAGCGTCGACTCGCTCGCGCGGTCGTCACGGCTGCCGCCGGTCCATACGCCGTCGACGAACGCGCCGCCCGAGTAGGCCGTCGTGATGTCGCCGGCGACCTCGCCGACCGCGGTGTTGCCCACCTCGGCCGCCGCAGCGATCGCCTGCTTCACGATGCCGTCCACGGCCGCGACCTTGGGGTAGGTCGCGATGAGGTCGGCCGCCGGCGTCGTCGTGCGCTTCACGAGCTGCTCGGTGTGCGCCGTGACGGTGCCGTCCGAGCCGTCGATCGTCAGCGTGATCTTGCCGACGTTCGCGCCGTACGAGCCGGTCTGGACGACAGGACGGGTGCGGTCGGTGCCGGGGATCGTCGCCGACCACGCGTACTCCTTGTGCGTGTGACCGGTGAAGATCGCGGCGATGCTCGGGGCGGTGTCGTTCACGAGCGACGCGAAGGGCCCGCCGGCGGCGAGTTCCTCGTCGAGCGTGGCGCCGTCGGGCGTTCCCGCTCCGGCACCCTCGTGGTACAGCGCGATGAGCACATCCGCCTCGCCGTTGGACGGGTCGCCGTCGGTGAGCTGACCGGCGACGCGGTTGACCGCCTCGACCGGGTCGCCGAAGGTGATGTCCGTGATGCCGCCGGGGGAGACGAGCGTGGGCGTCTCCTCGGTGACGGCGCCGATGACGCCGACCGCGAGGCCACCGGCATCGAGCAGTGCGTACTCGGGCAGGGCCGGAGTCTCGGTACCCGCAAGGTACACATTCGCACCGAGCTGCGGGTAGTCCGAGGCATCCGTCACACGGCCCGAGAGATCGGCCCAACCGCGGTCGAACTCGTGGTTGCCGACCGCCGTGGCCTGCACGCCCAGGGCGTTGAGGACATCGATCGTCGGCTGGTCCTGCGCGACCGACGACGCGAACAGCGAGGCGCCGATGTTGTCACCTGCAGACAGCAGCAGCGTCGGGCCGGATGCCGCGGCGCGCTCCTGCTCGATGGTGCCGGCGAACGCGACCGTGTTGGCGTCGATGCGACCGTGGAAGTCGTTGATGCCGAGCAGGGTCAGCTCAACCGGAGCAGCCTCGGCCGACAGCCCCACGAGCACGGGGTCGTGGTCGCTGGAGCGGTAGGCGTCGGCAGCGTAGAACTCGGTACCGTGCGAACGGAAGCGGCTGTACTCGAGCGCGACCGACTCACCGGAGTTGATATTCCAGATGTCGGCACCCGTTGCGCGGTCCTTCGCAGCACCGCTCAGCAGGATGTGGTCGAGCGAGCCGGACAGACCCGAGAAGCTGTACGACGACGTGTCGACGTCGAGCGCCTGCGCGGCATCCACGTAGCCGGCGTCGTACAGCACCTGCAGCGGGTCCTCCGCCGTGTACGAGTTGAAGTCACCAGCGAGTGCGACGGTGTCGACGTCACCCTGGATCTCGGCGACCCAGTCGCGCAGGGCCGTCGCCTGACGCACGCGCGACTCGTTCGACGAGCCCTGACCGTCACCTGCGTCAGCGTCGCCGGGCCAGGGGCCCGCCGAACCCTTCGACTTGAAGTGGTTCACGACGAACAGGAACGGGTCGCCGCCGCCGGCGGCCTCGAAGACCTGCGCGATGGGCTCACGGGCGTTGCTGAACGCCTCGCCCGCGCCGCTCTGGTCGCCCAGCGCGCGCGACTCGCCGACACGGTCGACGGACGCGGTGCGGTAGATGATCGCGTTGGTGATGACGTCCTGCTCGGATGCCGGGGGCAGGTCGGTCGACGACGGGACGAAGGCCCACGTGTCGGCACCCGCGGCGGCGTTGAGCGCCGCGACGAGCGTCGCAGTCGCCTCGTCGGCCTGCTCGCCGAGCGCGGCCGAGTTCTCGATCTCCATGAGACCGACGACATCGGCGTCCAGGGCATTGATCGCCGCGACGATCTTGTCTTGCTGACGCTGGAGGTCATCGGCGTCCCACGCACCGCGCTGGTCGCAGCCCTCGCGCACCGTGACGCCGTCGCCGAAGCGGTCGGTGTGCGCGACGCAGGAGGGGTTCTCGTTGCCGAGGGTCGTGAAGTAGTTCAGGACGTTGAACGACGCGAGTCGCACGTCGCCGCCGACCTCTTCGGGGGCCGTCGTGCGCGGGTCGGAGAACACGACGCCGTCGGTGCCCGTGCCGTCACCGGCGAGGGGGCCGGTGGGGTTGAGCTTCCACGCGTTGTTGCGGTAGTCGACGATCACGGCGTCGGTGAAGGTGACGGATGCCCCGACGATGATCGGCTCGGTGAGCGAGACGTACGCGGGGGTGAGGCCGCTGTTGGCCGACGACAGGTAGTTGATGCTCGTGCCGTCGTCGAGGGTCACGCCGCGGGCGACGTTGTCGGCCGCGATGGCCGCTGCCGCGTCGGTGCCGGGGCGTGCACCGTCGGTCGGCTGCTGCAGGGGAGTGCTGCCGGCGGCAAGGCCCACCTCGCCGTACTGGTTCGTCGAGTACGTGTTCGAGACGGTGAACTCGCCCTGCGGGGCGACGAGCATCGACTCGAGCGACTCGCGCTGCGCGGCATCCGTCGGCCAGCCGACGGTCGCGGGAGTCGGGGCGGTCTGTGCGGCGACCTTCACGGCGCCGCCGGCGCCGACGGTGAGCTCGGTCAGGCCGTTGAACTCCGAGACGGCGCCCGTGACGCGCACGGTGTCGCCGAGGGCCACTTCACCGGTCGCGCTCGGCGAGTAGACGAAGATCGCGTCCGACGCGGTGTGTGCGGCGAGGTCGATCGCGCCGCCCGTGCCTGCGGTCTGGATGACGTAGCCGTTGAAACCACCGGTCGGGTAGTACGCCGTGACGACGCCCTCCGTCGTGACGGTCGTGCCGACCAGCGGGGATGCCGCGCCTGCGCCCTGGATGTCGGCGATCGCGACGATCGTCGGGTCGACCGGGGGATCGGTCGGGTCAACCGGCGGGTCGGTCGGGTCGGTCGGGTCGGTCGGGTCGGTGTCATCCGAGCCGAGGCCCGTCGGCGTGGGGGTGCCGGCGGTGAAGTCGGCCTTGTTGTCGGCCGTGTTCGCGAACGACGCCGAGCGCGACACGCTCGTGCCATTGGTGGTCGCGGGCGCCGCGCCCGTGCCGGCGAAGTGCGTGGCCGCGCCCCAGCCGACGAAGTCGACGACGTCGTCGCGCGTGGTCAGGTCGGCCGATCCCGACAGGGCCGTCTGGTTCGAGACGAGTGCGACCTTGCCGCCCGTGCCCGACATCGGGATGCTGCCCTCGACGTCGGCCTCGATGGCCGGCTGCGCCGAGTTCGTGCCGAACGCCTCACCGATGAGCACCTGGCCGTCCTTCGGGACGGTGATACCGGTGAGCGCCGTGACCTGCCACGAGCTGCCGCTCGTCGACGCGTACTGCACGCTGTACGCGGACAGGTCGATCGGCGCGCCCGAGACGTTCGCGAGCTCGATGAAGTCACGGTTGAACGCGCCGCCGCTGTTGCCGCCGCCGCCGTACACCTCCGAGATCACGACGGGGGCGTCCGTCGACACCGCCGCCTGTGCCGCAGTCGGCACGAGCACGGCGCCCGCCGTCGCAGTCGCCATGGCGGCGATGATCGCCAGCGATCTGCGGAGCGGGTGGGAAGCGGGGGGAACTGAGGGATGCTGCAAATGCGACACGATCGTCTCTCCGAAGGCGGTCCGCGCGCGAAAGGGTGCTCGCGCAGACGTCGGCCGCCAGATCGAGCATTCTGTGCCCGCTATCGGTTGGGCAAGAGACAGCTGGGTTAACTCTTTCTCATCGCCCAGACCCCTGGCGTGTCTCCCTCGCGGCCCGCTATCGTTCGCGGCACGAACGGCTCAGCCGAGGCATCCGCCGCTGCGCACAGCCGACCGCCGGTAGACTGCTCGGGACATGTCACCCCGTGCCCTGAAGCCTCTCGAGCCGTCTGCGACCCCTCCCGAGCTGATCCGCAACTTCTGCATCATCGCCCACATCGACCACGGCAAGTCCACGCTGGCCGATCGCATGCTGCAGATCACCGGCGTGGTCAGCGACCGCGACATGCGGGCGCAGTACCTCGACCGCATGGACATCGAGCGCGAGCGCGGCATCACGATCAAGTCGCAGGCCGTGCGGATGCCCTGGGCCCTGACCGACCCGTCGACAGGCGCGGCGAGCACGTATGCGCTGAACATGATCGACACGCCGGGTCACGTCGACTTCACGTACGAGGTCTCGCGGTCGCTCGCCGCGTGTGAGGGCGCGATCCTGCTCGTCGACGCGGCGCAGGGCATCGAGGCCCAGACGCTCGCGAACCTCTACCTGGCGCTGGAGAACGACCTCCAGATCATCCCGGTGCTCAACAAGATCGACCTGCCGGCGGCCGACCCCGAGAAGTACGCGGCCGAGCTCGCGAACCTCATCGGCGGCAAGCCCGAGGACGTGCTGCGTGTCTCGGGCAAGACCGGCATGGGCGTCGAGGAGCTGCTGGACCGCATCGTCGAGCAGATTCCCGCCCCGGTCGGTGACGCGACGGCACCCGCGCGCGCGATGATCTTCGACTCGGTCTACGACGCGTATCGCGGCGTCGTCACGTACGTGCGCATGGTCGACGGAAAGCTCGAACCGCGCGAGCGCATCCAGATGATGTCCACGAAGGCTACGCACGACCTGCTCGAGATCGGCGTGTCGAGCCCTGAGCCGGTGCCCACCAAGGGGCTCGGCGTCGGCGAGGTCGGTTACCTCATCACGGGCGTGAAGGACGTGCGCCAGTCGAAGGTCGGCGACACGATCACCAATCAGCGCAAGCCCGCGAGCGACGCCCTCGCCGGGTACACCGATCCGAAGCCGATGGTCTTCAGCGGCATCTACCCGATCGACGGCAGCGACTACGCGGACCTCCGCGAAGCGCTCGACAAGCTCAAGCTCTCGGATGCCTCGCTGCAGTACGAGCCCGAGACCTCGGTCGCGCTCGGCTTCGGCTTCCGCTGCGGGTTCCTGGGGCTGCTGCACCTCGAGATCATCACCGAGCGGCTGAGCCGTGAGTTCGACCTCGACCTCATCACGACGGCCCCGTCGGTCACCTACGAGGTGACGACCGACACGGGCGAGATGGTCACCGTCACCAACCCCAGCGAGTACCCCGACGGGCGGGTCGCGTCGGTCTCCGAGCCGGTCGTGAAGGTCGGCATCCTGCTGCCGAAGGACTATGTCGGCACGGTCATGGAGCTGTGCCAGAGCCGCCGCGGCACCCTGCTCGGCATGGACTACCTCAGCGAAGACCGCGTCGAACTGCGCTACAACATGCCGCTCGGTGAGATCGTCTTCGACTTCTTCGACCAGTTGAAGTCCAAGACGCAGGGCTACGCGTCGCTCGACTATGAGCCGGCCGGCTCGCAGGAGGCCGACCTCGTCAAGGTCGACATCCTGCTGCAGGGCGAGAAGGTGGATGCCTTCTCGTCGATCGTGCACCGCGAGAAGGCGTACGCGTACGGGACGCTCATGACCGAGCGTCTGCGCAAGCTGATTCCGCGTCAGCAGTTCGAGGTGCCCATCCAGGCCGCGATCGGCGCGCGCATCATCGCGCGCGAGAACATCCGCGCGATCCGCAAGGACGTGCTCGCCAAGTGCTATGGCGGTGACATCACCCGCAAGCGCAAGCTGCTCGAGAAGCAGAAGGAGGGCAAGAAGCGCATGAAGATGGTCGGCCGCGTCGAAGTGCCCCAAGAGGCGTTCATCGCTGCCCTGTCGGGTGACGTCGAAGCCAAGAAGTGACGTCGGGAACACGAGTCAGCGACGGGAGATCGCATATGCGCCGCGGGAACTTCCAGGAGGGCACGGTCGACTACGCGGCCGTGGGGGCCACGAACGCCCATGACCTGATGACCTATCCGCCCGAGCACAGCGTCCCGGCCGAGGCATCCTGGCGCATCGGCAGCGGTCAGGCGCGGTTCGAGAGCTCGGCCGACGCGCTGCTGTCGTGGGGCGCACTGCGTGGTGCGGGCCTCACGGTCGCCGACGTGCGTCCGGCATCCGGACCCATGTACTCGGGCGTCGGCTTCGACGCCGAAGGTGCGCCGGTGGCACCGTCGCGCCTCGAGGCCGACCAGCGCTTCGATGCCGACGGCACTCCGTACGTCGCTGCCGGCACGACGATCCGCGCGCAGGGGCGCGTCAAGGGCATGAACGCCGACGGCGAGCTGCGGGTCATCTCGGCGATCGAAGAGGCGCGCCGCGTCGGCTTCGCGCTCGGCACCGTGGGCGGCTCGGTCGTCAGCGGCGAAGAGTCGTTCATGATCGAGTGGGATGACACCGACGAGGTGCGCTTCACGGTGCGGGCCTTCGACCGCCCGGTCTCGTTCCTGTACCGAGTGCTCCCGCAGCTCGTCAAGCGTCGCCGGCGCGAGCTGTTCCAGGGGTACCTGCGCGCGATCTCACCGATGTACACGACGCCGTCCTGATGGGCTCCGCACTTCCCCTGGGTGACCCCGCGCCGGCTGACGGGGCGCTGCCGGATGACCTCACGATCGACCCGCAGCGTGATTTCGGCGTCTATCTGCATGTCCCGTTCTGCCGCGTGCGGTGCGGATACTGCGACTTCAACACGTACACGGCATCCGAACTGCGCGGGGCACGGCAGGATGCCTATGCCGACGAGGTCCTGCGCGAGATCGCGCTGTCGCGCGGTGTGCTCGCCGCACGCGGCCCGCTGCGCGAAGCGCAGACGGTCTTCTTCGGCGGAGGCACGCCGACGTTGCTGCCCGGCGGCGACCTGGCGCGCATGCTCGCGGGCATCCGCGAGGCGTTCGGCCTCGCATCCGGCGCCGAGGTGACGGTCGAGGCCAACCCCGACACCGTGACGCCGGCGCTTGCGGCAGTGCTCGCCGACGCCGGGGTGACGCGGCTGTCGATCGGCATGCAGTCGGTCGTGCCGCACGTGCTGCGCACGCTTGACCGCACGCACGACCCGGAGGGCGTGGCCGGTGCCGTCGTCGCCGCGCGCGGCGCGGGGCTGGACGTGAGCGTCGACCTGATCTACGGCACGCCGGGCGAGTCGCTGGGCGACTGGGAGCGCTCGGTGCGCGCCGCGATCGCGCTGCAGCCCGACCACATCTCGGCGTACGCCCTCATCGTCGAGGACGGCACCCAACTGGCGCGCCGGATCCGCCGCGGTGAGATCGCCGCGCCCGACGACGACCTGCAGGCCGACATGTACGAACTCGTCGACGACCTGCTCGGCGGCAGCGGGTTCGACTGGTACGAGGTGTCGAACTGGGCGACGGCACCCGAGCATCGCTCGCGTCACAACCTCGCGTACTGGCGCGGCACCGACTGGTGGGGCTACGGCCCGGGCGCACACAGCCACGTCGACGGGCTGCGCTGGTGGAACGTCAAGCATCCCGCCGCCTACGCACAGCGACTGGCAGCCGGCGAGTCGCCCGCCGCCGCGCGGGAACGGCCGGATGCCGCCGCGCGGCGCCTTGAGGACGTGCTGCTGCGCTCGCGCATCGCCGAGGGCCTCGCCGTGTCGGAACTCGAAGACACGGGGCGGCACGCCGTGGCATCCCTCATCGCCGACGGGCTCATCGAGGGCGCCGCCGCCGTGCGCGGGCGCGTCGTGCTGACCCGCCGCGGCCGCCTGCTGGCGGATGCCGTGGTGCGCGCACTCACCGCCTGACCGGCGGTCAGCTGGCGCCGCTTCGCGCCATGCCGAGTGCGCCGCTCTGTGCCGAGTGCGCCGCTTCGTGCCGAGTGCGCCGGTCGCGGCGCCCGCATGACGGGCGCACTCGGCAGCAGATGGCGCAGTCGATGGCACGGGCTGGCTCAGCCGGCCAGCGCATCCACGGCTGCGGCGCGGCGTACGGGCTCGATGCGGCACTCGGTGTCGAACACCTGCACCTGACGCCCGGCATCGTACGCGGGCCAGCCGGGGTCGCCGCTGCGGGTGAAGCGCACCCAGTCGGCGTGCATCCGGTCGGCGAGCTGCTGCGGAGCAGCGTCGCCGACGAGCTGGCGCGACTCGGCGGCATCCACCCGGTCGAAGACGAACCCGATCTCGAGCGCGTGCGCCGCGCGCAGGTCGCGCACGGGGCTGCGCCACGCGAACTCGTACACGTAGGTGGGGGACCGCTTCGCGCCGGCGACCTTCAGGGCGGGGCCACGCAGCATGCGGTCGGTCACGATCTGGCCGAGGATCTCGCCCGCCGACGCGCCCGGCAGCGCCTCGTGGTAGGCGCGCACGGCGCTGCGACGGATGCGCGTCGCGAGCCGCGCGGGCTCGAGCTTGAGCGGCGAGATGGCCGCGAGCTGAGCGGGCGTGAACCAGAGACGGTACTCGTCACTATTGGTGCCGATCAGCAGAGGGATGCCGAGGCGAGGCAACGCCTCGACGGGCGAGACCGGCAGGCTGTCGGGGTCGATCGCGAGTGTGTATCCGGCCACGCCGGACAGCGGGCTGGACCCCTCGGCGAGTGCCCGCCGGGCGTCGAGAAGCTGGCGCGGCGTGAGGGCGGCGAACGCCTCGCGCGTCGCCGGGACCTTGAGCTTCTTGGCGGTCGCCTGCGTGACACGCGCGGCGCGTGCGACCGGCACCGCCTCGAGCGGCCCCGACTCGATGATCGCCGCTCGGGGGATCGACGCCGTGTCGGGCCGTGAGAGCAACGCCGCCACGAGCGCACCGCCCGCCGATTCGCCCGCGATCGTGATCTGAGCCGGGTCGCCGCCGAAGGCCGCGATCTCGCGCTGGACCCAGCGCAGGCCCGCGGCCGCATCCGACAGGCCGAGGTTGCGCGGCGCGCCGTCGAGCACAGAGAAGCCCTCCGCACCGATGCGGTGATTGATCGAGACGAACACGATGCCGTCGCGGGCGAACGCCGCACCGTCATACGCCGGAAGCGCGGCCGTTCCGCGCTCGAGCGCCCCGCCGTGGTACCAGACGAACACGGGCGCCCCGCCCGGCGAAAGGGCATCGACCGGCGCCCACACGTTGACGGTGAGGATGTCGTCGCCGGGGATCTCGACCGACCCGAGCAGTTCGCCCAGGGCGCCGAAGTACGGGTCCTGCGGGGCTGTCGCGCCGTGCGCCGTGGCATCCCTCGGCTCGGTCCACGCGGGAACTTCCTCGGGCAGGGCGAAGCGGCGCGCCCCGAACGGCGGCAACGCGTACGGGATGCCGAGGAAGCGCACGGTCTCGCCCGATCGACGGCCGATGACCGGTCCGTGAGACGTCTGGACAGGGACGGAGTCGATGGCATCGTCGCGCATACGGATCATCGTAGGGTGACCGCGGTAAGATTGGCACTCGAAGACCCGGAGTGCCAGCTGGCGGAGGAGGAGCGATGGTCTCGGAACGCGGCCTGCAGGTCCTCCGCGCGATCGTGCAGGACTACGTCGACACGAACGAGCCCGTCGGCAGCAAGACGATCGTCGATCGGCACCAGTTCGGGGTGTCGGCGGCGACCATCCGCAACGACATGGCGCTGCTCGAAGATGAGGAGCTCATCGCGGCTCCGCACACCTCGTCGGGGCGGATCCCGACAGACAAGGGCTACCGCGTCTTCGTCGATCATCTCGCCGAGTTGCGGCCGCTGTCCGGCGCGCAGCGCGCGGCGATCTCGACGTTCCTCGCCGACCCTGTCGATCTCGACGACCTGCTCATGCGTACCGTCCGGGCCCTGACGCAGCTGACCGGACAGGTCGCGATCGTGCAGTACCCGTCGTTTGCACGTGCGAGCGTCTCGCACGTCGAGTTCGTGCACCTCGGCGGCGCACGCATCGTCGTCATCGTCGTGACTGACACGGGGCGCGTCTCGCAGCGCCTCGCGTTCCTGCGCGACGAGCTCGATGAAGACGATGTCGCCCTCGTCAAGGCCGAGATCGCGGCCCTGGTCACGGGGAAGCCGGTGGCGGATGCCGCGCAGGCGATCGCCGACCTGCAGGCGGGCGCTGCCACGGGCACGCGCGTCGACGACGCGGTGCGGACGGTCGCCCGCATCGTCGCCGAGGAGCTCGACGACTTCCGGCAGGACAAGCTCGTCATGGCCGGCAGTGCGACGCTCGCCAAGCGCGAGGGTGACTTCCGCGGCAGCATCTATCCGCTGCTGGAGGCCATCGAAGAGCAGGTGACGCTGCTGCGCCTCATGGGCGAAATGGTCGCCGACGACAAGGGCCTGGCGGCCAGCATCGGCCGCGAGAACGCGCCGTTCGGGCTCGCCGAGGCATCCGTCGTCACGAGCGACTACGACGGCGCCGGCACGCGCGCCCGCGTCGGGCTGCTGGGCCCGACGCGCATGGACTATCCCACCAACCTCGCGGCGGTTCGCGCCGTCGCGCACTACCTCAGTCGGCTGCTCGACGAGGACGACACGTCCCGCTGAGCGGCCCGCACCGACGAACAACCCACCGCGCCCGCAGCGGGCAGGAAAGGCGATTGTGGCCGACCACTACGAAGTACTGGGCGTCGCGCGTGACGCGAGCCCCGAAGAGATCAAGAAGGCGTACCGCCGTCTCGCGCGCCAGCTGCACCCGGATGTGAACCCGGGGGAAGAGGCGTCCGAGCGATTCAAGCTCGTGACGCACGCGTACGACGTGCTGAGCGACCCCGAGCAGCGTCAGCGCTACGACATGGGCGGCGACGGCTCGCCGTTCGGTGGCGGCGCGAACTTCGGTGGCTTCGGCGACATCTTCGAGACGTTCTTCGGCGGCGGAGCGGGCGGCCGCGGCGGGCGCCCCCGGTCGCGTCGAGAACGGGGCCAGGATGCCCTCGTGCGCGTCACCCTCGACCTGAAGGACGTCGTCTTCGGCACGCATCGCGACCTCGAGGTCGACACCGCGATCCTCTGCGAGACGTGCGAGGGCTCGTGCTGCCAGCCGGGCACCCAGCCCGTCACGTGCGACATCTGCCACGGCTCCGGCCAGGTGCAGCGCACCGTCCGCAGCCTGCTCGGCAACGTCGTCACGTCGCAGCCGTGCACGACCTGCCAGGGCTACGGCACGACGATCCCGTACCCGTGCGCCACGTGCCAGGGCCAGGGTCGCGTGCGCGCGCGCCGCACCGTGTCGGTCGACATTCCCGGTGGCGTCGAGACGGGGCTGCGGCTGCAGCTGCCGGGCTCGGGCGAGGTCGGCCCGGCCGGCGGCCCCAACGGTGACCTCTACCTCGAGGTCACCGTCGCCCACGACGACGTGTTCAGCCGCGACGGCGACGACCTGCTCGCGACCCTCGAGGTCTCGATGCCCGACGCGATCCTCGGCACGCAGACGACGATCTCGTCGCTCGACGGTGAGGTCGACCTCGAGGTGCGCGCGGGTGTGCAGTCGGGTGACGTGCTGACGATCAAGGGCCGCGGCATCACGCCGCTGCGCGGCGGCAGCCGCGGCGACCTGCGCGTCGGCGTGCAGGTCGTGACGCCGACGAAGCTCGGCGCGAAGGAGCGTGCGCTCATCGAAGACTTCGCGAAGAAGACGAAGGCACCCGCGCCGCAGCTCGCGCAGTTCCACCAGGGACTGTTCTCCAAGCTGCGCGACAAGTTCCGGGGCTGAGATGGCGCTGCACTTCCTCGTCGACGAGGCTGAGGTCGCCGTGCGCGGTGCCAGGCCGGGCGACGTCGTCGAGCTGACCGGCGCCGAGGCACACCACGCGGCGGTCGTGCGCCGCGTCCGCGTCGATGAGGAGGTCACGGTCGGCGACGGGCGCGGCACGTGGCTGACCGGCGTCGTGACCGAAGCTGCGCCGCGACGCGTAGCCGTGCGTGTGGCGGCGCACGAGACGCGCCCCGAGGCATCCCCGCGCTTTGTTCTCGTGCAGGCGCTCGCGAAAGGCGACCGTGACGAGCTCGCGGTGCAGGCCGCGACCGAGCTGGGCGTCGACCGCATCGTGCCGTGGCAGGCCGCGCGTAGCGTGTCGCGGTGGGATGCCGCCAAGGCGCAGAAGGGCGTCGCGCGGTGGCAGACGATCGTGCGCGAGGCCGCCAAGCAGGCCCACCGCGCGTGGGTGCCCGAGGTGACCGCACCGGTGAGGACGCGTGAGCTGGCCGCGCTGAGCGATGCCCGGCTGCTGGTGCTCGAGCCGACGGCATCCGTCGCGCTGTCGAGCATCGAACAGGATGCCGGTGACACCCGCGATCTCGTTCTGATCGTCGGACCTGAGGGCGGCATCGCCCCCGAAGAGCTCACCGCCCTCGAGGCATCCGGCGCCGAGCTCGTACGCCTGGGCGGCACGGTCCTGCGCACCTCGACGGCCGGCCCCGCCGCGCTCGCGCTGCTCAACGCCCGCCTCGGGCGCTGGTGACGCGTCGCCGCCACGCAGAGGCGGGCCCGCAATAGACTGAACGCATGAGCGAACCGTCGATCTTCACGCGCATCCTGCAGGGCGAGATCCCCTCCGAGATCATCGCGCAGACCGAGAACGCGTTCGCGATCCGCGACATCGCGCCGAAGGCTCCCGTGCACCTGCTCGTGATCCCCAAGACGGCCCAGTACCGCGACGTCGTCGAGCTCGCCGCGGGTGACCCGGCGCTGCTCGCCGAGGTCGTGGGTCTTGCGAACACTGTCGCCGCCGAGCACTCCGACGGTGACTTCCGCCTCGTGTTCAACACCGGCGCGGGCGCGGGTCAGACCGTGTTCCATGTGCACGCGCACGTGCTCGCGGGTGGGCTGTCTGAGGGGAGCCTCGGTGCCTGAGGGCCCAGAGCGCAGCGCGGACGACGCCGCGCACCACACGGCGGGCGATGACGTCGTCGAGCGCATCTACGCCGACGGCGTCGCGATGGTGCAGCTGCTTGGCCCGCAGGACCGCCTGCTACGCGTCGTCGAACGCGAGCACCCCGACGTGCAGGTGCACGTGCGCGGCAACGAGATCACGCTGAGAGGCTCGGCGGATGCCGTAGCGCGCGCCCACGCGCTCGTCGACGAGCTCATCGCCCTGTCGCGCACCGGTCACGGCCTCGACCCGTCCGACGTCGTCAGCAGCGACCGGATCCTGCGCGGCGACTCCGGGCAGCGTCCGTCGGAAGTGCTCGGCGAGGCGATCCTGTCGTCGCGCGGGCGGATCATCCGCCCGAAGACCCTCGGCCAGAAGGGCTACGTCGACGCGATCGACGAGAACACGATCACGTTCGGCATCGGCCCCGCGGGCACGGGCAAGACCTATCTCGCGATGGCCAAGGCCGTGCAGGCGCTGCAGCGCAAGGAGGTCAGCCGCATCATCCTGAGCCGGCCCGCGATCGAGGCGGGGGAGCGGCTCGGCTTCCTGCCCGGAACGCTGACCGACAAGATCGATCCCTACCTGCGGCCGCTCTACGACGCGCTCAACGAGATGATGGATCCCGAGATCGTGCCGAAGCTCATGGCATCCGGAACGATCGAAGTCGCCCCGCTGGCGTATATGCGTGGCCGTGCGCAACCCCTCGATGCGAACGTCCTCACTCCCGATGGCTTCGTACCGATCGGCTCCCTCAAGGTCGGCGATTTCGTCATCGGATCCAATGGTGAGCCGACAGCCGTTCTGGGTGTCTTTCCCCAGGGGAAGAAGCAGGTGTACCGCGTCGGCACACAAGACGGCGGCGCGACGTTGGCCTGTGGGGAGCATCTCTGGACGGTCACAACCCGGGACGACAAGCGACGTGGTCGCTCTCGCGTCATCCAGACATCCGACATGGTCGGCAACCTGCGTGCGAGTCACTATCACCGCTACGAGCTACCACTCGTCGAGCCGGTGCACATGGTCGCACAGCCGATACCACTGGATGCCTATGCTCTTGGACTGCTCCTCGGCGACGGCTGCATCACGACTCGGACGACACCGACGTTCTGCACGGCCGACGCGGAACTCGTCGAGCGGCTGAGCGATTGCATCCCCGAGATCGATGTCGTCCACAAGGACCGGTATGACTACGTGCTCCAGCGCAAGGGTGGGGGTGGACGCGGCGGGGTCATCACGGCGAACCCGCTGACCACGATCATTCGTGACCTCGGCCTGGCGGGCACGACTTCGTCTACGAAGTTCGTGCCGTCGCAGTACCTCGTGAACTCTGTCGAGGTGCGGTTGGCGCTGTTGCAGGGACTCCTGGACACCGACGGTGGCCCGGTGGCGCAGCGGAGCCGGTCGTGTCGTGTGCAGTACACGACGACCTCAGCGCGGCTGCGCGACGATGTCGTGTACCTGGTCCGTTCGCTCGGAGGCGTCGCGTACGTGCGGACCCGAGCGGCCGAGGGACGCACACCCGGCGTTGCCGGCGGTCGGCCCGTGCCGTACGTGCACGACGCATATGTGATGGACATTCGGCTGCCCGACCACGTGGAGCCCTTCCGGCTGACACGAAAGCGTGACCGCTACCGCGCGACCCCGGTAGGTCGCCCGCAGCGCTATGTGCATTCCATCGAGCCCGCGGGCGAGGTGGAGACGGTGTGCATCCAGGTTGCCGCGGAGGACTCGCTGTATGTCACCGATGATTTCCTGGTGACGCACAATACCCTGAACGATTCGTTCGTCGTGCTCGACGAGGCGCAGAACACGACGCCCGAGCAGATGAAGATGTTCCTGACGCGCCTCGGGTTCGGCACGCGCATGGTCGTCACGGGCGACATCACGCAGATCGACCTGCCGCAGGGGGCATCTGGCCTGCGCCTCGTGACCCGCGTGCTGCGCGACATCGACGACATCGAGTTCGTCTACCTCACCAGCGACGACGTCGTCCGCCACACGCTCGTCGGCCGCATCGTGGATGCCTACACGGAGTACGACGAGCAGCGACTCGCCTCGCGGCGCGAGCACGACGAGGCATCCGCATTCGCGAACCGTGCGACGCGCCGCGGACAGCAATCCCGCCCCGGCGGCCCCCGAGACCACCTTCCGAAGCGAGGCATGTCATGACGATTGAGATCACGAACGAGTCCGGGATCGACATCGACGAGACGGTCCTGCTGCGCCTCACCGAGCACAACCTCGGCGAGTTGCACGTGAGCGCGGATGCCGACGTCGCGATCCTCCTCGTCGACGAGGGCGCCATGGAAGCGCTGCACGTGCAGTGGATGGACGAGCCGGGCCCGACCGACGTGCTGAGCTTCCCGATGGACGAACTGCGGCCCGGCACGGCCGAGCAGCCCACGCCAGCCGGTCTGCTCGGCGACATCGTGCTCTGCCCGCAGGTCGCCGAGACGCAGGCGCAGGCCGCCGGGCACTCGACGCTGGACGAGCTGATCCTGCTGACGACGCACGGCACGCTGCACCTGCTCGGGTTCGACCACGCCGAGCCCGCGGAAGAGCGTGAGATGTTCGGTCTGCAGCGCGACCTGATCCAGTCGTTCCACGTCTCCGAGCGCCGCCGTCGCACATGACCGAGTTCCTGCTGCTGGTCGCGGCGGTGCTGCTGGTCGCACTCGGCGGTCTGATGGCGGCGCTCGATGCCGCACTCAGCGTCACCTCGCGAGCCGACCTGCTCGACCTCTCGGCGAGCGGCCGCAACGGCCCAGCGCTGGCGGCTGTCGCCGCCGATCCCGAAGCACACGGCAATGCGGTCGTTTTCATCAGGATTCTGGCCGAGACGACCGCGGCGGTGATCGTCACGGTCGCCTTCACGCTGTTGTTCGGCAACATCTGGTGGGCGATGCTGGCGGCGGCCGTCCTGATGACGGCGGTCTCGTTCGTGCTCGTGGGCGCGAGTCCGCGTGCGGTCGGCCGGCAGCACGCGAAGGGCCTGCTGCGCGCGTGCGCGCCGGTCATCCGCGGTGCCCGCGTCATCCTCGGGCCGCTCGCGCATCTTCTCGTCGTGATCGGCAATCGGGTCACGCCCGGGGTGCAGCGCGGCACGTCGTTCGCGAGCGAGGAGCAGTTGCTCTCGATGGTCGACGAGGCCGCCTCGCAAGACCTCATCGAAGAGGACGATCGCGAGCTCATCCACTCGGTGTTCGACTTCACCGACACGATCGTGCGCGCCGTCATGGTCCCGCGCACCGACATGGTGACGGTGGATGCCTCGACCTCCACCCGCGAGGCGATGAGGATCTTCCTCGACAAGGGCATCTCGCGGGCGCCGATCGTCGACGCCGACGCGGACGACGTCGTCGGCGTCCTCTATCTGAAGGACCTCGTGCAGTTCGGCTTCCGCGACGAGTCCGGCTGGCGCGACGCTCCCATCGCTCCCATCGCCCGCCCGGCTGTCTTCGTTCCGGAATCGATGAAGGTGGAGACGCTGCTGCAGCAGATGAAGCGGGATGCCGTGCACGTGTGCCTCGTCGTCGACGAGTACGGCGGCGTCGCGGGGCTCGTGACCCTCGAAGACCTCATCGAAGAGCTCGTCGGCGAGATCGCCGACGAGTACGACCCGCGCTCGAGCGAGATCACCGACCTCGGCGACGGGCGCTTCCGCGTCAGCGCGCGACTCGGCCTCGACGAGGTCGGCGAGCTGTTCGGCATCGAACTCGACGACGATGACGTCGATTCGATCGGCGGTCTTCTGGGCAAGCTTCTCGAGCGCGTGCCGCAGCCGGGCGCGACGGCCGAGTACGGCGGACTCATCCTCACCGGTGGCACCGCGCGCGGCCGCGGGCGGGGCCTGGCGACCGTCTTCGTGCAGGCCAGTGACGCCCTCGTGGCGGCCGAAGCGGCCCTCGCCCCGGCATCCACCGCGAAGCCGACACGGGCGCCCCGCACGGGCGCCGTCCCGGTGCAGAAACCGGAACGGCAGAAGTCTGAACGGAAGAAGAGCGACGCGCCGAAAGCCGACGCCAAGAAGGTCGACACGAAGAAGGTCGACGTGCAGAAGGGCGAACAGAGATGACCGAGACACGATCGGGGTTCGTGACGTTCGTGGGGCGGCCGAACGTCGGCAAGTCCACGCTGACCAACGCCCTGGTGGGTGAGAAGGTCGCGATCACATCCGACAAGCCGCAGACGACGCGGCGCGCGATCCGGGGCATCCTGAACCGTCCCGGCGGGCAGCTCGTGATCGTCGACACGCCGGGGATCCACAAGCCCCGCACCCTGCTCGGCCAGCGTCTCAACGATCTCGTCGAGCAGGTGCTCGGCGACGTGGATGCCATCGGGTTCCTCGTGCCGGCGACCGAGAAGATCGGCCCCGGTGACCGCCGCATCGCCGCGTCGCTGGACGGCTACGGCCGCGCGAAGAAGGTCGCGATCGTCACGAAGACCGACATCGCGTCACGCGACGAGATCACCGAGCGCCTCATGGAGGTCGACAGCCTGCGCGAGGACTGGGCCGCGGTCATCCCGCTGTCGGCCGTCGCGGGCGAGCAGCTCGACGTGCTCGCCGACGAGCTGTTGACGCTCATGCCCGAGGGTCCGGCGCTGTACGAAGAGGGCGTCGTCACCGATGAGTCGCTCGAGGATCGCATCGCCGAGATCATCCGCGAGGCGGCGCTTGAGGGTGTGCGCGACGAGCTGCCGCACTCGATCGCCGTCACGATCGAAGACCTGGCCGAGCGTGAGGACGGGTCGATGACCGACATCTACGCGAACGTCGTCGTCGAGCGCGACAGCCAGAAGGCGATCATCATCGGGCACAAGGGCTCGCGCCTGCGCGACGTCGGCACGCGCGCCCGCGCCCAGATCGAGCCGCTCGTGGGCACGCGCGTGTTCCTGAAGCTGCACGTGCGCGTCGCGAAGGAATGGCAGCGCGACCCCAAGCAGCTCGGCCGCCTCGGTTTTTGACGCGGTCCGGGTCACGGCCGCGGAGCGGACTTGACGCGGTCCGGGTCAAGGTTGAGTAGCCTCGCGCAGCGAGGCGTATCGAAACCAGCGCGCGGACCGGGTGCGTCTCAGTGCGCGGGGCGGGCGGTCGCCATGGTCCAGGCGAGCCAGGACAGCTCGGGATGCGCGAGGTCGTTGTGCGCACCCGCGGCGCCGTCGAGGTGGGCAATCACGCCACTCGCATCGATGTTGTAGAGCGTGTGCGGTGTGAACGGGCCGTCGACGCGTGCGCTCGGCGCGAGGGCAGGCAGCTCGACGGAGCCCGAGACGCCGACGGCCCCGAACGCGCCGATCCCGCCGTACTTGGGCTCGTCACCCAGCAGGTATTGACCCGCCAGCCGCACGGCGAGCGGATAGAACTTGCCGACCGCGTAGTCCCACTTCGAGCGCGTCACGACGATCGGCCCCGAGACGAACGCGGGCGTCACGACATCGGCGAAGTACCCGCGCCCGCCGCCGAAGACCGCCGGAGCGCTCTCGGCGAACGCCCACAGCGACACGGCGCCCTGCACGAGCAGCATCGAGCTGACGGGCCGCGGCGGTGGCGCAGGCCGCGCGCCCGGCCCGCGGACGGCGCCCGACACCACGATCGTCCCGAAGCTGTGGCCCATCAGGTGCACGCGCGTCTTGGCCGGTGTCGCGCGCATGATCTCGCGCACGAGGTCGGCCGCTCCGCTCTCGCCGAACTCGCGCGCCTGATTCTTGCCGTGCCAGAACGTCAGCTGCCGCAGCGGCGTCAAGATCGCCTCGCGCAGCTTGCTGAAGATCCCGTCGCCGAGAAGTCCGTCGTCGGCGGGCCCAGTGAGCGCACCCGCGAACGCCACGGCCGGATCCCACCCCCCGCCGAGCAGCGGGTCGTCACCGGGCTCCGCGCCCGCGGCGCCGGCGAGCTGTCGATAGGCGGATGCCACCGACGTCGGCAGCGCGTCGGCGGCTGAGGCATCCCGTGCCGGATCGACGGTCGACGCGTACGTCAGCACCGCGGCCAGAGCGGCACGCGTGTCGGCATCGTCACCGAGGGTCGCGGCGTACTCGTCGACGGCTTCGTCGACCGTCATGCCGTCCGCGGCGGGTTCCGGGTCGTCGCCGAGAAGACCGCTCGGCGCACTGCGCAACTCGCGGTCGCTCCATGCCTTGCTCGGCCAGTGCAGCCCCACGACGAATGGCCGGATGCCGTCGTCTGCGGTGTCGGGGTCCGCCGCACCGACCCACCTGTCATATTGACTGATCGCGTCGTCGTAGTCGCCCTGCCAGCCGTGGCTCAGGACGAACACGTCGGTGACGGCGCTGCCCGGCGCCGTCAGCGCGTCGAGCATCGCCTGGCTCGCCGACGACCCGTCGGCATCCGGCACCTCGCGCCCCTTCTTGTCGTAGCTGATCAGGAAGTACTCCTGGTTCTTACCGGGAATGCGCCTCAGAGACATACGAGATCCTTCCGGTTCAGTGCACTGCGCCGACCAGCGCAGGGTCGACCCGGGTATCGGTGTCGCAGTGGATGCCGTAGAGCAGGCCGAGCGGGTTGTTGTGCTCCGCCAAGAAGCGCCGCCGCAGGTCGAGCACGACCTCGCCGAGAGACTTGCCCGCGAACAACTCGTCGAAGAACGCCTTCGCCCACTCGCTCGCGAACAGCCCCGGCGTCTTGCACTCGGTGCCGATGACGCCGCGCGCGCCCTTCGCGAGGAAGTACGGCACGAAGCCGTCGTAGAAGTTGGGCGAGAGCTCTGCCGACTCGCACGCGTTGATGAAGACGAGCGGATGCGCAGGCAGGGCGTCTTCGATCGGCGCGTATACCGACAGTTGGGCGAGGGTGACGCTCTGCCCGCCCGACAGGATCAGGTGCGAGTCGTCGGAGTCGGTCGGCGACGCGACGGCGTGGCAGAAGAGGTAGAGCACCTTGTCGGTCGCGGCGGGCAGCAGCGCGGACCTCACGAGGTCGTCGACCTTCGTGCCCTCGGTCAAAGCCACGCCCCGACCTGTCCAATACTCGCGTTGCGTCGCGATCGGATGCGACGGCATCTGGGCGTCGATGCCCTCGTTGAGCAGCACGCGGACACTCAGCTCGGGCGTCGATGCGATCGTCGGGGCCGGAGGCACTGCGGCGATCTCGGCCATCGGAATCTGCTCGACGACGTGCCGCATGCCGATGAAGTTGTCCCACGTGAGCGGGGTCGCATCGAAGCGCTCGGTCAGATACATGAGCGCCCACGGCACCGGGAATCCGCTCGAGACGACCTGCAGTGTCGTCACATCGCCGCTGAGGGTCTCGCGCAGCCACGCACCGACCGAGCGCAGCTCGGCCCCCGCCTGCGGGCCTGCGAAGATCGCTTGGAACAGCCGGAACCCCTCGAAAGCGAGCGTGCTCAGCGCCTGATCACCGAGCTCCTTGGCGATGTCGAGATTGAGTGACACGGCGGGATCTGACACAACGCCCAGCAGTGCGTCGCGCACGCTCTGGATGCGCGCCGCGAGCTGATCCTGCGTGACGAGCACGTCGATCGGCTCGGCCGCGACGGCCGGCGCAATCAACTGATAGCCGCCGACGGCGGGCATGAACTGCATCGTGGCGGTGCGTTCTTCGAGGACGGATGCCGCGGCCGCCGGACGACCGTAGTTCGTGATGTCGGGGGTGGATGCCGCGCCGACGTCGAACGTGATCTCGAGTCGCTGCAGGAAGTTGCCTTTCACATCGACCAGGACGCTCAGCGTCGACGGGCCGGAATGCAGCGGCGTGATGTCGAACAGGGCGCGCCCGACCGAGTGCCCGTCGCGACCGATCCGCAGCTGCTGCGGGAACGGCGGCACCGTGAAGTCGGTGCTCGCGAGGGTGACGGTGACGTCGATCGTCGCCTCGTCGCGCGGGATCATGAGCGTCGCGGCGGCCGCGGCGACGGCCTGCTCGCTCTTCTCGCCGTAGGAGAGAGCGAGAGTACGCGTCTGCGCCACCTGAAGGGCAGCGTGCGGATCATTGAGTTCGGCGTTGAGCCAGGTCTGGACCGCGTCGGCGGGTGGTGCGTCTGCAGGCGGTGGCGTGGCCGGGGTGGCCGGTGGCACGACCGGGGCAGGCATTGGAGGCGGTGGCGGCGTGGCCGGCGGCACGGACGGAGCCGGCGGCACGGACGGAGCCGGCGACGGAGACGGTACCGGCGGCGGCCCGGGCTCACCGCCGGGAAGAGGACGCCACGCCGTGTCGGTGTCGCCGTCGACCGGGCCGCTGAGCAGCCCATCATCCGGCCCCGCCATCTCGGCTTTCGGCTCGAGGGCATCCTGCACACTGTGGATCGCGGCATCCACCTCGGCATCGTCGCCGGCGCCGAAGCCGAGGAGGCCCGCGTCGACGTCGGCCTGATAGGCCGCGGCGAGCTCGGGGGAGTCCTCGAGCACGTGCGCGATGACGAGCGCCTGCTCGGTCAGCGTCGCCGCCGACGCCCACTCGGGACGGGTGATGACCGCGTCATACAGCGCGGTGACCGAGGCGGGAAAGTCGCGCGCGATCGCATCGCGTCCCGCGCGAAAGCTGTTCGCGAGCACGACGACCTCGACGGCCCGTTCCTCCGGCGATCTCATGGCACCCCCACCACGCACGCGGCATCCCACGATGTCTCGATGCTGATCGTAATGAGGCGCCCAGCGCACGGCTAGATACACCACCGCGGCGAGACACCCGCATCGCCGCACCCACGCGAAGCGGCGGGGCCCACTTGCGTGGACCCCGCCGCAGAGCAGCGCGCCGGAGGAATCAGGGCCGGCGGCTGCCGCCTCCGCCACCCATCATCGAGTTCGACAGCTGCGTCACTGTCGACCCGTTGACGGTGATGTTGCCACCGGTCATCGTGCCGGTGCCGTCGTAGTCGAACGACGACTGGGCGGTGATGTTGAGCGTTCCGCCCGTGATGGTGAGGTCACCGTTGCTGTCGATCGCATCGGTGTCGCCCGAGCCCATCTCAATCGTGATGTCGCCGCCGTTGATCGTGATGCTCAGGCCCGAGGTGACGATCGCGGATGCCGAGGCGTTGATGCCGTCGTCCGAGGCGTAGAGGCTGATCGTGCCGCCGTCGATCACGATGACGGGTGCCTCGAATCCCTCGACCGAGGTCGTGATGTCGATCGTGCCGCCCGTGATCGAGATCGCCTGCTCGGCCTTGATCGCGTCATCGCCCGCCGTGATCGTGATGTCGCCGCCGGTGATCGTGAGCACACCCTTGCCGGCGTCGGTGTCGTTGCTCGACTTCAGGGCATCCTCGGCCGCGTCGATCGTAAGGGTGCCGCCGCTGATCGTCAGCGAGTCCTTGCCGCGGATGCCGTCGTCGACGCTCGTCACCGAGATCGTGCCGCCGAGGATCCACAGGTCGTCCTTGCCGACGATGCCGTCGGCGAAGTTCGCGGTGACCGTGAGCGAACCGGTGCCGGTGATGTAGAGATCGTCAGACGAATAGATGGCTCCGTCGATCGCCTCGTCGCTGCGCGTTCCGGCATCCGACACCGTGTTGGTCGTGCCGTCGGCGAGCTCGATGACGGTGAGCTCGGCGTTGTCGACCTGGATCGCGGCTCCTGCCGAGCTGTCGATCGTCACGCCGTTGAGGATCAGGCGCACGGCGCCATCGCTGTTCACGACGACCTGTCCGGTCGACGAGCCAGTCAGCACGTAGGTGCCGGCCTCGGTGATCGTGATGCCGTCATCGGTGAGAGTCACATCGGTCGTGGGCAGAGAGCTCCAGTCGACGTCGACGCCCGAGACCGTCGTGTCGACCGTGGTCGACGTCGAGGACTCCTCGGTGGTCGTCGTGCTGGTGCCGGCAGAGACCGCCGTGCTGTCGGTGCTCTCCAGAGCGGTCGCTCCGCAGCCCGCGAGCAGCAGCGTCGCAGCTATCACGCCTGTGGCGATCTTCGTCCGTCGTCTCATCATCGTCTCCTGTCAGCACACGCTTTCAATGAGACGATTCCAACCGACCCTCCTTTGCGGTTCCTATGCCTGGGCTATGGTGCACTGACGAGTTGCAGCGCGGACTGCACGAGCACGACGTCGTCGCCGTAGCGGGCATCCGCGGCATCCTGCAGCATTCCGTCGTCCCAGACGACCTGTACCCACACGCGCCCGTCCTGCGGCCACGACGAGAGCACGCGGTCGCCGAGCTGGGTGTTCAGGTCATCCTGCGTCGCGGTCAGCGTCGCCTCGTCGGCCGGTCCGGGCACGCCGCCGGTCGGGTCGTCGCGCATCGCCGGATCGAAGAGCGCGAGCATGATCGGCGGCTGCGTGACCGTGAACGAGGTGCCGTCGTACGTGCCCTGCACGGCGTACGCACCCCAGCGGATGTCGCCTTCCTGCTCGGATCCCTCGACGCCGCCCCACGACCAGCCGACCAGCGGGATGCCGTGACACTGCGGGGGATAGGACTCCATGATCGCGCCGAGGCACAGTTCGAGCTCGCCGCCGGCATCCATCACAGTGCCCTGCGCGAGCACCTCGCCGTCGGGCAGGCCCGAGACGACGTCGGGGAGCGCGGGAGCGCCGGCGGTACCGGGCGCGGCCGACGTCGCGCAGGCGGTGAGCAGCAGGCCGCACAACGCGGCGACGGCGGCGATGGCGGATGCCCGAGTGTTCCTCATGCCCTGACAGTGTCGCGTTGCGGGCGTTCGTCTCACCCGCCGCACGGGTGTAACCTGTTCGCATGCGCTTCGGCCAGCTCCTTCTTAGCTGCCGCGACGAGGCCTCGATCTAGGGCCTTCCTCGTCGCGGAGCTTCGTCATTGTCTGACGCCACGGGCCCCCACGATCTGACGAGACAGAAGCGACCAATGAAGAACACCCAGACTCCCTCCGGCATGCCGGTCCACAAGTACCGCCCGTACCACGAGCAGATCCGCGTCGACCTGCCCGACCGCACGTGGCCTGACGCCCGCATCACGACCGCGCCGCGCTGGTGCGCGGTCGACCTGCGCGACGGCAACCAGGCGCTCATCGACCCGATGAGCCCCGAGCGCAAGCGCATCATGTTCGAGCTGCTCGTGAAGATGGGCTACAAGGAGATCGAGGTCGGCTTCCCGAGCGCGAGCCAGACCGACTTCGACTTCGTGCGCCAGCTGATCGACGAGAACCTGATCCCCGACGACGTCACGATCCAGGTGCTGACGCAGGCGCGCGAGCACCTGATCGAGCGCACCTACGAGGCGATCGCCGGTGCCAAGCAGGCCATCGTGCACCTGTACAACTCGACGAGCGTGCTGCAGCGCGAGGTCGTCTTCCGCACCGACCAGCAGGGCGTCATCGACATCGCGCTCGAGGGCGCGCGCCTGTGCCGCGAGTTCGAGAAGCGCATCCCCGACACGACGGTGTACTACGAGTACTCGCCCGAGTCGTACACCGGCACCGAGCTCGAGTTCGCCCTCGACGTCTGCAATCAGGTCATCGAGGTCTTCGAGCCCACGCCCGAGCGCAAGGTCATCATCAACCTGCCCGCGACCGTCGAGATGGCGACGCCGAACGTCTACGCCGACTCGATCGAATGGATGAGTCGCCACCTCGCACACCGCGAGAACGTCATCCTGTCGCTGCACCCGCACAACGACCGCGGCACGGCGATCGCGGCGGCCGAGCTCGGCTACATGGCCGGCGCCGACCGCATCGAGGGATGCCTGTTCGGCAACGGCGAGCGCACCGGCAATGTCGACCTCGTCGCGCTGGGCATCAACCTGTTCACGCAGGGGATCGACCCTCAGATCGACTTCAGCGACATCGACCAGGTCAAACGCACGGCCGAGTACTGCAACCAGTTGCCCGTGCCCGAGCGCAGCCCGTGGGCGGGTGACCTCGTCTTCACGGCGTTCAGCGGCTCGCACCAGGACGCGATCAAGAAGGGCTTCGAGGCGATGGATGCCCGGGCTCAGGCATCCGGTGTCACCGTCGACGACATCGAGTGGGCCGTGCCGTATCTGCCGATCGACCCGAAGGATCTGGGCCGCTCGTACGAAGCGGTCATCCGCGTCAACTCGCAGTCGGGCAAGGGCGGGGTCGCGTACCTGCTGAAGACCGACCACGCGCTGGATCTGCCGCGCAAGCTGCAGATCGAGTTCTCGGGCGTGGTGCAGGCCAAGACCGATGCCGAGGGCGGCGAGGTCTCGAGCGACCAGATCTGGGACGTGTTCACCGACGAGTACCTGCCGGCGGCCGCCGCCGACGACAAGTGGGGGCGCTTCGAGCTGCTGTCCACGCGCACGCAGAGCGACATGTCGGGCGAGGTCTCGCTCGATGTCACGCTGCGTGACGGGGATGACCGGGTTGTGACGCAGGGGGTCGGCAACGGACCCGTGTCGGCGTTCCTCGAAGTGGTGCGCGCGCAGGGCTTCGACATCACGCTGTACGACTACGTCGAGCACACCCTGAGCACGGGCGGTGACGCGCAGGCCGCCGCCTACGTCGAGCTGCAGGTCGACGGCGAGCGGCTGTGGGGTGTCGGCATCGACGGCGACATCTCCACGGCATCCCTCAAGGCGATCATCTCGGCGGTCAACCGCGCGATCCGCACCCGGTCGTCAGCCCCCGCCCTCGCCTCCGTCTGACGGTCGGTCCCGGGGTCGGCGCCCCCGACAGCGAAACAGCACTGGTGCACCGAGACTGCAGCCACCGCGCGCAGTCTCGGTGCACCACTGCAGTCTCACGGGTGGATGCGCGGCGCGGCGCGACCGGGGGTGCGGGGCGCGGCGGGCGGGGTCAGTCGGCGGGCGGCTTGATGATGGGGATCGCGCTCGTCTCGAGGGCGACCTTGCGGCGGTGCAGCGCGCGCTGCTCGGGCAGCGAGATGTCGAACAGCACGGCGAGCACGCGGATGACGGCCGTCACGATGACGCACGCGACCGCCCCCGCGACGACCGGCGCGCCGAGCGAGACGGCACCCGCGAGCACGGCGCAGCCGACACCCGCCGCGACGGCATAGAGCGAGCCGACGTGCATGACGGCGACCGGCAGTCCCATGATGACGTCGCGCAGGATGCCTCCGCCGACGGCCGCACACACACCGACGAACACGGCGGGCACGTCCGGCAGCCCCAGCACGAGCGCCTTCGAGGTGCCGAACGCGCCGAACAGGCCGATGACGACGGCATCCAGGGCGACGATCACGCCGTTGAGTCGCGCGAACGTGCCCGCCAGGAGCATCCCCACGAGTGCGGCTCCTGTCGCCGTCAGCAGGTACCAGTTGCTCTGCAGCGTCGTCGGGCTCACGCCCAGGAGCAGGTCGCGGATGAGGCCGCCACCCATGCCCATGACGATCCCGATGATCGCGACTCCCAGCATGTCGAGCCGTCGCTGGCCGACGAAGCCCGAGGCGAACAGCGCGCCCTGCACGCCGCCGAGGCCCACGGCGAGCAGGTCGGCCCATAGCGGGATCACGAAGAGCGGTTCGGTCACGCCTCCATTGTCGTGCTCGCGGCCCGCCATCGCGCGGAACGCACCGCGCCGCACCGGCCCGTGTCGCAGGGGGCGGGGATAATGGAAGCGTGCGGAGCAAGCGATAGTGGTCACCTACCGGGATGAGGTCGTGGTCCTGCGCACCCACAAGCTCGGTGAGGCAGACCGCATCGTGACGATGCTCAGCCGCCGTCACGGCAAGGTGCGCGCCGTTGCGAAGGGTGTGCGGCGCACGTCGTCGCGGTTCGGCGCGCGGCTCGAGCCGTTCATGGTCGCCGACGTCCAGCTCTATCAGGGCCGCAGCCTCGACATCGTGCAGCAGGCCGAGTCGCTCGGCTCGTACGGCGCCGCGATCGCCGGCGACTACGACAGTTACACCGCCGCGCACGCCATGGTCGAGACCGCCGACCGGCTCGGCGAGGCTGAGGCGACCCCGCAGCAGTACCTGCTGCTCGTCGGCGGGCTGCGCACGCTCTCGCAGGGCGGGCACGCGGCACGGTCGGTGCTCGATTCGTACCTGCTGCGCACGATGGCGCTGTCGGGCTGGGCTCCCGCGCTCGACGACTGCGCGCGTTGTGGCGCGGTCGGGCCGCATGACTGGTTCGTCGCGCAGCTGGGCGGCAGCAGTTGCGGCAACTGTGCGCCGGCGGGATCGGCGCGCATCCTGCCCGACACCCGCGCACTGCTGCACGCGCTGATCGCGGGGGAGTGGCAGACAGTGGATGCCGCGACCGATCGCACCGCAGCGGCTGCATCCGGCCTCATCGCCGCCTATACGCAGTACCACCTCGAGCGCGGCATCCGATCGCTGTCCCTCGTCGAACGAGTGGAGACCCACCGGTGACCCCGAAGCCCTATACGCACCGTGACGCCGTCCCGTACCGGCCGCTCGACTGGACGGGCATCCACCCGCCGAAGTTCCCGCGCGGCGGCGTTCCGGGGCACGTCGCGATCGTCATGGACGGCAACGGGCGGTGGGCGAACCGGCGCGGGCTGACCCGCATCGAGGGGCACCGTGCGGGCGAGGAGGTGCTGCTCGACGTGGTCGCGGGTGCGATCCAGGCGGGCGTCAAGCACCTCAGCGTCTACGCGTTCTCGACCGAGAACTGGGCGCGGTCACCCGAAGAGGTGCGCTTCCTGATGGGGTACAACCGCGACGTGCTGCACCGCCGGCGCGACCAGCTCAACGAGTGGGGCGTGCGCATCCGATGGGCGGGCCGCACGCCGCGCCTGTGGGGATCGGTCATCAAGGAACTCCGGGTCGCCGAGGCCCTCACCCGCGACAATGACGTGCTCACGCTCACGATGTGCATCAACTACGGCGGTCGCCACGAGATCATCGACGCGATGCGTGCGATGGGTGCTGAGATCGCATCGGGGCGGCTGAAGCCGTCGGCGATCACCGAGAAGTCTCTGCGCAAGCACCTCTACATCCCCGACATGCCCGACGTCGATCTGTTCCTGCGGTCAAGCGGTGAGCAGCGCACGTCGAACTTCCTGCTGTGGGAGTCGGCGTATGCCGAGATGGTGTTCCTCGACACCCTGTGGCCCGACTTCTCGCGCACCGACCTGTGGCATGCGATCCAGCTGTACCTCGACCGCGACCGTCGGTTCGGTGGAGCCGTCGACGCGCCCAAGAGCTGACGAGGCCGCTCACGCCGACCGATCATGCCGGTGCGGGAATAGACCACAGCATCCGACGCGTTGCCCCAGATGTGACAGACGCCATCAAGATCGACATCTGGAGTGACATCGCCTGCCCATGGTGCTACATCGGCAAGCGCAACCTCGAGAAGGGACTCGCCGAGGCCGCGACCGACGAGGACGCGCCCATCGTCGAGGTGACCTTCCACTCCTTCGAGCTCTCGCCCGACACTCCCGTCGACTTCGACGGTGACGAGGTCGACTTCCTCGCGGGACGCAAGGGGATGCCCCGTGAGCGCGTCACCGAGATGCTCGAGAACGTCACGGGCGTCGCCGCGAACGCGGGGCTCGAGTACCGGTTCGACCTGCTTCAGCACACGAACACCGTCAAGGCGCACGAGCTGCTGCACTTCGCCAAGTCGCAGGGCCTGCAGCGTGAGATGACCGAGCGCCTCATGTCGGCGTACTTCACCGAGGGTCGTCACGTCGGACGCGTCGACGACCTCGTCGACCTCGCCGCAGAGGCGGGTCTCGACGCCGACGCCGCGCGCGAAGCGCTCGAGTCGAGCCGTCACCTCGCCGACGTGCGCGCCGATCAGGCGCAGGCGCAGGCCTACGGCATCCAGGGTGTGCCGTTCTTCGTCATCGACGGCAAGTACGGCGTCAGCGGCGCTCAGCCGCCGGAGGCGTTCGCGCAGATCACGCGCCAGGTGTGGGCGGAGAAGCAGGACGCCTGACCCGCGCCGACACGCGCCGGCGTCAGGCGGGCAGGCCCGCCTCGATCGCGGCGATGACCTCGGGGTCATCCGGCTTGGTCTGCGGGCGGAAGCGGTGCACGTCACCCGAAGCGGTCACCAGGAACTTCTCGAAGTTCCACATGACCGGGCCCTTCGCGCCCTCGGCGTTGGGAGTCTTCTTGAGCGCCTTGTAGAGCGGTGCGGCGTGTGAACCGTTGACGCGCACCTTGTCCATGATCGGGAACGAGACGCCGTAGGTCACCGAGCAGAACTCGAGGATCTCGTCCATCGAGCCGGGCTCCTGCCCCATGAACTGGTTGCACGGGAAGCCGAGCACCTGCAGGCCGCGGTCGCCGTAGGTCTTCTGCAACTGCTCGAGCTGCTCGTACTGCGGCGTGAGCCCGCACTTGGACGCCACGTTGACGATCAGCAGCTCCTTGCCGGCGTACTCGGAGAGCGTGTGTTCGGTGCCCTCGGCGTCGAGGAAGGCGATGTCGCGGATATCCACAGTCTGTGTCTCGGCCATGTTGTCCACGATATGCCCGTGCGGGGCGACCGGGCGCGACGGAGTCTGGGAGAATGGACAGGATGTCCACGATCGCGCCCCCTTCCGCCTCGACGGCTGCTGCCGCCGTGCGGCCAGCGCTGCGCATCGGGCGCATCGAGCTGGACGCGCCGGTCGTCCTCGCGCCGATGGCGGGCATCACGAACGCGGCGTTCCGGCGGCTCTGCCGCGAGTACGGCACCGGCCTGTACGTCAGCGAGATGATCACGACGCGGGCGCTGGTGGAGCGCAACGCCACGACGATGCGGCTCATCACGCACCACGAGTCCGAGTCGCTGCGCTCGATCCAGCTCTACGGCGTCGACCCCGCCACGACCGAGGCCGCCGTGCGGATGCTCGTCGAAGAAGACCGCGCCGACCACATCGACCTCAACTTCGGGTGCCCCGTGCCCAAGGTGACCCGCAAGGGCGGGGGAGCCGCGCTGCCCTGGAAGACGGGGCTGTTCCGCGACATCGTCACGCGCGCGGCGCGCGCGGCCGGCGATGTGCCGCTCACGGTGAAGATGCGCAAGGGCATCGATCCCGACCACCTCACGTTCCTCGACGCGGGGCGCATCGCCGAGGATGCCGGTGCCGCCGCGGTCGCGCTGCACGCGCGGACGGCCGCGGAGTTCTACTCCGGCAACGCGGACTGGGATGCCATCGCACAGCTCAAGCAGGCCGTGACGAGCATTCCCGTGCTGGGCAACGGTGACATTTGGTCGGGCGAGGATGCCGTGCGCATGATGGCGCAGACCGGCTGCGACGGCGTCGTCGTCGGGCGCGGATGCCTCGGCCGCCCGTGGCTGTTCGGCGATCTCGCCGCCGCGTTCGGGGCGCCTGGCATCCGTCCCGATGCGACCCTCGGGTTCGTGGCCGATGCGTTCTGCCGGCATGCCGCGTTGCTGGTCGAGTTCTTCGAGGACGAGGGCCGCGGATGCCGCGACATCCGCAAGCACGTCGCCTGGTACTTCAAGGGGTACCCCGTCGGCGGTGACACGCGGGCTGCGCTCGCGACGGCGTCGACCCTTGCCGAGATCGACGACCTGCTTGCGACGCTCGACAGGGACGCCCCGTACCCGGGCGCCGCGGCGGAGGGTCAGCGCGGCCGGGCGGGCACTCCGAAGCGCCCCGCACTGCCGGACGGCTGGCTCGCGACGCGCGAGATGTCCGGTGAGGCATCCCGCACGCTCGCCGATGCGGAGTTGGACACCAGTGGCGGGTGAGGGCGGCGGCGTCGTCATCGCGGCCGGACGCCCTGCGGGGTACGACGACCACGACGCCGAGCGACTCCTGGCCGAGACGCACCGTTCGCAGCGCGACAGCTTCGCGCGTGACCGCGCGCGCGTGCTGCACTCCGCGGCGCTGCGCCGGCTCGCCTCCAAGACGCAGGTGCTGAGCCCGGCGAGCCCCGCCGATTTCGCGCGCAACCGGCTGACGCACTCGCTCGAGGTCGCCCAGGTCGGTCGTGAGCTCGCGATCGCGCTCGAGCTGTCACCCGACGTCGTCGACACGGCGTGCCTGAGTCATGACATCGGGCATCCGCCGTTCGGGCACAACGGCGAGCGCGCGCTCAATGAGTGGGCCGAGGACATCGGCGGCTTCGAGGGCAACGCGCAGACGCTGCGGATCCTCTCGCGTCTGGAGCCGAAGGTCATCGGCCCCGACGGGGCGAGCTTCGGGCTGAACCTGACGCGGGCGAGCCTGGATGCCACGTGCAAGTACCCGTGGACGGTCGAGCACGCGATCCCCGACCCGGGCGGACGCGACAAGTTCGGCGTGTACCCCGAAGACGAGCATGTCTTCCGCTGGATGCGCGAGGGCGCGCCCGGGCGGCTGCGCTGCATCGAGGCTGAGGTGATGGACCTCTCCGACGACATCGCGTATTCCGTGCACGACTTCGAGGATGCCGTCCTCAACGGCTATCTCGACCCCGCTCGCCTCGACGACGCCCGCGAGCGCGACGCACTGTTGACGGCGATCCAGAACTGGGTCGGCTACGGATACTCGCGCGACGAGCTGGGCGATGCCCTCTACCGGCTGATGCGGCTGCCGGTGTGGCTGACCGCCTTCTCGGGTGACCGGGCGGCCGTTGCGGGGCTGAAGAACCTCACCTCCGACCTGATCGGGCGGTTCGCGCGCGCGGCGACCACCGCGACGCGCGAGGCGTACACCGCGGCATCCCTCACCCGCTACCGCGGCCGCGTCGTCGTGCCGCGTGTCATCGAGGTCGAGATGGCCGTGCTCAAGGGCATCATCGGCGCGTTCGTCGTGTCGATCGACGGGCGCAAGGGGCTCTACAAGGAGCAGCGTCGCGTGCTCAAGCGTCTCGCCACCGCGCTGTCGGAGCGGCCCGAGCACCTCGACCGCCTGCACGCCGAGGACTTCGCAGCGGCTGAGACGGATGCCGCGCGCAGGCGCGTCATCGTCGACCAGGTCGCAAGCCTGACCGACCGATTCGCGATCGAGTGGCACGCGCGGATGATCGGACCCGTCGACCTGCGCGAACTGGGCCTGCGCTCGGGCGACGGCCGCACGACCCTGCACAGCGGGTTCGCGATGCCCGAGCCGATCGCGGGACTCTGGCCCGGCGAGGGGGACTGATGGCCCGCATCGCGCAGTCCGACGTCGACGAGATCAAGGCGCGCACCAACATCGCCGACATCGTCGGCGAGCGCGTCGCGCTGAAGTCGGCGGGGGTCGGCTCGCTCAAGGGACTGTGTCCCTTCCATGACGAGCGCAGCCCGAGCTTCCACGTCCGCCCGCAGGTCGGCTACTACCACTGCTTCGGCTGCGGCGAGTCGGGCGACGTGTACTCGTTCCTGCGCGCGATGGACCATCTGTCGTTCACCGAGGCCGTCGAGCGTCTGGCGGGGCGCATCGGCTACACACTGCACTACGAAGACGGTGGTGCGGCGCCCGAGACCAGCGGCCGCACGCGGCTGTACCAGGCCAACACCGCGGCGGCGGACTGGTTCCGCTCGCAGCTCGCGACGCCGGAAGCCGACGCGGGGCGCCGGTTCCTCGGCGAGCGCGGCTTCGACGCCGGCGCAGCCGCGCACTTCGGCGTCGGCTACGCGCCCAAGGGGTGGAACGGCGTGCGGGATGCCCTGAAGGCGCAGGGCTTCACCGATGAGGAGCTTCTGGCCGCCGGCCTGCTCTCGCAGGGCCAGCGGGGTGTGTACGACCGGTTCCGCGGTCGCGTCGTCTGGCCGATCCGCGACGTGACGGGGCAGACGATCGGGTTCGGCGCGCGGCGCCTGTACGAGGACGATCAGGGGCCCAAGTACCTGAACACCCCCGAGACGCCCATCTACAAGAAGGCGCAGGTGCTGTACGGCCTGGACCTTGCAAAGAAGGACATCTCGCGCTCGCATCGCGTCGTGGTCGTCGAGGGGTACACCGACGTCATGGCGTGCCACCTGGCCGGCGTCACGACCGCGATCGCCAGCTGCGGCACGGCCTTCGGCTCCGACCACATCACGGTGCTGCGCCGGGTCATGGGCGATGACAGCGCCGCCGGTGAGGTCGTCTTCACGTTCGACCCCGACGCCGCGGGGCAGAAGGCGGCGCTGCGCGCCTTCGGCGATGAGAAGCGGTTCGCGGCACAGACGTACGTCGCCGTCGCCCCCGACGGGCTCGACCCGTGCGACCTGCGGCTGAACAAGGGGGATGCCGCGGTGCGCGCCCTCATGGACAGCAAGGCCCCCATGTTCGAGTTCGTGATGGACCAGCGTCTCGCCGGCTTCGACCTCGGCACCGTCGAGGGCCGCGTCGGCGCGCTGCGGGCGGCGGCTCCCATCGTCGCCGACATCCGCGACTCGGCGCTGCGGCCCGGCTACACGCGCGTCCTCGCCCGCAAGCTGGGCATGGACCTCGGCGAGGTCCGCTCTGCGGTGGACCGCGCCGCGCGCGCGTCGCGCACGCCGGTGCTCTCCGAGCGAGCACCCGGGAGCGCGACACCGGTCGCCGACACCGCAGGCGCGCCGGATGCATCGGCGCCCGTCGCCCGCGTGACGATCGCGACACTGCCGCGCACGGCCGATGCCGCACTCGAGCGTGACGCGCTCATGGGCATCCTGCAGTACGGTCACCTCGTCGACAGCGCCGACGTCGACGCGGCGCTCGCGCTGCCGATGCACGTCGCGGCGCTGGATGCCGTGCGCCAGGGCATCCTGGCGCAGCCCGATCGCACGCGCATCGGGTGGGCGGCGACGGCCGCCGAGGCGGTGCGCGAGCCGTACCGCTCTCTCGCCGTCGAGCTGTTGACGGCGAGCTTCCCCGCGCTCACCGAGCCGGAGGCGCAGCTCTCGACCGCATCACTCGCGCGGCGTCTGCGGGTGCGCGCCGTCGACGATCAGAAGCGCGAGCTGCTGGGCGCGATCCAGCGGCTGTCCGCCGACTCGGAAGAGGGGCGGGCGGTGCGGATCGCGCTGCGCGACCTCGACGCGCAGCGAGCGACGCTCACCCAGATCGAGTGAGCCCCGCGCGGCGCCGGCCCGGCGAAGTGGCGGACGGCGAGCGGACGAGGCAGGATGAACCCCATGCAGCTGCGCTCCGCCGACGATGCCGCCGTCACCTCTGACGACTTGTCGGTGGCCCGCGGCGGCAGCCGTGTCGCGGAAGGAATCAGCTTCCGCCTCGCGCCCGGTGGGGCGCTCGCGATCATGGGGCCGACCGGTGCCGGCAAGTCGAGTCTCGTCGGCGTGCTCGCCGGCGCGGACGACCCGTCGCTGACCGTCGTCGGAGGGTCTGCCCGCGTGGAGGGCATCTCGGTGCGCAAGGGTGGCCGCTCGCTGCGCGTGCGGCGCTACGTCACGGGTTATCTCGCGCAGGGTGCCGGCGCGGCGCTGCCCGCGCGTCTGACGGTGTCGGAGGTGATCGGCGAGCCGGTCACCTCACGCGACCGCAGGGTGAATCAGCGTGCGCTGTCGCTGCGGATCGCAGGCTTGCTCGACGAACTGCAGTTGCCCCTGGGGGCTGCGACGAAGTACCCGTACGAGCTCAGTTCGGGCATGCGCCAGCGGGTCGCGCTCGCGCGGGCCCTCGTGCTCGATCCGCGCGTGTTCATCGGTGACGACCCGTACGCCAATCTTGACCTCGAGGTGCGGCAGGCCGCGCGTGATGCGCTGCTGCGCCGTCGTGGCGAGCACGCGATGGCGATGCTGGTCGTCACCAATGACCCGGTCACCGTCGCCGAACTGGACGCCGACGTACTGGTGCTGCGTGCGGGGCATCCGGTCGGTTTCGGCCACGGTATGGCGGACGTCCTGTGGACGCCCGACGGGGGCAGTCGCATCGCCTCATGACCGAGCGGCGATCGTGCCCCACGTGCACGAGCACCCCTCAGACTTTGCTAACATAGACGGGTTGCCCGCTCGCGGGTGACTGATCCTCGGTAGCTCAATTGGCAGAGCAGCCGGCTGTTAACCGGCAGGTTCTTGGTTCGAGTCCAAGCCGGGGAGCGAACGGCCCCAGACTCCACTCTGGGGCCGTTCTTCATTGGTGCCGCGAGAAGCGCGGTCAGGCGTCGATGTCGTCGACGCCGGGCATCCACGCGGCGCCGGGGCGGCCCCAACCGCGCTTGCGGGCGATCTTCTGCACGGTCTTCCAGTCGCCGTCGTCGAGGCGGTCGATGTACAGGATGCCGTCGAGGTGATCGAACTCGTGCTGCATGATGCGCGCACGCCAGCCGTCGACCTCGATGCGCACCGGCGCGCCCTCAAGGTCGATGCCCGTCACCTGGACGCGCTCGGAGCGGCGCAGCGGGAAACGCTCGCCGGGGAACGACAGGCATCCCTCCGACTCGTCGTCAGGGTCGGGCGCTCCCGGGATCGTCGGCGTCATCCACAGCTCGGGGTTGATGAGCACGCCGCGCCACGGCTCGCCCTCGTCGTCCTGGTAGGTGTACGTGTAGATGCGCAGACCGACGCCGACCTGCGGCGCCGCGAGGCCGACGCCCGGCGCGGCATCCATCGTCTCGAACATGTCGGCGACGAGCTGTCGAATCTCGTCGGTGATCTCGCCGACGGGCTCGGCGGGGGCGTGCAGGACGGGATCGCCCATGATGCGAATCGGAAGAACAGCCACGTCCCTGAGCCTACCGAGGGTGCGATCCGGTTAGTGTCGAAGAGTGGATGCCGCGGTCATGGCCTTGGTCGACATCACCGACGACCTCGTCGGCATCTTCAAAGACCCCGCAATCCTGATCGGCATTCCGCTGGCTCTTCTCGGCGCGGTCTTCATGTCGTTCGGTGCGCAGTACCAGCACCGGGGCGTGCAGAAGGTCGAGCGGCTCACCGCGACCGCCGGCAACACGGGGCTCACAGGGGGCCAGCTGCTCAACCTGCTGCGGCGGCCCTCGTGGGTCGTCGGCACGCTCATGCTGGGGCTGGCGATCGTCTGCCAGCTGTCGGCGATGTCATTCGCCCCGCTGATCCTCGTGCAGCCGATCGGTGCGATCTCGCTCGTCATCACGACGCTGCTGAACGCCCGCATCAGCGGGCACAAGCCCACTGCACGGTCGATCACGGCGATCGTGCTGTGCGTCGTGGGCATCCTCATCTTCGTCACGATCGCCGCGCTCTATGCCGTAGACACGGCCGTGACCGACCAGCAGCTGATCACGGTGCTGATCATCCTCGCGGTCGTCATCGTGATGCTCGGCGGCGGCTGGATGTGGCTGCGCCGTCGCACGTCGGCGCTGTTCTACATCGTCTCGGCGGGAGTCATCTACGGTTTCGTCGCGACCCTCGCGAAGGTCGTCATCAGCCGCATTCAGGCAGGCGACTTCGACTGGCTCACGCTCACGTGCGCCATCGCACTCATCGCCGGCACCGCCGTCGGGGCGTACTTCGTCCAGACGGCGTACGCCTCGGGGCCGCCGGACCTCGTGATCGCGGGGCTCACCGTCGTCGATCCGATCGTCGCGATCATCATCGGTCTCACGGTGTTGCACGAGGCCGACGGTGCCCCGCTCGGGGCCTATATCGGTTTCGTCCTGGCCGGGGCACTTGCCGTGATCGGCGTGTTCCAGCTGGCGCGCTATCACCCGCAGGTGATCAGCGACAGTCAGGAGTTGCCGATCCCGCGGGGGAGCAGCGGCGACCCGGCGCACCCGAAGACCGGTTCGATCCGGATCACCGAGGCTGTCTCCAAGGTGTGGCCCGAGCCGCCAGTGCGTGAACGCGGCGACGACCGGCGCCGCTAAACTCGAACCCGCCGGATCCGTTCGGCGCGGGGCGGTGGCCAAGCTGGTCAAGGCAGCGGGCTCATAACCCGACGATCGTGGGTTCAAGTCCCACCCGCCCTACTCTTCACTGGGTGTATCACATCTGATACGCTTACGAGATGGATCGCAATGGGCACGAGCATGGTGACGACGTACGCCACGCGCTGAACGGCAACGATGCGCCCATCGATGCGCTGACGGCACTACCTGAAGGGCTCGAGGAAGTCCTCGAGTCCGCCGCACGGTTGCAGGAGATGGTGCCGGACGCGGTTCTGGTCGGCGGGTCCGCGGCTTCGCTCTACGCGCGGCATCGGATGTCCACCGACCATGACCACATCCTCACCGACTTGCGGGACCGGTTCGACGTCGTGCTGGATGCACTCGACCGTGACGGCGACTGGATCCTCAACCGGGCATCGCCCGGCAAGATCATCCTGGGAGAGCTCGGAGGCATCGAGGCGGGCGTGCGTCAGATGATCCGCACGCGCCCGCTGGAAGTGCAGCGGGTGACGCTCCCGTCCGGTCGGACGCTCACCGTCCCCACGGTGGACGAGATCGCCCGGATCAAGGGCTACCTCATCGTGAAGCGCAACCAAGTCCGCGACTATCTCGACGTCGCCGCCCTTTCCCATAAGTTCACACCCGAGCGGATCGGCGCGACACTCTCCGGGATCGACGACTACTACTCGGATGACACGCACGCCGCGGACCGCCCGGTGAAATCCCAGTTGGCGCGGCAACTCGCGGACCCCTCCCCGAAAGACCATCGACGGATCGACGAGCTGCCGCGCTACAAGGCTCTCGATGTGAAGTGGCACAACTGGGACGCGGTCATCGCCGAGTGCACCACCCTTGCCGTCCATATGTCCCATTGAAAGGAACGTCCATGCCTCTGCGGTTTCGAAACATCGAAGCCACCCCCGACGACCCGGTCGCCAGCTGGGGCTTCGAGGGGATGCTCGCCGCGATCGACCGTGGGTACGCGGAGCACTGGACTCGTCTTGCGAGCGCTGTGGCCGCAGACCCCGGCCTTGAACCGACTTTCGAGGACGCCGCCGAGGCTGCCGAGTCTCGCTCGACGGTGCGCCTGATCCGGGCACTGATTGAGCACGACCAACGTGACGACCGGGAACGTGCTGTCCAGCGCCTACGCCACGCTTTCGCGGCCACGGGCCTGACGCAGCGCGAGCTCGCCGCCCGGCTTGGCACCTCACGTTCGCGGCTCAGCACGTACCTGTCCGGTTCTGTGAGCCCGTCGATGGATGTCCTGGTTGCTGTGGAACGTCTCGCCGACGAACAGTACGCGCTGCGGAGTGTGCCGGAGCTCGTCCTCCGCTGACAGGCGCCCGAGTGCCGCAGTGCCCCGATGCCCACGGTCCACTGTCAGATGTTGCGGAGACGTCACGCGCGGGTGACCGGCGGGGAACGTTTACCTCCGCGCTGTTGACTCTCGGGCACGGTCTTGTTGGTATGTGGATCATGCCTCAGACACGCCGTGTGCTCTCGCTCTACGAAGGCTTCTTCGCGGGTGGCGCCCGCATCCTCCATACCGATGTCGTCGCGTCGCTGCACGAGCGCGGACAACAGCATTCGGTCCTGTCGCTGACCGACGAAGCGCAGCGGGAAGGAACGGTCCAGCGCGCCGAAGACGACCTCCGCTACCAGCAACTGGTCGCGTCCGGCGTCAGCATCACGGCGCTAGATCGCACGGCCGGTGCCGAGCCGCCGTCCGCGTTCACGGCGGACGAACTGCGCACGGCGGCCGCAGCCGTCGCGGATGCAGACCTCATCCTGACGCTGAAGGAGCAGCCGCTCGCGCTGCTGCTCGAGCTGCAGCGCGCGCGGCTCATGCCCGAGATCCCGGTCATCGCCTGCCTGCATCGATCCGACCCCGAGCACTCCGGCCCGGCCCTCGACTGGCTGCGTGAAGCAACCTCCACGGGCCTCGTCACCGGCGTGATCGCCTGCGCGCAGAGCACGAAGGACGCGTACGTGGATGCCGGTGTCATCGCGCGTGCCTCCGCGGTCATCCCCAACGGAATCGACACGACACGGTTCCAGCCGCCGTCCGCGCGCACCCGGCGGCGCCGGCGCGCGGCGCTCGGCATCCGTGGCGGTGGACCGGTCATCCTGCTCGCCGCCCGGTTCGACGCGATGAAGGACCCCGAGCTGTTCCTGCGGGCGACCAGCGCCCACATGGCGGCCAACCGCGTGAGCAACTACGTGCTGTGCGGTGCTGGCATGACGTGGGACAACCCGGCATTCGCCGAGCTGGCCGACCGCGTCGGCATCGCCGACCGTTCTCGCGTGCACGCGCTCGGCATCCGTGATGACATGCCGGCGATCTACCAGGCGGCTGACATCGTCGCCCTCACGAGCGCTTTCGGTGAAGCATCGCCGCTGTGCCTCATCGAAGGCATCGCGAGCGGTGTCATCCCGGTCACGACCGACGTCGGCGACGCGGCGCGCGAGGTTGCAGGCGTGGGACTGGTGACGGGCCGCGACCCTGCGGGCGTCGCCGCCGCGTGGGATCAGGCGTGGGAGGAGCGCCGCGCACGCCGTCAGGCCGCGGTCGCGGCCCGCACGCGGGTCGACCGTCGACGGATGATCGACGACTACGAGCGCTTCGCCGAGATGGTCGCTTCTCAGGCCGCGCCTGTGCTGGTGCCACAGGGCTGAGCGGGCGCCAGCGGGACGGCGACTCGCGCGCCGTCGAGTGCGCCGCCTGGTGTCGAGAGCGCCCGTTGTGCCTGCGCATCACGTGGCGCGGTCGGCAGCAACCGGCGCACTCGGCGCAGCGAGGCGCTCAGGCGCCGCGCGCGGCGAGCAGGCTCCGCAGACGCGTGCCGACCGCGTGCGCGTCGGCGGTGACGAGCGTGCCGGCGCGCACGACCTCGCGGCCCGCGAGGTAGACGTCGCGTGGACGTCGACCGGGGGATGCCCAGAGCAGACCCGCGACGGGATCCGAGACGCCGGCATCGGCGACGCCCGACACATCCCACAGGCACAGGTCGGCGGCAGCGCCGGGGCGCAAGTGGCCGAGCTCGGGGCGCCCGAGTCCAGCGGCAGAGCCGGAGGTCGCCATCGCGATCACCGTCCGCGCGGCCAGGGCCGGACCGACCAGCCCCGACACCTGCATCGCGAGGCGCGCGTCGGCGAAAAGGTGTCCCGCGTCGTTCGACCCGCCTCCGCTCGTGCCGAGCCCCACGGTGACTCCGGCGTCGGCGAGCGCCGCGACGGGGGCGACGCCCCAGCCCATCGGCACGTCGCAGCCGGGTGCGTGCGTCGCGGTCACGCCGTGCGCGGCGACGCGCGCGATCTCGTCCGGCGTGACGTCGCACAGGTGCGCGATCGTGACGTCCTCTGCCAGCCAGCCCCACTCCTCGAGCAGATCGAGCGGACGGCGCCCGCACTTCTCCAGCGCGATCGCGACATCCACCTGCTCGTTCGCTTGCGTACGTCGGCGCAGGCCATGCCGTGCCGCGACCTCGGCCATCAGTGCGAACGTCTCCGGGGCATCGGAGTGCACGCCCGCGGGACCCACCGCGACCTGCAGCATGCCGTCGCGGGTCACGCCGCCCGACGTCTCGCCGCCGAGGAATGCCGCCGCGATCGCGTCGGCGCCCGCCGCGGCATCCTGCGGATCGTCGCGCGCGGACCCGCGCACAAACACGAGCCGGCCGCCCAGCGCAGCGGCGGCGTCGATCGTCGCCGTCGCGATCGCGAGCCCGTCGGCACCCGCAGGCCACGTGAGGTGGTGGTCGGCTACCGTCGTGACACCGGCGAGCAGACCCTCCGCGACGCCGACGGATGCCGCGGCTCCCGCGAGCTCGGCATCCACCCCGACCCGTGCATACGCGGCGGCCATCGTCGGCAGCCACACCGCCATCGGCACGCTGCGGGTGCCGGGCAGCGTGCGGAACGCGCTCTGCAACAGGTGATGGTGCGCGTTGACGAGGCCCGGCGTGATGACGCACCCCGTCGCGTCGACCTCGATCTCGTCTCCGCGCGCCGCCTCCTGCACGACCCCGTCACGCACGATCAGCTCCGCGCCGTCGGCGAGTTCAGTGTGACCGTCGATCACGATCGCGACGGCGCCGGTGAATCGGTATCCGCGTGCGGTCACAGGGCATCCTCCAGTCGTCGGGCGATCTCGGCGAGGTCGCGTGCGTGGGCGGTCTCACGCCCCGGGGCCGCGCCGCCGGACAGATCGACGCCGGCGACGCCGTCGACCGCGAGCATCGCGCGGGACAGCTCGACGGCGGCGGCGATGCCGGCCTCACGTGGGTCGGCAGCACGCAGGATGCCCTCGAGGTAGCCCGGCGGCAGCACGAGCGTCGTGAAGGTGCGCAGCAACTGTGCCGACCCTTCGTCGAGCACGACGGGGATGCACGGAATGAACCGTGACGTCGAGCCGAGCGCGCGGGCTTCGGCGATGAAGCGGGCGACGGGATCGGCGCCGCCGCAGTGGTTGACGAAGCACAGCTCGGCGCCCGCCTTCTCCTTCTCGCGCAGGCGGGCGGCACGTCGATCGACGGGTGGGGTCGTGGGCGATTCGCCGACCGAGACGAGGTGCCCTGCGGCACGAGCGAGGGCGGCGAGCTCGGTGGAGTCCAGGTCGAACACCGGCTTCGCATCGGGCCGCGAGCCGGTCTCGGTGTGGTCGCCCGTGACGCAGTGCACGACGCCTGCCCCCGCGTGCGCGAGGCCGGCGAGTTCGCCCTCAAGCGCCACCCGGTTGCGGTCGCGGCAGTTGACACCGATGAACGGCAGCATGCCCGCGTCGGCGATGAGGCGCGCGCGGTAGGTCGGTGCGAACTGCACGCGAGCGGGGCCTGCGTCGCCCGACAGCACGGCATCCACCGTGCCCGCCATCTCGGCGACGCAGTCGTCGAGCGAGCGGGCGTCGAGGGCGCGGGCGGGGAAGTCCGCGACGACGATCCGGCGGGTCTCCAGCAGTGCACGCACGCGCGCCGAGCCCGCGGATGGCGTCGGCTCGGGCACGGGGTCGGCCGGCCGCGGGCTCCGCTCGGCGACGACGCCGTGCCAGCGCACGGTGTCGAGCTGCACGAAGGGACAGGCATGCGCGGCGTCGATCTCGCACGAGCCGTCGAAGCCGACCCCGCCGCATGGCCCGTACTCCATGTGCTTCGGGCACGCGGCGGTGGCATCCACCCGCGCGAGCTCGTCAACCGGCAAGGATCTGCCGCTTCCAGCCGATCGTGCCGGCCGTGCTGTCCTCGCCGCGCGTGTACTCCACGCGACGGCTGGCAGTGTGTTCGCTGCCGAACCAGAACGTCAGGCGGTGTGGGCGGACGAGGCACCCGGTCCAGGCATCCGGCGCGGTGAAGCCATCCGCATGCGCGGCGGCGAACTCGGCCCACGCGGTGATGCGCTCACGCTGAGGGAGAGCGGCGAACTCGGGCGTGTTCTGCCAGGCGAGCTGCTGCAGGTACGGCGGGCGTGCCGCGTAGGCACGATCCTGCTCCGCCTGCGGCGCCGGCTCGGCGACGCCCTGCACGACGAGCTGGTGCTTCGCATCGGCGTGCGGCACCCCCAGCAACGGGATGCAGAGGGCGACGGCCGGCGCCGCTGTGACCTGCGCGATCTTGCGCGACCGCGCATCCGTGTGCCAGTAGAAGCCGTCGGCATCCCACTCCGACAGCAGCACCGACCGGGCATCCGGTGCGCCGTTCTCGTCGAGGGTGGCGAGGGTCATCAGCGGGCGGGCGGCGTCGTCGTTGCCCGGCAGCCAAGCGCTCAACAGCGGCATCGGATCGTCGGTCAGGGCGTCCCATTCGTCGGTCGACATCGTCACACCGCCCTCGGACCGATGGGCCAGCGCACGATCTCGTCGATCGTCGCGACACCGTCGGCGACCAGTTGCGCCGCCAGCACTTCGCCGATTGCGGCGGTCGCCGTGGTCGGGTCGCCGATGACGCCGCCGGTGCCGAAGTCGTCCGAGCACCAGCCGAACTGCACGGGATGACCCGCGAACCCGATGCGTTCGAAGCCTGCGATCGCCTCCGGGACGGCGGGCGCGAACGCCGCCTCGTCGACGAGATCAGGGCGCAGATGCATCAACAGCGAGGTCTCGCCGTGTCCGCCGTGAATGCGGAAGCCGCGCTCGGTCGGCCCCGCAGGCACCTGCACACCGTCGAGGAACGTGCGCAGCCCGAACTGGCGCCGCAGCTCGCGCAAGGCGACCGTGAGCGGCGCGATGTTGCCGCCGTGCCCGTTGTAGAACAGCACGGTGCGGGCGCGGGTCGTCGCAATCGATCGGCCGAGGTCGGCCAACACCCGCGAAAAAGTGTCGGCAGACAGCCACAGGGTTCCGGGGGCCCACGCGTGTTCGTCCGACTTCGTGACGGCGAGGGTCGGCAGCAGCCACGCGTCATGGCCGGCCGCAACGGCGCCGTCCACGATGCGCGTCGCGATCTGCTCGGCCATGATCGCGTCGGTCGCGAGAGGCAGGTGCGGGCCGTGATGCTCGACCGCACCGACCGGCACGACGAGGACGGATGCCTCGGTCAGCGCTTCCGCTAGCGCGGGCCCCGGGGCGTCGCCCCACCGGCGCGACGAGAGGGCGCTCACATCTGGCTCCCGGTCTGGAAGGTGCCGGGGGCGACGAGCTTGCCCGGATTCATCAGGCCCTGCGGGTCGGTCTCGGCGGCGAACGCGATCGTCGCGGCCGGTTCATAGTCGACGTACCACTGGTGCGGGTTGTGCCAGCCGACGCCGAGGGCCTCGATCTTCGGCAGACCGGCGTACACCTCGTCGGCGCCGTGGTAGACGCCCGCGAGCATGCCGATCGGGCGGCCCTGCTGGGCTTCGATGTGCAGCATCCCGCCGTCGTACACCTCGTGCAGTTCGTCGATGCGGTCGATGATCGCGTCGCCCCACACTTCGACGTGGAAATACGTGTTCGGGTAGGCCTTCTGCAGCCATTCGATCGGGTGGTTGTAGCTCGTCATCGACAGCTTGATGCACGCCTGCGCGCCCTCGCGCACGTCGTCGACGCGACCGCCGGCGGCCTCGACGAGAGCGGTCGCGGCGGCGATGCTGTCGGCGTCGAGGATAGCGCGCAGGCTTGCCCGCCCGGGCAAGATCGCCGGGTCGGCGGGCAACGCTTCGGCAAGCGTCGGCAGGTCACCCGACACGAGGCGGGGCGTCGGCTCGAGCTCGGGGAAGGCCCGGATGACGCTCAGCAGGTCGTGGAAGTCGTCGAAGCTCGCGAAGAACGCGCGCCACTCTTGCAGGGGCTCGAGCCGCACCGTCACCGTCGCGATGACGCCGACGGTGCCGTACTTGTGCAGATACGGCTCGGTCGCCTCGCCCTCGACGCGGATCAGGGTCGCGTCGGGTACGGCGTGCACGACGTCGAGCGCCGTCACGAAACCCGTGTGGATCATGCCGTGCGCGATCGATCCGGTGCCGCCTGATCCGCCCGAGACGAAGCCGCCGACGGTCGACTGCGCCGTCGACGGATACTGCAGCACCTGCTGGCCGCTGCGGATGGCCGCCTGTTCGATCGCGATCATCGTCGCCCCGGCTTCGGCGCGCAGCCAGCCGTCGCCGACCTCGAGGATCTTCCGCGCACGAGACGTGTCGAGCACGAGGCCGCCCGCCATCGGCAGGGTCTGCCCGTAGTTGGCGGTGCCCTTGCCGCGCGGCGTGATCGGCACGCCCTGGCGCACGGCCGCGCCGACGGTCGCCGCGATGTCCTCCGCCGTGGCGGGGTAGGCGACCAGTTGCGCGCGTCCGAGCGGCAGTTGCTCGGCGATGACGGGCGATAGGTGCGATCCGTCGATGGATGCCCGGTCGAGAGCCTGCGGCTCATCGCTGACAGCGTCCGCGCCGAGCAGTTCGCGCAGCTCTGCGGCCAGTGCGTCGATCGTGGCCTGATCGAGGTCGGCGTGAGGCATGGGGTGGTTCCTTTCGAAGATGACGGTGAGGGCCCGCACGTCAGTGCATGACCATGCCGCCCGTGACGTTGAGGGCTTGGCCGGTGACGTAGCCGCCGTCGGTCGCGAGATACGCGACGAGGCCCGCGACGTCGTCCGGCACGCCGAGGCGGCCGAGTGGAGATTTCGCCGTCCACTGGGCGACCTGCTCTTCGGTGCGGGTACCGGCGCCCATGTCGGTGAGCACGTAGCCGGGACAGATCGCGTTGACGGTCACGCCGTGGCCGCCCCACTCGATCGCGGCGGCGCGGGTGAGGGCGACGACGGCCGACTTGGATGCTGCGTAGTGCGCCTCCATCGCGCCGCCGGCCTTCGCGGCCATGCTCGCGAGGTTGACGATGCGCCCACCGCCGCGCTCGATCATGACGGGCGCGACGGCCTGCATGGTCGTGAGGGTGCCGCGGGCGTTGATGTTCATGACGCGGTCCCACTCCGCGTCGGTGATCTCCAGGACCGGCACGAGGCGGAACACCCCCGCGCAGTTGACCAGCACGTCGACACCGCCGAGCAGGTCGACGGCCTGCGCGACGGCGGCCCGCGTGTCGACCGGGTCGGCCAGGTCGACGGGCAGGAAGTGTGCTCCCAACTCGGCAGCACGCGCCGCCGAGGATTCGCCGGCGAGGTCGAGGATGACGACGGCTGCGCCTTCGTCGACGAGGCGACGCACGATGGCGGCACCGATCCCGCCGACCCCTCCGGTGACGATGGCCGTGGCGCCGTGCAGGCGTGTCGTGGATGTCGTCATCGGAGGGGCCTTTCGCGGGGGATCAGTGAATGGTGCGGAGACGGATCAGAAGGTGATCGACGAGTCGAGGAACTGGTCGGTCCAGATGTCGTCGACGCTCACGCCGTCCTTCACCGGCAGACCCTGCTCGGTGTAGATCGGGGTGACCAGGTCGAACAGGTCGGTCATGCGCGTGGCATCCACCGTGCCCATCGCGCCATCCGCGTCGTTGCCCGCGATGCCGTCGCTGAGCATCGTGTCGACGGAGAACTCCGCGACGCCCTGGCTGTAGACCCAGCCGGTGTCGTAAGCGTCGACGAGCTCGAGGATCAGATCGATCGTCGGCTGCGGGTCGGCGAAGAAGTCGACCGTGGCCTGCTGCAGCACCGGCACGAGGGCCGTGAGGCACTCGCTGTACGTGTCGATGTTCTCCGGGATGACGCTCAGGACCGCGGCGTACTTCGGGTAGCCGGCGTCGTTGATGAGCTGGTAGCTCACCGGCTTGCCCCACTGTGCGACCTCGTTCTCGTAGATGTAGGGCTCTGCCGAGGCGAAGCCCTGCTGGGCGATCTTGCCGTCCTCCGAGACGAAGACGGCGGGCGTGCCGTCGTAGGTCGAGTCGATCTGGTCGGCCGAGAGGATGCCCTGACCGACGAACGCGTCGATGTACGTGCCGCCGGGGAAGACCCGGATCGTGACGCCTTCGGTGCCGAGGTCGGCGATGGTCTTCACGTCGGGGTAGGTCTCCGGATCCCACATGAGCATCTGCGGGTCCTTCTGCAGCGGCGCGAACACTCCGACGGTCGGCAGGTCGCCCGAGTGGGCGATCGCCTCATCGGTGCCCACGTACGCCATGAAGATCGACGGGTCGTTGTACATCTGGGCGTTCGGCTGGGTGAAGCCCGTTGCGGGGCCGCCGGAGAGGATCGTCACGTCGACGCCGGTGTACTCGCCCGAGGCCATGAGGGGGCCGGTGACCGACTTCTCGTCGCTGTCGATCGTGTAGTCGTCGCCGAGTAGCTGGTAGAGGTGACCGTGCTCGGACTCGGGGTTCCAGTCGGTCTGGATCCGGATGTCGGCGGGGCATCCGGCCGCAGCCAGGTCGACGGCACCGATCGCGAGCCCGTCGGAGCTCTCGGATGCCGCCGGTTCGGGCGACGAAGACGAACAGCCGGCGAGGGTCAGCGCGCTGACGACGACGAGGCCGGCGGCGGCGAAGCCGCTCTTGCGGGTGATGCGCATGGTTCTCCTAGGGATTGGTGGTGCGGACGGGACGGTGGTGCTGTGACGGACGAACCGCGGCTGATCAGCCGAAGTCGTACCACTTGCCGACGGCTCGCCTCGCGAGCCAGCCGAAGAACAGGAAGATGACGACGCCGAACAGCGACGCCAGCAGGATCGAGGCGAACAGTTCGGGGCTCTGCAGTCGCGACTGGTACTTCGCGATGAGGGCGCCGATGCCGGGGGTGCCGCGCTGGAAGAAGAAGTCTCCGACGATCGCGCCGACGATCGACAGGCCGGCCGAGATGCGCATGCCGGCGAACATCGCGGGAAGGGCCGTCGGCAGCTCGAGCTTGCGCAGTACGATCCAGCGTGTCGCCTTCTGCAGCTGGAACAGCTCTCGTGCGCCGCGGTCGACCGACTGCAGGCCGAACAGGGTGTTGGAGACGATCGGGAACAGCGCGATCAGCACGCACACGATCGTGCGGGCGATGAAGTCGTACCCGAACCAGAAGCCGATGAGCGGCACGACGGCGAGGATCGGGATCGACTGCAGGATGACCGCGTACGGGAAGGTCGTGCGCTCGACCCACTTCGCGAGATTCATCGCGACGGCCCAGACGACGCCGATGACGATCGCGATGACCAGCCCGACGAGCGCGACCTGGGCGGTGTTCCACAGCGCTTCGAAGATCTCCGGGCCCGTCTTGGGATCGGTGTAGACGGCGAAGATGACGTGCGGCTGCGGCATGAGGTAGCCGCGGGTGCCGAGCAGCGCGTTGATCAGGTAGACGACGCCGATGATCAGGGCGAGAAGCAGGATCGGGGGCACCCAGTAGCTCGGGCGGGCCCACAGCGACGTGCGGCGACGTGGCACAGTCGCCTGCTCGGCCGCGATCTCCTGCGGATCGACGGCGGGCGCCACGGCATCCCGCGCGGCATCCGGCGCGGCATCCGGCGCGGCATCCGGCATCGCGGTCTCCGGCGCAGTGGCCTGTTCGGTGTCGGACATCAGTGGTGCCCCTCTCTCAGTGCGTGCGATACCTGGCCGACGAGCTCAGCGAAGGCGCCGGTGTAGCGGATGTCGGGGTCACGCGGCATGTCGAAGGGCACCTCGAACTGATCGACGATGTGTCCGGGACGCCCCGACATGACGACGACGCGGGTCGACAGGTAGACCGCTTCCGACACGGAGTGCGTGATGAACAGGCCCGCGAACCGGGTCTCGACGAACAGACGCAGCAGTTCGTCGTTGAGGTGCTCGCGGGTGATCTCGTCGAGCGCTCCGAACGGCTCGTCGAACAGGAACAGTTCGGGGTCGAGCGTGAGCGAGCGTGCGAGCGACGTGCGCATGCGCATGCCGCCGGACAGTTGCCGCGGCAGGTGCTTCTCGAAGCCGGTGAGACCGACGAGCTCGATCGTCTCGGCCGCCTTCTTCGCGCGCACAGCCTTCGTCTGCCAGTTCAGCTCGGCGAGCAGTTCGACGTTGGCCTGCACGTCGCGCCAGGGCAGCAGCGTCGCGTCCTGGAACACGTAGCCGATGCGGTCGGTGTTCACCTGTGCGGTGCCGTCGCTGGCGGTCTCGAGGCCCGACGCGATGCGCAGCAGCGTCGACTTGCCGCAGCCCGAGGGGCCGACGACGGTGACGAACTCGCCGCGGCCGACGGTGAGGTCGACGCCGCGCAGGGCGACGGTGCCGCCGGGGAAGGTCATCTCGACGTTGGTGAAGTCGAGGAGGGTCTCGCTCACGCGGACACCTGCCTTTCGGTTGCGGGCGACCACGCGGCGGTGGTCACGGTGGCGACGGTGGACGAGACGAGTCGTCCCCGGTGGATGACGTGACGGTTGGGGTCGGCGGATGCCGCGACGTCGGCGACGCTCGTGCCTCGCACGGCGACGAACTCGGCCCGGGCACCGGGAGTCGCCCCCGCGGGCGCGAGTCGCATCACCGAGCGCGAGCCGTCGGAGACGAGCGTGATCGCCTCGTCGATCGTGAGGTGCGCCGCGGTCACCAGCAGCGCGACGGTCTCGAGCGGATCACAGCGGCCGAGCGGGTTGAACGGGTCGCGGACGTTGTCGGCGCCGGCGCCGAGGCGCACCCCGGCATCCAACAGCGCGCGGACGGCGGTGAGGCCGCGCGGCGTCGAGGTCGGCATATCCCAGCCCTGCAGATACAGGTTCGTGATCGGCAGCGTGATCACGCCGAGGTCAGCGTCGCGGACGGCGTCGATGACGGGGGAGAGCTCGTCGGCGGTCAGCGTGCCCAGACGTGAGCAGTGGCCGGCCGACGCCGTGCCGTGTGTCCAGGATGCCGTGCGCCGCGCCAACTCGACGATCGTGAGCGGTCCGTGCAGCGCCTCATCGGTGTGCATGTCGACGCCCGTTCCCAGCCGCTCCGCGAGGGTGAGGAGGCGGTCGAGCTCTGTCTGCGGGTCTGTCGCGAGGTGCGGTGCCCCACCGATGAGGTCGACGCCGCGGGCAATCGCCTCGGTGTGGAGGTCGTCGGTGACGGTCTCGTCGCCGAGCGTGCACAGCTCGATGTCCATGAGGTCGCGAAGCTCGTCGCGCACCTGCAGCAGCGCGTCGATGCCGCGCAGCGGGTCCTCGCCCGACAGGAAGTTCGCGTGCGAACGCACCGCGGTGACGCCGTGCGCGAGCATGTCGAGTGCCGTCGTGCGGGCGCGATCGGCGATCGACTCACGTGTCTCGGCATCCGCGTACTCGGCGTACTGCGCGACCGCGGTGGGCAGGTCGCCGAAGGCGGGCGAGATGAGATCCCACGTGCGCGACTTGTCCAGGTGCGCGTGTGGGTCGGCTGCCGCCGTCAGCAGGACGTAGCCGGTCAGGTCGAGATCGGCGTGCGTCATCGGCGCGGTCCAGGGCGCGACGACCTGCGCGACGGTCTCGCCATCGAGCACCACATCGGCGCGCGAGCCGCCCGGCAGCATCGCGTTGCGCAGAGTGCGGAGGGGACGCGGAAGGGACACGATTCTCCTCTGGTGGTCGGGTGTGTGCGTGGCACTCGGGTGTGCGTTTGTCACGGCCTGATGTTGATAGCCTCAACATTGGCGACGCTACGACCGCCGTGTTTCGGGCGGGTGACATGATCGTGTCCCTCTGTTAATCACGGTGCGCGGCCCTTGTGTCACGTGGCGTCGGCATTCACGCGGACGCTGCCCGACGTGATACCAAATGATGCAGATTCCCTTCGAGGAGGCGATGTGACCACCGCACCCCCCAGCCCGGCGGAGACCGCCGCCGGCACCCTGCTGCCCCTGGGACCGCGCGTTCGCGCCCTGCGCACGCAGCGCGGGCTCACGCTCGTGCAACTGGCAGCGCTGGCAGATCTGTCGCACCCGTTCCTGAGTCAGCTCGAGCGCGGCCTCGCGCGGCCCTCGATGGCCTCGCTGGAGAAGATCGCGAGCGCGCTCGGCACGAGCGTCGTGGAACTCCTGGCCGATGAACGCGGCGCCGCCGATGAGGCCGCGGCGGTCAGCATCGTGCGGGCGGATGACGGCATCGTCGGCGGGTTCGGCAGCGGCCTGGGACGCGTGCTCGTGTCGGGCGCACGGCGTCCGTTCCGACCGATCGAGTACACGGGCGAGAACGCCGAATGGGGCGAGGTCGTCGCCCACGCCGAAGATGAGTTCCTGCACGTCATCGAGGGCACGATCGAACTCGAACTGGGTGGGGTGGTGCACCGACTGGGCCCCCGCGACTCGGCGTACACGCCGGGTGGCACGGGCCACCGCTGGCGTGCAGCCGACGGCCGAGCCTACCGGCTGATCGTCGTGAAGGAGTCGGGCGCATGAGCGCTCCGAAGGGCGACTACGAACTCGACGTGGTCGCCGTCCATGCGGCGGCCGCCGATGTCGTGGAGGTCGAGCTCGCCGGGCGCGGGGCAGCCCTGCCCGAGTGGGAGCCGGGCGCACACATCGATCTCGTGCTGCCGTCAGGGCTCGTGCGACAGTACTCGCTGGCCGGGGTGCCGGGGGCGGGCACGTGGCGGATCGGCGTCCTGCGTGAGGAGGCCGGGCGCGGCGGGTCGCGCTGGATCGCCGACCGGCTGAAGGACGGAGCGGTGCTGCGTGCGGCGGGCCCACGCAATCACTTCGCGCTGCCCGAGACCGAGGCCCACGTGCCGCTGGTCTTCGTCGCCGGCGGCATCGGCATCACGCCGATCCTGCCGCTGGCGGCCGCCGCGCGCGCGGCGGGCCGTGAGGTGTCCGTCCACTACGCCGGACACGAGAATCGGATGCCGTTCATCGATGAGCTGCGCGGGGTGCACGGCGACCAGCTGACCCTGCATGTCAGCGAGGCGGGGGAGCGGCTCGACGTCGACACCCTCGTCGCTGACGCGGCCCGCGTGGGGGCGCAGATCGTCACGTGCGGCCCCGCGCGCCTGCTGGATGCGCTCGAGGCATCCGGCGCCGCACACGGCGTCGATGTGCACATGGAGCGGTTCGAGGCCGAGGCCCTGTCGGCGCCCGTGTGGGCGGGATCTTTCGAGGTCGAGCTGGCGCTCACGGGAGTCACCGTCGAGGTCCCGCCCGACCGCTCGATCCTGCAGGTTGCCGAAGAGGCGGGCGCCCTCGTGCTCTCCAGCTGCACGGAAGGCACCTGCGGCACGTGCGAGACGCCGGTGTTGGAAGGCGAGGTCGATCACCGCGATGCGATCCTCAGCCCCGCCCAGCGGGCACGCAACGACACGATGTTCGTGTGCGTCTCGCGCGCTGCCTGCCCCCGGCTCGTGCTGGAGCTGTGACCGCGGAATGACACAGTTGTGATTCCGCCGTGCCATCGGCAATAATGGGCGCATAACCGCATAGCCCGCCAGACATTCCGGCGAACAGGTCGTAGGGGAAGACGTACCTGAAGAAACGGAGAGTCCGATGGCGACACAGGCGACCACACTGGCGCGCGGAGTGATCTATATCCACTCCGCGCCACGCGCGCTGTGCCCCCACCTCGAGTGGGCGGTGGGGCGTGCGCTGGGTCGTGCGGTGAATTTCGACTGGGCTGACCAGCCGGTGCTCGCGGGCAGCCGCCGCGCCGAGTTCTACTGGGAGGGGCCGGTCGGTACCGGTGCTGCCCTGGCGACGGCGATCCGCGGCTGGGAGCACTTGCGCTTCGAGGTCAGCGAAGACCCCACGCCGCGCAGCGATGGCGGCCGGTGGATGCACACTCCGGGCCTGGGCATCCACTTCGCGCAGACCGACACGGCCGGCAACGTCGTGATCGGTGAGGACCGCATCCGGTACGCGATGGAGATCTCGGCCGGTGACATGTTCGAACTGCAGCGCGAGCTGCAGGTCGCGCTGGGCGCCGCATGGGACGAGGAACTCGACCCGTTCCGCCACGCAAGCGACGACGCACCCGTCGTCTGGCTGCACAAGGTCGGCTGAGCCGGCACAAGGACCCAGACGGGTCGAGGCGCCGGTACCGGCTTCGGATGGCTTCCCGGAGACCGAGAGCACGCATCCCCGTCTGTCACGAAAGTCGCCCCGTGGCCACAGGACCGCGGGGCGACTTTCGTGTGGCTGCAGTGCGGGTCAGACCGACGCGAAGGCGGCGACGGCGTTGTGGCCGCCGAAGCCGAACGAGTTGCTGATCGCGAGCTGGTCGCCGGCGCCCAGCGGCGTCGGCTGCGTCGACAGCAGGAACGGCACGGCCGGGTCCTGCTCGGTGAGGTTGATGGTCGGCGGTGCGACGCGGTCGCGCAGCGCCAGCACGGTGAAGATCGCCTCGAGGGCGCCCGTACCACCCAGCAGGTGACCGGTGGATGCCTTCGTGCCCGAGACGGGGATCTCTTCGACGCGGTCGCCGAAGACGCTGTGCAGCGCCGTGTACTCGTTCGGGTCGCCGACGGGGGTCGAGGTCAGGTGCGCGTTGATGTGCGTGACGTCGTCGGGCGAGGCATCCGCCATGGCGAGGGCGAGCTTGACGGCGCGTGCCGCTCCGGTGCCCTCGGGGTCGTTCGCCGTGATGTGGTACGAATCCGCTGTCACGCCGCCGCCGACGACGGCCGCGTAGATCTTCGCGCCGCGGGCTTTCGCGTGCTCTTCCGTCTCGAGGATCAGCACACCGGCCCCCTCGCCCATGACGAAGCCGTCACGGTCGATGCTGCCCGGCCGCGACGCGGTCTCGGGGGAGTCGTTGCGCTTGGACAGCGCCTGCATCGACGAGAACGACGCGATCGTGACCGGGTGGATCACCGATTCGGTGCCGCCGGCGATCACGACGTCGGCCAGGCCGTCGCGCAGGTGCTCGATCGCGTTGACGATCGACTCGGTGCTCGAGGCGCAGGCCGACGCGACCGTACGCGCATACGCGCGGGCACCGAAGTGCAGCGACAGGTTGCCGGCTGCCGCGTTCGGCATGAGCATGGGCACCGTCATCGGCAGGACCCGTCGCGGGCCCTTCTCACGCAGCGTGTCCCACGCGTCGAGGAGGGTCCACAGGCCCCCGATGCCGGTCGCGAAGTCCACTCCGAGGCGCTCCGGGTCGACCTCGGGGCTGCCGGCGTCGGCCCACGCCTCCATCGCCGCGACGAGCGCGAACTGCGAAGACGGATCCAGGCGCTTGGCGATGGGGCGCTCGAGGATCGTGTCCGGACGCACGGCTGCTTGGGCGGCGAAGGTGACGGGCAGGTTGTACTGCTCGACCCAGTCGTACTCGAGCGTGCGGGTGCCGGAGGCACCGGCCAGCAGCGCCGACCAGCTGTCGGGCGCCGTGCCGCCGATGGGGCTCGATGCGCCGATGCCGGTGACGACGATTCGGGGAATGCTCATTGTGTCCTCGCGATGCTCCGGTGGGGGCGCGTGCCCCCACCGGCAGGGCAGGTCAGGCCTGGTTGGTGGTGATGAAGGTGACGGCGTCGCCGACGGTCTTGAGGTTCTTGACCTCTTCGTCGGGGATCGTCACGCCGAACTTCTCCTCGGCGTTGACGACGATCGTCATCATCGAGATCGAGTCGATGTCGAGGTCGTCCGTGAACGACTTCTCCAGCGCGACCTCGTCGGCCGAGATGCCGGTCTCGTCGGTGATGAGCTCGGCAAGCCCGGCGAGGACCTCGTCGTTGCTGAAAGCCATGGGGTTTCTCCTTGTTTTCTGAGAGTGATTCTCGGGTGGTGACGACCCGACAGGGTCGGTGATCAGTCTAGGTGCGGGCCTTCGCCGGTCACGGGAGGACGACGACCTGGGCGCCGAACACGAGTCCCGCGCCGAACCCGATCTGCAGGGCCAGCCCGCCGCTGAGCTCGGGGTGCTCTTCGAGCAGGCGGTGCGTGGCCAGCGGAATCGATGCGGCCGACGTGTTGCCGGTCGTCTCGATGTCGCGGCCGATGACGACGCTCTCGGGCAGCTTCAGCTGCTTGGCGAACTCGTCGATGATGCGCATGTTGGCCTGGTGCGGCACGAATGCGGCGAGATCGGATGCCTCGATGCCGGCCGCCTCGAGCGCCTGGCGGGCGACCTTGACCATCTCCCACACGGCCCACCGGAAGACCGTCGGACCCTCCTGGCGAAGCGTCGGCCAGGGCGCGAGCCCGTCGCGGAACTCGACGAGCGTGTGGTTCATCGCGACGGCATCCGCCTTCGAGCCGTCCGAGCCCCACACCGTGGGGCCGATTCCGGGGAAGTCGCTCGGCCCGACGACCGCGGCGCCGGCACCGTCACCGAGCAGGAACGAGATCGAGCGGTCGGTCGGGTCGACGATGTCGCTGAGCTTCTCGGCACCCACCACGACGGCGTAGCGCGCGGCGCCCGCGCGGACGAGGGCGTCGGCCTGCGCGACGCCGTAGGCGAAGCCGGCGCACGCGGCGTTGACGTCGTACGCGGCGGCGGGGTTGGCGCCGACGCGGTCGGCGACGATCGCCGAGACCGACGGGGTCTGCTTCGGGTTCGAGATCGTCGCGACGATGACGGCGTCGATCAGCTCGGGGTCGACGCCCGAACGTGAGATGGCTTCAGCGGCGGCATCCGAGGCGAGATCGATCGCCGTCGTCTCCGCGTTCGCGCGCATGCGCGTGATGATGCCGGTGCGCTGGCGGATCCACTCGTCACTCGAGTCGATCGGGCCCACGAGGTCGTCGTTGGGCACGGCGTTCTCGCCGCGGGCGGCGCCGTACGCGTAGATGCGCGTGTGGGCCGGGCCGGTGGACTGGGTGAGCGCGGCGGTCATGCGCCTTCTCCTGTCAGCAGGGCGGCGGCAGCCGCGAGGTCGTCGGGCGTCTTGACCGCGACGGTGGGCACGCCCCGCAGGGCGCGCTTGGCCAGCCCCACGAGGGTGCCGGCGGGAGCGAGTTCGATGATGCCGGTGACGCCGAGGTCGGCGAAGGACTGCATGCACAGGTCCCAGCGCACCGGTGAGGCGACCTGCGCGACGAGCAGATCAAGGGCGGCGCTGCCGGACTCGACCGTCGACCCGTCGTGGTTCGTCCACAGGGTGAGAGCGGGGTCGGATGCCGTGACATCCGCCGCGGCCGCGCGCAGCGTCTCGACGGCGGGTGCCATGAAGCGGGTGTGGAAGGCGCCGGCGACCTGCAGCGAGATGACGCGGCTCGCGGGCACCGGGGTGGCGGCGAGCTCAGCGAGCGCGGGCAGGGCGCCTGCGGCGACGATCTGGCCGGCGCCGTTGTGGTTCGCGGGCGTGAGATCGAGCTCTTCGAGGCGCGCCAGGACGGCGTCGCGGTCGCCGCCGAGGATCGCGCTCATGCCGGTCTGCTCGATCGCGGCGGCCTCGGCCATCGCGCGGCCGCGGATGCCGACCAGGCGCATGCCGTCGGCGCCGGTGAGCACGCCGGCGGCGACGAGTGCGGCGATCTCGCCGACCGAGTGCCCGGCGACGCCCGCGGGGCGGGTGCCCGCGGCATCCGTCAGGGCAGTGTAGGAGAGCAGACTTGCCGCGACGATGAGCGGCTGGGCGACCTGCGTGTCGCGGATGCGGTCGGCATCCCACTCGGTGCCGGCGGCGACGAGGTCGACACCACTGTCCTGCGAGTACTGCTCGAGCTTCTCGCGGGCGCCGTCCAAGGCGAGCCACGGCTCGAGGAAGCCAGGCGTCTGCGAACCCTGTCCGGGGAAGACGGTGATGATCACTGCTCTATCCTCCCAAGATCTCCCCGCGCGTGCTGGGGGTCATGTCACAAGAACCGCGGAAAGCCTTGTGTGTGTCTCACAATACGGCCCGTGGCCGGTGGCGTCACGAGGGGCGTCGGGCGCCGACGGAGCGGCGCCGCGTGACCTCCGTGCCGATCGAGCCGATGATCAGGGCCGTCTGCAGGATGAGCGCTTCGCGCGGGCCCGTGGCATCCCACCCGATGACGTCCGAGACGCGCTTCAGGCGGTAGCGGACCGTGTTCGGGTGCACGAACAGCTCGCGCGCCGTCGCCTCCAGCGACCGGCCGTTGTCGAGATAGCTCCACAGCGTCGTGACGAGGTCGGACGAGTGCGCCTGCAACGGACGGTAGATGCGCTCGACGAGCGTCGCTTTCGCAGCGCTGTCGCCGGCGAGAGCCCGCTCGGGCAGCAGATCGTCGGCCTCGACAGGCCGCGGCGCGTTGCGCCAGGCGCCGGCCACCGCGAAACCGGCCAGCGCGGCGCGGGCACTGACCCCGGCGTCGACGAGGGCCGGCACAGGCGGGCCCAGCACGAGGTGGCCGCTGCCGAAGCCGGGCTCGAGTCGCCGGGCGATCTCGGGGAAGGACAGTTCGGATGCCGCGTCGCCGGTCGGCGCGTCGGCGCGCCCGATCACGAGCACGAGCCGCGAGCCCTGCACCCCGATCAGGACGTCGACGCCCATCTTGCGCGCGAGGCGGCGCAGTTGGTCGACGTCGAACTGCGGGGGAGTCGTGCCCACGAGTACTGCGACCTCGCCGTGACCGTGCCAGCCCAGGGCCGCGATGCGGCTGGGCAGCTCGCCGTCGGCCTCACCGGTGAGGATCGAGTCGACGACGAGGGCCTCGAGGCGGGCATCCCACAGCCCCCGCGCCTCGGCCGCACGCGCGTAGACGTCGGCCGAGGCGAACGCGATCTCGCGCGAGTACAGCAGGATGCTCTCGCGCAGGTCTTCACCGCGGCCCGCGATGCGTTCCTCAGTGACCGCGACGGTCACCCGCACGAGCTGCAGCGTCTGGGTCAGGCTGACGCTGCGCAGCAGCTCGCGGGGAGCGGCCGCAAACACATCCGCGGCGATCCATGCGGTCGACGACGGGTCGTCGTACCACTGGATGAACGACGTGATGCCCGCCTGCGCCACGAGTCCGACGGCCGAGCGGCGCGCCGGCGGCATGTCGGCGTACCACGGCAGCGAATCCTCGAGTCGCTTGATCGTGGCCGTCGCGAGGTCGCCGGAGATCCGCCGCAACCAGGCGAGGGTCTCGGCCTTCTCCTCGGGTGTGGGGCGGGCGGGCATCGAAGCGGTCAGCTCTCTCCGCCGGCGTTGCCGGTGGTGCCGGCCGTCACGTCGTGCAGGCGGTACTTCTCGATCGCCTGGGCAGACAGCGAACGGTCGACGAGACCTTCCTCCGCGAGCGCCTGCAGCGCGCGCACCACGATCGACGGGCCGTCGATCTTGAAGAAGCGTCGTGCCGCGGCACGCGTGTCGGAGAAGCCGAAGCCGTCGGCACCGAGCGTGACGAAGCGCTGCGGAACCCACGGGCGGATCTGGTCCTGCACGGCGTGCATGAAGTCGCTCACCGCGACGACCGGACCGCGGCTGTCACGCAGCTTCTCGGTCAGGTACGCGGTGCGCGGCTCGTCGAGCGGGTGCAGGAAGTTGTGCTCGTCGGCGGCGAGGCCGTCGCGGCGCAGCTCGGTCCAGCTCGTGACCGACCACACGTCCGCCGCGATGCCCCAGTCATCGCGCAGCAGCTGCTGCGCCTCGAGCACCCACGGCACACCCACACCCGAGCCCAGCAGCTGGACGCGGTGACCGTCGCCGGTGCCCTCCGAGATGCGGTGGATGCCCCGGACGATGCCCTCGGCATCCACGTTCTCCGGCTCGGCCGGCTGGACGATCGGCTCGTTGTAGAGCGTCACGTAGTACATGACGTTCGGGTCGGGGTGGTTACCGCCGTACATGCGGTCCAGGCCCGAGCGGACGATGTGCGCGATCTCGTAGCCGTAGGCGGGGTCGTACGACACCGTCGCGGGGTTCGTCGAGGCGAGCAGGTGCGAGTGGCCGTCGGCGTGCTGCAGGCCCTCACCGGTCAGCGTCGTGCGACCGGCCGTCGCGCCCATGATGAACCCGCGGGCCATCTGGTCGCCCGCGGCCCACTGGGCGTCGCCCGTGCGCTGGAAGCCGAACATCGAGTAGAAGATGTACACCGGGATCAGCGGCTCGCCGTGCGTCGAGTACGACGTGCCGACGTTGGTGAACGCAGCGACGGCGCCGGCCTCGTTGATGCCGACGTGCATGATCTGGCCCTGCGGGCTCTCCTTGTACGCCAGGAGCAGCTCGCGGTCGACCGACGTGTAGTTCTGGCCGTTCGGGTTGTAGATCTTCGCCGTCGGGAAGAACGCGTCGATGCCGAAGGTGCGCGCCTCGTCGGGGATGATCGGCACGATCCGGTTGCCGAAGTCCTTCGAACGCAGCAAGTCCTTGAGCAGTCGCACGAACGCCATCGTGGTGGCGATCTCCTGCGTGCCCGAGCCCTTCTTCGGCAGTGCGTAGGCGCTGTCGTCGGGGAGGGTGATCGGCACGTGGTGGGTGCGGCGCTCGGGCAGGAACCCACCGAGTGCGCGACGACGCTCGACCATGTACTGGATGGTCTCGTCCTCGGCGCCGGGGTGGAAGTACGGCGGCTGGTAGGGGTTCTCTTCGAGCTGCGCGTCGGTCACCGGGATGCGCATCGAGTCGCGGAAGTGCTTGAGGTCCTCGAGCGTCATCTTCTTCATCTGGTGGGTCGCGTTGCGGCCCTCGAAGTGGTGACCGAGGCCGTAGCCCTTGATCGTCTTGGCGAGGATGACGGTGGGCTGACCCTTGTGCTCGGTCGCGGCCTTGTAGGCGGCGTAGAGCTTCTGGTAGTCCAGGCCACCGCGGCGCAGGCCGCCCCAGATGTAGTCGTCGGAGAGGTCCTTGACCATCTCGGCGGTGCGCTCGTCGCGACCGAAGAAGTGGTCGCGGATGAACTTGCCGTCCTCGGCGCGGTACGTCTGGAAGTCGCCGTCCGGCGTCGTGTTCATGAGGCGCACGAGCGCACCGTCGGTATCGCGACCGAGCAGCTCGTCCCATCCGCGGCCCCAGACGACCTTGATGACGTTCCAGCCGGCACCGCGGAAGAACGCCTCGAGCTCCTGGATGATCTTGCCGTTGCCGCGGACCGGGCCGTCCAGGCGCTGCAGGTTGCAGTTGACGACGAACGTCAGGTTGTCCAGGCCCTCGTTGGCGGCGACCTGAAGCTGACCGCGCGATTCGACCTCGTCCATCTCGCCGTCGCCGAGGAACGCCCACACGTGCGAGTTCGAGAGGTCCTTGATCCCGCGGTTGGTGAGGTACTTGTTGGTCATCGCCTGGTACACGGCGTTGATCGGGCCGAGACCCATCGACACCGTCGGGAACTGCCAGTACTCCGGCATGAGGCGCGGGTGCGGGTACGACGGGATGCCCAGGGGAGCCTTCGACTTCTCCTGGCGGAAGCCGTCCAGCTGGTCGGCGGACAGTCGCCCCTCGAGGAACGAGCGCGCGTAGATGCCGGGGGAGGCGTGACCCTGGATGAAGACCTGGTCGCCACCGTTCGGGTCATCCAGCCCGCGGAAGAAGTGGTTGAAGCCGACTTCGTACAGCGACGCGGACGACGCGTACGTGGAGATGTGGCCGCCGACACCGATGCCGGGGCGCTGCGCGCGGTGCACCGTGAGGGCCGCGTTCCAGCGGATCCAGCGGCGGTAGCGGCGCTCGAGCTCTTCATCACCGGGGAAGGCCGGCTCGTTCTCGGGCGCGATCGTGTTGATGTAGTCCGTGACCGGAACCTGCGGCACGTTCAGCTGCAGTTCGTGCGACTTGTTGAGCAGGCTCAACATGATCTCGCGACCGCGGCCCGCCCCCTTGCTGTCGACGAGCTGCTGCAGCGACTCCTGCCATTCCGAGGTCTCGTCCGGGTCGCTGTCCTGCGGCCCCTGGGAGTACGGATCCTGATCGTTGACCGTCACGGGACACCTTTCGTCGTCTGGCAGATCATGCCAGGGATAGGGCTTCTGGATGCGCGCGGCTTTGTACAGCGCGAACAACGCATCCCGAATCAGCCTAGTCACTTCGGCGGGGATCGGATGCCCGTCGTGCCTCTGCGTCGGAGCGGGCGCGTACACATCGTCCGAATGGTTGACATTCAGTTCCATCGTGCTTGCGATGTCCTCCGGGGCGTGCGCTGGTGAAGTCGTAGGTATGGCAGATTCTTCGGTTCACACGCGCTTCTCTGATCGCATGACGTCGCGACGCGGCGCCTGGTTCACCCTCGTCATCGCGCTGCTCGCGATGGTGGTGCTGTTCGGCATCTTCGGCAGCGCGAAGGCGCCCGGGCGCACAGGGCAGGCGCCCGTGGGCGCCGAGTCGACGCAGGTGAGCGACCTGCTGGCGCAGTTCCCCGACGCCGACCGTCAGTCGGTTCTGATCGTCGCGACGCGCAGCGACGGCGCCACGCTCTCGGCATCCGACGTCGACGCGCTCACCGGAATGCTGCCCGCGATCGGGGCGCAGACAGCCGATGAGCCGTCCGGCCCCCTCGTGAGCGACGACGGCGAGGCCGCCGTGATCGTCACCCCGATCGCCGTCGGCGACGACACGGCACAGACGGCGGCGACCATCGCAGACCTGCGGACCGAAATCGCGACGGATGCCCCCGCGGGACTCGTGCTGCAGGTGACGGGCGGCCCCGCGTTCGGTGTGGATGTCGCGAACGCGTTCGAGGGCGCCGACTTCACGCTTCTGCTGGTCACGATCCTGATCGTGGCGATCCTGCTGATCGTCACCTACCGCTCGCCGGTGCTGTGGCTGATCCCCCTCGTCGTCGTCGCCCTCGCCGACGGGCTCGCCGGACGTGTCACGGCGGCCGCGGGGTCGCTGTGGAACCTGCAGTTCGATGCCGGCATCGTGAGCGTGCTGGTTTTCGGCGCCGGCACGAACTACGCGCTCCTGCTGATCTCCCGCTACCGCGAAGAGCTGCGACGCACAGACGATGACCGTGCGGCGCTCGCCCGCGCGTGGCGAAAGACCGTCCCGGCGATCCTCGCGTCGAACGTCACGGTCGTCCTGTCTCTTCTGACGCTGCTGCTCGCGGTCATCCCGTCGACCCGGGGCCTCGGCGTGCCTGCCGCGATCGGGCTGGTGATCGCACTGCTCGCGGTGCTGTTCGTGCTGCCGCCGCTTCTCGCCGTGTGCGGCCGCCGGGTGTTCTGGCCGTTCGTCCCGCGCCCGGGGGAGCAGCGCCGTCAGCGGGGAGTCTGGCGTTCGATCGCGGCTCGCGTGTCGGCACGCCCCGTCGTGAGCCTGCTGGGTGGCGTCGCCCTGCTCGCCGTCATGGCGGCCGGCCTGTTCGGCACCTCCGTGGGCCTGGATCAACTCGAGAAGTTCCGCGTGCAGTCCGAGTCGGCGACGGGTCTCGAAACGCTGTCGGCGCACTTCCCGGCGGGTGAGGCACAGCCGATCTGGATCATCACCGACACCGCGGAAGCGGATGCCGTCACCACCGCCGCCGGTGACGTGGAAGGCGTCGTGCGGGCACATCCGGCCGGGCAGACCGCAGACGGCACGCTGACGAAGATCATGGTGACGAGCGAGTACTCGCCGGGCACCGAGGCGAGCCTCGCGCAGACCGATGAGTTGCGTGCGGCCGTGCATCGGATCGACGGAGCAGATGCCCTCGTCGGCGGTGCCGTCGCGACGGATGTCGACGCGCGCGCGGGCAGCGAGCACGACCTGCTGCTGATCGCCCCGCTCGTGCTGGCGCTGAGCTTCTTCGTGCTGGTGTTCCTGCTGCGCTCGCCCGCCGCGCCGGTGCTGCTGCTGCTCGTGAACCTCGCCAGCGCGGTCGCCGCGATCGGCGCGGGAGCGTGGCTGAGCCGCGTGCTGCTCGACCAGCCGGCGCTCGATCTGCAGGTGCCGATCCTCGCGTTCCTGTTCCTCGTCGCACTCGGCATCGACTACACGATCTTCCTCGTGCACCGTGCCCATGCCGAGTCCGCACGCCGAGGCACCGCCGCCGGCATGGTCGAGGCTGTGACTCACACGGGTGCTGTGATAACGAGCGCCGGCATCGTGCTCGCCGCTGTCTTCGCCGCGCTCGGCGTGCTGCCCCTGGTCGTGCTCGGCCAGCTCGGGCTCATCGTCGGCGTCGGCGTGCTGGTCGACACGCTGGTCGTGCGCACCGTGATCGTGCCCGCGATCTTCACTATCGTCGGAGATCGGATCTGGTGGCCGGGAAAGCCGACCGCCTCGCAGGGAGAATCGACGCATGAGTCTCGTCCGATTGCCGCTGACGCGCACTGAGCCGGCCAGCTCGGCCGTCGCCGGCGCGACCGTGCGGGCGATGGAGGTCGGTCAGCACCTCATCGCGCTCGTCCTCACCACGATCGGTGTGGCCCGCGCGGTCGGCGATGGTGTCGGGATGCCCGCGGCGATCGCCTGCGGCATCGCGATCCTCGTGTGGCACACGGCCGGCACCGTGCTGCCGTCGAAGACCCACTCGCGCGCCCTCGCGGCGTGGTGGCTCGTGGGATTCGCCGCGATCTGGGTCGTCACCGTCGCCGTCTCGGCGGAGTTCATCTGGGTCGCGTTCCTGCTCTGGCTGCTCGCGGGGCACCTGCTGCCCCTGCGGTGGGGGCTGCTGTTCTCTGCCCTGGTGCTCGTCGTCGTGGTCGTCGCACCGGTCGCGCACCACGGCACGACGAGCTACGCCAACGTGTTCGGGCCGCTGATCGGCGGCGTCTTCACCTTCGGCATCTCGCGCGGCTACCTGCAGCTGCTGCGCGACGCCGCGGAACGGGAACGCCTCGTCACTTCGCTCAGGCGAGCACAGACCGAGATGGCGCAGCTGCAGGACGAGCTCGCGCTGGCGCAGCGGCACTCCGGCGCGATCGCCGAGCGCACGCGCATCTCGCGCGACATCCACGACACGATCGCCCAGGCGATCTCGTCGGTGCGCCTCCTCGCGCACGCGGGGGCAGGACGTACGACCGACGTGGATGCCGCGCGGACGCTCGCCCAGGTCGAGGCGCTCGCGGGTGACAGCCTCGTCGACGTCCGACGGATCATCGCCGAGCTCGCCCCCGCAGAGCTCGAGAACGATGCGCTGGCGGATGCACTGGAGCGGATGCTGGAGCGCACGCGCGAGGAAGCCGGCCTGGCCGCGGAGCTGCACGTCGACGGCTCGCTTCCGGCGCTGCCGACACCCGTCGAGGTGGCCCTGCTGCGCACGGCGCAGTCGGCGCTTGCCAACGTGCGACTGCACGCCCGGGCATCCCGCATCGTGATGAGCCTCATCGACGCCGACGACACCGTGCGGCTCGACATCATCGACGACGGCGTCGGCTTCGACCTGGCCGCGTGGGAGCACAGCGCCGACGCGGCGTCGAGCTACGGGTTGCGCTTCATGCGCACGCGCCTGCGTGAGCTCGGCGGCGGACTCGACATCGAGACCGCACCCGGCGAGGGCACCGCACTGTCGGTGTCGCTGCCGATCCACCCCGATCCGTCGCCGAGCGTCGCGCCCGGCACACCTGAGGAGACACGATGACCACCACAGTGCTCCTCGTCGACGATCACCCCGTCGTGCGCAGCGGCCTGCGGGCCGTGCTCGACGCGACCGACACCGTGCGCGTCGTCGGCGAAGCCGCCACGGGCGAGGAAGCGCTGACGCTCGCGTCCCACTTTCACCCGGATGTCGTGCTGTGCGACCTGCGTCTGGGCGACGGTCTTGATGGCATCCAGACGACGGCGGCGCTGCGCGCGCTCGACCCTGCCCCTGCCGTGCTCATCCTCACGACCTACGACCGCGATGCCGAGATCCTCGGTGCGATCGAGGCGGGCGCAGCGGGCTACCTGCTCAAGGAAGTGATACCCGACGCGATCATCGAGGGGATCACGCGGGCGGCCGCCGGCGAGACGGTCCTCGCACCCGACCTCGCGGCACGCGTGCTGAAGGGCATGCGCAGCCCGCTGCCCAAGCTCACCGACCGCGAGCGCGACGTGCTGCGCCTGCTCGCGACGGGAGCGACGAACCGAGAGATCGCCCGCACCCTCTTCGTCACCGAAGCGACGGTCAAGAGCCACCTCGTGCACATCTTCGGCAAACTGTGCGTCGACGGGCGCTCGCGCGCGATCCGCGTCGCGCAGGAGACCGGACTGATCTGACCGTGCACCACCCGCGAAAGGAAAGCCGCTCGTGACGACAACTCCCGGCGCCGCCTCCGAGGCCCCCGCGCCGACCCGCCGCGAATGGTGGGCCCTCGCCGTCCTGTCGATCGGACTCGGGCTCATCGTGCTCGACGGCACGATCGTCGGTGTGGCGCTGCCCGCCATCATCGGCGACCTGGGTCTCGACCTCACCGACGCGCAGTGGGTCAACAGCCTCTACGCCGTGCTGCTCGCGGCCCTGCTGCTGTCGACGGGCAACCTCGCCGACCGGTGGGGTCGCAAGCGCCTGTTCCTCGCGGGTCTCGCCATCTTCGTCGTGGGGAGCCTGCTGGCAGCGGCGTCATCGGCGGCCGACATGTTGATCGCCGCGCGTGCCGTGCAGGCGATCGGCGCCGCGTTCATCATGCCGTCGACGCTGTCGACCGTGAACGCCGTCTTCCGCGGGCGGTATCGCGCGGCGGCGTTCGGCGTGTGGGGCGCCGTCATCTCGGGCGCGGCCGCGATCGGTCCGCTTGCGGGTGGTGCCCTCACGCAGTGGACGTCGTGGCACTGGATCTTCCTCGTGAACCTGCCGCTGGGCGTCATCGTGTTCGTCGCGGCGCTGATCACCGTGCCCGAGACCCGCGGTGTGAAGAAGCGTCCGGGCGTCGACGTCGACGGGGCACTGCTGAGCGCCATCGGGTTCGGCGCCCTCGTCTTCGCCGTCATCGAAGGGCCGGATCTCGGCTGGTGGAAGCCGAAGACCGACCTCGCGATGTTCGGGTGGGTGTGGCCGGCCGACGCTGCGATCTCGGCCGTGCCGGTCGCATTCGCGATCGCCGTCGTCGCTCTCGTCCTCTTCGTGGTCTGGGAGCGGCACCGCGAGAGGGCGCGGCGGGCGGCGCTGCTCGACCTCGGCCTGTTCTCGTTCCGCACGTTCTCGTGGGGAAACCTCACGGCGGCGATGGTGGCGGTGGGCGAGTTCGCGATCATCTTCGTGCTGCCGCTGTATCTCATCAACGCACTCGGCATGGATGTCATGGGCGCGGGCCTCGTGCTCGCGGCGATGGCCGTCGGCGCGTTCCTCTCGGGCGCCGCCGCCCGTCACCTCGCCGCCCGGTTCGGCTCGCCCGGCACCGTGCTCATCGGCCTGGGCCTCGAGGTGCTCGGCGTCGTCGTCCTCGCCCTCCTGATCGGACCGGCGACCCCCGGCTGGCTCGTCGCGATCCCGCTCACCGTGTACGGACTCGGGCTCGGCCTCGCGTCGGCGCAACTGACCGGGACGGTGCTGCGCGACATCCCCGTCGAGGTCTCGGGCCAGGCATCCGCCACGCAGAGCACGGTGCGGCAGATCGGCTCGGCTCTCGGCACGGCGTTCGCCGGCGCGGCGCTGTCGATCTCCCTCGCGCTGACGCTGCCGAGTGCGCTCAGCGCCGCCGGGCTCACGGGCGACTCGGCGACGACACTGGCGGATGCCACGCGGCAGTCGGCCGGCACCACGATCACCCAGCTGCGCGCCGAGGGCACGCACAGCTCGCTCGGCGACCAGACGGCCGCCGCGGTCGACGCGCTGTCGGCGGGCTTCGCTGACGCGACGCGCTGGGCGCTGCTGGTCGCGGCCGTGTTCCTCGTGCTCGGGTTCATCGGCGCCATGCGGCTGCGTCGGGCATCCGACGTTCCGCCTGAAGTGGGCCCTGCCGGGATCGAACCGACGACATCCACGGTGTAAACGTGGCGCTCTACCAGCTGAGCTAAAGGCCCTGGTGCAGTCAGTCTACGAGGCATCCGCTGCGTCGCCCGGCCACGGTAGGTTGGAGGGCGTGAAAGCACCTCCCGCCGACCAGCTGCTCCTCGTCGAGGTCGCGAGCCTGGATGCCACCATCCGCGCCGCCGACCACGCCCGCCGCAACCCCGAGCAGGGTGCCCGCGTGACCGAGCTGCTCGCACAGCGGCAGGCCCAGTCGGCCGAACTGACGACGCGTCTGGGTGTGCGCGATGATGCACGCGCCGAGATGAAGCGACTCGAGTCGGATGTCGCGCTCGTTGAGGCGCGCGTGGCGCGCGACACCGAGCGGCTCGCCGCGACCGCGAACGTCAAAGAGGCGCAGGGACTCGAGCACGAGCTCGCATCGCTCGCCAAGCGCAAGAGCGACCTCGAAGACGCTGAGCTCGAGCTCATGGAGCGCCTCGAGGCGGCCGACGCATCCGTCGCCGAGCAGGAGGCGCTCGTCGCCGAGACCAACGCCGAGGGGGCTCGGCTGAGTGCTGCGGGCAAGGATGCCGTCGCCGCCGCCACCGCACGCCTCGAATCGGCGACCCGCGACCGCGAGGCGGTCGCCGCCAAGGTGCCCGCCGAGCTGCTCGCCGTGTACGACCGACTCGCCGCGCGCGGCAACGGTGCCGGCCTGCTGCGGCGTCGCACGTGCGAGGCCTGCCACATGGTGCTCTCGGGCACCGACCTGCAGACGCTGCGCCAGGCGGCCGAGGACGACGTCGTGATGTGCCCCGAGTGCGGCGCGATCCTCGTGCGCACCGACGAATCGGGGCTGTGACCCCACGCGCCCGTACGCGCTGGCAGGTCGTCGCGCGTGACGGTGCGGACGTCGTGGTCGTGCAACTGGATGCCGAGTTGTCAGAGCTCGCGCGCGAGCGGTTCGCGACGCCAGCCCTGCCCGCGTGGGCGTCCGCGGCGACGGGGGATGCTCCCGACGCGCGCTGGGTCTGGAATGACACGCCGGGCTGGTACGCCGACCTGGTCGCGGCCGGCGTCACGATCGCGCGATGCCACGACCTGAGGCTCTGCCACGCCATCCTGCGCGACAGTGCGCTGGTCACCGACCCGGCGCCGCTGCGGGCGGCGCACGCGTGGGATGCCGCGCCGGCCGAGCCCGACGCCGACGGTCGCCCCGCGCTGTTCGATCTCGAGGCAGGCCCCGACGCGCCCGGCGGGATCCCCGACGACATCGAGTCGGTGCTCGCCGAGCTGCGGCGCCAGCTCGCCGCCGTCGCACAGGCATCCGACCCCGACCGACTGCGCCTGCTGCTGGCGGCCGAATCGGCCGGCGCCCTGCTCGCGGTCGAACTGCACGCCGCGGGGATGCCCTGGAGTCGCGCCGTGCACGAGTCGCTGCTGGAAGAGACGCTTGGCGCCCGGCCCGCGCCCGGCGCTGTCGCGCCGCGTGTGCAGGAGCTCGGCGCGATCGTGCGCGCAGCCCTGGGCGACCCGGCAGCGAGCCTCGACTCGCAGCCGAAGCTGCTGCGGAGTCTTCATCGCATCGGCATCCTCGCGCAGTCGACGAGCCGGTGGGAGCTCGCCGAGTATGACCACCCCGTGATCGCGCCGCTGCTGCAGTACAAGAAGCTCACGCGTCTCGTAAGCGCCAACGGCTGGGCCTGGCTCGACGAGTGGGCGGCCGACGGCCGGTTCCGACCGGTCTACGTGCCGGGCGGCGTCGTGACCGGACGGTGGGCGTCATCGGGCGGCGGTGCCCTGCAGCTGCCGCGTCAACTGCGCCCGGCGGTGCGCGCCGACCCCGGCTGGATGCTCGTCGTGGCCGACGTCGCGCAGCTCGAGCCGCGCATGCTTGCCGCGATGGCCTCCGACCGCGCACTCGCGAGCGCCGCCCGCGGCCGAGACCTGTATGACGGCATCGTCGACAGCGGCATCGTCAGCACCCGCCAAGAGGCGAAGATCGCGATGCTCGGCGCCATGTACGGGGCCACGACGGGCGACAGCGGGCGGCTGGTGCCGGCTCTGCGCCGTGCCTATCCCCGCGCGATGGGCCTCGTCGACGAGGCCGCGCGCACGGGGGAAGAGGGTGGGATCGTCAGCACGTGGCTGGGCCGGTCGAGCCCCGTCGCGGGGGATGTCTGGCGGGATGCGCAGGATCGTGCCGGAGCGCCGGATGCCACCGAGGCCGATCGCACGCGGGCCCGCAGATCGGCGCGCGACCGGGGCCGGTTCACGCGCAACTTCGTCGTGCAGGGGACGGCCGCCGAGTGGGCACTGGCGTGGCTGGCCGACCTGCGTGGCGAACTGACGCTGCTGCCGCGGGTCGCCGAGGCCGACGCGGCCCCGGCATCCGGGCCCGTCTTCGGCCGTCGTGCCCACCTGTGCTTCTTCTTGCACGACGAGATCATCGTGCACACGCCCGCCGCACACGCGGCGCTCGTGGCGGCCGCTGTGCAGCGCACCGCGGCACGCGCGGCGCGTCTGCTGTTCGGCGAGTTCCCGATCGATGTGCCGCTGGACCTCCGGATCACCACGGATGCCGCGAAGACCTGAGCTCCCGGCCCGGTCACAGCCGCCCTCAGCCGCACCCGCCCTCAGCCACGGTGACGGCGGCGGCGTTCAGCAGCGGTGTGTGCACGATCGTCGGCGTCACCTGACCGGGCGTGCCCATCGTGAAGTGGAACTCGACGACGTTCACCTCGGCGGGGGAGAGGTTGACGCGCACCAGGCTCGTCGGGCGGCCCGCATCGTCGACGTCGACAGACAGTGCGCGTGCTCCGTCCTTCGTGACGCCGCCGAAGTAGCTTCCGGGCGGCGCGGAGACGGACACGCTCGTTCCGATGTCGCCGACACCGGTGCCGAACAGCCCGCGCCCCGTGACATCGCCGGGCAGCGCGAACTCGGCGTCCGCGGGTGCGCTGCTCGACATCGTCAGCTGCACGACGACGTCGGCGAGGCCGTCGGGGCGGCAGGCCGCGCTCGTGACCACCATGTCGACGTGCAGGTAGACGTCCATCTTGCCGCCCGTGCCGTCGTTGAAGAACACGCCGAACGCATCGTCGCCGGCCGCCGCGACGCGGGCGGCGGGCCCACCGAGGGCGGACTGCTGCAACAGCGTCTCGACGTCGGCGTCAGCGCTCCACACCGATAGCCGCCCTTCCGAGATGGGTGTCGCAAGAGCGGAGAGCCAGCGCAGCGGGTCGATCTGCGCGCCCGCGATCCCGTCGACGGTCGCCGCGACCGCGGACTGCATCAGCTGCGTCTGCTGATCGCTGTCGAGCGACAGGTAGGGGTCGACGAGCACGCGCTGCACGATGTTGGCATCCGTCAGCTCTGACCCGTCGGGCAGTCGCACCGCTCCCACGACGTTCAGCAGCGCGCCGATTGCGGGGACGTCGACCGAGACGACCAGGTCGGGCGCCGCATGCCCGGCGCTCTGCCACCATGCCGATGCGAGCTGCGCCGTCTCGGCGAAGTCGGTGGGCATCGACGCGTTCTGCACGAATCGCCCGACGACGTCCCCGTACAGTGCGTCCTGCGCCGCGGTGACCGGGACGATGGGCTCCAGGAGCGCCGGGAACGTCGAGGAGTCGGCCTGCGCCTCGAGGCTGACTTCGCCATCTGCGATGCGCAACAGGGCGAACGAGCCTGTGATGCCGCCGCCGGTGCGAAGTTCGGCGCTGTTCTGCATCAGCACGAGCACGGAGGTCTCGCCCCCGTTCAGCACCCCAGCTACGGCGGCGCCCGCGCGGGCGGTCTCGATTGCAGGTGCGGCCTGATCCAGGATGCCCGTCAGCTCATCGACGGCATTCGCGATCGGCCCGACGAGCCCGGTCGTGTCCACGCCGGCGAGCTCGGTGCGGACATCGGCGAGGCCTGCGACAGCCGAGTCCAGAGTCGGTGCCCAGCGGGCCAGTTCGGCGGTACCGGTGGCATCCGTGCTGTCGGTGAACATCGCGGCGGCGGGGATTGCGAGCGTCCGCGCCAGCGTGTCGACGGCGCGTGCGAGGACGCCCACCGCCGCGATGTCGTCTCCGAGTACCGGCATGGCCGCCGCGACGGCCCACGTCGGGTCCTGCGCGGCGCTGCCGGCGGCGGCCCCTGCCGACGAGAGCTCGACCAGCCCCGCGCGCGCACCGTCGAGGTCACCGGCAGCGAGGGCGGATGCCGCCGTCTTGCCCGCCTCCGCGGCGCGCTGCAGCGAGGTGGCTGTGTCCCACACGCGGAACGCGATCCACCCCATGGCAGCCACGAGCGACACCCCGAGCAGCACCGATGCCACCACGAGGTGGCCGGTGCTGATGCGGACAGTCGCTCGGTGTCCGGTCACGCCTTCCGGCGGCGCACGACGAGCGCCGCGCCGGTACCGACGAGGGCGATGGCGGCGATGCCGACACCGGCAGCGGTGACGATGTCGCCACCGGTCGCTGCGAGCCCGGCAGACTGCACCGAGCCTCCGGCGACCTCACCCACGACCGGTTCGCACGCCGAGGTCGCGTTCGGGTACGACACCGGCAAGACCAGCACCGGGTTCACCTCGATCGTCGCGGTGACGTCGTCGCCCTTCGTCCAGCCGAAGTTGCCACCGGTCTCGTGCCATGCGCCGCCGAAGTACTCCCACCCAGGCCATGCCGTCGCGGTCGAACCGTCGACCGCCGCACCGGGCCACAGCACCGAACCCGACAGCGCTCCGTCGACAAGCGTTCCCAGGGTGACGGTCGTGGTGTTCGTGCCGTTGCTGAACACCAGACGTGCGACGTGCGACGTCGCGATGTCGTCCGGATCGGTCAGCTCGACCGAGAAGTCGATCCACGGCGCGTTGTCGAGGCAGTACGCGGCGACAGACGAGCCGGCAAGCGACGGCTCGTCCGGCTTGTCCGGCGTGTAGCTGCCCGCGTCGTCGGGCGCGTCGGTGGTCGAGGTGGACGTATCCACGGCGACCGCAGCCGCTGGTGCCCCAAACACCAGCCCTGCAGCCGCACAGACAGACAGAATCATCTTCTTGTGCATTATTTCGGGCCCCCCAGCCCTCACGATCCCTGTCCCCCAGTGGACCGCTTGAGGTCAAACTACCACTCACGGCGCGATTTGGTACCCCTCCCGTAGAATCGTGTTGCGAATGGGTCGGCTGGACGGTCGCGTGGCGGGGCAATCCGCACCGAGGAACGTCCGGGCTCCACAGGGCAGGGCGGTGGGTAACACCCACCCGGAGCAATCCGCGAGACAGTGCCACAGAGAGCAGACCGCCGCTGGTCCCCGAGCTTGTCGAGGGGTCCAGTGGTAAGGGTGAAAGGGTGGCGTAAGAGACCACCGGGGCCGTGGTGACACGGCTCGCACGGTAAACCTCGTCCGGAGCAAGGCCAGACAGGGGATGTTGACGCGGCTCGCCGAGTCCCCGGGTAGGCCGCTGGAGCGGCACGGCAACGTGTCGCCGAGAGAGATGACCGTCCACGGAGCGCGAGCATGTCTCAGACTCCAGGACAGAACCCGGCGTACAGGCCGGCCCATTCGCCCAGCCCGCGCCGCGCTGCTCAGCTCAGCTCCGCTCAACTCCGCTCAGCTCCGCTCAGCCCGCGAGGATCACCAGTTCGCCCGTCGCGCGGGTCATCGCGACATAGCGGTCGACGTCGCCGGTGATGCCCGCGCCGAAGCTGTCGGGCTCGACGAGCACGACGAGGTCGAACTCGAGACCCTTCACCAACTGCGGCGACAGCGACCGCACGCGCTCGCGGGGCGCGAACGACGGGTCGCCGATGACGACACCGATGCCGCCGGAGTGATCAGCCAGCCAGGCATCCACGATGCCGTCGCGCTGGGCGCGCCGACCGAAGCGGACGGGCACGCCGCTGCGCCGGACGGCGACCGGCACATTCGCGTCGGGCAGCACCGCGCGGATGACCGGCCCGGCGACCGACATCACCTCTTCGGGGGTGCGATAGTTCACGGTAAGTCGCGCGATCTCGACGTGATCGAGTCCGACCCGGCGCAGGCGGTCGGCCCAGGTCTCGGCGAAGCCGCGCCGTGCCTGCGCGCGGTCGCCGACGATCGTGAAGCTGCGCGCCGGATTACGGCGCAACAGCATCGCCCACTGCGCGTCGGTCAGCTCCTGAGCCTCGTCGACGACGATGTGCGCGAACGGGCCGGCCAGCGGGTCGGCGGGGGAGTCAGCCGCCGTCGCGAGCGTGCGCCGCAGATCCTGCCCCCGCAGCATCGACATGAGCTTCAGATCCGAGTCGTCGGCGGCGATCAGGTGCGTCACGACATCTGACATGACCTCGCGGTCGGCCGCCGCTTCGGCGCGTGCCCGGCGCCGGCGCACCTCGCCGCGGGGATCGCCGACGCGCAAGCGCGCCGCGTCGAGGATCGGGAGGTCGGCATCCGTCCACGCGGGGGTCGCACCCGCGCGCGCACCGGCGGTGAGTGTCGCGACCTCCTCCGTGCTCAGCCACGGCGCGCACGTCCGCAACAGCGCGGCATCCCGCCACAGGCCGCGCACGAGCGCCTCAGGGTCCAGCAGCGGCCAGGCACGGTCGAACAGCGCGCGCAGCTCTTCGTCCTGCTCGAGGATGCCCCGGGTCGGTCCCTCATCGCTGTCGAGGCCGTACGCGTCGAACTCGCCGTCGGCCGCGATCGCGTCACGGTAGACGTCGTCGCTCGAGGCATCCCCCCAGCCCTGCGCCCAGCGGTCGTCGACCGCGTCGGCCGCGCCATCGCGCAGCGTCGCGTCGACGCGTTCGGTCAGCAGTTCCAGCAGAGCATCCCACGCCTGGCCACGCACCTCGTTGTGCGGCAGGCCGTCTTCCGCCGTGGCGAACACCTCGGCCCACTCCGCGGCCGTCACCGTGACCACGCCCCACAGCGTCGGGATCCGCACCGCACGACGGGGCGGACGCTCCCACAGCCGGGTGGCCGCATCTACCGCGTCCGCCAGGCGCGCGTCGGCCTTCGCGCGACGCGCGCCCGCGTTCGTCTCTTGCGGAGCGTCCGCGAAGCCGGGAACGAGATCGTTCAGCGTCGCCACGAGCGCGCCCTCCTCGCCGAGGCTGGGCAGCACGTCGTCGATGTAGTCGAGGTACGGGCGGTGCGGACCGACAAACAGCAGACCGCCGCGCCCGGTCTGCAGCCGAGGGTCGGCGTACAGCAGGTACGCCGCACGGTGCAGCGCGACGACCGTCTTGCCCGTGCCGGGGCCGCCGTCGACGACGAGCGCGCCGTGCGAGTCGGCGCGGATGATGGCATCCTGATCGGTCTGGATCGTTCCCAGCACGTCGCGCATGCGGGCGGATCGTTCCGCACCCAGGCTCGCGATGAAGGCCGACTGATCGTCGAGCGCCGCGGAATGGTCGAGGCCGTCCGGGGTGAACACCTCATCCCAGTAGTCGACGATGCGGCCGCCGGCCCAGCGATAGCGGCGCCGGCTCGACAGCCCCATCGGGTTGCCGTGGCTCGCCGCGAAGAAGGGCTCGGCGGCGGGCGCACGCCAGTCGATGAGCAGCCGGTCGTCGGTGTCGTCGGTGTCACTGGTGCCGCTGGTGTCGCTGCCGCTGGTGTCGCCGGCGAGCCCGAAGCGGCCGACGTAGCGGTGCGTGCCATCGGTCGCGGTCATCCGACCGATGCACGCGTCGAGGCCGAAACGGCGCAGCAGGCGCAGACGTGCGCTCAGCCGCTGCGTCTCGAGGTCGCGGTCCATCGCCTCCTGGCCCGACCTGCCCGGCAGCAGTCGCGTCCGTGCCAGTCGCGCCTCGGTGTCTGCGGCAGCCGTGTCGAGCGAGCGACGGATCCGGGTGAACACCCGCTCATCCATCGCGATCAGCGCCGGCTCACCTTTGGCGTGAAGGCGTGCAGGCAGTGCGAAAGCGCTCGTGGCGGCATCGTTCATCGGCATCCCGTTCCCTGTACCCGCGCATGCGAAAAGTGCGCGCGATCAGCGATTCTGCATCACAGAGGGGGTCTTGCCGCAAGCACCCACCCGCGTGGGACAATGGAAGGGAGGAAGGATGCCTTGATACGTGTGCTGGCGCGTATCAGTGGGCGTCTTGTAGCGCGAGTGCTGCCGCGCCGATGATCCCCGCGTTGTTGCGGTGTCGCGCCGGCACGATCGGCGTGTTCAGCTTCAGCAGCGGCAGGAACTCGTCGGCGTGCTTGGACACGCCGCCGCCGACCACGAACAGGTCGGGGCTGAAGAGGAACTCGAGGTGGTCGTAGTAGGCCTGCAGGCGGCCCGCCCATTCCGGCCACGACAGCGATTCGCGCTCCATCGCCGAATACGCGGCGACGCCTTCGAAGTCCTTCTTCTTCTCGGCGCGCTGCAGGTGACCGAGCTCCGCGTTCGGGATCAGGACGCCGTTGTACAGCAGGGCCGTGCCGATTCCCGTGCCCAGTGTCGTGAGGATCGTCAGCCCGTCGACACCGTGCGCCGCGCCGAACTGCACCTCGGCGATGCCGGCGACATCCGCGTCGTTCGCGAAATGGATCTCGCGGCCGAGACCGTCTTCGAAGAACTTCTCGGCTTCGAAGCCGATCCAGGTGTCGGCGACGTTGGCCGCTGACAGGGTGCGGCCGTGCTTGACGATCGCGGGGAAGGCGACGCCGAGTGGGACGTCGTGACGATCGGTGACGCCCAGCGTGTCGAGAACTTGGCGCACTGCGGCGAGCACGTCGGCGGGCTCGGCCCCGACGGGAGTGGCGACCTTCACACGGTCACTGAGCAGCTCACCGGCCTCGAGGTCTACCAGGGCACCCTTGATGCCGGTTCCGCCGATGTCCACACCGACCGCGCGGGTCGCCTTCGTCGTCATGGGTTCAGCCTAACCGGGTCGCGGGCGGCGCTCGTGAGAGGGAGGTGTGCTCGTTAGGATCAGAGCGACGGTGACGTGATCCACGGGAAGGAGCCCGCGATGACCGCTGGCGAAGAGAAGTTCTGGTACAACCTGACCACCGGCGCCGTGGAGCGCGGGTTCGAGTCGCCCGCCGTCGACCGGGCCGGTCCGTTCGACACGGCGGAAGAGGCGGCCGCGGCGCCCAAGCTGCTCGCCGACCGCGCTCGCGCGTGGGCTGAGGAGGACGCCGCCGAGGATGCCTGGGGCGGCAGCACCGGTGAGGACGACCAAACGGCCTGATCTGACCGGCCCGGCGCGCCTCGCAAGGTGACGCGGGCCGATAGTCTGGCCTTCGGTTCGGTTTCGTGTGCGAAGCCGTGTGTGAGAGGACGCGATGGACAAGCAGCGGGACTTCGTACTGCGCACGATCGAGGAGCGGGGCGTCAAGTTCGTCCGCCTCTGGTTCACGGATGTGATCGGGACGCTCAAGTCGGTCGCGATCGCCCCGGCCGAAGTCGAGGGCGCCTTCACCGAGGGGCTCGGGTTCGACGGCTCGGCGATCGAGGGACTGACGCGCTCCTACGAGTCCGATCTGCTCGCGCACCCCGACCCGACGACGTTCCAGACGCTGCCCTGGCGTGGCGAGATCGACCCCACCGCGCGCATGTTCTGCGACATCACGACGCCCGACGGCCAGCCCGCCGTCGCCGACCCGCGGCACGTGCTCAAGCGCACACTCGCGAAGGCTGCGGATGCCGGATTCACGTTCTACACGCATCCCGAGATCGAGTTCTATCTACTGAAGTCGTCGTCGTTCGGCACCGAAGGCCCCGAGCCGGTCGACTCGGCGGGCTACTTCGACAACGTGCCCGGTGGCACGGCCCACGACTTCCGTCGCCGCAGCGTGCGCATGCTGGAAGATCTCGGCATCTCGGTCGAGTACAGCCACCACGAGGGCGGTCCCGGTCAGAACGAGATCGATCTGCGCTACGCCGACGCCCTCGCCACGGCCGACAACATCATGACGTTCCGCACGGTCGTCAAGGAGGTCGCCATCGAGCAGGGCGTCTACGCGACGTTCATGCCGAAGCCTCTTTCTGGCCAGCCCGGCAGCGGCATGCACACGCACATGTCGCTGTTCGAGGGCGACCAGAACGCCTTCTACGAAGAGGGCGCGCAGTACCAGCTCTCCAAGACCGGCCGTCAGTTCATCGCGGGGCTCCTGACGCACGCGAACGAGATCGCGGCGGTGACGAACCAGTTCGTCAACTCGTACAAGCGGCTGTGGGGTGGCGACGAGGCCCCGAGCTTCATCTGCTGGGGCCACAACAACCGCTCGGCTCTCGTGCGCGTGCCGATGTACAAGCCCAACAAGGGCCAGTCCACGCGCATCGAGTACCGCGCCCTCGACTCTGCGGCCAACCCCTACCTGGCCTACGCGCTCATGCTCGCGGCGGGCCTGAAGGGCATCGAAGAGGGCTACGACCTGCCGCCCGAGGCCGAGGACAACGTGTGGTCGCTGACCGACTCCGAGCGCCGCGCGCTCGGTTACGCGCAGCTGCCCGCGAGCCTCGACCACGCGATCGAGTACATGCAGGACTCCGAGCTGGTGGCCGAGACGCTGGGCGAGCAGGTGTTCAACTACGTGCTGCTCAACAAGCGCCGCGAGTGGGCGGAGTACCGCTCTCAGGTGACGCCCTTCGAGCTGAAGAGCAACCTGGAGATGCTCTAGGCCGCTCATGACCGGGAGCGAGCGCACGTCCGTACGGACCGAGCTGGCTCGTGACGGCTTCGGTGAGATCGGGCAGGCCGATCAGCTGCTGACCGAGCTGTCCGATGGGCTCGGCATCACCCGGCAAGAGATCCTCGTCGGTGCCGACGCGGCGGCCGATCCCGACGCAGCCCTCGCCGCGCTCGCGCGGATCGCGCGCCGCGACGCGGCTGCCGTGAGCGCCGCCGTGCGGCGCGTGGGTCCGACGCTGTGGCTGCTGCTGGGTGCCTCGAACGGGTTCGCGGACTTCTACCTGCGGCATCCTGCCGAACTGGCCGAGCTCACGGCATCCGACGGGCGTCTGCCGACCGGGGACGAGCTGGTGGCCGACCTGCTCGAGTCGGTCGGGGCGGATGCCGAGGGCTTCGCCGGCACCGGAGACGAGAGCGCCTGGGTGGCGCTGCGCGTGCGGTATCGGCGCGTACTTGCCCGCATCGCGGCGTTCGATCTGAGTGCGCCAGACCCCGTCGAGGTGCTGCCGGCCGTCGCCGCAGCGTTGGCGGATGCCGCGGGCGCGGCCCTCGAGGCATCCCTGGCCGTCGCCCGCACCCGTGTCGCAGGCGGCGGCGTCGGCGCCGGTCTGTTCCCGCGGGATCAGGTCGCCGGCACCGAGCTCGCGATCATCGGGATGGGCAAGACCGGGGCTCGCGAGCTGAACTACGTCAGCGACGTCGACGTGATCTTCGTCGGGGGAGCGTCGGGCGATTTGCTCGAAGAGGTCGGCGAGAGCCGCGTGATCGACATCGCGACGCGGCTCGCCGTGCAGACGATGCGCGGCATCTCGGGCATGGAGATCGAGCCGCCGCTGTGGGAAGTGGATGCCAATCTGCGCCCGGAGGGCAAGCAGGGGGCGCTCGTGCGCAGCCTCGAGTCGCACCTCTCGTATTACGACCGCTGGGCGAAGAGCTGGGAGTTCCAGGCGCTGCTGAAGGCGCGCCCACTCGCTGGCGATCGCATGCTCGGTGAGGCATATGTCGCGGCGGTGCAGCCGAAGGTGTGGACGAGCGCCGCGCGGGAGAACTTCGTCGACAGCGTGCAGCGGATGCGTGAGCGCGTCACCGAGCACATCCCGGCCGCGGATGTGCCGTACCAGCTCAAGCTCGGGCCCGGGGGCATCCGCGACATCGAGTTCACGGTGCAGCTGCTGCAGCTCGTGCACGGCCTCGCCGACGACCGCATCCGCCAGCGCGGCACGCTCGACGCGCTCGATGCCCTGGTGACCGAGGGCTACATCGGTCGTCACGACGCGGCGGCGTTCGCGCGCGACTACCGCCGGCTGCGCGTACTCGAGCACCGCGTGCAACTGCGCCAGCTGCGCCGCACGCACCTCATGCCTCAGACGCCCGAGGGGCTGCGCGTGCTGGCGCGTGCCTCGCACCTGGCCCCCGACAGCGGCGCGATCTGGGATGTGTGGGAGGGCATCAAGCGCGAAGTGCGCGAGATCCACGTGCGCTTGTTCTACCGGCCGCTGCTGTCGGCTGTTGCTGCCCTGCCCGCCGAAGAGCAGGTGCTGTCGACCGCGCAGGCGCACGACCGTCTCGCGGCGATCGGGTTCCATGATCCCGCGGGGGCGTTGCGCCACATCGCGGCGTTGACGGGCGGTCTCAGTCGCAAGGCCACGATCCAGCGTCACCTCATGCCGATCATGATCCGGTGGTTCGCCGACGGCGTCGATCCCGACTACGGGCTGCTCGCGTTTCGCCGGGTGAGCGAGCGGCTGGGCGACACCCCGTGGTTCCTGCGGATGCTGCGCGACTCATCCGGCGCGGCCGAGCGGCTCACGCGCGTGCTGTCGGGATCGCGCTACATCGGTGAGCTGATGGAGTGGATTCCCGAGTCGGTCGCCTGGCTCGACGCGGAAGAGCAACTGCGCCCGCGCACGGGTCGGGCCCTGCAGGACGAGGCGCGGGCGATCCAGACCCGGCACGAGACGATCGTCGAGGCGATGGGCGCCGTCCGCGCGCTGCGCCGGCGCGAACTGCTGCGTCTCGCGTTCGGCTCGATGCTCGGCACGCTGACGATCGACGAGCTCGCCGACGGGCTGACGACCGTGAGCGAAGTGACGATCCAGGCGACGCTGCGCGCCGTGCGCCGCGAGGTCGTGCCGCCGGAGGATGCCGCACTGGACTTCTCGGTCATCGCGATGGGCCGGTTCGGCGGCGGCGAGCTCGGCTTCGGGTCGGACGCCGACGTGCTCTACGTCTACGATGCGAACGGCCTTGACCCGCAGCGTGCCCATGAGCTCGCGCTGCAGCTCGTGACCGGGTTGCGGGCGTACTCGGAGGATCACCGCGTCCCGTTCGATCTGGACGCCGATCTGCGACCCGAGGGGCGCAACGGCCCGCTCGTGCGTTCGATCGAGTCGTACGCCGAGTACTACCGCCGCTGGTCGCTCTCGTGGGAGGCTCAGGCGCTTCTGCGGGCGCGCGGCGTCGCGGGCAGCGTCAAGCTCATCACGCGGTTCATGGCGCTCGCGGACGACGTGCGGTACCCGGCGCAGGTCGCGCTGCAGGATCTGCGCGAGATCAAGCGCATCAAAGCGCGCGTCGAGAACGAGCGCCTGTCACAGGGTGTCGACCGCGCCCGTCACCTCAAGCTCGGACCGGGCGGGCTCAGCGACGTCGAGTGGCTCGTGCAGCTGCTGCAGCACGAGCACGCCCACCGCATCGTGGGACTGCAGACGACCTCGACGCTCACGGCACTCGAGGCCGCTCGCGAAGCGGGCCTGGTGCCGGATGCCGCGGCGGCGCGCCTCGAGGCATCCTGGCGCCTTGCCAGCCGGTTGCGGTCGGCCAACACTCTGCTGTCGGGCCAGACGAGTGACGTGCTGCCGACCGACCGCGGGAAGCTCGACGGCATCGGTCGCCTGCTGGAGTATCCGCCCCGGTCGGCGACGCTCGTCGAAGAGGAGTGGCTGCGCACCGCGCGCCGCGCCCGCCGCGACTTCGAGAAGCTCTTCTACGGCTGACGCGAGCGCCGCGGGCATCCTGTTGTGGATCCAACTGCAAGGGATCGTGGCCGACACGCCGGGTTGAGGGTCAGGATGCCGGCGTGTCGCGCCTGATTCCTTGCAGTTCGAGCGGCGGCACCGAAGCGAAACGCCCCGACATCCGAGAGGATGCCGGGGCGTTTCGATCAGGTGTGCGTCAGACGCCGAAGTACAACTCGTACTCGAAGGGGTGCGGGCGCGCGGCCAGCGGCTTGATCTCGTTCTCGATCTTGTACTCGATCCAGGTCTCGATCAGCTCGGGCGTGAACACGCCACCCGCGAGCAGGAACTCGTGGTCGGCGCGCAGCGCCTCGAGCGAGTCGAGCAGCGAGTTGGGCACCTGCGGGATGTTCTTGGCCTCCTCGGGCGGCAGCTCGTAGAGGTCCTTGTCGACCGGCTCGTGCGGCTCGATGCGGTTCTTGATGCCGTCCAGGCCCGCCATCATCTGCGCCGCGAAGGCGAGGTAGGGGTTGCCCGAGGCATCCGGCGCGCGGAACTCGATGCGCTTGGCCTTGGGGTTCGATCCCGTGATCGGGATGCGGATGGCGGCCGAGCGGTTACCGGCCGAGTAGACCAGGTTGACCGGGGCCTCGTAGCCCTTGACGAGACGCTTGTAGGAGTTCAGCGTCGGGTTGGTGAACGCGAGCACCGCCGGCGCGTGCGCCAGGAGACCGCCGATGTACCAGCGGGCGAGGTCGGAGAGCCCGCCGTAGCCCTTCTCGTCGTAGAAGAGGGGCTTGCCCTCGAGCCACAGCGACTGGTGCGTGTGCATGCCCGAGCCGTTGTCGCCGAACAGCGGCTTGGGCATGAAGGTCGCGACCTTGCCCCACGCCTCGGCGACGTTCTTGACGATGTACTTGAACTTCAGGATGTCGTCGGCCGCGTGCACCATGGTGTCGAAGCGGTAGTTGATCTCCTGCTGACCACCCGTGCCGACCTCGTGGTGGGCGCGCTCGAGGATCAGGCCCGATTCGATGAGGTGCAGCGAGATGTCGTCGCGCAGGTCAGCGGTCTTGTCGACGGGGGACACCGGGAAGTAGCCGCCCTTGTACGGGGTCTTGTTGGCGAGGTTGCCGCCCTCTTCGACGCGGCCCGTGTTCCAGGCGCCCTCTTCGGAGTCGACCGCGAAGAAGCTCGAGTTCTGCTTCACCTCGTAGCGGACGTCGTCGAAGATGTAGAACTCCGCCTCGGGAGCGAAGAACGCGGTGTCGGCGATGCCGGTCGAGGCGAGGTACTTCTCGGCCTTCTTGGCGACCTGACGCGGGTCCTTCGAGTAGATCTCACCGTTGCGCGGGTTGTAGATGTCGAAGAGCATGACGAGCGTCTTCGCCTCGCGGAACGGGTCCAGGTAGGCGGTGGAGACGTCGGGGATCAGCTGCATGTCCGACTCGTGGATGTTCGCGAAGCCGCGGATCGACGAACCGTCGAACAGCTGGCCGACCGTGAAGAACTCCTCGTCGACAGTCGAGGCCGGGATGTTGAAGTGCTGCTGCACACCAGGCAGATCCGTGAAACGGATGTCGAGGAACTTGACGTCCTCGTCCTTGATGAACTTCAGAACCTCGGATGAATCTTTGAACATGGAGTCTCCAAGATCGGGTGTGGAACACGCCTGACGGGATCAGGCTCGCCTCGACGCTATCGGGGGAGGGTTGCTCACCAGTATCCCGCGTGTTTCAGGGATGTTACGACGTCGCCGTTAGGCTGATGCAGTGACGGATGCCGTGAGCGAGAACACCTATCCGGGGCAGCGTCTCGGTTTTCCCGAGTCCGGCCCCGGCAGCATCGCCCGTGCGGGGCGACGCATCGGGGCTCTCGCGATCGACTACGCCGCCGCCACCATCATCGCGATCGCCTTCTTCGGGTACGACCAGTTCGCGCTTCCGGAGGAAGCAGGCTGGACCCAGTTCGCCCCGATGGCCGTCTTCGCGGCGATGAACCTCGTGTTCCTGCCGACGCTGGGCGGCACACCCGGGCACCGCCTGCTGGGCATGCGGCTGCAGCTCGTGGGCGGTGGCTGGGTCGGGCTGTGGCGGCCGATCGTGCGGACGTTGCTGCTGATCGTCGTGATCCCGGCGGTCGTGTGGGATGCCGATCAGCGCGGCCTGCACGACAAGGCGGCAGGCACGGTGCTGCTGCGCGGCTGAGCGCGGGTCATCTGGCGCGGGGCATCCGACGCGAAAACAGGCAAGCGCGCGAAAACAGGCGGAAGCCTGGTGAATCGGCCTGTTTTGGGGTGATCGCCTGTTCTCGACACACCCCGCGAGCGCAGGTTACCGCGGGCGGGGCGCGCGGGCCTTCGTGGGGTCGATGCCCTTCGGGATCGGCAGCGACGTGACTGACTGCGACACCGAGTCGACGCGCTTGACGACGGCGGCCATCGTTGCCGTGTCGACCTTCTTGGGCAGCGCCTTGATGGTCGAGGACAGCTTCGAGATGGGCACGTCGCCCTCGCCGTGACCGACGTAGAGCACCTCGATCGGCACGCCGGATGCCACGCGCTGCACCTTCATCTTCTCGTCGTTGACGAGGCGGGTGAGGCGGCCACGGGCACCCTCGGCGACGATGACGACACCGCCGCGTCCGATGACGCGGTAGACGGCATCCTGCGTCTTCGGGTTGATGCCGACCGGCATGTCGGAGGCGACCCACTTGCGACCGAGCGACGTGGACAGCACGTGGCCGGCAGCGCCGGGCATCCCGTCGAGCTTCTTGTACATCGCGCGCGTCGACAGACGCGTCAGCAGGATCATGGCGCCGAGCACGCCGAACATCAGGCCCGTGATGCTCCACAGGATGACGCTCCAGACCGCGACGGGCTGAATCAGGAACCCGAGCAGCAGGCCGAGGCCGATACCGACGACGACGACGCCGATGAGCACCCACGGTAACCACGCGAACTCGGCCTTGGTGAAGGTGAACAGCGAGCGCAGCTGCGCGAATAATCCAGGGCGCTTCTCAGGCGCGGTACTGCGGGATGACATGCTGACAGCCTACCTTTGCGGGCCGCCCGGTTCTCGCCGCCGCCTCCTCCACAATTCGCGGATCTCGCGGAGCGTCCACAGATTGCGCTCCCGCGCCGCACGGGCGACGCCGTGACGAGCACACTCGTGAGCATGGCCACCGCTCCCGTCCCGCTCTTCGACGCGTCCGCGACGCTGCGCCGGCTGCGCGACGATGAGGCGCCGTATCCGGGGATGCTGCAGGCGACAGCCCCGCCGACGGTGTGGGTGGAGCTCGCGGCGATTCCCGAGGTCGTGTGGCGCTGCGCACCTGACGGACACCTGCTCGCCCCGGTCGATCTGGCGCGCACGCGCGGCGGTCACGTCGCCGTGCTGCCGCACTGTCCACAGCGACTGGCGGATGCCGTGCGCGCGGGCGCGTCGCCGGGGCAGATCGTGACCGTCGCCGTCAGCATGCTGCGTGCGGCCGAAGAGGCGCGAAGCGAGGGCATAGAGTGCGGCTCGTGGTGGCTCGATGCGTCGGGGCGTCCGGTGCTTGCCGCCGGCGGCGACCGGGCGTGGTCTGCAGAGGGCGTGCCGCTGCTGCGAGAACTCGCCGCGACGGCGGCCGCGCCGCTGCGCGACGCGATCGACGATGTTGCGGCACTGCTCGGGCGTTCGCGCTGCCCCATCGAGGATGTCATCGCGTGCGAGGATGCGCTGTTCACTTTCGCAGAGCCCGCGCCGCTCGGTGCGCTGGGCGCGGCCGCGCCAGCAGCAGGCGTGCTGCCGACGGACCTGACGGTGACGGCTCTCGCGCCGCGCCGCGCGGAGTCGGTGCGGCGCGAAGTGGGCACGGTGGAAGAGGTCGCCGCGTGGCCGGCGCGGATCATGGATGCCGAGTGGGCGGTCCGCGTCACGGCCGCGCTGCGGGGCGTGCTCGCCGCGCCGGCGGCTCTGCGTGGAGTTCTCGCCGCGCCCGCGGCGCTGCGCGATCGGATGGCGCGGAAGCGTCCCGAGAAGACAAGGGCGCCGCGTCGGGCGCTGTGGGCCGTGGCTGCGGGCGCGGCGGCGGTCGTGATCGTGGTCGGGCTGGCATGGCCGGAGGACCGCTCGACGGCGGTCTCGGCAGCGTCACCGATGCCGACGGACGCCACTGGGCCGGTCAACGAGGGCGAGCCGGTCGGCGAAGGCGAGCCTGCGCCGGCGACGGCTGACCCGGCCACGGCCGACCCGGCGACGGCCGACCCGGCGACGGCGCCCACCGGCGACGACCTTGATGCGGCGGCCGACGCCGCGCTGCGCGAGATCGGCGCATGTGCCGCGGCATCCGGTGCATCCTGCCCCGACGTGATGGAGGACCCGGGCGCTCCGGTGCCCGAGGGTGCGGTGGCTACGTCGGGCGCGACCGCGACGATGCTCGACGAGTACGGCGGTGTCGCTGTCTACCGCGTCGAGGCGGCTGGCGCGGATCCGCAGATTCTGGTGCTCGTCAGCAGCAACGGAAAATGGCTGGTCCGCGACGTGTACGACGTCGCGGACCAGCCATGATCACGGGTGTCAGATGCCGAGGCTGCCCTCGAACGCGGCGTTCTCGAGCCGGGCCTTGACCGCGCCCAGGAAGCGCGCGGCGTCGGCGCCGTCGACGATGCGGTGATCGTAGGACAGCGCGAGGTAGACGTACGAGCGGATGCCGATGGCATCCACACCGTCGACCTTGACCACGCCGGGCTCCTTGACGACCGCGCCGGTGCCGAGGATCGCCGACTGCGGCAGGAACACGACGGGCGTGTCGAACAGCGCACCGCGCGAACCGGTGTTGGTCACCGTGAAGGTGCCGCCGGCCAGCTCGTCGGGCTTGAGCTTGTTGTCACGCGTGCGCGCGGCGAGGTCGGCGATCTCGCTCGAGATGCCGGCGAGCGTCTTGTCGCCCGCGTCGCGGAGCACGGGGGTCAGCAGGCCACGCTCGGTGTCGACCGCGATCGAGATGTTCTCGGTGGCCGGGTAGACGATGTCGGTGCCGTTGACCGTGGCGTTGATGACGGGGAACGTCTTCAGCGCTTCGGCCGCGGCGAGCACGAAGAACGGCAGGAACGACAGCTTGCCGCCGGTCTTGGCGACGAAGTCCGACTGGACAGCGGTGCGGTAGGCCGCGACCTTGGTCACGTCGACCTTCACGACGGTCGTGAGCTGTGCCGTCTGCTGCATGGATGCCACGGCGCGCTCGGCGAGAACCTTGCGCAGGCGCGACATTGGCTGGGTCGTGCCGCGCAGCGGCGAGACCTCGGCGACGGGGGCGGCGGCAGGAGCCGGAGCGGCGGCAGCGGCCGGGGCAGCCTTCGCTGCCTCAGCAGCCTGCAGGACGTCCTCCTTGCGGATGCGTCCGCCGACGCCCGTGCCGGTGACCGTCGCGAGGTCGATGCCCTGCTGCTGCGCCAGGCGACGCACGAGCGGGGTCACGTAGGTGACGACGTCCTCGTCCGCGGCGGCTGCGGGAGCCGGGGTAGCGGGTGCGGCCGGAGCGGCGGGTGCAGCGGGAGCCGGAGCGGCGGGTGCTGCGGCCGGAGCGGGCGCGGCGGCAGGCGCCGGAGCGGCCACAGGGGCGGGAGCAGCGGCGGGCGCGGGGGCAGCGGCGGGCGCCGGAGCGGCCTCCGGGGCAGCGGCGGGCGCAGCGCCCGAGCCGATGCGGGCCAGGACTGCGCCGACCGAGACGGTCTCATCCTCGGCAACGAGGATCTCCTGCAGGGTGCCGGCGACCGGCGAGGGGATCTCGGTGTCGACCTTGTCGGTCGAGATCTCCAGCAGCGGCTCGTCGACGGCGACGTCTTCGCCGATCTGCTTCAGCCAGCGCGTGACGGTGCCCTCGGTGACGCTCTCGCCGAGCTCGGGGAGCACGACGTCCTTCGCGTCACCAGCGGGCGCGGCGGGCGGGGCAGCGGGCGCGGCGGGAGCCTCGGCGACGGGCGCGGCGGGCGCCGGCTCAGCGACGGGAGCGGCGGGCGCCGGCTCAGCGGCAGCAGGTGCGGCGGCCGGCTCAGCAGCGGCGGCGCCCGAGCCGTCGCCGATCTTCGCCAGGATGGCGCCGACCTCGACGGTCTCGTCCTCGGCGACGAGGATTTCCTCGATCACGCCGGAGACGGGAGAGGGGATCTCGGTGTCGACCTTGTCGGTCGAGATCTCGAGCAGTCCCTCGTCGGCCTCGATCGTGTCGCCGACGTTCTTGAGCCAGCGGGTGACCGTTCCCTCGGTGACGCTCTCGCCGAGCGCGGGGAGGACCACGGATGTGCTCATGACTGTGTCTCCTTCAGAAAGTGCGATGTTGTTCTAGCTTAGTGACCCGCGCAGGTGGCAGGTGTCAGAGTGCGTGCAGGGGCTTGCCGGCGAGGGCGAGGAACGCTTCGCCGAGCGCCTCGCTCTGCGTGGGGTGTGCGTGGATGAGCGGCGCGAGGTCTTCGGGGTGGGCTTCCCAGCCGACCGCGAGTTGCCCCTCGGTGATGAGCTCGCCGACCCGGTCGCCCAGCAGGTGCACGCCCACGATGGGGCCGTCCGTGACGCGGACGACCTTGACGAGACCCGCCGTGCCGATGATCTCGCTCTTGCCGTTTCCCGCGAGGTTGAACTCGGTCGTGGCGACGGCATCGCCGTGCTTCTCGCGCGCCTGCGCTTCGGTGAGGCCCACGGATGCCACTTCCGGACTGCTGTAGATCACGCGCGGAATAGAGGTCTCGGCGACGGCGACAGGCGACAGGCCGGCGATCTGCTCGGCCACGAAGATCCCCTGCTGGAAGCTGCGGTGCGCGAGCTGCAGCCCCGGGACGATGTCGCCGACCGCCCAGACGTGCGCAGCGGAGGTCTGCAGGCGCTCGTCCACCGTGACGAAGCTGCGGTCCAGGGTGACGTCGGCGTCCTCGAAGCCGAGGTCTGCCGTCGCGGGGCCGCGGCCGACCGCCACCAGCAGGTAGTCGGCGTCGATCGTCGAGCCGTCTTCGAGCGAGACCTGCACACCGGCATCCGACTGCGTCACGCCCGCGAAGCGGATGCCGAGCTTCGCCGTGATGCCGCGTTTGCGGAACGCGCGCTCGAGGCCCTTGCTCAGTGCGAGGTCTTCGTTGGGGACGAGGTGATCGAGCGCCTCGACGATCGTCACTTCGGCGCCGAAGGAGCGCCACACGCTCGCGAACTCGACGCCGATCACACCGCCGCCGAGGATGACGACACGGTCGGGCACGACCTCGAGCGCGAGCGCACCCTCGCTGGTGAGGACGCGACCGCCGAGCTCGAGACCAGGCAGCGATCGGCTGTACGACCCGGTCGCGAGGATGACGTCGGTCCCGCGATAGACGTCGTCGCCGACCGCGACGCCGTGGTCGGCCAGCAGCCGGCCGCTCCCGGTGACGACCGTGATCCCGCGGGCCTTGAGCAGACCCTCGAGGCCCTTGAACTTCTTCGCCACGATGCCCTCGCGGTACGCCGTGACGGCGGCGGGGTCGATGCCGGTGAAGCTCGCGCCGACGCCGACCTTCGCGGCATCCCGCACGTGGTCGGCGACCTCCGCCGTGTGCAGGAGCGCCTTGGTCGGGATGCAGCCGCGGTGCAGGCACGTGCCGCCGACCTTGTCCTGCTCGATCAGCACGACGCTCTTGCCGAGCTCGGACGCGCGGATCGCGGCGGCGTAGCCACCGCTGCCTCCGCCGAGGACCACGAGGTCTGCCGTGTGCTCGGTCATCGCCCACCCTTCTGCACGAACTCCAGCAGCGACCGGACGGTCGCCGCGGTCGGTCCCTTGTCGGTCGCGCCGCTCGCGGCACGGGCCGTGCCGCTGCCGGCGATGTCGAGATGCACCCAGGGGATGCGCGGAGCGTCATCCTCCTCCGACGTGCGTCCGATGAAGTGCTGCAGGAACAGGCCGGCGAACAGCGAGCCGCCCGAGGTGTCGCCGATCTTCGCGTTCTGCAGATCGGCGATGGGGGAGTCCAGCTCCTCTTCCATGTACGCCGGCAGCGGCAGATGCCACGCGAGCTCGTCGGCGCGATCGGCAGCGGAGAGATAGGCGGCCACAGCGTCAGTGTCACCCATCACGCCGGTGTGTCGGTGGCCCAGCGCGACGATGATCGCTCCTGTGAGCGTCGCCACGTCGACGATCACGTCGGGTGAGGTGCGGCTCGCGGCCACGAGCCCGTCGGCGAGGACGACGCGCCCTTCGGCATCCGTGTTGAGCACTTCCACGCTGGTGCCGTCGGCGATGCGGACGACGTCGCCGGGGCGCAGCGCCGACCCCGAGGGCATGTTCTCGGCGACGCACATCCAGCCCGACACGCGCACCGGCAGACCGAGCTGCGCGGCCGCGCGCACGACGGCGAGCACAGTCGCGGCACCGGCCATGTCGTACTTCATGCCGACCATGGATGCCGGCGGCTTCAGCGACAGGCCGCCGGTGTCGAACGTGATGCCCTTGCCGACCAGGGCGATGTGGCGGTCGGCGCCGTCCGGCGCGTAGTCGAGGTGCACGAGGCGCGGCGGGCGGACCGACCCCTGGCCGACACCGAGGATGCCGCCGTACCCCTGCTCAGCCAGAGCCGTCTCATCGAGGACGGTCACGGTCACGGGCAGGTCCGCGAGCGACGCGATCGCCGCGTCGGCGACGTCCCGCGGGCCCAGCCACTGCGCGGGGGTGTTGACGAGGTCTTTCACGAGTGCGGCGGCGGCGGCGACCGCACCGGCGTGGGCGATCTGTGCGTCGTCCGCGGGCTGCGACCAGTGCAGGCGAACCTGCTCGGCACGCGCAGATCCCGTGCTCTGCTTCTTGTAGTCGTCGAAGCGGTAGCCGCCCAGCAGCGCACCCTCAGCAGCCGCGCTCCACAGGGCGTCATCGGCGGCAGGGGCAGCGACGGCCAGGCGTGCGAATCCGGTCGTCGTGCGCACGGCGGCGCCGACGGCATCACGCACAGCGGCGGCGCCCGGCTGTGTGCCCGTGCCCACGACGACGAGGGGCAGCTCCGTGGCATCCGGCGCGTGCACCCGACTCACCGTCGCGAGGGCACCCGTGAAGCCGATGCCGGTCAGGGCTGCCGCGAGACCCGGCCACTCCGCCAGCGCCACCTCGGCTTCGTCGAGGGGCGGCAGCGCGAGCACGAGCGCGTCGACTTCTGTCTGGGCGTCCGGCGAGTGCAGGGCAGCGGTGGACGTGGACAACTCGGGAAACGCCATGCGACCCATCCTAGGTTTGCCGCGTACGCCGGGTCCGACGAAAACGCGGCGAGTGTGGGATGCCGTGTTCGCTGTCAGCGCGACTCGGCCGCGCGCCCGTGCGCGGCTCGTACAGTGGATGCATGCCCTTGAACGGTCCTCTCTATGAGCGTGTTGCGTCAGCGCCCCCCGTCCCCGCGGGGTTGCCGATGATCGTCGCGCTGACCGGATTCACGGATGCCGGAAACGCCGTCTCGCGCATGATCGAACTGTTCCGCGACGACCTTGAGCCATCGCCGGTCGTGGTGTTCTCGTCCGACGTCCTGCTGGACTACCGCGCCCGCCGCCCGACGGTCACCTTCGACGGCGACCACCTGCTCGACTATCGCGCGCCGCGGCTGGAGCTCGCGCTCGCCCATGACGCGCTCGGACAGCCGTTCGTGCTGCTGGCCGGATACGAGCCGGACTTCGCATGGGACGCCTTCGCTGAGACCGTCGTCGGTCTCGCGGAGGGCCTGCAGGTCTCCACGGTCACGTGGGTGCACGCGATCCCGATGCCCGTGCCCCACACGCGGCCCATTGGCACGACCGTCAGCGGCACGCGCACCGAGCTGACCGAGGCGCACTCGGTGTGGAAGCCGCACACGCAGGTTCCGGCCACGATGGGCCACCTGCTCGAACTGCGTTTCGCGCAGAGTGGCATGCCTGTGGCGGGCTTCGTGCTGCTCGTCCCGCACTACCTGGGCGACACCGAGTACCCGGCGGCTGCCATCGCGGGCCTGGACAGCGTGTCAGTCGCGACAGGTCTCGTCTTCGATGCCGACGGCGTGCGCGAGGAGAACCGCGAGTACCTCACCAAGGTCGATGACCAGGTCGAGGGCAATGAAGAGCTCACGGCGATGCTGCGCACCCTCGAGGATCGCTACGACTCCTATATGGCGGGGTCGACGCTCGCGCAGCCGATCATCCACACGGGCGACCTGCCGAGTGCCGATGAGCTCGCCGCCGAGCTCGAGCGCTTCCTCGCCGATCGCCGCCCGGACGACGACAAGCGCGGCTGGCGCTGACCCGTCGCGGCGCTTCGGGCGGAATGCCCGGCGCCGCCAGACGGTTGTAACGAGAGAGCAGAACGCACTTCCGGCCATTGCGCATGTTCGCAGGCTGGGGTATGCGACAATGGGACACCGACCCGTTGTCTTGACGGCGTCATCCCATGCCCGGGAAGACGCAGGACTTGACAAGGGTCTTACTAGTGTCCGAAACCCCGACGGCTCCCGTCGGTGAAAGGCGAGACGTGACTTCCGTTACGAAGACCCCCCGTACACGCAAGGCAGACGACACCGACGTGGTCGACCAGGCCGCAACCGAGACCGCTGTGCAGACGCCCGCGGCGGATGCCAAGGCGCCGGCGAAGAAGGCCCCCGCGAAGAAGGCGCCCGCGAAGAGCGCTGCGGCGAAGGCTCCCGCGGCCAAGACCGCTGCGGCGAAGACCACCGCCGCCAAGACCACCGCCAAGAAGGCATCCGGCAAGGCATCCGACGCTGACGAAGAAGAGCTGGACGACGACGTCGAACTCGAGGACGACGGCGAAGACGTCGACGCCGACGAGACCGACGACGACGACACCGAGTCTGACGAGACTGCGCCCGCGAAGAAGGATGCCAAGGGCGCCGCTGACGACGAGGAAGACGACGAAGACGAGGAAGGCCAGACCAAGCCTGCCTTCTCTGAGCCGCTGCCCACGGGTGCGATCGTCATCTCGTCCAACGACGAGGATGACGTCCCGGTCTACTCGACGCAGATCACCGGTGCCACGGCCGACCCGGTCAAGGACTATCTGAAGCAGATCGGCAAGGTCCCGCTGCTGAACGCGGCCGAAGAGGTCGAGCTCGCAATGCGGATCGAGGCGGGTCTGTTCGCCGAAGAGAAGCTCTCGCACATGACGGCGGCCGAGAAGTCGTCGCAGCTGGGCCTCGACCTGCAGTGGGTCGCCCGTGACGGTCAGCGTGCGAAGAGCCACCTGCTGGGCGCGAACCTGCGCCTCGTCGTGTCGCTCGCGAAGCGCTACACGGGTCGTGGCATGCAGTTCCTCGACCTGATCCAGGAGGGCAACCTGGGCCTGATCCGTGCCGTCGAGAAGTTCGACTACACGAAGGGCTTCAAGTTCTCGACCTACGCGACCTGGTGGATCCGCCAGGCGATCACCCGTGCCATGGCCGACCAGGCGCGCACGATCCGCATCCCCGTGCACATGGTCGAGGTCATCAACAAGCTCGCCCGCGTGCAGCGGCAGATGCTGCAGGACCTCGGTCGCGAACCCACGCCCGAAGAGCTGTCGCGCGAGCTGGACATGACCCCCGAGAAGGTCATCGAGGTGCAGAAGTACGGCCGCGAGCCGATCTCGCTGCACACGCCGCTCGGTGAGGACGGCGACAGCGAGTTCGGTGACCTCATCGAGGACACCGAGGCGGTCGTGCCGGCAGATGCGGTGGGCTTCACGATGCTGCAGCGTCAGCTCGAGTCGCTGCTGGACTCGCTGTCCGAGCGCGAGGCGGGCGTGATCCGCATGCGCTTCGGCCTCGGTGACGGTCAGCCCAAGACGCTCGACCAGATCGGCGACACGTTCGGCGTGACCCGCGAGCGGATCCGCCAGATCGAGTCGAAGACGATGGCGAAGCTGCGTCACCCGTCGCGTTCGCAGTCCCTGCGGGACTACCTCGAATGAGCGAGGCTCCCAACGACGGCAAGGTCCTGTCGGTCACGATCGACGCGGGCACGTTCAAGCGGATCCCGATCCGCACGCGTGTCGTCATGCCCGGCGACGACCTGGACTCGTTCATCTCGGAGTACGCGCGCGGCGTGGTCCGCGACGGCGACACGCTGTTCGTGACGGAGAAGATCGTCGCGATCACGCAGGGTCGTTCGTTCACGCTCGACGAGATCACGCCGCGCCCGCTCGCGCGCTTCCTGTCGAAGTACGTGACGAAGACCTCGTATGGGATCGGCCTCGGCATGCCCGAGACGATGGAGATGGCCCTGCGCGAGTGCGGCACGCCGCGCATCCTGTTCGCCGCCGCCGTCAGCGCCGTCACGAAGCTGTTCGGCCGGCGTGGCGACTTCTACCGCATCGCGGGCGACAAGGCGCGTGCGATCGACGGACCCACGAGTGGCACGATCCCGCCGTACAACAAGGCAGTCGTGCTGGGCCCGACCGAGCCGGATGCCGTCGCGGCGCGCCTGAAGGCGCTGCTGGGTGGCGGTGCGGAGGTCGCCGTCGTCGACATCAACGACATCGGCGGTAACATCCTGGGCTCGACCCTCGACAAGCCGGGGGAGCAGCAGCTCGTCCGCATCCTCGCCGATAATCCCCTGGGTCAGGGCCACCAGTCCACCCCGCTGGGCATCATCCGCCGCGACTGACCCGCGCGCGCCGTGGCGCGAGTGTTCGCGTCGAGTGCGCCGGTTGACGTCGAGTGCGCCGGTAGTGCGCGCGCCCGAAGGGGCGTTGTCGGCACGAACCGGCGCACTCGGCGGAGCGCGGGCTCAGAAGCCCATCGCGGCGCGGTAGCGGGGGAGGTGTCCGTGGCGGATGCCCGTGGCGGTGGGCTTGTTCTCGAACACCCCGGCGCCCCAGTTGCCCTCCACGAGCACGGGGCCTTTCGCTGTCGCGACGATGTCCCACCCGACGTAGCGCACCTGCGGCACGACGAGGGCGACTTCGGTGATGAGCGCACGGACGGCATCCATGTCGGGCAGTTGGAAGTCGGCGATCGTCGCACCCGTGTCGGGGTGGGTCGCGTACAGCTCGCCGTGGATGTCGTAGCCCATGCCCATCGCCCGGCCGTCTTCGTGCAGGGCGGTGTAGAAGCCGCCGAAGGCGCCCTGGTCGCTGACCTTGCCGCGCCCGAACTTCTGCGCCATGTTGACGATCTCGACCGTGCCGTCGTCCTTGACGAACGTCGTCACGCGAGTCGTGTTGGCCGTGCCCGGGGCGATCGCCTCGAGAGTGGGATGCTGCTCGATGCGCTCCTCGACGAGCGTCTGTCCCCGCTGAACGAGCTCGGCGTGCAGAGCCGCCCAGTCGGTGACCTCGGTCGTGTCGTACCGGCTGACACCGAATCCCGACTTGCTCACGGGCTCCTTGCCGATGAGAACGGGGTGCCGCTGTGCGAACGCGCGCAACTCATCCGGGCCGGCGGTCTCGAGGTCGAGCCACTCGCGGCCGAGGTAGCGGTCGAACAGGCGGTTGAAATCGGTCTTGTGGTGGAAGTGGTGCACGTACGCGGGGTCGTCGTACCTCTTCGACAGCTCGAGCGCGAGCGGGCTGGTGACCCACGTCGCGCGTTCCGCGCGCGTGAGGATCGCGAAGTCGAACTCCATGTAGTCGTTGAAGCCGACGCGATGACGCGCAGCCGACCACAGCATGTCGACGAGCACGAGCGGGTAGCTCTTGCCGTGGATGCGCGCGGTCTTGCGCGCGCGCTCCGTCACGGAGGCGACGTCGAAGCCGCGGGCGCGCTGCCAGAGGAAGCGCAGACGGTCGTTGAGAGCGAGTCCGCTCGAAGCCATGAGAGTCCTTCCGGACTGGGGGAGACGATCCCTCCAGTCTAGAAGGTGAGGCTCAGCGCGCTTCGGCCAGACGGGCCGTCTCGTCGTGCCAGCTGGTGGCGATCGCGCGCAGCTTCTCTTCGTACTTGCGGCCGTGGTGGGCGCAGAACAGAAGCTCGCTGCCGTTGACCTCGGCGGCGATGTAGGCCTGGGCGCCGCACGAGTCGCAACGATCCGTGGCGGTCAGGCGGTACTCGAGGACGGCAGGCTCAGCGGTGGTCGAGATGCTCATTTCGGGTTCCTCCTTGGTGCGTCCGTTGCGGTGCGGTTGCATCACATACAACCACGCGGATGCCGGGAGAATGCCGCGATCCGGTCACATTTCGCTGTGCGCGTACGTTTGTCGGAGGCGGGAATACGGCCCTGCGGCGCCCGCCGCGTGTGTCGCCGCCCCCGTGTCCGAGACCCTGGATACGCTTGGAGATTGTGACCGCCGAGTATTCCGCCCATCACCTTCAGGTGCTCGAAGGACTGGAGGCCGTCCGCAAGCGCCCGGGCATGTACATCGGGTCGACCGACTCACGCGGCCTCATGCACTGCGTGTGGGAGATCATCGACAACGCGGTCGATGAGGCGCTCGGCGGCTTCGGCGATCGCATCGACATCGTGCTGCATTCCGATGGCAGTGTCGAGGTGCGTGACCGTGCCCGCGGCATCCCCGTCGATGTCGAGCCGCGCACGGGTCTGACCGGTGTCGAGGTGGTCTTCACAAAGCTGCACGCCGGCGGCAAGTTCGGCGGTGGGTCGTACGCGGCATCCGGTGGTCTGCACGGCGTCGGCGCGTCGGTCGTCAACGCGCTGAGCGAGCGGCTGGACGTCGAGGTCGACCGCGGCGGCAAGACGTACGCGATGTCGTTCCACCGCGGCGAGCCCGGCGTGTTCGCGGGCCCCAGTCCTGACTCCGCCTTCACGCCGTTCGAGCGCGCCTCCGAGCTGCGCGTCGTCGGCAAGGCCGCGAAGGGCGTCACGGGAACGCGCATCCGCTACTGGGCCGACCGGCAGATCTTCACGAAGGATGCCACCTTCGCCCTCGACGAGCTCGAGCAGCGCGCGCGTCAGACCGCCTTCCTCGTGCCGGGACTGCAGATCGACATCGCCGACGAGCGCGGCGACGCGGCCGCGACCACGTCGTTCCGCTACGACGGCGGGATCTCGGAGTTCTCGGACTTCCTCGCCCCTGACGCGGGCATCACCGACACGTGGCGCCTCACCGGGGCGGGCACCTTCACCGAGACCGTGCCGGTGCTGCAGCCCGGCGGCGCGATGGTCCCCACCGAGGTCGAGCGCACGTGCGACGTCGACATCGCCCTGCGCTGGGGCACCGGCTATGAGACCGTGACGCGCTCGTTCGTCAACATCATCGCCACGCCGAAGGGCGGCACCCACCAGGCCGGCTTCGAGCAGGGTCTCATGAAGGTGATCCGCACCCAGGTCGAGCAGAACGCACGTCGACTCAAGGTGGGCAACGACAAGCTCGAGAAGGACGACATCCTCGCCGGCCTTACGGCGGTGCTGACGGTGCGACTGCCTGAGCCGCAGTTCGAAGGTCAGACGAAGGAGATCCTCGGCACGCCGGCCGTGCGCAACATCGTCGCGAACGTCGTCACGAAAGAGCTCACCGCGCGCTTCGCGTCGACCAAGCGCGACGACAAGGCGCAGACCGCGCTGCTGCTCGACAAGGTCGTCTCCGAGATGAAGGCGCGCATCTCGGCGCGCACCCACAAAGAGACGCAGCGGCGCAAGAACGCCCTCGAGTCGTCGTCGCTGCCGGTCAAGCTTGCGGACTGCCGCACGAACGACGTGGCGCAGTCCGAGCTGTTCATCGTCGAGGGTGACTCGGCGCTCGGCACGGCAAAGCACGCGCGCAACAGCGAGTTCCAGGCGCTGCTGCCGATCCGCGGCAAGATCCTCAACGTGCAGAAGGCGTCGATCAGCGACATGCTGAGCAACGCCGAGTGCGCGGCGATCATCCAGACGATCGGGGCCGGCTCGGGCCGCTCGTTCGACCTCGACGCCGCCCGCTACGGCAAGATCATCCTGATGAGCGACGCGGATGTCGACGGCGCGCACATCCGCACGCTGCTGCTGACACTGTTCTTCCGCTACATGCGTCCGCTGATCGAGGCGGGGCGCGTGTACGCCGCCGTGCCGCCGCTGCACCGCGTGATCATCGTCAACCCGGGCTCCAAGCCCAACGAGACGGTGTACACGTACTCCGAGCAAGAGCTGCACACCCTCCTGGCGAAGGTGCAGAAGAGCGGGCGCCGCTGGCAAGAGCCGGTGCAGCGCTACAAGGGCCTGGGCGAGATGGATGCCGACCAGCTCGCGACGACGACGATGGATCGCGTCGGTCGCACGCTGCGCCGCGTGCGGGTGGAGGATGCCGAGGCTGTCGCGGGCGTCTTCGAGCTGCTCATGGGCAGCGATGTCGCGCCGCGGCGCGATTTCATCGTGTCATCGAGCGACCGGCTCGACCGCGAGGCCATCGACGCGTGAATGCCGCGTCCGACGCGTGAATGCCGCGTCGTTCCCAGCGAAGCCCGCCGGGAACGACGCGGGGCCCGAAACCGAGCTGGGGGGATCGATTTCGGGCCATCGCCGCGGCACCAGCGCGTAGTCGTGATGACGATGGTGCGGATCCGCTTCCATCGTCCCCGAAATCACAGACATCGCAGCTTGACGCTCAGTGAAGGCTGACTGGGGATCAGTCCTTCGGCAAGATCAAGCGTAAGTGGCATGACGCCGGATGCCCGATGGCCGAAAGGCTACATCGGTTGCGACTTTTGTCTAGTTCTGGGGTCAGGTCGGTATCGGGTGGGCAGGCTCACGACTCCAAGGGAATCGCGGCGGAGACGACCCAGCCGGCGGCTCCGCGCTCTGACGAGAAGGACCCGCCGAAGAGCCGGAAGCGCTCACGCAAGCGCATGATGCCGTAGCCGGAGGCGGGAAGGCCCGCGGTGCGCGATGGTGGTGAGTCGTCGGTGAAGTCGAGGTGGGCCCACCCGCGCTCGATCCGGAGCGTGATGTGGACGTTGCGTGCCCCTGTCGCGTGCTTGAGTACGTTGGTCGAACTCTCGCGGATCACGCGGACGAGCGCGACCAGAGAGGCACTGGGCAGTCGGACGTCGTCGGGAATCTGCGCGGTCACGGCGATGCCGGCCTGCGCGAGTTCCTTCGTGACAGCTGCCACCGTGCCCTCGATGCTGTCTGCGGACGGCACGCGTTCGGGGGAGAGATTCTCTTCGCCGCGCACCATGCCGAGGACGCGTCTGATGTCGGTCAGCGCCTGAACGGCGGCTTCCCGGATCGCGGTCTGGGATTGTGCGCGTGTCTTCATGTCGTCGGTGCGATCGAGTACCGCCGCGTGCAACGCGACGATCGTGATCTCGTGGGCGACGATGTCGTGCAGCTCGTCGGCGATGAGGTCACGCTCGTGTCGCAGCTGCTCTGCGATCTCGCGTTCGGTCGCTTCCAGCTGCAAGGTCAAGTTTCTCGCCCGCTCCTGTTGCTGACGGATGGCCAGTCCGATCAAGAGGCTCAGGAGTCCGACGATGGCGATGATGATTCCGCCGAGAGGCTGGAATCCAGATTCTGGTCGCAGGATGGATGCCAAGAGCCATCCGGTCCACGCGACTGCATAGGTGACAGTGAGCGGCACGCTGCAACTGAATGCGACGAGTCCGAGTGGGACTGCTCCTGCCAGGAGCGTGTCAGTAACACCGGTCACGGCGGCCACAACAGCGACCACGATCATGACCAGAGTGCCGACGGGTGGTCTCCACGCATACAGCGCCACCGCGAGGGTGATGCTTGTCGTGACGACCGCGGAAGCGATGTTATCGGGGCGTCCGCTTGTCGCTCGGAAGAGCGAGTCGAGGACGATGGTCACACCCGCAACGGTGATGAGGATTCGTCGCGCCCAGGGACTGAGCGGCTGGTACTCCCACCACGGTGTGCGCAACGCGCTGCGCAGGCGTGCGCCCAATAGAGTCATGCTGTGATTATTCCGCGTGCGCGCTTCACTTGTAGATGCCGATGAGCTGTCCGAGCCAGTACCACATACGTTCCACCTCCTTCAATGTCTCGAATCGATTCTTCAAACTCACGTCCCCCCGCGCGACCGACGAATGGCTACATCAATAGCGACTTTTGTCTATATCCGTTCGGCGAGAGCGCGGCCGGACGGTCCGTAGGATGGCGATGTGACTGACTCCATACGCGTGATGATCGTTGACGACGAGTCGCTGGTGCGCGCCGCGCTGCGCGTCTTCCTGGAATCGTCCGAGGGCTTCGAACTCGTCGGCGAGGCCGAGAACGGCGCGGATGCCATCACGCTCGTACGTGAGACCCGTCCCGACGTCGTGCTGATGGACGTCCAGATGCCGATCATGGACGGTATCGAGGCCACGGGACGGTTGATCAAGGAGTTCCCGGGGCTGAAGATCGTCGCCCTGACCACCTTCTCGGCCGAGCGGGTCATCGTGCCCATGCTCAGTGCCGGCGCATCGGGCTACCTCGTCAAGGACACGTCGCCCGATCGCATCCTCGATGCGGCCCGGCTCGCCTACGAGGGCGGGTACGTGCTGTCGCCGCGGGTGGCGAAAGAGCTCATCTCCTCGGTGCAGAGCAACGAGCCCGCACATCCGCGCTCCGTGGGTCGCGACGAAGAGCTCACCGACCGTGAGCTCGAGGTCGTCACGCTGCTCGCTCAGGGCATGTCCAACGCCGAGATCGCGGCGACGCTGTTCGTGTCGGAGGCGACCGTGAAGTCGCATTTGGGGCGCATCACCGCCAAGTGGGGCGTCCGCGACCGCATCCAGGTGCTGATCCGCGCGACGCAGCTGCGGCTCGTCACGATCTCCTGACGGCTCCCCGTCTCAAGCCGGCGACGGGCTCAGGCGATCGCGGTGCCGATCGCGCCGATCACGGCATCCAGCGCCTGCCCGGACGCATCGCGCTTGGCATCGCCGGCGGGCAGCTGACGCACCGAGCCGTCCGCGCCGACCGCACGCGGCTCGACGCCGACCCAGGCGAGGGTGAGCGAGTCCTCGCCCTTCAGGAAGCGCTGTGCGCGCACGCCGCCGGTCGCGCGGCCCTTCGCAGGGAACTCGCTGAACGACGACACCTTCGCGCTGCCGGCGTCGGTGCCGGCGATCGCCTGTGCGGATCCTGCGACGGTCACGACCGCGGCATCCGCCCCGGTAGGCACGGTGAGGAAGGCGATGACCGCGGCACCCGCAGACAGACGGATGCCCGACATTCCGCCCGCGGCTCGCCCCTGCGGGCGCACGGCGTCGGCATCGAAGCGCAGCAGCTGCGCATCGGAGGCCACGAACACGAGCTCGGCGCCGTCGGGGGCGACATCAGCGCCGACGACCCGGTCGCCGGGCTTGAGCGCGATGATCTCGACGTCGTGCTTGCCGGCGGGCAGCTCGGAGGCGGCGACGCGCTTGACGACGCCGTGGGCGGTGCCGAGGGCGAGCACGTCATCGCCGAGCGGCACGATCGACACGACGTGCTCACCGGCGCCGAGCCCCAGATACTGGTCGGCGCGGGTGCCTGCAGCCAGCTGGACGGCGTTGGCGGGCACAGACGGCAGGTCGACGGGGGAGAAGCGCACCAGGCGCCCCGCGGTCGTCACGGCGCCCACAGCGCCGCGCGTCGTGGTGTCGACGGCGGCGCGGATCGCGTCGTGCTTCGACCGCCGGGTCGGCGGGACGATGCCGCCCGTCTCGCCGTCGCCCTGTGCTTCACGGAGCTCGGCGCGCACCATGCGACCGGTCGCCGACAGGAAGACCCGGCACGGGGCATCCGCGATCTGCAGGTCTGCCGGAGCCGCGGCGCGCGAGCGCGGTGCGACGGGACCGCCGTTGAGCAACAGCGTGCGCCGCGGCGTGCCGAAGGTCTCGGCGGCGGCGTCGAGCTCGCGGGCGACCTGTGCACGCAGCAGGGTCTCGCTGGCCAGCAGCGCCTCGAGGTCGGCGATCTCGGCCTTGAGGGCGTCACGCTCGGACTCGAGCTCGATGCGGGAGAACTTCGTGAGGCGACGCAGACGCAACTCGAGGATGTACTCGGCCTGCAGCTGTGACAGGTCGAACACGCTCATGAGCCTCGTGCGTGCCTGCTCTGAGTCATCCGACGCACGGATGACCTGGATGACCTCGTCGATGTCGAGGATCGCGATGAGCAGACCCTCGACGAGGTGCAGGCGCTCCTGCTTGCGCGCGAGGCGGTAGCGGCTGCGCCGCGTGACGACCTGGATGCGGTGGTCGAGGTAGACGCGCAGCAGGGGTTTGAGGCCCAGCGTCTGTGGTTGGCCGTCGACGAGGGCGACGTTGTTGATGCCGAACGAGTCCTCAAGCGGCGTCAGCCGGTAGAGCTGCTCGAGCACGGCGTTCGGGTCGAACCCCGTCTTGATGCCGATGACCAGGCGCAGTCCGTGGTTGCGGTCGGTGAGATCGGTGACGTCGGCGATGCCGGTGAGCTTCTTCGCATTGACGGCATCCTTGATCTTCTCGATCACGCGCTCGACGCCGACCATGTACGGCAGTTCGGTGACGACCAGGCCCGTCTTGCGGGGTCCGAGAGACTCGACCGCGACCTTGGCGCGCGTGCGGAACGTGCCGCGGCCCGACTCGTACGCCTCGGTGATGCCGTCGAGCCCCACGATGATGCCGCCGCCGGGCAGGTCGGGGCCGGGCACGAACTCCATGAGCTCGGCCGTGGTCGCGTCGGGGTTGTCGAGCAGGTGGATGGCGGCGGCGACGACCTCGATGAGATTGTGCGGTGCCATGTTGGTGGCCATGCCGACCGCGATGCCGGTCGCGCCGTTGACGAGCAGGTTGGGAAACGCGGCGGGCAGCACGGCGGGCTGCTGGAACTGTCCGTCATAGTTCGGGACGAAGTCGACGACATCCTCGTCGAGGTTCTCGGTCAGCGCGAGTGCGGCCGGGGCGAGACGCGCCTCGGTGTAGCGCGCGGCGGCGGGGCCGTCGTCGAGCGATCCGAAGTTGCCGTGCCCGTCCACGAGCGGCACACGCAGCGCGAACGGCTGCGACAGGCGCACGAGCGCGTCGTAGATCGCCGAGTCGCCGTGCGGGTGGAGCTTTCCCATGACCTCGCCGACGACGCGCGCGCTCTTGACGTGGCCGCGATCGGGTCGCAGCCCCATGTCGGCCATCTGGAACAGGATGCGCCGCTGCACGGGCTTGAGTCCGTCGCGGGCATCGGGCAACGCCCGCGAGTAGATCACCGAATAGGCGTACTCGAGGAACGAGTCCTGCATCTCCGCGGCGACGTCGACGTCCTCGATGCGGCCATGACCTTCGGGGATGGACTCGGTGCGCGATGCTGCCATGGATCTAGCGGGCCTCCGGTGACGGGAAGGGGCCCTGTGCGCCGTGTGCGAGACTGGCCCCGATGTCCTTCAGCCTACCCGCGGACCCGCCGACTGCCCGGAGCCTCACCGGTGTCGTGCCGCAACTGCTGACGTCTCTGAGCGGCAGGGAAGGGTGGTTCGCGCCGGCACGGTCAGCGATCCTCGTCCTCGTCGACGGACTCGGCCGCGGCAACCTCGCCACGCGCGCCGGTCACGCGCGGTTCCTGACGTCGCACATGGCGAAGAAGGATGCCGCACGCACCGTCTTCCCCGCGACGACCGCGACCGCCCTCACGAGCCTGCTGACGGGCGTGGATGCCGGTGTGCACGGCATCGTCGGCTATCGCGCCCGCGTGCCCGGAACGGACACCGCACCGAACCAGCTCAAGGGGTGGGAGACCGACGGGCTCGACCCGTACACGTGGCAGCGCGCCGAGCCTCTGCTCGAGCGTGAGGCGGCCCTCGGCCGCCCGTGCTTCGTCGTCTCGAAGGGCATCTACGCGACGTCGGGCTTCACGCGGGCGATCCAGCGCGGCGCGACCTTCGTCGCGGGCGCGACACCCGAGGAACGCCTCGACGTGGCGGCCGCCCTCGCCACAGAGCATGCGGGCGCTCTCGTCTACGTCTACCTGCCCGAGCTCGACACGATCGGCCATGCGCGCGGGTGGGAGAGCGACGAGTGGATCGCGGGGCTCGAGCGGCTGGATGCCGCGCTGCGCCGACTCGATGAGCAGGCCGCGGCCGGCACGGGCATCCTGGTCACGGCCGATCACGGCATGGTCGACGTGCCCGCTCATCGGCACGTGCTGCTGCGTCACGGTGACGCGCTGGTCGACGACGTCGACCTCGTCGCGGGCGAGCCGCGCCTGCTGCAGCTCTACACGCGCGCGGGCGCGGCGGACGACGTCGCCGCGCGCTGGCGCGAGAGCGAGGACGCGCGCTCGTGGGTGCTGACCCGCGATGAGGCGATCGCCGCCGGCCTGTACGGCGAGACGGTGGATGCCGAGGTGCGTCCCCGCATCGGCGACGTGCTGATCGCTGCGCGCGGCGCCGTCGCGTACTACGACGACCGGCTTGCCGACAAGAAGCCGCAGCGCATGATCGGCCAGCACGGATCGCTCACCGATCAGGAGCGGATCGTGCCGCTCATCCGCCTCGGCGCGTTCGCACGCTGACGCGGGCCGCGCCAGTTTCGGACCCCTCAAGCGACCGAAACTCCGGCGAGGCGAGTTTCGGACCCCTCAAGCGACCGAAACTCCCGCGTCGGTGGGGCTCAGGAACCATCCTCGGTGCGGGCGCCGAAGACGATCTCATCCCACGAGGGCATCGACGTGCGGCCCTTGCGGCGAGACGACTCCGAGATGACGGTGTCATCGAGCGTGTCGTCGGATGCCTCTTCGACAGCGTCGTCGTACCCGGGCTCGAGCGCGTCGAACAGCGCGACCGGCGTGTGCGCCTGGTCGGCCTGCTCGTCGGCGGGCATGGGCTCGCGCAGCCCCCGGCGGCGCCGCAGTGCCTCCAGCAGATCAGCGGTCTCAGCGGAGGTGACCGACTGGTCGGGGGCGCGCTTGATGGCGGCCTCCTGAACGGCCGCGGTGACCGTCGGACGGATCTCGGGGCGTGCGATCTCGGCATCCGGTTCGATGCGTCGTGGTCCGAACGCGCCCGAGTCGAAGCGTGACGAGTCCTTCAGGGGCGACGAGTCCAGCGCGCGCAGGCGCGGGATCAGCCCTTCCGGCAGCGAGCCCTGACGCGACAGCTGCGTCGCGTCGGCGTTCAGCGGCGCCAGCGTGCTGCGGCGGGGGTCGAAGCTCCAGCGTGCGTCGTGGTCGACGTCGGCGGCCGTGAACTCGAGCTTGACGATCCAGCCTGACTCTTCGCGCCAGCTGGTCCAGCGCTCGCCCACCGCGCCCGCATCGGCGAGCTTGGCACGCACGGCGACGCCGAACGTGGGCTGGGCGTCTGCGTCGAGTTCTCCCGCGATGAGCACCGGCACTGCAAGTGCCTGGCCGACGATGTGCTCGCGCTCAGCGAGGACCGGGCGTTCGTACCGCTGGACGTCTTCGATGCGTGCGCCGAGCAGCTCGGCGACCTCCGCCGCAGTCAGTCCGGAGCGGATGTGCGCCTGGATGTCGCGCGGGCTCGGGCGCGGCGCGCGGGGTTCGGCGTCACGCTGGATGCGGCGCAGCTGCGCGCGCAGCGTCTCGTCGACGGCGAGCGCGAAGCGCTCACCGGCCTCGGTCGCGACGACGAGCACGCCTTCTTCGATTCCGATGACTTTGAGCTGCTCCATGGGAAACACGCCTCCAGATCCCTGCGTAGGCACGACAATGGTGCCGCGCCCATGCTGACACGGCGCACCGCCGACGGCGGGAATATCGCGGGCGCGCCGCGAGTTCACGTACGAGCACCCACCGGAAGTCGGGTGGCACGAGGTGGGCATTTGCGAAAAGCGGCCCCGTCGTGCAAACTATCGCCGCCCCACGCCCACGGTGTGGGGTTGCAACTGTCAGATCCTGGAAGTGAGAGCATGGCGACCGATTACGACGCACCCCGCAAGACCGAAGACGACAGCGAGTCGATCGAGGCCCTGAAGGAGCGCGTCCCGGACAAGCTTTCCGGCGCCGTCGGCGACGAAGACGCCGACAACCCCTCGGGCTTCGAACTGCCCGGAGCCGACCTGTCCGACCTCGAACTCGACGTGGTCGTCCTGCCCCCGCAGGAAGACGAGTTCACCTGTATCGAGTGCTTCCTCGTCAAGCACCGCACGCAGATCGACCACGAGACCTCGATCGGCGCGATCTGCGTCGAGTGCGCGGCCTGATCAGGCCTGCGTCGCCGCGGCGCCGGCCGCCGCGGTCTGTGCCCGCGTGATCACGGCGACGACGCGCTCCGGTGTGCGAGTGGAGAACACCCACTCGGTGATCGGATCGCGGTCGTCGATCACCGGCACACGTATGACCCCGTCGATTCCGCCGCGCAGCATGTGCCACGCCGTGCGCTCGAGCGCCGGCCCGCGGATGAGGCGAGCCTCGTCACCGGTGTAGGCGATCGGCTCACCGAGCTGATTGACGGGAATGTGCGCGCGCCCGACGCGCAGCTCGCCGCCGCGCACCTCGACCACGGGCGAGAGCAGGATCAGCGCCGCCATGAGCGCGACGGCGACCGCGATTCCCGTGACGAGCGCCACCGTGGCATCCAACGGCACGAACACGAGCGCGACCATCGGCGCGGCCACCGCGGCGCTCAGCAGCGCCCACAGCGAAGGGCTGAGGCGTTCGCGGTAGATCGCCTGCGATTTCGGCGCGGAGCGGGTGTCTGTGTTCATGGGGGCGTGCATTAGCCTCTTGTGGTGATCGATTCCGTGGACGTTCCCATTATCGCGTCGCAGGTCCCCGTCTATGCCCACCCCGGTGATGCCGGCGCCGATCTCGTGTCGACCGAGGCGCTGCGGCTGGAGCCCGGCCAGCGGGCGCTCGTGGGGACCGGGGTGCGCATCGCGCTGCCCGACGGTTTCGTCGCCTTCGTCGTGCCGCGCAGCGGCCTGGCCGCCAAGCACGGCATAACGATCGTGAACGCGCCGGGCACCGTCGATGCCGGCTATCGCGGCGAGATCAAGGTGTCGCTGCTGAACTCGGATGCCTCGCAGGCATACGACATCGCCGTCGGTGACCGCATCGCGCAGCTCATCGTCATGCCCGTTCCGCGGGCCCGGTTCATCCCGGTCGACGAACTTCCCGACTCCACCCGAGGAGAGGGCGGCTTCGGCTCGACCGGCTATCAGACAGGAGCACAGTCATGAGTGATGACGTGCAGGACAAATCGGCCCCGGCCGACCGGGCGAGCTCAGGCCCGTTCGATGAAGCCGAAGCCAACCCGGTGCGGCCCTACATCGACCTCGGCGGCATCAAGGTGCTGCCGCGCGAAGGCCTCAACCTGCGGCTCGAGGTCGAGGAGCAGACCAAGCGCATCGTCGCGGTCGGCCTCGACTACGCCGAGTCGACCCTGCAGGTGCAGCCGTTCGCCGCGCCCCGCACGACGGGACTGTGGGGCGAGACGCGCGAGCAGATCCGCCAGCAGATCCGTCAGCAGGGTGGCCGCGTCGAAGAGCGTGAAGGGCCGCTCGGCCCCGAGCTTCTCGCGGAGGTGCCCGTCGCGGCCGGCCCGAACGCGACGCCCGGCAAGCGCCTCGCGCGCTTCATCGGCGTCGACGGCCCGCGCTGGTTCCTGCGCGGAGTGATCGGGGGAGCGGCAACGAACGATGTGGATGCCGCGGCGAAGGTGGAAGACCTGTTCCGCTCGATCGTCGTCGTCCGCGGCGGCACGCCGATGCCCCCGCGCGACCTCATCCCGCTGAAGATGCCCGCCGCTCCCGGCACAGCATGACCACGCCCGACGATCGCTCCGAGCAGGACGCTGACCAGGAGCGCGTGCCCTCGGCATCCGAACTCGTCGGACAGGCCCTCGGTGGCGCGGCACGGCGCGCGGGCCTCGACCCTGCGGCCGACGCCCACACGGGACACATCGTGTGGGCTGCCATGGGCGGCTGGCGTGGCGTCTTCGAGTCGGTGCTGCCCGGACTCGCGTTTGTGCTGCTGTTCACCTTCACGAGCAACCTCGTGCTCGCCCTTGTCGTATCGGTCGGCATGGCGGCGATCTTCACGGTCGTGCGGCTCGTCCAGCGCTCGCCCGCCGGTGCGGCCTTCGGTGGGCTCATCGCGACAGGTGCGGCGGCGGCGCTGGCGCTGTGGACCGGACGCGGGCAGGACAATTTCGTGCTGGGCCTGCTCACGAACGCCGCGTACGGCACGGCGTTCCTCATCTCGGCACTCATCGGCTGGTCGCTGATCGGGCTCGCCGTCGGGTTCCTCATGAACGAGGGCACGGCGTGGCGCAAAGAGCCGCGCAAGCGCCGCGTCTTCTTCTGGCTCGCGATCGCCTGGGCCGCACTGTTCTTCACGCGCCTCGGCGTGCAGCTGCCGTTCTATCTCGCGGGCACGGACGAAGCGATCACGACGCTCGGCACCCTCAAGATTGCGATGGGTCTGCCGCTTTTCGCCCCGCTGGTGGCGGTCACGTGGCTCGCGGTGCGCGCCGTCTACCCCCAGCGCGCCGCAGCCGACACCCCGACCGAGCCGTGATAGATTTATCTTGATATCAAGATAAATCTTCCCTCCGCGGAGACCGGTCCGGTAAGGACTGCCTCACTAGCCGGGCGCGACGCAGGCGGGGAAGATGGAGAGACAGGCCGCTGCGGTCGCCCACCGCGATCTCAGCCCGCGCCCGTGCCCCCGACGAAGGAGAGCAGACGTGTCCACTGTTGACAGCTTCGGTGCCAAGAGCACCCTCACGGTCGGGGGAACCGACTACGAGATCTACCGCCTCGACACCGTCGCCGGTTACGAGAAGCTTCCGTTCAGCCTCAAGGTTCTGCTGGAGAACCTGCTGCGCACCGAAGACGGTGCCAACGTGACGAAGGCGCAGATCGAAGCACTCGGCAACTGGGATGCCGATGCCGAGCCCGACACCGAGATCCAGTTCACGCCGGCACGCGTCGTGATGCAGGACTTCACCGGTGTGCCCTGCATCGTCGACCTCGCCACGATGCGCGAGGCGGTCACCGCCCTCGGCGGCAACCCCGACAAGATCAACCCGCTCTCGCCCGCCGAGATGGTCATCGACCACTCGGTCATCGCCGACCTGTTCGGCACCGAGAACGCCCTCGAGCGCAACGTCGAGATCGAGTACGAGCGCAACGGCGAGCGCTACCAGTTCCTGCGCTGGGGCCAGACCGCCTTCCAGGACTTCAAGGTCGTCCCGCCCGGCACCGGCATCGTCCACCAGGTCAACATCGAGCACCTCGCGAAGGTCATCTACGACCGCACCGGGCGTGACGGCGTGCTGCGCGCCTACCCCGACACCTGTGTCGGCACTGACTCGCACACCACGATGGTCAACGGCCTGGGCGTGCTCGGCTGGGGCGTCGGCGGCATCGAGGCCGAGGCCGCGATGCTCGGCCAGCCCGTCTCGATGCTCATCCCGCGCGTCGTCGGCTTCAAGCTGACCGGCGAGATCCCCGCCGGCGTCACGGCCACCGACGTCGTGCTGACGATCACCGACATGCTGCGCAAGCACGGCGTGGTCGGCAAGTTCGTGGAGTTCTACGGCGCCGGCGTGGCATCCGTGCCCCTGGCCAACCGCGCCACGATCGGCAACATGAGCCCCGAGTTCGGCTCGACGGCCGCCATGTTCCCGATCGACGACGTCACGCTCGACTACCTGCGCCTGACCGGTCGCGACGAGCAGGCGGTCGCCCTCGTCGAGGCGTATGCCAAGGAGCAGAAGCTCTGGCACGACGCCGCGAATGAGCCCGTCTACAGCGAGTACATGGAGCTCGACCTCGGCACCGTCGTGCCGTCGATCGCAGGCCCGAAGCGCCCGCAGGACCGCATCCTGCTCTCCGAGGCGAAGACGCAGTTCGAGAAGGACATCCTGAACTACGCGACGCCGTCGGTCACGCACGACATCGTCGACCTCGAGTCGAAGCACTCCTTCCCGGCCTCCGACCCCGGTAGCGCCCCCGGCGACGAAGAACCCGAGACGCGCGAGGTGCACATCAACAGCGGCGCACCGGCCGCGGCATCCAAGCCCGTCAAGGTGACGACGCCTGAGGGCTCGTCGTACATCCTCGACAACGGCGCCGTGACGCTCGCCGCGATCACGTCGTGCACGAACACGTCGAACCCGTCGGTCATGCTCGCGGCGGGCCTGCTCGCCAAGAAGGCCGTCGACAAGGGCCTCAAGCGCAAGCCGTGGGTCAAGACGACGCTCGGCCCCGGCTCGAAGGTCGTCACCGACTACTACGAGAAGTCGGGCCTCGACAAGGCGCTCGAGGGCCTCGGCTTCTACACCGTCGGCTACGGCTGCACGATCTGCATCGGCAACTCCGGGCCGCTCATCGAAGAGGTCTCGACGGCGATCAACGACAACGACCTCGCCGTGACGGCCGTGCTCTCGGGCAACCGCAACTTCGAGGGTCGCATCAGCCCCGACGTCAAGATGAACTACCTGGCTTCGCCGCCGCTCGTGGTCGCGTACGCCCTCGCCGGGTCGATGCACTTCGACTTCGAGACCGACCCGCTCGGCAAGGACACTGACGGCAACGACGTGTTCCTGAAGGACATCTGGCCCTCGCCCGACGAGGTGCAGGAGGTCATCGACTCGTCGATCTCGCGTGACCAGTTCATCAAGCAGTACGCGACCGTCTTCGACGGCGACGAGCGTTGGACGAGCCTGCCGACGCCCGAGGGCCCGGTCTTCGAATGGGATGCCGACTCGACGTACGTGCGCAAGGCGCCCTACTTCGACGGCATGTCGATGGAGCTCACGCCCGTCAGCGACATCTCCGGGGCCCGCGTCATGGCGACCCTGGGTGACTCGGTCACGACCGACCACATCTCGCCGGCCGGCAACATCAAGGCGGGCACGCCCGCCGCGCAGTACCTCACCGAGCATGGCGTCGCCCAGAAGGACTTCAACTCCTTCGGTTCGCGTCGTGGCAACCACGAGGTCATGATCCGCGGCACGTTCGCGAACATCCGCCTGAAGAACGAGATGGTCGCGGCCGTCAACGACGGTCAGGTCATCGAGGGCGGCTTCACGCGTGACTTTACGCAGGCCGGCGGCCCGCAGTCGTACATCTACGACGCGTGCCAGAACTACCAGGCGCAGGGCACCCCGCTCGTCGTCTTCGGCGGCAAGGAGTACGGCTCGGGCTCGTCGCGCGACTGGGCGGCCAAGGGCACGTCGCTGCTCGGCGTCAAGGCGGTCATCACCGAGAGCTTCGAGCGCATCCACCGCTCGAACCTGATCGGCATGGGCGTCGTCCCGCTGCAGTTCCCCGAGGGACAGTCCTGGAAGTCGCTGGGCCTGGACGGCACCGAGATCGTCTCGATCGAGGGCCTGGAGCAGCTCAACGAGGGCGTCACCCCGAAGACGGTCAAGGTGACCGCCGCGCCGAGCGAGTTCTCGGCGGAGGGTAAGGAGACCATCGTCTTCGACGCGAAGGTCCGTATCGACACACCCGGTGAGGCCGACTACTACCGCAACGGTGGCATCCTGCAGTACGTTCTGCGCTCGCTCGTCTGAGGTCCGCGTGCGAAGGCCCCGGCATCCTGCCCCGAGCAGGCAGGGATGCCGGGGCCTTCGGCGTCTGCGAAGTAGACTCGGGGGATGAGCCTGCTCGAGTCGATCCGTGGTCCGCGCGATCTCGACGCATTAACTCCGCAGCAGCTCGAGCAGCTCGCCGCGGAGGTGCGCGAGTTCCTCGTCGAGAACGTCGCGCGCACCGGTGGACACCTGGGTCCGAACCTCGGCGTCGTCGAACTGACGATCGCGCTGCACCGCGTCTTCGACTCGCCGCAAGACCCGTTCGTCTTCGACACCGGGCACCAGTCATACGTGCACAAGCTGCTCACGGGCCGGCAGGACTTCAGCGCGCTGCGCTCCCGCGGCGGGCTCGCGGGGTATCCGCAGCGCTCGGAGAGTCCGCACGACGTCGTCGAGTCCTCGCACGCCTCGAGCTCGCTCAGCTGGGCCGACGGCATCTCGCGCGCCCTGACGCGCACGGGCCGTACCGACCGCCACGTCGTCGCGGTCGTCGGCGACGGCGCGCTCACGGGCGGCATGACGTGGGAGGCGCTCAACAACATCTCCGACGACAACGACCGCAACCTCGTCATCGTCGTCAACGACAACGGTCGCTCCTATGCGCCCACGATCGGCGGCATGGCGCGCTACCTCAACCGCGTCCGCACGACCGAGGGGTACGAGAACCTGCGCCGCGGTTCGGATTCGTTCTTCCGCCGCCTGGGTCCGGTGGGCCGCGCGGTGTACCGCGGCGTGCGCGGCGGCACGCACGGGTTCCTCTCGCGCTTCACCAACAACGTCGCCCTCTACTCGAACCTCGACATCAAGTACCTCGGCCCGATCGACGGGCACGACCTGCCTGTGCTCGAGGAGACGCTGCGGCTCGCCAAGGCATACCGCGCACCCGTCATCGTCCACGTCATCACCGAGAAGGGGCGCGGCTACGAACCCGCCCGCAACGACGAGGCCGACCAGTTCCACGCCGTCGGCAAGATCGACCCGGCCACGGGTGAGCCGCTGGGCTCGTCCACCGCCATCGCCTGGACCGACGCCTTTGCGGATGCCCTGGTCGCCGCCGGCGAGCGACGCACAGACCTCATCGCGATGACGGCCGCGATGCTGCGCCCGACGGGCCTGCAGCCCTTCGCCCAGCGCTTCCCCGACCGCGTGTACGACGTCGGCATCGCCGAGCAGCACGCGGTCGCATCGGCGGCGGGCCTCGCCTTCGGCGGGTTGCACCCTGTCGTCGCGCTCTACGCGACCTTCATGAATCGCGCCTTCGACCAAGTGTTGATGGACGTCGCGCTGCACAAGGCGGGCGTCACCTTCGTGCTCGACCGCTCTGGGGTCACAGGGCCGGACGGCCCCAGCCACCACGGCGTGTGGGACCTTGCGATGCTGCAGATCGTTCCCGGCATCCGCATCGCCGCACCGCGCGACCAGGCGCGCCTGCGCGAAGAGTTCGACGAGGCCATCGCGATAGGCGATGCGCCGACGGTGATCCGGTTCCCGAAGGGGGCCGTCTCGCCGGAGCTGCCCGCGCTCGAGCGACTCTCCGACGGCACCGACGTGCTGTGGCGCGAGGGCGCGGAGGACGTGCTGCTGGTCGGAATCGGCCCGATGGCGCACCTGGCGACCGACGTCGCTGAGCGGTTGCGCGCGCAGGGGATCGGTGCGACCGTCATCGATCCGCGCTGGGTCGTGCCCGTGCAGCCGAGTGTCGTCACGCTCGCGGCGACGCACCGCCTCGTCATCACCATCGAAGACGGCATCCGCGTCGGCGGTGTCGGTACGCGCGTGCGCCAGGTGCTGCGTGAAGCGGGCGTCGATACGGCGGTCGACGAGCTGGGTCTGCCCGACGAGTTCATCGACCACGCGACGCGTGAGCAGATCCTCGAGGACGCGGGCCTGACGGCCGCCAAGATCGCGCAAGACGTCGTCGCGCAGGTGCTCGGCACGCGCATCCCGGTCGCACGCCCCTCGGCCGACACCGGCGCGATCTGGTCGGTCACGCAGGGTGACAGCGCCGCCGAGCGCGACGACTCGCGCTCCTGAGCTCGGTCTGGGCTCCCGCGGGGCGTCGTCTCGCGCGGCTGCGCCGCGACCTCTCAGCGCCGTCGCAGCGCGTGCGCCGCAATAACTCAGGAACGCCGACCCGCGTGGAGCCTGCGTGAGTCGCAGCGCCGCGAGATCACGCGGGCTGCCGTCGCGCGCGCGAGCGCAACTCCTGAGTTGTTGCGGCGGCTGGCCGAGCCGGGTGGCGGCAACGGTGGCGCTGAACACCCGCATAGTCACCGCCGTGACAGCATGGGGGGATGCCCCACGCCGATCTCTCCCGCACTGCGAACCTGACCCGCGACGAGACGGCGGGTCGGGCAGCCTCAATCCGCCTGCGCACGGTCGAGGTCGAGCTCGACCTGCGCGACGCGCGCGACAGCGCGCAGGCGACGTTCGCGACGGTGTCGACGCTCGTGTTCAGCGCGAGCGTCGCCGACTCGTGGATCGACTTCATCGGGGCATCCGTCGACGAAGTGGTTGTCAACGGCGTACCGCAGGACGTCATGTGGGACGGTGCCCGCATCAGTGTGACCGGCCTCGCTGCCGAGAACACCGTCACGGTGCGCGCCCGCGGCCGGTACAGCACCTCGGGCGAGGGCCTGCACCGCTTCCGCGATCCGGTCGACGACGAGGTCTACCTCTACACGCAGTACGAGCCGGCCGACTGCCGCCGGGTGTACCCCTGCTTCGAGCAACCTGATCTGAAGGCACGCTGGCGTTTCACCGTCGCCGCGCCCACCGGATGGCAGGTGCTGTCGAACGGCGCGGAGATCTCGCGCACCGACCTCACCGACGGCGTGCGCGTCGCGTTCGCCGAGACGCTGCCGCTGTCGAGCTACATCACAGCGGTCGCGGCGGGTCCGTACCACCGCGTCGACGGCACCTGGCGCGGACCCGACGGCGAGGTCGCGCTGGGCGTCCTGTGCCGTGCCTCGCTGGCCTCCTACCTCGACGGCAGCAACGGAGCCGACGAGATCCTTGAGATCACCCGCCGTGGGCTGACGTTCTTCTCCGACGCGTTCGGCCTCACCTACCCGTGGGGCAAGTACGACCAGATCTTCGTGCCCGAGTACAACCTCGGCGCGATGGAGAACCCCGGACTCGTCACGTTCACCGAGCGCTACGTCTTCCGCGGGGCGGCGACGGCGGCGCAGCACGAGGGTCGTGCGAACACGATCCTGCACGAGATGGCACACATGTGGTTCGGTGACCTCGCGACGATGCGCTGGTGGGATGACCTCTGGCTCAAGGAGTCGTTCGCTGACTTCATGGGCGCGCATGCCGCTGTCACTGCGGCCGGGTACCCGGATGCCTGGGTGACGTTCGCGAGCCGCCGCAAGGGCTGGGCGTACGCGCAGGACCAGCTGCCGACGACGCATGCGATCGTGGCCGACATCACCGATCTCGAGGCCGCCAAGCTCAACTTCGACGGGATCACCTACGCGAAGGGGGCATCCGTCCTCAAGCAGCTCGTCGCGTACGCGGGGGAGGATGCCTTCTTCGCGGGCGCGCGGCGCTACTTCGCCGACCACGCGTACGGCAACACGACGCTGCCGGACCTGCTCGCCGCGCTCGAGGCGGCATCCGGACGCGATCTCGCGGCCTGGAGCGCCGCGTGGCTGCAGACCACCGGCATGTCGGAGATCTCGGTCGAGCGCGGCGCGGACGGCGCTCTCACGCTCGTGCAGACCGACCCGCGGCCGCACCGGCTCACGGTCGGACTGTACGCCCTCGAGCGGGGGCGCCTCGAGCCGCGCGCGGCCGTCGAGGTCGACGCGGCGGGTGCGCGGACGCCGCTCGCGGCGACGGCGGGGGAGGACATCGTGCTGATCGTCCCGAACGTCGACGATCGCACGTACGCCAAGGTGCGACTGGATGCCTCGTCCACACAGGCGGTCGCGCAACACCTCAGCACGATCGAGGATGCCACGACGCGCGCCGTCGTCTGGGCGGCGCTGTGGAACGCCACCCGCGACGGTCTACTGCCCGCTGCGCGCTACCTGGAGATCGTCGCCCAGCACGCCCCGCGCGAGCCCAACGCGGCATTGCTCGCGGACGCGCTCGGACACGCCGACTTCGCGATCGGCCACTACGCCCGCGCCGTGGACCGGCCGGGGCTGGCCGCGCAGTGGCTCACCACCACCGTTGCGGCGCTGACGCAGGCCGATGCGGGGTCGGATGCCCAACTCGCCTGGGCTCGCGCCCTCGGGGCCGCCGCGGCGCGCTGCGACGATCGGGCGGGGCAGATCCGTGACATGCTCGCCGGCGTGCGGCCCGTTCCCGCGGGACTGGTGCTCGACCCCGAGCTGCGGTGGGCGTGGCTCACGGCGCTGGCAGCGACGGGCCACGCGACCGAGGCCGATGCGGATGCCGAGCGCGACCGTGACCCGTCTTCGCAGGGCCTGACGGCGCACCGCACGGTGCTGGCGGCTCGGCCCGACGCGGCGGTGCGTTCCGCCGCATGGCACGCCGCGTGGGAGGACGAGTCGCTCACCAACGATCACCTCGACGCGACGATCGCCGGCGTCCGTGCGGGCGGCCGGCGCGACCTGATCGCGGCGTTCGACGACGACTACTTCGCCCGCATCGAACCGGTGTGGACCCGTCGCAGCATCGAGATCGCACGCCGACTCGTGGTCGGACTGTTCCCGGCCTCCGACACGCTCGACGCCGTCGACGCGTGGCTGCCGATGCACCCGGATGCCCCCGCTGCCCTGCGCCGCCTCGTGATCGAATCGCGCGACGGCCTCGCCCGCGACCTGCGTGTGCGCGCGGCGCAAGACGGCGCCGCGCAAGACCGCGTCGCGTAGGACCGCGCAGCGCAAGACCGCGCCGCGCAAGACCCTGACGGGCAGCCCAGCGCCGCGCCGTCGTGCCGGGTCAAGCCTCGACGCTGCGCAGCACGGCGACGGCACCTGCCCAGGCATCCGTCTCGAGCGACTGCGCCGGCGAGCGACCCGTGATCGCATCGGCGAGCAGATATCCGTCGGTCAGCGCGTCACCCGTGATGACGACCGACAGCAGTTCGATGCCGCACGCGTTGCGCACCCGCTCGGCGCACGCGTCGAGCACCGCGGCGGACAGGTCGGTGTTGATCGGCAGGCGGCCCGCCTCTTCGCCGTGCACGAGGTCGCGCAGGGCGGCGCCGACGATGTTGCCGGTGCGCTCCTTCACGTCGACGACGTCGAGCTCGAACACCCGCAGGTCCGAGCCCGTGACGAACGGACGCCAGTCGAACGACGCGTGCACGAGGTGCTGGCGGCCGCCACCGGCGGTCAGCTGGCGGGCGGGCAGATCGGTCGACCGCACGCGCGTGTCGACACGGCGGTACCAGGCCAGGATCGGGAACACGGCGTGCGATCCGGGACCCAGTACGACGACCTCGCCGGCCTCGACACCCCCGCGCGTGCGCCGGCGGATGATGGGCCGCCCGTTGCGGGTGCGGATCGCCGCTTCACCTTCGTCGATCGTCACGACGAGTAGCTTGAACAGCGCCGGCACGACCAGCAGCACGGTCAGGATCGCCCCGCCCGTCTTGATGAGCGAGTTCATGTTGGAGGTCCCGAACAGCGACGTGATGGTGTCGATCACCTCCACAGGATCTCGTGTGCCGCAGGCTCCGAACGTCACGCGACGCGTTGTGACGCGAATGTTCACCGAAGCGTCCCGGAACGTTCGGCTGAAATGCGACAAGAGGGCGGCCCCGCACGCGGAACCGCCCTCTTGTCGACTCCTGCTCAGCCGGCGATGCCCCGGATCGGCGGGTGGTGGAACGTGTCGCCGAACGTGCGCTCCGACGCGCCCTCACGGTCGAGGTACGGCGAGGCGCCGCCGTCGATGAACGGCCAGCCTGCGCCGAGGATGAGGCACAGGTCGATGTCTTCGACCTCGGGCACGACGCCCTCGTCGAGCATCAGCTTGATCTCGGTCGCAAGTCCATCCTGCACGCGGCGCAGGATCGTGTCGGCGGATGCCGGGGCAGAGCCCGCAGCCTCCTTCACGAGCTTCGCAGCGGCCTTCGTGAAGCCCGTGACACGACCGCCCTTGTCTTTCTCGACGACCGCCGGCAGCTCGGCGAGCGCATGGAAGTTCTCGTTGGCGTAGAAGCGATCGGGGAACGCGTGCACCATCGTGTCCTGCACGTGGGCTGCGACCTTCCAGCCGACGAGGTCGATGAGCTGGAACGGCCCCATCGGCAGACCGAGGGGCGCGAACGCCTTCTCAACGTCGGCGACGGGCGTGCCCTCGTAGACGGCACGCGCCGCTTCGCCCATGACCTTCGCGAGCAGCCGGTTGACGACGAACCCGGGGGCGTCGGCCGTCAGCACGGCGTTCTTGCCGAGCCCGCGCGCGACGACGAACGCCGTCGACAGGGCGGCCTCGGTCGTGACGGGCGTCTTCACGATCTCGATGAGCGGCATGACCGCGACCGGGTTGAAGAAGTGGAAGCCCACGAGCCGCTCAGGGTGTGCGAGCTTCGACCCGATCTCCTCGACCGACAGCGACGACGTGTTGGTCGCGAGCACGGCATCCTCGGCGACGATCTTCTCGATCTCACCGAACACCTGCTGCTTGACGCCGACCTCTTCGAAGACGGCCTCGATGACGAAGTCGCAGTCGGCGTAGAGGCTCTTGTCGGTCGTGCCGGTCACGAGTGCGCGCAACTGGTTGGCGGTGTCGGCGTCGAGCCGTCCCTTCGCCTCGAGCTTGCCGATCTCGTCGTGGATGTAGGCGACGCCCTTGTCGACGCGCGCCTGGTCGAGGTCGGTGATGAGCACGGGCACCTGCAGCTTGCGTACGAACAGCAGCGCGAACTGGCTGGCCATGAGGCCTGCACCGATGATGCCGACCTTCGTGACCTTCTTCGCGAGGGCCTTGTCGGGGGCGCCGACGGGGCGCTTCGCGCGCTTCTGCACGAGGTCGAAGGCATACATGGATGCCGCGAACTGGTCGCCCGTGACGAGGTCGGCGAGCGCCTCGTCCTCGCGGGCGAAGCCCTCTTCCTTCGTGCCGCCCTTGGCCTTCTCGAGCAGGTCGAGTGCGACGTACGGCGAGCGGGGCACGGTGCCGATCTTGGACTCGAGCATGCCGCGCGCCATCTTGATGGCGACGGGCCACTTGACGGTGCGCTCGATCTTGCCGGGCTGGTTCTTGCGCTCGACCTTCGTCGCGCCGGTGAGCACGCCGTCGGCCCACGCGAGCGAGCTCTCCAGGAACGTCGCTGCGGGGAAGATCGCGTCCATGATGCCGAGGTCGAACGCCTGCTGCGGCTTGAGCATGCGGTTCTGCTTCAGCGGGTTGGACACGACGACCTCGAGCGCGTTCTCGATGCCGATGAGGTTCGGCAGCAGGTACGCACCGCCCCAACCGGGGATGATGCCGAGGAAGACCTCGGGCAGCGCGATCGCGGCGGCCGAGGCATCCACCGTGCGGTAGTCCGAGTTCAGCGCGATCTCGAGTCCGCCGCCGAGCGCGAGGCCGTTGACGAACGCGAACGTCGGCACGCCGAGGCCGCCGAGCTTGCCGAACACCTTGTGGCCCAGCTGCGCGACGAGCTTGGCGTTGGCCTTCGAACCGACCTTGGAGATGTCGGACAGGTCGGCGCCGGCGGCCAGGATGTACTGTTTGCCGGTGACGCCGACCGCCTGGATCTCGCCGGCCGCAGCACGTGCCTTGAGGCCGTCGAGCGTGTCGCCCAGCGCGGCCATGGTGGCGGGGCCGAGAGTGTTCGGGCGCGTGTGGTCGCGGCCGTTGTCGAGCGTGACCAGGGCCAGCACCTTGCCCGAGGCGAGGGTCACGTCGCGCACACGGGCGTGCGTGATGACCTCGTCGGCGGTGTCGGCGAGGATGGGGGAGAAGTCGATCTCCTCGTAGTTCGTCATGGTCTGCTCCCTCAGCGCTTCTTGCCGTTGTAGTGCGGGTTCTCCCAGATGACCGAGCCGCCCTGCCCGAGACCGACGCACATCGCGGTCAGGCCGTAGCGGACGTCGGGGCGCTCGGCGAACTGCGCAGCGAGCTGGATCATCAGGCGCACGCCCGATGCGGCGAGCGGATGCCCGAGCGCGATCGCGCCGCCCCACTGGTTGACGCGCGGGTCGTCGTCGGCGATGCCGAAGTGGTCGAGCAGCGAGATCACCTGCACGGCGAAGGCCTCGTTGAGCTCGAACAGACCGATGTCGTCGATCTTCAGGCCGGCCTTGCGCAGCGCCTTCTCGGTCGAGGGGATCGGACCGATACCCATGATCTCGGGCTGCACGCCCGCGAAGGCGAACGAGACCATGCGCATCTTGGGTGTGAGGCCGAGTTCCTTGACGGCGCTGCCGCCGGCCAGCAGCGACATCGTCGCGCCGTCGGTGAGCGGCGACGAGGTGCCGGCCGTCACACGACCGTGCGGGCGGAACGGGGTCTTCAGGGCCGCGAGGTCTTCCATCGTGGTCTGCGGGCGGCGACCCTCGTCTTCGGTCGCGAGGCCCCAACCGCCCTCGGCATCCTTGATCGCGACGGGCACCAGGTCGGGCTGGAACTTGCCGGCCTCGTAGGCGGCCTGCGCCTTGTGCTGGCTCAGCATGCCGAAGCGGTCGCTGCGCTCCTTGGTCAGGTGCGGGAAGCGGTCGAAGATGCGCTCGGCCGTGACGCCCATGTTGAGCGCGCCCGGGTCGACCATCTTCTCGGCGACGAAGCGCGGGTTCGGGTCGGCGTTGCCGCCGATGGGGTAGTGGCCCATGTGCTCGACGCCGCCCGCGAGGGCGAGGTCATACATGCCCGACGCGATCGACGCGCCCATCATCGACACGCTCGTCATCGCGCCCGCGCACATGCGGTCGATCGCGAAGCCGGGGACGGTCTGCGGCAGCCCCGCGAGGATCGCGACCGAGCGGCCGAGGGTCAGGCCCTGCTCGCCGGTCTGGCTCGTGGCGGCGATCGCGACGTCGTCGATGCGATCGGCCGGAACCTTCTCGTTGCGGGCCATCAGGCCGATGGTCGCCTTGACCGCGAGGTCATCGGCGCGGGTGTTCCAATACATGCCCTTTTCGCCGGCGCGCCCGAACGGGGTGCGCATGCCGTCGACGAAGTAGACGTCCGAGATCTCGGCCACACTGCCTCCAAAGTAAATGGGATTGAGTACAGCCTAACGTGAGACTCAGTCCCGCGGAATCGCTTGGTTCGATTCTACGAGGCGGCTACCTCGTCGGCGTCGGCCTCCTGGCCCGACTCGACAAAGGCATGCGCGATGACGGGGCTCGTGAGCGCGATCTGCCACGGCCGTGCGCCGTGGGCGGCGAGCGCGTCGCCGACGGATGCCGCGTCGATCTCGGCCGGGGGCATCCACGCGACGCGGCGTAGTGTGTCGGGGGTCAGCAGGTTCTCGGTCGGCATCTTGAGGTCTGCGGCGAGCTGCTCGACGAGCGGGCGTGCGGCCTTGAGCCGGGCATCCGCGGGCGGATTGCGGTCGGCCCAGGCGCGGACGGGAGGCATCCCGTCACCGGGCACCCGCTCCACCGGCAGTGCGGGATCGGCGCGACCGGCCTCGATCGCTCCCCACCAGCGGTCGAGCTGCGTGCGGCTCGCGCGCCCGGTGAACTCCTTGACGCGTGAGAGCTCCTGCTTGCTCGACGGGTCGGCGAGCACCGCGGCGATCAGCGAGCGGTCGGGCACGAGGCGCCCGGGCGCCGTGTCCTGGTCACGGGCGTACTCCTCGCGTGCCTGCCAGAGCGCGCGGGCGATCGCGAGCGAGCGCCGACCGCGCACGGTGTGCAGCCCGCTCAGGCGTCGCCACGGCTCTTCGCGCGGCGGCTTGTCGGGCCGGGTGCGCACGGCTTCGAATTCCTGCGCGGCGATCTCGGTCTTGTCCTGCTCCTGAAGCTCCAGGACCAGCGCGTCATACACGTCGACGAGGTGCAGGACGTCCAGCGTGGCGTACTCGAGCCACGGCTGGGGCAGCGGCCGCGTCGACCAGTCGGCGGCGGAGTGCGCCTTCGCGAGGGTGATGCCCAGCGTGTCTTCGACGACGGCGCCGAGTCCCACGCGCTCGTGCCCGAGCAGGCGCGACGCCAGTTCGGTGTCGAAGATCGACGGCGGCTCGAGGTGCAGCTCGCGCAGCGACGGCAGGTCTTGGCTGGCGGCGTGCAGGATCCACTCGGTGCCGCCGATGGACTCCTGCAGCGCGGCCATGTCGCCGATCGCGGGCGGGTCGAACAGGAACGCGCCGGCATCGCGGCGGAACGCCTGCACGAGGTAGGCGCGCTGTGAATAGCGGAACCCGGAGGCGCGCTCGACGTCGACGGCGACGGGGCCCGTCCCGTCTCGCAATGCGGCAGCGGCCTCGCGGAGGCCGGCGGCATCCGCGATCACGTCGTACTCAGCCACGCGTCGTCCTGTGCGATCCGAACACGGCGATCCCCTCCGACCCCGGCGGGAGCCCCGCCAACATGCACACCAGCTCTGCCCACGCGTCGACGTGAGCGGCCAGGTCGCCGGACGGCGACCACGAGGCGCGCAACTCTATCTGAGCACCATCGCCTTCGTCGGCCAAACTGCCGAAACCCTTCGAGAGCGTCTTGGTGGCGGTGCCGGATGCCGAGTGGAACCCCGCGCCGCGTGCCTTCAGGGCATCCATGAGCCACGACCACGCGACATCCGCGAGCAGGGGGTCGGTGCCGATCTCGGTCTCCAGCGGCGCCTGCGCGAAGCAGACGATGCGCCACGCTCCGCCCCAAGCATCCGGCTCGGCCGGATCGTGCAACAGGATGAGCCGCCCGGTGCCGTAAGCCGAGTCGACGCCCTCCTCGTCGGGGCGCACGTCACCGGCGATCGCGAAGGCATCCGGCGCCAGTGAAGAAGGGGCTGCGATCTCGCGTACCGTGAAGTCCGCGCGGAAGTCCATCGCGCGCAGCGCGTCGGCGACGCCGGCGAACGTCATAGGTTCAGCCGGCGGACGGGGTTCATCCACGGTGTCAGACTAGGATGTGGGGACGATGAAGGCATCCAGGCGCGCCGCCATCGGCGACTCACGCAGCGGCACCGCGGCGGTCCTTCGAGGGGCCGCCGTCGTTCTGGCATCCGCTCTCGTCGCGGTCTCGGCCGCGATCGCGTTCCTCACCGTCCGCGTCGCGCGCCGCGTCGTCATGCCGGCCGCGCGTGCGGTCGATACGCGGATCCTCGACGTCGACGTGGCCGCACAGACGATCACCCTCTCGCGCACGCCCGACACGATGCTGCCGGGGCGCTACGGCCTGTTCACGACGGGGGCGGCCGACTACCTCAAGATCGGGTCGGTGCTGTCCACCGGCGAAGACAGCGTCAAGCGGAAGCTGCTGACCGAGGTCGGCGACGGCATGGCGCTCGGCTCCGACGCCGCCTTCAGTGGCTGGTACTACCGAGGCCCCGGTGAGCTGCACCTGCCGTTCACCGACGAGTTCGTGCACGCGGCGCTCGGCAGCTGCCCGGCCTGGCTGTTCCCGGCGGGGGAGGACGGCGAGACCACCGACACGTGGGTCATCCAGATCCACGGCCGCGGCACGACGCGTTCCGAGTGCCTGCGCGCGGTGCCCGTCTTCCACGCGCTCGGGATCACGTCACTCGTCGTGTCGTATCGCAACGACGGCGAGGCGCCGCGCACCCGCACCGGCAGCTACGCGCTCGGCGCCACCGAGTGGCGCGACGTGGATGCCGCGATCACGTGGGCGCTGCGTCGCGGTGCGAAGCGGGTCGTGCTCATGGGCTGGTCGATGGGCGGCGCGATCGCGCTGCAGGTCGCGCTGGGGTCCGCGCACCGCGAGCGGATCGTCGGGCTGATCCTCGACTCGCCGGTCGTCGACTGGCGGACGGTGCTGAACTTCCAGGGTCACGAGATGGGGCTTCCTGGCCCCGTCACGGGTCTGGCGATCGAGACGCTGCGCGCCGACTGGACGGCGCCGGCGACGCGCGCCGACGGCGGCATCCCGTTCGACCGGCTCGACATCGTCGCGCGCGCGGGCGAGCTGCGGCATCCGGTGCTCATCCTGCACAGCGACGACGACGGCTTCGTGCCGTCGACCGCGTCGCACGGGCTCGCCCAGGCGCGGCCCGACCTCGTCGAGCTGCAGGTGTTCACGACGGCTCGGCACACCAAGCTCTGGAACTACGACCAGCAGCGCTGGACGGACGCGATCGGCGACTGGTTGCGCCGACACGACCTGGCGCCCAGCGAGGAGCTCGCCCCGTGAGCGTCGTGCACCTGACCGAACGCAGTCCGCAGGTGTCCGGCGCCGAGATGGTCGCCGCGCTCGTGCCGCCGCCGCAGTTCGACGACGCGACGTTCGAGACGTACCGCGCCGATGCCGCGTATCCGTCGCAGCAGGATGCCAAGGATCTGCTGATCTCGTTCAGCCGCGGGGGAGCGCCGGCCGAGCGCGGCGGGCTGTTCCGTCGCGCGAAGCGCGCCCCGGAGATGAAGCCGGGCGTCTACCTCGACGGGGGCTTCGGCGTCGGCAAGACCCACCTGCTGGCATCCATTTATCACGCGATGCCGGCTCGCCGGAAATACTTCGGGTCGTTCATCGAGTACACGGCTCTCGTGGGTGCGCTCGGCTACCAGAAGACCGTCGAGCTGTTCCGCGGCGCCGATCTGCTGTGCATCGACGAGTTCGAGCTCGACGACCCGGGCGACACGATGGTCATGACGCGGCTGCTCGGCGAGCTCGTGCCGACCGGGACGAAGCTTGCGGCGACGTCCAACACGCCTCCGAACGCGCTCGGCGAAGGGCGGTTCGCGGCGCAGGACTTCCTGCGCGAGATCCACGCGATGTCGGCGAGCTTCGAGACCCTGCGCATCGACGGTACCGACTACCGCCAGCGGGCGATCGACGGGCACGCGATCGCGCTCGATGACGGCGCCTACGCGCAGGCAGTGACGGATGCCGCGGCGGCGGGCACGGCATCGGACGACGATTTCGCCGGGCTGATCCGCCACCTCGCCACCGTGCACCCGTCGCGCTACATCCGGCTCATCGAGGGCGTAGACGCGATCGGCATGCGCGACGTCGTGCAACTCGATGACCAGTCCGCGGCGCTGCGCTTCGTCGCTTTCGTCGACCGCGCCTACGACGCGCAGATCCCGGTGCACGCGAGCGGACTGCCGCTCGATGAGGTCTTCGCCCCCGAGATGCTGGGCGGCGGCTATCGCAAGAAGTACCTGCGCGCCATCTCGCGTTTGAACGCTCTCACGCACTCTTGATCGTTTCTGCGCTCAATGCGCAGGATGCCGAAACGCGATGTTTACCGGAGGGAGCATCACGTAACGAACCCGAAATGTGGCTCGTATGCGCTCCGAAATGAAGCCTCGCGAAACTTGCTCCAGCGACGACCCGATCCCGAAACGCGGGCGTTGGCACATGTCACTCGAACAAGTGAGGTAACACCTAATGGACTCTGGAGCATTCGCCTGGGCGATCACGGCCACAGCGTTGGTGCTGTTCATGACGCCAGGACTCGCCTTCTTCTACGGCGGCCTCGTCAAGGCCAAGAGCGTCGTCAGCATGATGATGATGAGCTTCGGCGCGCTGGGCCTGGTCGCCGTGCTGTGGATCCTGTACGGCGCCAACATGGCGAGCGTCGACAGCACGTGGTCGTTCGCCGGCAACCCGTTCTCGGACTTCGGCCTGGGCGGCATCGCCGGTGACAGCGAGGCGCTCGTCGGCACCGCCTTCGGTGCGACCTTCGCGATCATCACCGTCGCGCTGATCTCGGGCGCGATCGCCGACCGCGCCAAGTTCGGCTCGTGGCTGATCTTCGCCGGCCTGTGGGCGACGCTGGTCTACTTCCCGGTCGCCGCGTGGGTCTGGGGCGGGGGCTGGATCCTCAACCTCGGCACCTCGATGGGCCTGTCGGCTGAGGTCATCGACTACGCCGGTGGTACCGCCGTCCACATCAACGCCGGTGCGGCAGCGCTCGCTCTCGCCCTGGTGCTCGGCAAGCGCGTCGGATTCCAGAAGGGCATCCACAAGCCGCACAACGTGCCGCTCGTGATGCTCGGCGCAGCCATCCTGTGGTTCGGCTGGTTCGGCTTCAACGCCGGCGCGGAGTACGCGGGTGACTTCAGTGGCGCGGGCCTCATCGTCCTCAACACGCTCGGTGCCACGGCGGCCGCGATCATCGGCTGGATTGTCGTCGAGAAGCTCAAGGACGGCAAGGCCACCTCGGTCGGCGCCGCTTCGGGTGCCGTTGCGGGCCTGGTTGCCATCACGCCTTCCTGCGCCAACCTGGCTCCGGGCTGGGCCCTGCTGCTCGGTGTCCTCACCGGTGCCGTCTGTGCCCTCGCTGTCGAACTGAAGTGGAAGCTCGGCTTCGACGACTCGCTTGACGTCGTGGGCATCCACCTCGTGGGTGGTCTCATCGGAACGCTGTACCTCGGCTTCTTCGCCACCGACACGGGCCTGTTCCTCGGTGGCAACGCCGACCAGCTCATCGTCCAGTTCATCGCCGCCTTCGCGGTCCTCGCTTACTCCTTCATCGTCGCCTACGTCCTCGGCTTCGCGATCGAGAAGACGATCGGCTTCCGCGTCAAGAACGAAGACGAGATCGCGGGCATCGACACCGTCGTGCACGGCGAAGAGGGTTACGCCCTGGTCGACTGACACCCACCGAACACAGCACGCACGAAGGGCGTCGGACTCCGGTCCGGCGCCCTTCGCCGTTGACCCGTCGTTGCCCGGCCGCTGGGCGAGCTCGTTGCTACGCTGGCCCCGTGAGCGACACGAGCGGTAGAGGTGGCACAGACGAGAACGCGGGCGTGGATGAGCACGCTGGGCAGAGGGGGCCGGCTGCGACCATCGAGATCGAGCCGCCGGCTGCCGACGGGCTCGTGCTCACGTATGCCCCGCAGCGCGATGGGGATCCGGATGCCGGGGAAGTGGTCTGGACGTGGGTGCCCTATGAAGAGGGTGACGGACGTGGCAAGGACCGGCCCGTTCTCGTGATCGGCGTGCAGAACGCGCAGCGCGCATACGCCGTGCGACTGACGAGCAAGTCGCACGAGGGTGATCGCGACTTCCTGCCGATCGGACCCGGAGCGTGGGATTCGCAGGGTCGCCCGTCGTGGGTCGACATCGAGCAGGTCTACAGCGTGCACCGCGACGGCATGCGTCGCGAGGCATCCGCCCTCGATCTGACACGGTTCGCACGGGTCGCGCAGGCGCTGCAGAAGCGATACGGCTGGAGTGTGGGTGGCTGACCGCCGCGGCCGGATCGCCGGCGGCTGGCTCGTGCTGGCCCTCGTCGTCGGGGTCGTGCTGTGGGTGCTGACCTTCACGACCGTCGGTCAGTGCAACGACGCGGTCGACCCGACGACAAGCGCGTGTGTGACGTCGGGAGCGCTCGACGGACCGCAGGGGATCGTCGTGTGGGTCGCGTGGGCGTTGTTCGCCTGGTGGTGCCTGCAGCGCGCGCTGCGGCCCGTACGGCGCCACACGCGGTTGCGGCGCGCGCAGACCGACACCGCGCCGGCCGCAGACGGATCCACGCCCCGGATCGGCGCGCACACGACGGTCGAGGTTCCGCTGCCCGACCGCGGGGGAGTGCGCCTCGCGTACGCGCCGCGGCGCGACGGCAGACCTGACCCCGGTGAAGTCGTGTGGGCCTGGGTGCCCTATCAAGAGGATCCGACCCGCGGCAAAGACCGGCCGCTGCTCATCATCGGGCGACAGGACGCGCAGCATCTGCTCGCCATGAAGCTGACGAGCCGTTCGCACGATCGCGACCGCGACTACCTCGCCCTCGGCTCAGGGCCGTGGGACGCGCAGGGACGACAGAGCTGGCTCGACATCGACCAGGTGTACCGGGTGCATCCCGCGGGGATCCGGCGCGAGGCATCCGCCGTGTCCGCGGACGTGTTCGCCCGCGTCGCCCGCGTGCTGTCGCGGCGCTACGGCTGGATTCACGACTGAGCAGGCGGATGCCGAGAGATTTCGGTGGGCGATGCCGGACTCGAACCGACGACCTCTTCCGTGTGAAGGAAGCGCGCTACCAACTGCGCCAATCGCCCAAGACCCACAAGGGCCGAGATCCGATGCTACCCGATGCCGGGCCGCGGCACCGAATCCGCGGCGTGACACGCGCGAGACGCGCTCAGTTTGGCGTTCGGAGATTCCTCGACTAAAGTCGATGAAGTTCCCGGGGCAACCAGGGAGCACGCGGATGTAGCGCAGTTGGTAGCGCATAACCTTGCCAAGGTTAGGGTCGCGAGTTCGAGTCTCGTCATCCGCTCGAGTGCAGGTGTCTTCCTACGGGATGATTCCGACACGTGGGTCGAACCACATGGTGGCGTGGCCGAGCGGCTAGGCACCGGCCTGCAAAGCCGTTTACACGGGTTCGAATCCCGTCGCCACCTCGCCTCACAACTGAATATGCCTGTATAGGCGCGATTGGCGCAGCGGTAGCGCGCTTCCCTGACACGGAAGAGGTCACTGGTTCGATCCCAGTATCGCGCACCGAATGAAGCCCCCGGTTCTCCGGGGGCTTTTCTCGTTAGGCTCAGCACATGGCTCAGCTCGTGCTCACCGTCGTCGGCGACGATCGCGCCGGACTCGTCAACGCGCTCGCACAGAAGATCGCCGAGGTCGGCGGCAACTGGGAACAGAGCGAGCTCGCCGAGCTTGCGGGCGCATTCGCCGGCATCGTGCTCGTGTCCGTTCCCGACGACCACGTCGCGGCGTTCACCACCGCGCTTCGCGACCTTGACGGTCTGCTGAGCGTCACGGCGCATACAGGCTCCGCCGCTGATGCTGCGGCCGGGGAGTCCGGTCACACCCTCGCCTTCACCGTGCTGGGCAACGATCGCCCGGGCATCGTCCGCGATGTGACGGCTGCGATCGCCGCACACGCCCTGTCGATCGACACCTTCCGCAGTCGTACCCTCGAGGCTCCCATGGCCGGCGGCACGCTCTTCGAGGCATCCGTCTCTGTCAGCGTGCCGGCGAGTGCGGATGCTGAAGCGATCACCCGCGCCCTCGAAGCGCTCGCGGGGGAGATCCAGGTCGACCTCACCGTCGCCTGATCGCTCGCGATCGTCCGACCCAGTCGCGCAGGGGCGCGCTCCCCGGGTTCCTCCGAGTGCGCGGCGCGCAGCGCGATGAGCCACGCGATCGTTCTGTCGCCGGCTCGCGGCCGCGCGGGCTGCTGTGCCCCCGCGCGGGGCGCGGAACGTGCTCGAAAACTGAGTAGCCTAGATTCGAGCCTTTTCTGGAGAATCCCTTTGACTGACGTCGCCCCTGAATCCATCCCGTCGCCCGCGGTGACCTACCCCGCCGACGGATTCGCCCTGTTCCCCGACCGCTCCGTGATCGCTTTGCGCGTCAACGGCGAGCTCAAGGACCTCGCCGTCGTCGTCGAGGCGACCGACGCGGTCGAGCCGGTGACGATCGACAGCCCCGACGGACTGTCGATCCTGCGCCACTCGACGGCGCACGTGCTCGCGCAGGCGGTGCAGCGCATCAAGCCGCAGGCGAACCTCGGCATCGGTCCGCCGATCACTGACGGGTTCTACTACGACTTCGGCGTCGCCGAGCCGTTCACGCCCGAAGACCTCAAGGCGATCAAGAAGGAGATGGAGCGCATCGTCCGCGAGGGCCAGCGCTTCGTCCGTCGCGTCGTGACCGAAGACGAAGCGCGCGCCGAGATGGCCGACGAGCCGTTCAAGCTCGAGCTCATCGATCTCGCCGGAGGCCCGGGTTCGGGCGCGAACGCTGCCGAAGGTGCCTCCGCCGAGATCGGCGCCGGTGAGCTCACGATCTACGACAACGTCACCCGTGACGGCGAGACGGCGTGGCGTGACCTCTGCCGCGGCCCGCACGTGCCGTCGACCCGCCTCGTCGGCAACGGCTGGGACCTCACCCGCATCGCGGGCGCCTACTGGCGCGGCAGCGAGAAGAACCCGCAGCTGCAGCGCATCTACGGCACGGCGTGGGCGACCAAGGACGAGCTGCGCGCCTACCAGCAGCGCCTCGAAGAGGCCGCCAAGCGCGACCACCGCAAGCTCGGCAAGGAGCTCGACCTCTTCTCGTTCCCGGATGAGATCGGCTCGGGACTGTCGGTCTGGCATCCCAAGGGCGGTGTCGTCCGCGGCGAGATGGAGCAGCACGCGCGGCGTCGACACATCGAGGCCGGCTACACCTACGTGTACACGCCGCACATCTCCAAGGAAGACCTCTTCCTCACCTCGAACCACCTCGTCACCTACCGCGAGGGCATGTTCCCGCCGATCGTCATGGACGAAGAGCGGGATGCCGAGGGCAACATCACCAAGCAGGGCCAGGACTATTACCTGAAGCCCATGAACTGCCCGATGCACATCCTCATCTACAAGGAGCGTGCCCGCAGCTACCGTGACCTGCCGATGCGCCTTGCAGAGAACGGCACGGTCTACCGCAACGAGCTCTCCGGCGCACTGCACGGCCTGACCCGCGTGCGCGGCTTCACGCAGGACGACTCGCACCTGTTCGTCACGCCCGACCAGCTCGAGACCGAAGCGACCCGCGTGCTCGAGTTCGTCATCTCGATGCTGCGCGACTTCGGCCTGACCGACTTCGAGCTCGAGTTGTCGATGCGCGATGACGAGAAGAGCAAGTGGATCGGCTCGGACGAGTTCTGGGAGTACTCGACGGATGCCCTGCGCAAGGTCGCAGTCGCGTCGGGTCTGAAGCTCACCGAGGTGCCGGGCGAAGCCGCGTTCTACGGCCCGAAGATCGACCTCAAGACACGTGACGCGATCGGACGCACCTGGCAGCTGTCGACCGTGCAGGTCGACCCGAACCTGCCGGAGCGCTTCGATCTGGAGTACACCGGCCCCGACGGTGAGCGCCACCGCCCGATCATGATCCACCGGGCGCTGTTCGGCTCGATCGAGCGCTTCTTCGCGATTCTGCTCGAGCACTACGCCGGGGCGTTCCCGGTGTGGCTGTCGCCGCTGCAGGTCGTCGGCATCCCCGTCGCGGACGACTTCGCGCCGTACCTCGATGAGATCATCGACCGGCTCCGCGCACGTGGCGTGCGCGCCGAGGTCGACCACTCGTCCGACCGGATGCCGAAGAAGATCCGCACCCACACGACGCAGAAGGTGCCGCTGCAGCTGATCGCGGGGGAGCAGGACCGCTCGGCCGGCACCGTGTCGTTCCGCTTCCGCGATGGAACGCAGACCAACGGCATCCCGGTCGACGAGGCGATCGAGAAGATCACCGCCGCGATCGCGTTGCACGCCCTCGTCGACACCGCCGCGGACCTCGCGTGACGGAGCCCCCCGTGGTCCCCGAGCCTGTCGAGGGGGTCCCCGAGCTTGTCGAGGGGCTGGAGGAGGCCAGCGCGTTCGCCGGTGTCCCGGATGGGTTCCAGCGCCTGTGGACGCCGCATCGCATGGCGTACATCAACACCGGCGCCGACGCGCTGCGCGGCACGGGATGCCCGTTCTGCGCCGCACCCGGTAAGTCCGACGCCGACGGCTTGATCGTCTATCGCGGCGTGACGTCCTACGTGCTGCTGAATCTCTTCCCGTACAACTCAGGTCACCTGCTCGTATGCCCGTACCGGCATGTGGCGACCTACGATCAGGCCACGCCGGAAGAGGTTGCCGAGATCGGCGCCCTCACGCAGACCGGTATGCGCGTGCTGCGCGAGGTCTCACGGTGCGACGGGTTCAACATCGGCATGAACCAGGGGGCGGTCGCGGGCGCCGGTGTCGACGAGCACCTGCACCAGCACATCGTGCCCCGATGGGCATCCGACGCGAACTTCTTCCCGATCATCGCGCGCACCAAGGCGCTGCCGCAGCTGCTCGGCGAGGTGCGCGAGGCCCTGGCATCCGCCTGGCCCGCCTGACCCGACGTTTCGTCTCGCTGCGCTCGCTCAACGACCGGTGGTGGGCCCTCCTGGTCGTTGAGCGAGGAGCGTAGCGACGAGACGAAACGTCGTGCGGTGGGGGACGTTTCGTCTCGCCGCGCTCGCTCAACGACCGGTTGTCGCCCCTCCCTGTCAGCGCACGCGGGTGACGGCGAACTGCAGGCGGGGGTGCGCGTAGAACTCCTGCGACTCGACCAGCAGCAGCTCGCGTGAGCCCGCGTTGTACGTCGCCTGGAGCAGGTCGTACACGCTCGAGACGGTGTGCGCGAGGGCGGATGACGCGTCGCCCGACGCCTTGTAGTGCGCCGTGAACAGCGCCGCGGTCACATCGCCCGAGCCGTTCGCCTTCATCGGGATGTGCGGAGTCTGCACGATCCAGGCGCCCTCGTCGGTCACGGCGAGCATCTCGATCGTGCCCTCCGGCCGGTCGGGGCGCTCGACCGACGTGACGAGCACGGTGCTCGGGCCCATCACCCGCGCCGCATCGGCGGAAGCAAGGGTCGAGTCCAGGTCGCTCGGCTCGGTGTCGGTGAGGAACCCGAGCTCGAACTGGTTCGGGGTGATGATGTCGGCGTTCGGCACGACGCGCTCGCGCAGCAGCACCGGGATCGCCGGTGCGACGAAGCATCCACTCTTCGCGTTGCCCATGACCGGGTCGCAGGCGTACACGGCATCCGGGTTCGCGGACTTCACCCGCGCGACGGCGTCGAGGATCACGTCACCGATGCCCTCGCTGCCCTGGTATCCGCTCAGCACGACGTCGATCTGACCGAGCACGCCGCGCTCTTCGATGCCGGTGATGACGTCGCGGACGTCGTCGGGCGAGATGAGCGGGCCACGCCACGCGCCGTACCCGGTGTGGTTGGAGAAGTTCACCGTGTAGACCGGCAGCACCTCGACGCCGATGCGCTGCAGCGGGAAGACGGCGGCGGAGTTGCCGACGTGTCCGTAGGCGACGGCGGACTGGATGGAGAGGATCTTCACGATCATCCTGCTTTCGAGGTCGCGGCCGCCGCGTCGATCGCGTCGGCCAGGTCGGATGCCAGACGCGAGAGCTCCGCGTCGGAGAGGTCGTGGACGGTCAGGCGCAGATGGCGGGTCGCGTCGTCACCTTCGAGGACGAACTCGTCGCCGGGCCGGGCGAGCCAGCCGCGGCGCATGAGCTGCTCAGAGACCGCGCGTGCCGCGACGGGCAGCGGCACCCACAGGCTCAGGCCGTCGCCGGCGGTCACGTCGACGCCATGTGCGGCGAGAACGGCGGATGCCGCGGCGTTGCGCCGCGCGTAGTGCGCGCCGGCCGCGCTGACGGCAGCGGTGGCATCCGGATCGGTGAGCAGCGCGTGGCTCAGCCGTTGCAGCAGGTGGCTGACCCACGTCGCACCGGGGTTCAGGCGCCGTGCGAGGCGCTCGGCCGTGTCGGGGTCGGAGGCGGTCACGGCCAGACACATGTCCGGCCCGAGGAACTTCGACACCGACCGGATCAACGCCCACCGGTGGTGACCCGGGCCGATCACCGAGTGGAACGGCTGCGCCGACAGCAGCGAGAAGTGGTCGTCCTCGATGACGAGCACGTACGGGTGCGCCGCGAGCACGGCACGCAGCGCGGCGGCCCGCTGCGCTGACAGGCTTGCGCCGGTCGGGTTCTGGGCGCGCGGCGTGAGCAGCACGGCCCGCACGCCGGCATCCAGCGCAGCTTGCAGCCCCGCGACGGTCATGCCCTCGGCATCCACCGGCACGGCGACCGGACGATACCCGCCCAGGCGCACCGTGTTCAGGCTCGCGAGGAAGCACGGGTCTTCGAGGGCGACCGCGTCGTCGCGGGTGAGGGTCTGCGCGAGGAGGCGCTCGATGGCGTCGGATGCCCCGCCGGTGATCGTGAGCTGTAGCGGTCGGTCGTCGCCGACGGCGGTGCGCATCCAGTCGGTCGCCCAAGCCTCGAGGTCGCGGTCGATCACGGGCTCGCCGTAGAGCACGGGGCGTCCCACGATGCGGCCGAGCGCGGCGGACGGATCGGGGATGCGTGCAGGGTCGGGGTTGCCGGTGCCCAGGTCGCGCAGGACGGTGCCGTGCGCGAACCCTTCCTGAGCGACCGGCGTGCGATCGGTCACGCGGGTGCCGGCGCGTCCGCGTGCTTCGACGACGCCGGCCTGGGTGAGCAGGCGGTAGGCGGCGACGACCGTGTTGCGGTTGACGCCGAGGTCGTCGGCGAGCGCGCGCACCGGGGGCAGAGCGGCGCCGGGCGACAGCGTGCCGCGTTCGACGAGTTGCCGCACACTGTCGGCGATCTCGGTCGCCGCGGCTCCCGAGATCTGCGCGCTCGTCGTCACATCCGTCATCGTTGCGAGTCTATGTCACGGAACATGCTACGTTTTGGCCTAGGTCAAACGCGGCATCCTGCCGTGTCATACGAAGGAGCCCGAGTGTCCACTCCCACCACCGGATCGTCCCGCGTCAAGCGCGGCCTCGCCGAGATGCTCAAGGGCGGCGTCATCATGGACGTCGTCACCCCCGATCAGGCGAAGATCGCCGAGGATGCCGGTGCCGTCGCCGTCATGGCCCTCGAGCGCGTGCCCGCCGACATCCGCGCCCAGGGCGGCGTGTCGCGCATGAGCGACCCCGACATGATCGACGGCATCATCGACGCCGTCTCGATCCCGGTCATGGCGAAGGCGCGCATCGGCCACTTCGTCGAGGCGCAGGTGCTGCAGGAGCTCGGCGTCGACTACATCGACGAGTCCGAGGTGCTGTCGCCCGCCGACTACGTCAACCACATCGACAAGTACGACTTCACCGTGCCATTCGTCTGCGGAGCCACGAACCTCGGCGAGGCGCTGCGTCGCATCACCGAGGGCGCCGCGATGATCCGGTCGAAGGGTGAGGCCGGCACGGGCGACGTCTCTGAGGCGATGAAGCACATCCGCAAGATCCGCGGTGAGATCGCGGCGCTCGGCGCGCTGTCGAAGGACGAGCTCTACGTCGCCGCGAAGGAACTGCAGGCGCCGTACGACCTCGTCGCCGAGATCGCTGAGACCGGCACGCTGCCGGTCGTGCTGTTCGTCGCGGGCGGCGTCGCGACGCCGGCGGATGCCGCGATGATGATGCAGCTCGGCGCCGACGGCGTGTTCGTCGGATCGGGCATCTTCAAGAGCGGCAACCCCGCCGCGCGCGCCGCCGCGATTGTGAAGGCGACGACCTTCTACGACGACGCGAAGGTCATCGCCGACGTCTCGCGCGGCCTGGGTGAGGCGATGGTCGGCATCAACGTGACCGACCTGCCCGCGCCGCACCGCCTCGCCGAGCGCGGCTGGTGACACCGACCATGTCCCATTTTCGGTTGTTTGCGGCATCCGGAAGCAGCCATAAGTGGGACATGGTCTGCGGTAAGTGGGACATGGATGCCCGGGACAGGAATGGCCAGGGAGGGGTGAGGCTGTGACGAGGGTGGGGGTGCTTGCCCTGCAGGGTGACGTGCGCGAGCACGCGCGGGTGCTGACGGCGCTCGGCGCGGAGGTCGTGCTCGTGCGGAGGCCCGAGGAACTGGCATCCGTCGACGGACTCGTGCTGCCCGGCGGCGAATCGAGCGTGATCGACAAGCTGTCGCGCGCGTTCGGCATGCAGCAGCCGCTGCGCGACGCGATCGAGAGCGGGATGCCGGTGTACGGCACCTGCGCGGGCCTGATCCTGTTGGCCGACCGCATCGCGAACCCGATCGCCGGGCAGCAGAGCGTCGGCGGCCTCGACGTCACGGTGCAGCGCAACGCCTTCGGCGGGCAGGTCGAGTCGTTCGAGACCGCGCTGACGGTCGACGGGTTCGATGAACCCGTGCATGCCGCCTTCATCCGCGCGCCGCTCGTCACCGAGGTCGGGCCGCGGGCGCAGGCGCTGGCCGCGCTGCCCGACGGCGGTGTTGTCGCGGTGCGCCAGGGGAATCTGCTCGGCACGGCGTTCCACCCCGAGGTCGCCGGCGAGACCCGCTTCCACGAGCTGTTCCTCGATCTCGTCCGCGCGGCGTGATGTCACTGCGCGGCGTGGTCGCGCACGATCCGTGCGATGGCGGCGACAGTGCGATCGACGTCGTCCGCCGTCGTCGCCCACGATGACATCGAGCAGCGCAGGCTCGCCCGCCCTTGCCACACGGCACCGGTGAGCGCGGCGGTACCCTCCTCGAGGATCGCGGCTCCGAGCGTGCGCGTCGCGTCGTCATCCTCGAGGCGGAACATGACCTGCGTATAGACGACGTCGTTCAGGACGGTGATGCCGGGGATGCCGCGCAGCGCCGCCTCGAGGTGCACGGCGTTGTCGTGCAGCCGGTCCACGAGGCGCCCGACGCCGTCACGGCCGAGGCTGCGCAGCGCCGCCCAGACCGGTACGCCGCGACCGCGGCGGGAGAGTTCGGGAGTGACGTCCCACGGATCGAGCGACGAATGCACGAGGTAGTCGCCGCCGGCACGGAACATCGCGACGGCATCCTCCGGATCGCGGAGGATTGCGATCCCGCAGTCGTACGGGGCATTGAGCGTCTTGTGCGCATCCGTCGTCCACGAATCGGCCGCGCCGATCCCTGTCGTGAGTGCGCGCAGGGTTGGGTCCTGCGCGCCCGCGGCCCACAGTCCGAAGGCGCCGTCGATGTGCACCCACGCGTCGTGACGCCGAGCGATCGGGATGAGCTCGGCGAACGGGTCGAATGCACCGGTGTGCACCTCGCCCGCCTGCAGGCACACGATCGTCCGCCCGGCCGGCGTCGCGTCGAGGGCCGCTGCGAGGGCGCCGGGAAGCATTCGCCCCTGATCGTCTGCTGCGACGATCGTCAGTTCGTCGAGGCCGATGCCGCAGAACCGCGCCGCGCGGTCGATTGCCCCGTGCCTGTATTCGCCGACGACGAGGCGCACCGGCGGCGCACCGCGCAGGCCCCGTCGGGTGAGGTCCCAGCCGGCGCGGCGGAGGACGGCGTGCTGAGCCGACGCGAGACACACGAAGTTGGACATCTGAGCGCCTGTCACCCACGCCACCGCCGCGTCGGTCGGAAGGCCCAGGAGGTCGCAGACCCATTCCCCCGCGACCCGCTCGAGTGCGACAGTCGTGGGCGTCAGCGTGCTCGAGCCGGCGTTCTGGTCCCACGTTGAGACGAGCCAGTCGGCCGCGAGGGCCGCGGGTAGCGTGCCGCCGACCACCAGGCCGAAGAAGCGTCCGCCCGGAATGGCGACAAGTCCCGCATCGCCGCGCCCCGCGAGGTCCGCGATGATGCTCGCCGCATCCTCGCCGTTCTCGGGCAACGGACCGCCGAAGACGGCCTGCATCTCGTCGAGTGTCGTGCGCGGCCAGACCGGCCGATCGGGGAGTGATGCGTAGAACTCCGTAGCCGCACGATGGGCGACATCGAGCGCTCGCTCTCTTTCATCCATACCTCCTAAGTGTCGGTGGGATGACCGTGAGATACAACGGACGTCGCACGCGGTCGTTATCGTACGAGCATGACCACCTGGGTGGCGCTGCTGCGCGGCGTCAATGTGAACGGCATCACGATCCGGAGCGCGGATCTCGCCACGCTCTTCCGCGACCTCGGTATCGCCGACGTGAAGACGATCCTCGCGAGTGGCAACGTGCGGTTCGAAGCGGATGCCCCGGCGTCCAGCCGCACCGAACTGAAGCTCCGCATCGAACAGGCGTTGCGCGAGCGGTTCGACTATGACGCGTGGATCGTCCTGGTGAGCATCGACGAGCTGCGCGCGGCGATCGACGGGTATCCGTTTGACGCCGCCGACGCGGGGCGGCAGCCGTACGTGATCTTCTGCAGCGACGAGGTGGTGCGGGCAGAGCTGGCGGAGGCTACGGCATCCGTCGACCCGGGCGAAGACCCGGTGCAAACGGGCCAGGGCGTTTTGTACTGGAGTCCCGAGAAGGGCCGGTCGGTTGACACTCCGTTCGCGAAGATCCTCGCGAAGGCGCGTTACAAGGCCACCACGACGACCCGGAACCTGCGCACACTCGAGAAGATCGCGAACGCGAGCTGAGTGTTGTCGCGGTACCTGGCCGTAGGTCGGGGGCGCGGGCCGTTTAGAATAGACGATGCCCTGGGCGCGAGCCGGGGCGAGACGACGAGCGGAGACTTATGTCCGGACACTCCAAATGGGCCACCACGAAGCACAAGAAGGCGGTCATCGACTCGCGCCGTGCCAAGTCGTGGGCGAAGCTCATCAAGAACATCGAAGTCGCGGCCAAGCTCGGCGGCCCCGACCTGCAGGGTAACCCGACGCTGTTCGACGCGGTTCTGAAGGCGAAGAAGACCTCGGTCCCGAAGGACAACATCGACCGAGCCATCAAGCGCGGCGCCGGCATCGGCGGCGAGTCGGTCGAGTACGCCTCGATCATGTACGAGGGCTACGGTCCGAACGGCGTCGCCCTCATGATCGAGTGTCTGACCGACAACAAGAACCGTGCCGCGGCCGAAGTGCGCACGGCGCTGTCGCGCAACGGCGGTACGCTCGCCGACCCGGGCTCGGTCGCCTACAACTTCAGCCGCAAGGGCGTCATCGTCGTCTCGGGCGACGGCACGACCGAGGATGATGTCATGCTCGCCGTGCTCGAGGCCGGCGCCGAAGAGGTCGAGCCGCACGCCGAGGGCTTCGAGGTCGTCACCGAGGCGACCGACCTCGTGACCGTCCGCACGGCGCTGCAGGATGCCGGCATCGAGTACGAGTCGGCCGACGTCGAGTTCGTGCCGAACCTCAAGGTCGAGATCGACGCCGACACGGCGCGCAAGATCTTCCGCCTCATCGACGCACTCGAAGACAGCGACGACGTGCAGAACGTCTTCAGCAACTTCGACCTCACCGCCGAGGTGCAGGCCGAGCTCGAGGACGACGAGTAAGCCGCAACTCGCGTTTCGCAGGGCGGATGCCGCGAACCCGACGCCTAGCGTGGGGGAGTGGCATCCGCTCTTCGCGTTCTCGGCATCGACCCCGGCCTCACCCGCTGCGGCGTCGGCGTCGTCGACGTGCGCGCGGACCGGTCTGCCTCGCTCGTGCACGTCGGGGTCGTCCGGTCGGCGACCGACCTGCCGATCGGTGAGCGCCTCGCTGTGATCGCAGCAGGCCTGCGCGGAGTGCTCGCCGAGCACTCGCCCGATGTCGTCGCCGTCGAGCGCGTGTTCGCGCAGCAGAACCGCAACACGGTGATGGGCACAGCGCAGGCGAGCGGTGTCGCGCTGCTGCTCGCGGCCGAGCACGGCCTGCCCGCCGCGACGCACACGCCCTCAGAAGTGAAGGCCGCGATCACGGGCTACGGCTCGGCCGACAAGCTGCAGGTGCAGACGATGGTCGCGCGCGTGCTGCGCCTCGACGCGCTGCCGCAGCCCGCGGATGCCGCCGACGCCCTCGCGATCGCGCTGTGCCACGCCTGGCGCCGCTGCGGCCCGTCCGCGGGCTCGGGCGGCGGAGCGCTCACCCCCGCGCAGCGCGCGTGGGCGGATGCCGAACGCGCCGCGGCGCGGCGCTAGGCATCCTCCTTCATCCGTACGCTTTTGTCGCTGGCGTGCGCCGGAGGCGACAGGCTGGGACGGATGAGTGGGGATGCCTCGCCGCGAGCGGCCGCTCATCCGTCCGCTTCTGTCGCTGACGAAAGCCGCAGGCGACACTTCGGGACGGATGAACGACGCCGCCGCCCCACGAGCAGGCGCAACCCCGAGGCGTGTCGGTCGAACAAACATGCGAACGCGCACGTAGGCTGGCGGCATGATCTCCTCGCTGCGCGGCCGAGTGCTGCATACGGATGCCGAGTCGGTGATCGTCGAAGTCGGAGGCGTCGGGTTCTCGGTCGCCGTGCCCACTCCCGTCGCACGCATACTGCACGCCGGCGATGAGGCCGTGCTGCACACGCACCTGGTCGTGCGCGAGGACGCGCTGTCGCTGTTCGGATTCGCCGAGCGCGACGAACTCGAGACATTCATCCTGCTGCTGAGCGTGTCGGGCGTCGGCCCGAAGTCGGCGCTGGGGGTGCTTTCGGGCCTGTCTGTGCCGCAGATCGCCGCGGCGGTCGCTGCCGAAGACGACGCGCCGTTCCGCAAGGTGTCCGGCATCGGACCCAAGACCGCGAAGTTGATCGTCGTGCAACTGGCGGGCAAGCTCCATGCAGCCGCCACGCCCGGCGCGGCGCCGGCGTCCGCGCCGACGGCGATCACCGGCCAAGTCGTCGCGGCGCTTGTCGCCCTCGGCTGGAACGAGCGCGTCAGCACCGAGGCCGTCCACGAGATCACCGAGACGGCCGCGTCGACCGACCTGGCATCCGTGCCCGCGATGCTCAAACTCGCGCTCGCGCAGCTCGGCCCGAGCCGAACGGAGCGCGCACGTGTCTGACGACGCCGCCCGCAACCCGAGCCTCGCCGAGGACGAGACCGAACTCGCCGTCGAGGGCGCGCTGCGCCCGACCTCGCTCGCCGAGTTCGTCGGCCAGCAGAAGGTACGCGGTCAGTTGCAGCTGCTATTGGATGCCGCGCGCATCCAACAGCGCCCCGCAGATCACATCCTGCTGTCAGGCCCGCCCGGACTCGGCAAGACGACCCTCGCGATGATCGTCGCGCACGAGAGCGAGCGTCCGCTGCGTCTGTCATCGGGGCCGGCGATCCAGCACGCCGGCGATCTCGCCGCACTGCTGTCGAGCCTGACGCCCGGTGAGGTCCTGTTCATCGACGAGATCCACCGCATGGCGCGCTCGGCAGAAGAGATGCTGTACCTCGCGATGGAGGACTTCCGCATCGACATCATGGTCGGCAAGGGCGCCGGCGCCACGAGCATCCCGCTCGATCTCGCACCGTTCACACTCGTCGGTGCGACGACCCGTTCGGGGCTGCTGCCGAACCCGCTGCGCGACCGCTTCGGCTTCACCGCGCACCTGGAGTACTACGAACCCGACGAGCTCGAACGCGTCATCGCGCGGTCGGCCGTCATGCTCGGCGTCGACGTGCCGCCGGCCGCGCGCGAAGAGATCGCGCGGCGCTCGCGCGGCACACCGCGCATCGCGAACCGGCTGCTGCGCCGCGTGCGCGACTACGTCATCGTCCACGGCGGCGGCCCCTCGACAGGCTCGGGGACCATGCGCCCGGCAACCGAGCACGACGTGTCAGCGGCGCTGGATCTCTACGACGTGGATGCCATCGGCCTGGACCGCCTCGACCGTGCCGTGCTCGACGCGATCGTGCGACGCTTCCGCGGCGGGCCGGTCGGGCTCAGTACGCTCGCCGTCACGGTCGGTGAAGAGGGTGAGACCATCGAGTCGGTCGTCGAGCCGTACCTCGTGCGCATCGGGTTCCTGGGGCGCACGCCGCGCGGTCGCATCGCGACCCCCGACGCCTACGCGCACCTGCGCGTGCCCCACCCGGGCGAGGCACTTCAACTCGATGACCTATAATCGCTGAAGGCTTCTGCCGCATGCTTCGCGCCGATGGGCGCGCTCCCGAGAGGTTGTATTCATGGACTGGATTCTGCTCGTCGCGATGGCGGCACTGCTCATCTTCATGTTCTGGAGCTCGCGTCGCCGCGCTGCCCGCATGAAGGCCGAGCAGGAGGCCAAGTCGCGCGCCATGATTCCGGGCGTGAAGGTGCTGCTGCAGGGCGGTCTCTACGGCACGCTCGTCGAGTACGACGGTGAAGACCTGTCGAAGTCGGCACGCGTCGCGCTGGCTCCGGGCTTCGAGGTCGAGGTGCACAGTCAGGCGATCCTGCGCGTCGTCGAGGAAGAGACGCTCACCGAGGACGATTTCATCGAGGCGGAGGCCGACCAGGCCGAGTACGCAGCCGACGTCGCCGACGGCGAGATCACCTCGCTCAGCGATGACCAGGCAGCAGACCGCGCCGCGGCATCCGACGCCGAGCCCGGCGACAAGCCGCAGTCCTGACCCACTCCGCGTCTTCGCGGCTCTTCGAAGAAAGCTGACCCTCCGTGGCCACACCCACCCCCGTGCGTCATGCCTGGCGCGCGCTGACCGGCCTGCTCGCGATCGTCGTGGTGCTCTTCGGCATCAACGCCCTGGGCGTCTACGCGTTCGGCAAGAGCTCGTGGGTCCCTGAGCTCGCGCTCGACCTGCAGGGCGGCACGCAGATCATCCTCGAGGCGAACACGCCGGACGGATCGGCACCGTCCACCGAGCAGATGGACCAGGCGGCCACCATCATCCGTCAGCGCGTGGACGCGTCGGGTGTCGGCGAGGCCGACGTCTCGACGCAGGGTGCGAACCAGATCGTCGTGCAGATCCCCGGCGTGGCTGATGAAGAGACGCGCAACCGCATCGAGGCATCCGCCCAGATGCAGCTGCGTGCCGTGCTGTACACGACGGCTGCGAGCACGACGTACGTCGGCGAGGACGGCAATGCGACGCCGTACCCGACGCCCGATCCCACGCTCAACTCGACGCCCACGGTTGCGCCGACCAACGGCAGCGACCTGAACTGGATCACCGACGCGCTGTACGCGAAGTTCCTGGCGTACGACTGCTCTGACCCGGCGAACGACCCGGCAAACGAGCCGAAGGACGAGCCGGTCATCGCGTGTGACCCGACCGGCACGGCGAAGTACCTGCTCGGACCGGTCGAGCTCGACGGTTCGGCGATCACGGATGCCACCAGCGGTGTGAACACGCAGAACGGCCAGTGGGTCGTCAACATCACGTTCGACAGCGAGGGCACGCAGATCTTCGGCGAGGTCAGCCAGCGTCTCTACGCGTTCACGCAGGCAGGTACCACTCCGCAGAACCAGTTCGCGTTCGTGCTCGACGGCGTCGTGATCTCGGCGCCCTCGATGAACGGCGTGATCCTCGACGGCAAGCCGCAGATCAGCGGCTCGTTCGATCAGGAGAGCGCCAAGACGCTCGCCGACCAGCTCAAGTACGGCGCCCTGCCGCTGAGCTTCGACGTCGTGAGCTCGAACTCGATCTCCGCGACCCTCGGTTCGCAGCAGCTGCAGATCGGTCTCATCGCGGGCCTGATCGGTCTTGCGCTCGTCGCGCTGTACTCGCTGATCGTCTACCGGGCGCTCGGCTCGGTGATCATCGCATCGCTCGCAGTTATGGGCGTGCTGACGTACATCATCCTGTGCATCCTCGCGTGGCGCATGGGCTTCCGCCTGTCGCTGGCCGGCGTCGCGGGCCTCATCGTCACGATCGGCTTCACCGCCGACTCGTTCATCGTGTACTTCGAGCGCATCCGTGACGAGCTCCGCGACGGCAAGTCGATCACGGGCGCCGTCGAAGACGGCTGGGGCCGCGCGAAGCGCACGATCTACATCTCGAAGTCGATCAACATCCTCGCCGCCGTCGTGCTGTACATCCTGGCGGATGCCACGGTGAAGGGCTTCGCGTTCACGCTGGGCCTGACGACCGTCATCGACATCGGGATCTTCATCCTGTTCACCCACCCCGTCATGCAGTTGCTGGCGCGGACGCGGTTCTTCGGTGGCGGCCACCCGCTGTCGGGCCTCGACCCCGAGGCGCTCGGCGCCGTCTACCGCGGCCGTGCGCAGTTCCGCGAGCCAGTCGCCGCGGCGGCAGGCAAGGGCGCGGCCGCACGTCGTACGAGCCGCTCGCGCGGTGAGGCGGAGCGTCGCCAGACGATCGCCGAACGCAAGCAGGCTGAGCTGTCGGCGAGTACCCGCAACACGACGGAGGGGGACGACTGATGCGCTCCATGAACCAGTTCGGTAACGACCTCTACACCGGCAAGACCTCGTTCCCGTTCGTCGGCCGCCGCAACCTGTGGTTCATCATCGCCGCGATCCTCGTGATCGGCGCGGCTCTCGTGCCGCTCATCCGTCCCATCTCGTTCTCGATCGAGTTCACCGGCGGATCGCAGTTCACCGTCAGCGGTCTGACGAACCCCGACCAGTCTGTGGCGACGACGGCCGTGCAGTCCGTCGTGACCGACGCGAACACCAAGGTCACCACGATCGGTACGACCGAGGGCGAGCAGTCGATCCGCGTCCAGACCGATCAGATGACGGATGCCCAGACGCGCGCCGTCACGACCGCGCTCGCGTCGGCGTTCGACGTCGCCGAAGACGAGGTCAGCTCGTCGTTCATCGGCCCGAGCTGGGGTGAGGACGTCACGCGCCAATCGCTGTGGGGCCTCGCGATCTTCCTCGCACTGACCTTCGTGATCCTCGCGGTGTACTTCCGCACCTGGAAGATGTCGGTCGCCGCGATCATCGGCCTCGTCGACGTGCTGGTCATCACGATCGGCGTCTACGCACTGTTCGGGTTCGAGATCTCGCCGGCTGCCGTGATCGGCTTCCTGACGATCCTGTCGTACTCGCTGTACGACACGACGGTCGTGTTCGACAAGATCCGGGAGAATACCCGCGAAGACGGGGAGATCTCCGGGCGCACATTCGGCGAATCGGTCAACCTCGCGGTGAACCAGACGCTGATCCGGTCGATCAACACGACCGTCGTCGCCGCGATCCCGACCGGTGCGATCCTGTTCATCGGTGCCCTGTGGCTCGGTGCGCAGACGCTGACCGACATCTCGCTGTCGATCTTCGTCGGAACGATCGTCGCCGCCTACTCGACGCTGTTCGTCGCGGCGCCGCTGTACTCGCTGCTGCGTGAGAACGAGCCCGACATCAAGGCGCGCGATGCGCGGGTGCTGGCTGCCCGCGAGCGTGCGGCCGTCGAGGTCTGACGCGAGGTCCTGTACGCCGGGCGTAGGATTGACGGGCTGTATGAGCCGGAGGTGAGCGCATGACCGAAACAGCGCCCGCGTCCGCCCAGAATCCGCCGCAGAGCTCGTCGCTGCGGCGGCTCGTTCCCCGCATCTTCTCGCGCACGCCCGCGCGCAACGGCGTCGAACAGCTCGTCCGCACGGTCCGCACGCATCACCCCAAGGGTGATGTCGCGATCATCGAGCGCGCCTACGACGTCGCGGCGGCGGCACACCAGTCGCAGAAGCGACAGAGCGGTGAGCCGTACATCACGCACCCGCTCGCTGTCGCGCAGATCCTCGCCGACCTCGGACTCGGGCCCCGCGCGATCGCCGCGGCGCTGCTGCACGACACGGTGGAAGACACCGACTACAGCCTCGACCAGCTCACGGCGGAGTTCGGCGACGAGGTCGCGATGCTCGTCGACGGCGTCACCAAGCTCGACAAGGTCAAGTACGGCGACGCGGCGCAGGCTGAGACGGTCCGCAAGATGATCGTCGCGATGTCGAAGGACATCCGCGTGCTGCTGATCAAGCTCGCCGACCGTCTGCATAACGCACGCACGTGGGGATTCGTACCGCCGGAGAAGGCGGCGAAGAAGGCCACCGAGACGCTCGAGATCTATGCGCCGCTGGCCCACCGCCTCGGCATCCAGGCCGTCAAGAGCGAACTCGAGGATCTCTCGTTCGCTGTGCTGCACCCCAAGCTGTACGCCGAGATCGACAGCCTCGTCAAGCAACGCACCCCGCAGCGCGAAGAGTACGTGCACACCGTCATCGATGCCGTCGAGTCGGATCTGCGCGATCTGCGCATCCGCGGCCGGGTGATGGGGCGACCGAAGCAGTTGTACTCCGTCTACCAGAAGATGGTCGTGCGCGGTCGCGAGTTCGACGATATCTACGACCTCATCGGCATCCGCGTGCTCGTGGGCACAGTGCGCGACTGCTACGCCGTGCTGGGTGCGATCCACGCGCGGTGGACGCCGATCCCCGGCCGGTTCAAGGACTACATCGCGACGCCGAAGTTCAACCTCTACCAGTCGCTGCACACGACTGTCATCGGTCCCGGTGGCCGCACGGTCGAGATCCAGATCCGCACCAACGAGATGCACCAGCAGGCCGAGTACGGTGTCGCGGCGCATTGGAAGTACAAGGAGCGGATGTCGGGCAAGAACACCGACACGAAGTCGGTGGATGCCGACATGGTGTGGCTCGCGCACATCTCCGACTGGCAGGCAGAGACCGCCGACCCCGGCGAGTTCCTCGACTCGCTGCGCTTCGAGATCGGTGCGAAGGAGGTCTACGTCTTCACGCCGAAGGGGCGTGTCATCGGCCTTCCTGCCGGCGGCACCCCCGTGGACTTCGCTTACGCCGTGCACACCGAGGTCGGCCACCGCACGATGGGCGCGAAGGTCAACGGCCGGCTCGTGCCGCTCGAGACGCCGCTGAACTCCGGTGAAGTCGTCGAGGTCTTCACCTCGAAGAACCCCGACGCCGGACCCAGTCAGGACTGGCTGACCTTCGTCAAGAGCACGCGCGCGCGCAACAAGATCCGCGGCTGGTTCACGAAGGAGCGCCGCGAAGAGGCGGTGGAACAGGGCAAGGATGCCATCGCCCGTGCGATGCGTCGGCAGAACCTGCCGCTGCAACGCCTGATGAACCAGGACTCGTTCACCGACGTCGCCCATCAGCTGCGCTACGAGGACGTGACGGCGCTGTACGCCGCGGTCGGCGAGGGACACGTGTCGACCCAGTCGGTGATCGAGAAGGTCACCGCGCTCGTCAGCTCGCAGGAAGACACCTCCACAGGCCCGATCGAGATCCCGCACGTGGGACGGTCGAAGGCTGCCCGCGGCGCCGACTCGGGCGTCTTGGTGCGTGGCGCCCCCGACATCCTCGTCAAGCTGTCGAAGTGCTGCACGCCCGTGCCGGGCGACGAGATCGTCGGCTTCGTGACGCGCGGCAGCGGCGTGTCGGTGCACCGCGCCGACTGCACCAACGTGCGCTCGCTCATGGACGACCCGGAGCGCATGATCGAGGTGTCCTGGGCGCCGACCACCAAGAGCGTGTTCCTCGTGCACATCCAGGTCGAGGCGCTCGACCGTTCGGGGCTGCTCAGCGACATCACGCGTGTGCTGAGCGAGCACCACGTGAACATCCTGTCGGCATCGGTGCAGACGACCAACGATCGTCTCGCGCTGAGCCGCTACGTGTTCGAGATGGGCGACATCGTGCACCTCGACCGGGTGCTCAATGCCGTGCGCCGCATCGACGCCGTCTACGACGTGTATCGCGTCACGTCGTCCTGACGGCCCGCAGGAAGGCGAGTGCGGGTCGCTTGTGGTGCACCGCCCTGCCGTCTTCCAGCAACTGCTGCGCTTCGGCGGCCAGTTCTGGTCGCCATGCCAGGAGGCTCGCGACGGCTGACGCGGTGTCCTCTCCCGCGCAGTGCGCGCGGATGAGATCGGTGAGCGTGTATGCGGGGGTTGTCGCCCACAGGCATCCGACCCAGGTGAGGTACCGCTGCTCGACAAGGTGACCGCGGTACTCCAGGCGCGGATCGATGACCTGGTTGCCGCGCACCGCCACCCGGCGCTGCACCGTGTGGCGGGCCGGCGCAGCTGCTGTCGCCCCGTGCAGCCATGCCGCGGTCTGCCGCGTCACGGCGACGGTCTCGGGGATGCTCGCGCGCAGCGACGCGGCGCGCAGCTCAGGCGTCTCCACCGCATCGGTCGGCATGAACGCCTCACCGATCTCGACGAGATCGCCGTCCAGCCGGGCGCCGGTCAGTTCGGCTGAGGACAGCCGCTCACTCGCGAAGTACAGAAACGTCGACGACATGCACGTGAGTGTGCCAGCCGGCGCAGCGCCGTGGGGCGCTGGTGCCGCCGAATGTGGAAAGTTGCCGCGATTCCGCGATTGGGGAGGAGGCGGTCAGCCGCCGAGTGCCTTGAGCCAGCCCTTGCGTGCCTCGAGCGCCTCGGTCGCCTTCGCGATCGCGCGCTTGTCCTTGGATGCCTCGGCCCCTGCGAGGTCGGCCTCCAGGCCCGCGATGGCATCGCGCAGCTGCTGCGTCATGTCGTTCTGACGCGCCTTGGTCTCGGGGTTGTTGCTCTTCCAGTCGGCATCCTCGCGGGACTTCACGCCCTGCTCGATCTTGCGTAGATCGTCGTCGAGCGCGCGCTCGGCCTCACGCGGATAGATGCGACCGATCTCGTCCCACGCACGCTGGATGCGCGTGAGCAGCGTGCGGGCCTTCGCAGTCTCCTTCTCCTTGGGCACCGCAGCGGCCTCGACGAGGAGGGCGCGCTTGGCCTCGATCTTCTCGCGGGACTCCTCGGCGTCGGCCTGCTCGCGCTCGGCACGCGCCGCGTACAGCGCGTCGCCGGCCGCTTTGAACCGCGCCCACAGTGCGTCGTCGACCTTCTTGCCGGCGCGACCGGAGACCTTCCACTCATCCAGCAGCGTGCGGTACGCGCCGATGCCGTCCTCGCCCTTGCCGGCGAGCGCTTCTGCACGCTCGACGAGGCGGGCTTTGGCATCGCGGGCGCTCTTGTGCTGCTCGTCCAGACCTGCGTAGAACTCACGGCGGTGCTTGTCGAGCGTCGCGCGGGCATCGCGGAATCGCTTCCACAGCTGCTGGCTCGTGCCCTTGGGCAGTCGCGGCCCGGTGGCCTGGTGCGACTGCCACTGCTCGAACAGGGCCGTGACGTCGGCCGACGTCTGTTTCCACTGGATCGTCTTGGGGTCGCGTGCGGCGATCGCCTCGATGCGCTCGACGAGCGCCGTGCGCTCGGCGATGGCGCCGTCGACGGCTTCGCGCTGTGCCTGTGCCTCTTCGGCGGATGCCTCGCTGAGAGCAGCATCCAGCGCCGTGAGCCGGGCCTCAAGCGCCGCGAGGTCACCGACGGCAGCAGCGCCGACGACGCGCTCGCGCACAGCCTTCGACGTGGCACGCAGATCGGATGCAGAGGCGCCGCCACCGAGGTGACGCGTCTCGAGCAGCGTGACCTCGCCGGCGAGGTCGGCGTACTTGCGCTCGAAGTAGGCAAGGGCCTCGGCGGGAGTGCCGTCCGGGTATTGGCCGACGACGCGCCACGACTCGCCCTCGCGCACCGAGACGGTGCCGTCGTCTTCCACCCGGCCAAACGACTCGGCGGGTGCCGTGACGATCGGGGTGACCGCGGCGCGCTGCGCCGGCGGCTTCGGAAGCGGAATACGCGACGGGCTCGGTACGGGCGGGGCCGGCGTGGCGGGAGCGGGAGTCTCCGCCGCGGGTGCCTCGTCGGCGGGAGCGTCCTCAGCCGGAGCTTCCTCAGCCGGAGCGTTCTCCGCGGGAGTCTCCTCCGCGGCATCCGCCGGGGCGTCGTCGGTTGTGGGCTCCGCAGCGGCGTTGTCGGCGGCGGCGTCGATGGTCGTCTCGTCGACGGCGGGCTCGAGCGGAGCCGTCTCGTCGGTCGAGGAAGAAGTGGCGTCAGTCACGCGCCCCAGCCTATACGGCGGCGGGGCAGGAGACAGGCGGGTTCGCCGGTCAGGGAGCCGGGGTCTCGGTCGCCGTGTCGGTCGCCGCGGGCGACTCTTCGACAGCCGGGGTCTCCGAGACGCTCGGCGTCGGCGTGGCGGTCGCGGTGGGCTCGGGCACCGGGGCGCCGGGTCCGAGCGTGTAGTAGGCGATCTGGCCGCCGACGACGGCGAGGATCAGGACGCCACCGGCGATGCCGGCGATGAGGTTGTCACGGCGACGACGTGCGATCAGACCCTCGTGGAACTCCTGGCGTGCCTGATAGACACGGGTGCGCTCCCGCTCGTCGCGTGACTGTCTCTTGCCTGCGCCCGCTGCCACGGGAACCTCCTTCGTCCCCGGTGTGCCGGGCCGCACAAATCCTATCCCGGCACGCTCTCTGCTTCCGGCGCGCGCCGCCGCGTCGGTGGCCACGGTTAGCCTGGACAGGTGGCACAGGCATCCGCTCTCTTCCAAGGTCAGACACCGCTGGCCGTGCGCATGCGCCCCGTTTCGCTGGACGAAGTCGCCGGCCAGTCGCATCTGCTGCGGCCGGGGTCGCCCCTCGTCGCACTCGCTGACCCCGCCGGCAGTGCCAAGAACGCCGTCTCGGTGATCCTGTGGGGCCCGCCGGGAACCGGCAAGACGACGCTCGCCCAGGCGATCGCCCGCACCTCGGGTCGGCGGTTCGTCGAGCTGTCGGCTGTGACGGCCGGCGTCCGCGACGTGCGCGAGGTGATGCAGGATGCCATGACGCAGCGCGATCTGTACGGCACGTCGACGATCCTGTTCCTTGACGAGATCCACCGCTTCACCAAAGCGCAGCAGGATGCCCTGCTGCCCGGCGTCGAGAACGGTTGGGTCATCTTGATCGCTGCGACGACGGAGAACCCGTCGTTCTCCGTCATCTCGCCGCTGCTGTCGCGGTCGCTGCTGCTGACGCTGCAGCCGCTCACCGACGACGACCTCGGCACCCTCATCGACCGGGCGGTGACCGACCCGCGCGGTCTGTCGGGCGCGATCGAGTTGACACCCGAAGCGCGCACGGCGCTGATCCAGCTGGCATCCGGCGACGCACGTCGGGCGCTCACATCGCTGGAGGCTGCCGCGTCGATGGTCGACCCCTCGACGGACTCGGAGACCGGCAGCGTGATCACCGCCGAGCAGGTCGCCCAGGCCGTCGATCGCGCGCTACTGCGCTACGACCGACAGGGCGACGAGCACTACGACGTCATCAGTGCGTTCATCAAGTCGATCCGCGGATCGGACGTCGACGCGGCGATCCACTACCTCGCGCGGATGATCGAGGCGGGGGAGGACCCGCGGTTCATCGCGCGGCGGCTCGTGATCTCGGCATCCGAAGACATCGGCCTCGCCGACCCGCAGGCGCTCGTCATCGCGACGGCGGCGGCCGACGCGGTCGCGTTCATCGGGATGCCCGAGGGGCGGATTCCGCTCGCCGAGGCGACGGCGTATCTCGCGACGACCGCGAAGTCCAACGCCGCCTACATGGCGATCGACAAGGCGATCGCCGATGTGCGCGCGGGCGGGTTCGGGCGCGTGCCGACCCACCTGCGCGACGCGCACTACCCGGGTGCCAAGCGGCTCGGCCACGGCAAGGGGTATGTGTATCCGCACGATCTGGAGGTGGGCGTCGCGACGCAGCAGTATCTGCCCGATGAGCTGCGCGGCCGCCACTACTACGAGCCCACCGGCCGCGGCCTCGAGCGCGACATCTCCGCCCGCCTGGAGAAGATCCGCAAGATTCTGGGCGAGTAGACCCAAACGGCCGGCCCGGCCCCATCGGGGGAGCGATGGCTGGATGCTCGCCGAAGAGGACGTCGGCCGCGAGGGCGACCGATTCCTCCGCGCACCAGGTGGTGGTATGGAATTCGGCGAGCGCGCTGACGATGCCGTCGGCGCGAGTTCAGCGCGACGCTGACACGACCGTCAGCTGGTACCGCCTCGACACGCTCGGCACGGACGCCCTGCCGTTCCATCCCGTCAGCCGCTCGATCTGGGCCGGTGACAATATCCCTCTGAGGGATGTAGCATGAGTGATGTGCATCACGTGATCCTGGGACTGCTGCTCGACGGCCCGCTATCGCTGTACGACCTGCAGAAGCGGTTCGCGGGCGGCCTCGCGCACTTCTACAGCGCCAGTTCCGGCAGCATCGAACGTGCGCTGCGGCAGATCGTGGCGGTCGGCCATGCCGTGACCGAGGACGATCCGGACAGCAGGCGGCGGCGCCGTGTGTACCGGATCACGCCCGACGGGGCCGACGCCTGGCGCGACTGGATGCACGCGCCGACGGCCCGGCGGGCCGACGCCGAGACCACCGCGCTCGCGAAGGTGTTCCTCCTCGGACGCGTCGCCGACGCGGGGGAGCGGCGGGAGGTGCTCGCCGCGATCCGGGGAGAGGCCGAGGCCTCAGCAGCGAGGCTGCGTGCGCTCGCGCGCGACCTCGACGCGCAGTCATCCGACCTCGACGAGGCGGCTCGAACGCTGTTCGCGCCGCAGCGCGCGACGCTCGCGTACGGGCTGCGCGCGCACGACACGCTGATCACGTGGTTGCGCGAGTGCGAGGCCGACTTCTCATGACCGAGACGATCCCCGCCCCGCGGCGGCGCTGGTTCACGCTCGCGGCCGTCGTCGCGGCGGTCGTCGCCGTGGTGTTCTCGACGGTCGGCGACGGCGTCGAGGTGCCCGACGCGACCGGGGCGCGGCGGGTCATCGTCGACCTGGGGCACCAGGGCGTCTGGGTGCTGCTGGCCGGCGCCCTCGCCGCCGCAGCCACCCGCGGTCGCTGGGGGCGGCCGTCGCAGGTGCTGGCCGTCGGCGCCGGCATCCTCTATCTCGTGTTCCTGTCCGCGGTGTTCCTGTGGCCGTGACTGTCGCGTGCGCGGTCGCGCTGGCGCTGCTCGCGGGCCTTGCGGTGCTGCAGCTGGCCGTCGCGTGCGGCGCGCCGGGGGGTCGGCTCGTGTGGGGCGGAGCGCATCGGACGCTTCCGCGCCGTCTGCGGTGGGCGAGCGCGGCATCGGTCCTGCTCTACGCCGGGATGGCGTGGCTCCTCGTCGATCGCGCGAGCGCGACGCCGACGGAGTTCAGCCGGGTCGCGGCGTGGATGCTGTTCGCGTACTTCTGCCTCGGCGTCGCCATGAATCTGGCATCCCGTTCCCGCGCCGAACGGGCCGTGATGACGCCCGTCTGTCTGGTCCTGGCGGGGGCGACGCTCGTCATCGCGGTCGGCTGACGCGCTCTGATAGACTTGATCGGCTCGAAACCGTGTTTTCGGGCATCCCCCTCTTCTGACGAAGACCTCTCGGCGTGCCCCGGCGTGCAGTCCGAGCAGGGCGAAGAGCGGGAGATACGTCCGCGAGCCGTGACAGCCACGGCCGCGTCAGCAGAAGGAGAACTTCGTGGCTACGAAGTCCCAGGACCGCCGCAAGGTGCGCCTCTCGCGCGCTCTCGGCGTCGCCCTCACCCCCAAGGCAGCCAAGTACCTCGAGAAGCGTCCCTACGCTCCGGGTGAGCACGGCCGCACCAAGCGCAAGCAGGACAGCGACTTCGCCGTCCGTCTGCGTGAGAAGCAGCGTCTGCGCGAGCAGTACGGCATCCGCGAGAAGCAGCTGCGCAACACGTTCAACGAGGCTCGCCGCAAGGACGGCCTGACGGGTGAGAACCTCGTCGAGCTGCTCGAGATGCGTCTGGACGCGCTCGTCCTGCGCGCCGGCTTCGCCCGCACCACGGCACAGGCCCGCCAGCTCGTCGTGCACCGTCACATCCTCGTCGACGGCCAGCTCGTCGACCGCCCGTCCTTCCGCGTGAAGCCGGGTCAGCTCATCCACGTCAAGGAGAAGAGCGAGGCGCTCGAGCCCTTCCAGGTCGCCGCTGCCGGTGGCCACGCCGAGGTGCTGCCGAACGTTCCGGCCTACCTCGAGGTCGAGCTCGACAAGCTGCACGCCCGGTTCGTGCGTCGTCCCAAGCGCGCCGAGGTGCCCGTCACGTGTGACGTGCAGCTCGTCGTCGAGTACTACGCAGCGCGCTAACTGCGTTTCGACTCGCTCGTCTCGCGAGGCGAGCGGGGCACGAAGGGCGTCGGGGTCTCCCGGCGCCCTTCGGCGTTTGCACCTAACATGGAACCCATGAAGAACGTCCTCTGGTTCGTGCTCGGACTCGCCGGCGGCTTCGTCGCCGCGCACTTCGTCGACAAGGACCCGCGCGGCCACGAGGTGCTCGCCGAGGTCGATGCGCGCATCACGGAGTTCACCGACCGGATCGGCGAGGCGTACCGCGCGCAGGAGGCGAAGATCGACGGCATCGCCGCCGATGTGAAGGATGCCACCGCCACGACGCGGGATGCCGCCGCTTCGCTCGCCGACTGACCCCCGCCCGCTGCCGCGCTCTGAGAGCGCGCGGCTGAGCCCTGCCTGAGGACCCCTCGCAATGAAGACCGCTGAAATCGCCCAGCGCTACCTGGACTACTTCCAGAAGCAGGGGCACACGATCGTGCCCTCCGCCTCGCTCGTCACCGATGACCCGGCGCTGCTGTTCACCGTCGCCGGCATGGTGCCGTTCATCCCATATCTGTCGGGAGACGTGCCCGCCCCGTACAAGCGCGCGGCGGACAACCAGAAGTGCATCCGCACCAACGACATCGAAGAGGTCGGCAAGACGCCGCGGCACGGCACGTTCTTCCAGATGCTCGGCAACTGGTCGTTCGGCGACTACTTCAAAGAGGGCGCGATCCGCTTCGCGTGGGAGCTGCTGACCAGTTCCGAAGAAGACGGCGGCCTCGGCTTCGACCCGAAGGACCTGTGGGTCACGGTCTACGAAGAGGACGACGAGGCGCACGAGCTCTGGAGCACGCTCACCGATCTGCCCGTCGAGCGCATCCAGCGCCTCGGCAAGGACACAAACTACTGGTCGACGGGCCTGCCCGGTCCCGCCGGCCCCTGCTCGGAGATCTTCTTCGACCGCGGCCCCGCCTACGGCATCGACGGGGGGCCGGCCACCGACGACGACCGCTACGTCGAGATCTGGAACCTCGTCTTCATGCAGTACGAGATCACCGACGTGCGCTCGAAGTACGACTTCACGATCGTGGGCGAACTTCCCAACAAGAACATCGACACCGGCATGGGTCTCGAGCGCATCGCGTTCATCAAGCAGGGCGTCGACAACATGTACGAGACCGACCAGGTGCGTCCCGTGCTCGACAAGGCTGTCGAACTCAGCGGCAAGACCTACGGCGCGAACCACGAGGACGACGTGCGCTTCCGCGTCGTCGCCGACCACGTGCGCTCCTCGCTCATGCTGATGAGCGACGGTGTGACGCCGTCGAACGAGGGTCGCGGCTACATCCTGCGCCGGCTCATGCGTCGGGTCATCCGCGCGATGCGCCTGCTCGGTGTCGACGGGCCGACGTTCGCCGAGCTGTTCGCGGTGTCGCGCGACGCCATGAAGGAGTCGTACCCCGAGGTCGAGAGCGACTACGCGCGCATCTCGCAGTACGCCCTCGCTGAAGAGGCGACGTTCCTGCGCACGCTCGCGGCAGGCTCCGAGAACCTGGATGCCTCGATCGCAGCCGTCAAGGCCGCCGGTGGTGACCGCCTCGGCGGCGCCGAGGCGTTCCTGCTGCACGACACGTACGGCTTCCCGATCGACCTCACTCTCGAGATCGTCGAAGAGGCCGGTCTCACCGTCGACCGAGGCGCATTCGACACGCTGATGGCGGAGCAGCGCGCCCGCGCGAAGGCCGATGCGCGTTCGCGTAAGCGTCAGCTCGCCGACACGAGTGTCTATCGCGACCTGCGCGGCAAGGGCGAAACGGTCTTCACCGGGTACAGCGACCTTGAAACCGAATCGACGGTGCTCGGCATCCTGAACGACGGCGTGCCCGTGCAGCGCGCGACCGAAGGTCAGATCGTCGAGGTCATCCTCGCCGAGACGGCGCTGTACGCCGAGAGCGGCGGCCAGGTCGCCGACAAGGGCGTCATCGTCGGGCCCGGATACGAGCTCGAGGTCGTCGACGTGCAGAAGCCCGTGCCGGGCCTCATTAGCCACACGGTTGAGGTCACGAGCGGCGAGGTCGGCGTCGATCAGGCCGCGACCACCGTTGTCGACGCCGTCAACCGCCGCGCCGCGCAGCAGGCGCACTCGGCCACGCACCTCGTGCACGCGGCCCTGCGCGACACGCTGGGCAAGACGGCGACGCAGGCCGGTTCGCTCAACCGCGCCGGCTACCTGCGCTTCGACTTCGCGTGGGGTCAGGCCCTGTCGGATGCCACCAAGACCGAGATCGAGGAGATCGCCAACAACGCGGTCCGTGACAACCTGCAGGTCACGACACGCGTGCTGTCGCTCGACGAGGCGAAGGGCCTCGGTGCGATGGCGCTGTTCGGTGAGAAGTACGGCGAGACCGTGCGCATGGTCGACATCGGCGGGCCGTGGTCGCGTGAGCTGTGCGCGGGCACGCACGTGTCGACGTCGGCCGAGATCGGACTCATCAACCTCGTCGGCGAATCGTCGGTCGGCGCCTCCAACCGGCGCGTCGAGGCCCTCGTGGGTCTCGATGCCTTCCGCGAGCTGGCCGCCGAGCGCGCGCTGGTCTCGCAGCTGTCGGCGTCGCTGAAGACCCCCAAGGACCAGTTGCCCGCGCGTATCGCGGATCTGGCGGCGAGCCTGAAGGCGGCGGAGAAGAAGATCGCCCAGTTCGAGGCGAAGGCGCTCGAGGGGCGCGTCCCTGCGCTTGCCGCATCGGCACGCACCGAGGGCCCGTATCGCCTGGTGGCCGAGTCGATCGGCACCGCGGCATCCGGCGACGACGTGCGCAGCCTCGCACTCCAGGTGCGCGAGCGTGTCGGGTCCGGCGCCGTCGTCGCCCTCGGTGCCGAGGTGGCCGGTCGGGCCGTCGTGATCGTCGCGACCGATGAGACCGCTCGCACCTCGGGTGCGAAGGCCGGCGTCCTCGCGAAGGCCGCTGCGGCCGCGCTCGGCGGAGGCGGCGGTGGCCGCGACGACGTCGCGCAAGGCGGCGGCACGGATGCCTCGGCGCTGCCCGCAGCGCTGACCGCCGTCGTGACCGCGCTGGCGGCGACGACCGCGTGACCGGCTTCCGGCGCGGGGTGCGCCTCGGTGTCGACGTGGGCAAAGCGCGCGTCGGCGTCGCGCGCTGCGATCGCGACGGCCTGCTCGCAGTGCCCGTGGAGACCGTCGCGCGGACCGATGCTGCAGCTGCGCGCATCGCAGCGTTGGCAACCGAGTACGAGGCGTTCGAACTGCTGGTGGGCCTTCCGGTGAGCCTGTCGGGGGGAGACACGGCATCCACCGACGACGCGCGCGCGTTCGCGGCAGAGCTGGCGACCGCAACCGGGCTTCCCGTGCGGATGGTCGACGAACGACTGAGCACCGTCTCGGCGCACGCGGCCCTGCGCAGTGCTGGTCGTTCCCAGAAGTCTTCTCGTAGGATTGTCGATCAAGTCGCGGCGGTCGTGTTGCTTCAGCAGGCCATCGACGTCGAGAAGAGCACCGGTACCCCGGCCGGCGCCGTCCTTCCTGAGACGCAGGAGCCTGCCTGATGCCCGAAACCCCGCACAGCGACGCACCGACGAGCCGCCGCGCGGCGCGGGAAGCCGCACAGAACGCCGCGGCGGAGCAGGCCGCGGCGGTCGAGTCTGGGCCGGCGGCGGCGGACCCCGTCGCGGCTGCGACGGCTGCGGCGCCTGCACAGGCCGCGCCCCAGCCGGCTGCGCCGGCCGCCCGCACTCTGGACGCCCTGTTCGAGCCGGACGACGACGAGCGCCACCGCCAGGCGCGGCACCAGCGCGACCGGCGCAAGAGCCGCATCGCCGGGTGGGTTGTCTTCGGCGTCATCATCGCGATCCTGGGCGGTCTGACGGCCGGCGGTTTCTACGTCTGGAACACCTACGAGGACAAGATCCGCGAGTTCATGGGCTGGGAAGAGCCGCGCGACTACGAGGCGGGCATGGCGACCGGCGAAGTGGTCATCACGATCGCCGACGGCGACATCCCCGCAACGATCTCGCAGACGCTCTACGACGCGGGCGTCACCAAGACGCCGACGGCGTTCTACCGCTACCTCGTCGACCAGGGCCTCAACCCGACGTTCTACCCCGGTTCGTACCAGCTGCAGCAACAGATGACCTCCGAGGCGGCGCTCGCGGCGCTCGAAGATCCAGCCAACAAGCTCGAGAACACCGCCCAGCTGCGCGAGGGGCTCACCGTCGACGAGAGCCTGTCGCTGTTGGCCGATGGCACGGGCATCCCGCTCGAGGACTTCCAAGCGGCCGTGGCGGATGCCTCGGTGTACGGCATCACGCCGGATCCCGACGTCGTCGCCGCGGGCGGTCAGCCGCTCGAGGGCTGGCTGTTCCCCGCGACCTACACGTTCGACCCGGGCACGACGGCGCAGCAGGTCATCCAGACGCTCGTCGACCGCACCGTGCAGTCGCTGGATGCCGTGGGGGTACCTGTTGACCAGCGGCAGGAGATCCTGACGATCGCCTCGATCATCCAGCGCGAAGCGCGGCTGGAGGATGACTTCTACAAGGTCTCGCGGGTGATCTCCAATCGCATCGCCGACGGCATGCAGCTGCAGATGGACTCGACGGCGCAGTACGGCTACGGCGAGATGCACGACGGTACGGCGAGCTCGTCGGCCGAAGCCCTCGCCGACGACAATCCCTGGAACACGTACGTCGTCGACGGACTGCCCGTCGGTCCCATCTCGAACCCCGGCGACACCGCGATCGACGCGGCGATGAACCCCGCCGAAGGCGACTGGCTGTACTTCGTCACCTGGAACATGGACACCGGCGAGACGATCTTCTCGGCGACCTACGCCGAGCATCAGGCCGGCATCGCGAAGTGGGATGCCTGGTGCGCGGCGAACGACAACCGCGGGTGCTGAGGTCATGACCGGCTCTCTGCTCGAAGTGTGGGGCGATCCGATCGCACACAGTCTGTCGCCGGCGCTGCACGCGGCCGCGTATGCCGAGCTCGGCTGGGACTGGACGTACGGACGCCGCCGCGTCGATGACGCGGCCTTCGCGACCGAGCTGGCGAGTTTGGGCACGCAGTACCGCGGCCTGTCGCTGACGTTCCCGCTGAAGGGGGTCGCGTATGCGGCATCCGCCGAACGTGACCTGCCCGCCGAACTCACCGGCGCGGTCAACACGCTGCTGCTGACCGAGGCCGGGCCGCGCGGTTTCAACACGGACGTCGGCGGGATCGTCGCCGACGTCCGCGAGCAGGGTGTCGACGGAATCGACCGCGCGCGCATCGTGGGCGCGGGCGCGACAGCGACCTCGGCCCTCGTCGCACTGGCCGAGCTTGGCGCGACGCACGTCGAGGTCGTGGCACGCAGGCCGGCGGCGGCCGCGCCGCTGGTCGCGCTGGGGGAGCGGTTGTCACTCTCGGTCACAGCGGTGCCGCTGGATGCTGCAGCACCGGCATCCGTGCCCGTCACGATCTCGACGCTGCCGGGCGGTGCCGACCTGCCTGCCGATGTCACAGCGCGGCTCTCCGCCGGCGGCGGACTGCTCTACGACGTCGTTTACGGTCACTGGCCGACGGCGCTCGCGACCGCGTGGCAGGCGGCAGGGCACCCGGCGGTGAACGGCCTGGGCATGCTGTTGCAGCAGGCGGTGCGGCAGATCCGGATCTTCGCGACGGGTGAGGCGACCGATCCGCTCGAGCGCGAGGATGCCGTCGTGGCCGTCATGCGCCGCGCGGTCATGGGAGACTAGACGAATGCTCCGCGTGCTCACGGCCGGCGAATCGCACGGCCCCGAACTCGTCGCCTTCATGGAGGGCCTGCCGTCCGGCGTCCCGATTTCGCGCGCCGCGATCCAGGCGGATCTCGCGCGCCGCAAGCTCGGCTACGGCCGCGGCTCGCGCATGAAGTTCGAGGAAGACGAACTGACCCTCTCGGCCGGAGTCCGCCACGGCTTCAGCATCGGCAGCCCGATCGCGCTGCGCGTCGGCAACACCGAGTGGCCGAAGTGGACCGAGGTCATGAGCGCCGAACCGGTCGAGCTGACCGAGAAGTCGCGCGGCCGCGGCGCCGCGCTGACCCGCCCGCGCCCCGGCCATGCCGACCTCGTGGGCATGCAGAAGTACGGGTTCGACGAGGCCCGGCCGATCCTCGAGCGCGCGAGCGCGCGCGAGACCGCCGCCCGCGTTGCGCTCGGCGCGATCGCGCGCTCGTTCCTCGGTGAACTGGGCATCCGCCTCGTCAGCCACACGCTGTCGATCGGTCCGGTGCAGGTGCCCGAGGGCTCCGCGCTGCCGACGCCCGACGACGTCGATGCACTGGACGCCGATCCGCTGCGCTGTTTCGACGCGGCGACCTCGGCCGCGATGGTGGCCGAAGTGGATGCCGCGAAGCGCGACGGCGACACCCTCGGCGGCATCGTCGAGGTGCTCGCCTACGGACTGCCGCCGGGGCTCGGCTCGCACGTGCAGTGGGACCGGCGCCTGGACGGGCGGCTGGCGCAGGCGCTCATGTCGATCCAGGCGATCAAGGGCGTCGAGGTCGGCGACGGCTTCGAGACGACCCGCCGCCGCGGCTCCGCCGCGCACGACGAGCTCTTCGCCGCGGGCGAGGGCATCACCCGCTCGAGCGACAAGGCCGGTGGCACCGAGGGCGGCATGTCGACGGGTACCGTGCTGCGGGTACGGGCCGGCATGAAGCCGATCGCGACCGTGCCGCACTCACTGCGCACGATCGACGTCGCGACGGGTGAAGCCGCGACGGCGCACCACCAGCGTTCTGACGTGTGCGCTGTGCCTGCCGCCGGTGTCGTCGCCGAGGCGATGGTCGCGCTCGTGCTCGCCGAAGCCGTGCTGGAGAAGTTCGGCGGCGACGCGATCGCCGAGACACGGCGCAACCTCGAGAGCTACCTCGCTGCCATCCCGGAGTCTCTGCACACGGCATCCGACAGCGACCTCGCGCTCGGATGACGGTCGCGATCGTCCTCATTGGTCCGATGGGGGCCGGCAAGACGAGCATCGGACGCCGCGTCGCGAAGGCGCTCGGCGTGCCGTTCTCCGACACGGACGCCGCCGTCGTGCGTGAGCACGGCACCATCGAGGACCTCTTCGACACGCACGGCGAAGCGCACTTCCGTGAGTTGGAGCGCCAAGCGGTCGCCGCCGGGCTCGCCGGTGGTGGCGTCGTCTCGTTGGGCGGCGGTGCGGTGCTGCACCCCGAGACGCGATCCGCGCTGGGCGCACACCGCGTCGTGTTGCTGACCGTCGCGCCGGAGAATGTCGAATCCCGCATCCGCGGCTCGCGTCGCCCCCTGCTGCAGGACGAGGACCCGATCGCGCGCTGGCACGAGATCTACGCGGCGCGCAAGCCCGTGTACGAAGAGCTCGCCGACATCACCTTCGACACGTCTGGTGGCCCGTTGCAGGAGGTCGTTGACGCGATCGTGCAGTGGGCGCGTGAGCAGCAGGCCGATGCGGCCGAGCCCACCGATGAAGACGAGACAGGAGCACCCGAATGAGCGAGAACACCGTCATCCCCGTCGCAGGTGAACGTCCGTATGAGGTCACGATCGGCCGCGGCATCCTGTCGTTGGTCGCCGATGCGCTGCCCGATGCGGCGCGCAAGGTGCTCGTCGTGCACCCGCCGACGCTGGCGGCCCAGGCATCCGCGCTGCGCGATTCGCTGATGGCGTCGGGTGACCTGCAGGTGCTGCTGGCCGAGGTGCCCGATGCCGAGCAGGGCAAGCGCGTCGAGGTCGCGGCGTTCTGCTGGCAGGTCATGGGCCAGGCCGACTTCACGCGCACCGACGCCGTCGTCGGCTTCGGTGGGGGAGCCGTCACCGACCTCGCCGGTTTCGTCGCGGCGACGTGGCTGCGCGGCGTCGCCGTCGTGCAGGTGCCGACGACCGTGCTCGGCATGGTCGATGCGGCGGTCGGCGGGAAGACCGGCATCAACACGGCCGAGGGCAAGAACCTCGTCGGCGCGTTCTGGACGCCGACGGCCGTCATCTGCGACCTCGCGCTGCTTGACTCACTGAGCCGCAACGAGCGCGTCGCGGGCTTCGCCGAAGTTGTGAAGGCGGGCTTCATCTGGTATCCCGAGATCCTCGACCTCATCGAGGCCGACCCCGAGGCAGCTACCGACCCGACGAGCCCCGCCTTCCGCCGCTGCATCGAACTGGCCATCGAGATGAAGGCGAAGGTCGTCGGCGAGGACCTGCGCGAAGCAGGACTGCGCGAGGTGCTCAACTACGGCCACACGCTCGGCCACGCGATCGAGCACGCCGAGCGGTACCAGTGGCGCCACGGCGCCGCGGTCTCGGTCGGCATGATGTTCGCGGCCGAGCTGTCGCGTCTTGCCGGGCGGCTGTCGGATGCCGCGGCGACGCGCCACCGGACCATCCTTGAGCTGCTGGGTCTGCCCACGTCGTATCGTGCCGGCGCCTTCCAGCAGCTTCTTGCAACGATGCAGCGCGACAAGAAGACCCGCGGCGCGATGCTGCGCTTCATCGTGCTCGACGACATCGCCAAGCCGACCGTCCTGCAGGCTCCCGACGAGTCGCTGCTGTTCGCCGCCTACCAGGAGATCGCCGCATCGTAGGAGATCGTCTCGTCCGAGGCATCCGGTTGTTTCGCCCCATCCGGTTGTTTCGCCCCATCCGATTGCCTGCCTGTTCCCGCGCTGACACAGCTCCTGCGCCGACGCTCCTCCTGCGTCGACGCCACTCGCGCGCCCACACCTATGCCGCGCATGCTCCCGAACTGATCCTCTGAGCGGATCAGTTCGGGAACGTGCGCAGTCGGTGCTCCCCATCTGATCCTCTGAGCGGATCAGTTCGGGAGTGTGCCGACGTGACGACGGCCGGGCGGCGTTCAGGCTCCGATGTCGGTGGGGTGCTGGATCATCTCTGCATGGAGCACACCGAAAACCCAACGCGGACCGCCGACACGACGCTGGCCGCCGACACGACGCGGACGGACGCCGCGCGGACCGACGCCGCGCGGACCGACGCCGCGCGGACCGACGACGCGGCTGAGTCCGCAGGGCTCGATGTGTCCGGGTATGTGCGGCGCGTGCGAAGGCTGGCCGATCTGAGTCAACGGGACCTTGCCGAGCGTGTGGGCACCCCGCAGGCCGTCATCAGCCGAATCGAGAGCGGCGGTGACGTCAGCGTTCGTTCCTTCGAGCGGCTGCTTGCAGTTGCTGGCCTGCGGCTCGTGGTCGTCGACGCGAACGCGGGCACGGCTGAGCCGATGCCCCGTGACGTGTTCCGTGACCTCGGCGGTCGCCGTCGACCGGCACATCTGGACGTTCATGCCGAACCAGAGCGGCCGACGATGCAGATGCTCCTGCACGACTGTGATCCGGTCGCCCCCGGGGCCGCGTGGCATCACAAGCGCAGCGAACGTGACCGACTTCGTCGCCAGGCGGGGATCGACTCGCGAGCCGAACAGCTGAGCGTGAGCCTTGCGCGGCAGCAACCTGCCCTGCGACGCCCCGGCAGCAGCGATCGAAGGTCGGGCAGCGGCGAGCGATCGGCCGGAAGGACGACGCGCGCGGCGCCGACGAGCACGCGTGAACAGGCTGGTAGCGTGCAGGCGTGACCACCCGCCGCCTCCTGCTCGTCAACGGACCGAACCTCAACCTGCTCGGCATCCGCGAACCCGACGTCTACGGGCACGACACGCTCGCCGATGTCGAGAAGATTGTGACGGATGCCGCGGCGGCGCGCGGCTTCGCCGTGACGGCGGTGCAGTCCAACCACGAGGGCGTACTGCTCGACGCGATCCACGCCGCACGCACGACGTGCGACGGTATCGTGATCAATCCCGGCGGCCTCACCCACACCTCCGTCGTGCTGCGCGACGCGCTCTCGGGGGTCGCCCTGCCGGTTGCGGAGGTGCACATCTCCGACGTGTACGCGCGCGAGGAGTTCCGTCACCATTCCTACGTCCACGACGTCGCCGCTGTGCACGTCATCGGCGAGGGTGTCGCAGGTTACGCCCGGGCGACGGCACTGCTGATCGACGCCATCACGGGTGGTGCGGAGGGCTGAACCCGGCTATCCCGTAGAATCGTACGTCGGGCCTGCTTCGACGTGCTCAGCTGTCGCCCCCACGAACCTCAAGAACGGAACTCCACACTCATGGCATCCACCGCAGACATCAAGAACGGCGTCGTCCTGTCGATCGACGGGCAGCTCTGGAGCGTCATCGAGTTCCAGCACGTCAAGCCGGGCAAGGGCGGCGCGTTCGTGCGCACCAAGCTCAAGAACGTCGTCAGCGGCAAGACCGTCGACCGCACCTACAACGCCGGAGCGAAGATCGAGATCGAGAACGTCGACCGCCGCGACTTCACCTACCTCTACAACGACGGCGACAGCTTCGTCTTCATGGACGTCGACGACTACGACCAGCTCACCGTCGGTGCGGCGACCGTCGGTGACGCGGCGAACTTCCTGCTCGAGAACCAGCAGGTGCAGATCGCGCTGAACAACGGCAACCCGCTGTACATCGAGCTACCGGCATCGGTCGTCCTCGAGATCACGTACACCGAGCCGGGCCTGCAGGGCGACCGCTCGTCGGCCGGCACGAAGCCCGCCACCGTCGAGACCGGCTACGAGATCCAGGTGCCGCTGTTCCTCGAGACGGGCACGAAGGTCAAGGTCGACACCCGCACGGGTGACTACCTCGGCCGCGTCAACTGACCTCGGGCGCCTGACCAGATGAGCGCTCGCTCCAAGGCGCGCAAGCGCGCCCTCGACATCCTCTTCCAGTCCGACGTCCGCGGTGACGAGCTCGCGGTGACGCTCGCCGCCGAGGCGAAGCGGGCCGCGAGCGAACCGGCGCGTGAGGCCTCGTGGCTGTACGCGCGCGAGATCGTCGACGGCGTCATCGACAACCGTGACGCGATCGACGAGCAGATCGTCACGCACGCGCGCGACTGGAAGCTCGAGCGGATGCCGGCGGTGGATCGCGCGATCCTGCGGATCGGCGTGTGGGAGATCGTCTTCAACGACGAGGTGCCGACGGCCGTCGCGATCGACGAAGCCGTGGAGCTCGCGAAGGAGTTCTCGACCGACGACTCCGGCTCGTTCGTGCACGGCGTGCTGGCTCGCGTCGACCGCTCGTCCTGAGCAGACACGGCCCGCGGCGCGGGTCATGTCGCCGCTGCCGGGCAGGATAGATGCCGTGACCGCGCCCCTCGTCCCCTACGCCGCCATCCGCGCGATGGCCGTCGGGTACTCGTACGAACGAGGGGTGGAGTACGCCCGCGACGGTGCGGTGCGCCGCGTCTCGTGGGATGAGCCCACGCGCACGCTGACCGGTCTCGTTGCGGGCTCCGCGCGACAGCTGTACCGGGCCACCATCCGGCTGCAGACGGCGGATGCCGTGCGGATCTCGTCGACGCGCTGCTCGTGCCCCGTCGGCGAAGGCTGCAAACACGCCGTCGCGACGCTCTTGCGCAGCAATGCCGGCGCAGGTTCGGAGGTCGTCGCGCCGGCGTTCGGCAGCGCCGAATCGCTGGGCGCGCCGGCAGGCCCCGACCTCCCGTCCTGGGCGCGGCCCGCGCCTCCGTCACCGCCACCCGCTCCGCCTGGCTGGCGCGACGTGCTGCTCGGCTCAAGTGCCGGGGCGGCGACCGGCACGCTGGCGCTCGGATTCGAGCTGCGACTGCGCGAGCCCGCCGCCGTCACGCACTGGGGGCCGCGCCGCGTCCGCACCGCGATCGCCGCCGACCTCGCCCAGCCGGGTGCGGACTTCACGCTCGGCGTGCGGCCGATGACGCGCAGCATCGGGACGGGCAACTGGATCCGCTCAGAGGTGTCGTGGGACTTCCTGCGGCGTGATGCGAGCAGACACCGCGCCGATCAGCGTGCGTGGTTCATCGAGCTGTACGGCATCGCGCACGACGCGCGGCTGTTCGGGTCGGCGCGGGATGCCTCGGAGTGGCTCACCCTCGACACCGTGACCTCGACGCTGCTGTGGCCGCTGTTGCGGGGTGCCGCCGAACGCGGCATCCCGCTGGTGCCCGCCGCAAAGAAGCAGGCCGTCACCCTCGCGGGCGAGGCCGACGTCGCGATCCGCGTGGACGACGGGGCGGAGGGCGCCTGGCGGCTCGTCCCGGAGGTCGAGATCGACGACGCGGCGGTCGACACGGCGAACGTCCGGCCGATCGGGCGGAGTGGCGTGTACGCCGTCGCGGCCGATGGCGCGGGCCTGCGCGTCACGCTCGCGCCGGCGACGCTGAGCGACGGCATCCATGCGCTGCTGACGGCGGATCGTCCCGTGATCGTTCCGGCGGAGGATGCCGAGGCGTTCGCCCTCGAGGCGTACCCGCGGCTGCGCCGCGACACCGTCGTCCGCGTGCCGCCGAGCATCACGATGCCCGAGCCCGACCCGACATCGCTCGCGCTGACGGTCGCCTTCCGCGCCGGGGATGTCGTCGACTACCGCCTCGAGTGGGTGCGGGACGGCCACGGGCGCGCGGCGTGGGACGAACACGTCGAGGGCGATGGGGTCGAGCGCGAACTGCGCGCCGCCGTCGCTGAGGCGTGGCGGTTCGCGCCCGAGTTCGCGTTCGCGCCGGCGCGCACGCTCATCGGCCTCGAGGCGGCGGAGTTCGTGGCGCACGTTCTGCCGGCGCTGGAAGCCGTCGAGGGCATCCGCGTCGAGACGCGCGGTAAGCGGCGTGCGTATCGCGAACTCAGCGGCGACCCCCGCATCACGGTGAAGACCATGGAGAGCGACGACGCCGACTGGTTCGACCTCGGTGTGATCGTGGAGATCGGCGGACGCAGCATCCCGTTCCGCCCGCTGTTCACGGCGCTCGCGACGCGGCAGAAGAAGCTGCTGCTCAGCGACGGCGGCTACTTCTCGCTCGCCCACCCCGCACTCGACCGTCTGCGCGACCTCATCGCCGAAGCGGGGGAGCTGGCTGAGTGGGATGCCGGCCCGCGCATCAGCCGCTATCAGATGCCGTGGTGGGAAGACTTCGAAGACCTCGCCGATGAAGCCCAGCCGTCCGTCGCCTGGCGTGCTGCCGCGCAGGCCCTGCGCAGTGCCGGCACGCCCGCGCCGACGCCGGTGCCCGCGGGGTTGCACGCGCAGCTACGTCCTTACCAGCGGGAGGGGCTCGACCGGCTCGCGCTGTGGTGGCGGCACCGGCTCGGAGGCATCCTCGCCGACGACATGGGCCTCGGCAAGACGCTGCAGGTGCTGGCGCTGCTGACCCATGCGCGCGAGGGCGGCGAGAAGCGACCGTTCCTCGTCGTCGCGCCCACGTCGGTCCTCGCGACGTGGCGGGATGAGGCGGCCCGCTTCGCGCCCGATCTGCAGGTGACGGTGCAGGAGAAGACGACCCGAACGCGTGACGTGGCGCTGGCGGATGCCGATGTCGTCGTCACCTCGTACACGCTGCTGCGGCTCGATGAGGATACCTTCACCGCGGTGGACTGGGCGATCGTCGTGCTCGACGAAGCCCAGTTCGTCAAGAACCCGCGCACACGCCTGCATCAGGCGGTCGCGGGCCTGCGCAGTGACATGGTGCTCGCCGTCACCGGCACGCCCCTGGAGAACACGCTCACCGAGCTGTGGGCGATCCTCTCGCTCGCTTGCCCCGGGCTGTTTCCGTCGGCGCGCCGGTTCCGCGACCAGTACGTCAAACCGATCGAGCAGGGCAAGGTACCTGAGAACGAAGAGGGCGCGCCATACCGCGAGCGGCGCCTCGCGCGGCTGCGCGCACGTCTGCATCCCTTCCTGTTACGCCGCACGAAAGAACTGGTGGCACCCGAGTTGCCCGATCGGCAGGAGCAGGAACTGCACGTCGAACTGTCGCCCGCGCACCGCGCCTTCTACGACACGGTGCTGCAGCGTGAGCGCCAGAAGGTGCTGGGTCTGCTCGATGACCTCGATCGCAATCGGTTCATCGTGTTCCGCTCGCTCACGTTGCTGCGTCGGCTCGCGCTCGCGCCCGCGCTCGTCGACGCGGAGCCGGTCGAAGGCCCGGGCATCCGCTCGTCCAAGCTCGACACGCTGCGTGAACTGCTCGGGGAACTGGTGGCGGAAGGCCACCGTGCCCTCGTCTTCAGCCAGTTCACGTCATACCTCGACCTCGTGCGGGCAGATCTCGAAGCGCACGGCGTCGCCTACGAGTACCTCGATGGATCGACGCGGCGCCGCGCCGACGTGGTCACGGCGTTCCGCACCGGCACCGCGCCGGTGTTCCTGATCAGTCTCAAGGCCGGTGGCTTCGGGCTCACGCTCACCGAGGCCGACTACGTGTTCCTGCTCGACCCGTGGTGGAACCCGGCCGCCGAAGCGCAGGCGATCGACCGGACCCACCGCATCGGGCAGACGCGCCCGGTCAACGTGTATCGCCTCATCGCCGCCGGGACGATCGAGCAGAAGGTCCTCGCGCTGCAGCAGCGCAAGGCGCGCCTGTTCGCGTCGGTGATGGGTGACGATGACCTGCTCGCCCGCAGCCTGACGGCCGACGACATCCGGGGGCTTCTCGAGACGTAGCGACGGCGTTCCCGGCCGGTCGCCAGGGTGGCGTGGCCCGGCCCGCGTAGACTCGTCGTCGCTTGTTCCAGGAGGGTCATCCATGCGCATCACAGGTCTCGGTCACGCCGGCATGTTCATCGAGACGACGGGCGGCAGCATCCTGTGCGACCCGGTGATCGGGCCGAGCTTCTTCGGCTCGTGGTTCCCGTTCCCTGACAACCGGGGTCTGGACTGGCAGCGCTTCGGGCGCGCCGACTTCCTCTACATCTCGCACCGGCACCGCGACCACTTCGACCCGGCCCTGCTCGAGCGTTACGTCCCCAAGGACATCCGCGTCCTGCTTCCGGCCTACCCGACCGACGACCTCGAGACCGACCTCCGCGCCCTCGGCTACGAGAACCTCATCTACACACAGCCCGGTGAGACGCTCGAGTACGAGAACGGCCTGAAGATCATGGTCACGCCGCTGCGGGCGCCGAGCGACGGCCCGATCGGCGACTCGTCGCTGTCGGTCGACGACGGCACGGCATCGATCCTGAACCAGAACGACTCGCACCCGCTCGACCTCGACAAGCTGCTGAGCTTCAGCAAGCCCGACGCCTACTTCACGCAGGTGTCCGGCGCGATCTGGTGGCCGATGGTCTACGACCTGCCGCAAGATGCCAAGCAGAACTTCGCACAGCTCAAGCGTGACGCGCAGAACAAGCGCGCGATGTACTACATCGAGAAGGTGGATGCCGCGCACGTGTTCCCCATGGCGGGTCCGCCGATGTTCCTGCGCGAGGAGCTGTTCCGCTTCAACGGGCTGGGCCTCGAGAACGACTCGATCTTCACCGACCAGCGCCAGTTCCTGGCTCACATGCGCGAGCAGCGTCCCACCCAGCGCGGCTACGAGTTCGTCCCGGGCACGCAGGTCGACCTCGACCACGATCAGGTCACCGTGACGCAGACGCTCTACACGCAGGGCGAGATCGACCACATCTTCGACGAGAAGTGGGACTATCTCGCGTCGCAGCGCGACAACCGCCAGGCCGAGGTGCAGGCCGAGGAGACCCGGCGTGCGCCGGTGCTGCCGCCCGAAGAGATGCTCGCCGCGATCAAGGAGTGGTGGGAGCCGCTGCTGCGCCGCGCCCGCACGATCCGCAACGGCGTCGGCGGGAACGTGCGGTTCCGCATCGGTGAGCTCGACATGGTTGTCGACTTCCCGAAGGCGAAGGTGCGCGAGTACGCGGGCGAGGAGTGCATCTACTGGTACACGATCCCCGCCGACCTCGTCTCGACCAACATCGCCGACCACGAGATCGACTGGTCGAACTCGATCTTCCTGTCGATGCAGTTCGAAGTGGGCCGCTCGGGCAAGTTCAACGAGTTCCTGACGACGTTCCTGAAGTGCCTCTCGCGCGACCGCATCGAGTACGTCGAGAACTGGTACGCCGAGCAGACCGACCAGACCGAGGATGCCGAGATCGGTGAGTGGACGCTGCAGCGCCGGTGCCCGCACCTGCGCGCCGACCTGACCAAGACCGGCAAGATCGAGGACGGCGTGCTCACGTGCGCGCTGCACGACTGGAAGTGGGACCTCGCCTCCGGCCAGTGCATCACAACGCCCGGGCATCCCATTCGCGCCTCGCGCATCATAGAGACCGCGTCGGCATCCTCGTCCGGTCGTTGAGCGACGAGCGCCGCGACGAGACGAAACGCGGTAGGGTGGTTCACAACCACAGCAACCTTTAACACCGTCCTGTGAGGCGGAGAAGGGAGCGGCAGATGAGTGAGAATGAGTCCACGCGGACCGTCATGCACTCGGCCGATATCGCCCGGGCATTGACTCGGATCTCCCACGAGATCCTCGAGTCCAACAAGGGCCCCGACGGCCTCGTAGTCCTCGGCATCCCAACGCGCGGCGTGACGCTCGCCGAACGCGTCGGCGGCCTGCTCGCCGACATCTCGGGCCAGGCCGTACCGGTGGGCGCCCTCGACGTCACGATGTACCGCGACGACTTGCACCGCAATCCGACGCGTACGCCACGCCCGACGGCGATCCCCGACGGCGGCATCGACGGCAAGACCGTCGTGCTCGTCGATGACGTCCTCTTCTCGGGTCGGTCGATCCGCGCCGCGCTCGATGCGCTGAACGACATCGGGCGCCCCGCCGCCGTGCGGCTCGCGATCCTCGTCGACCGCGGCCACCGCGAGCTGCCCATCCGCCCCGACTTCGTCGGCAAGAACCTGCCTTCCGCACGCAGCGAGCGGGTCAACGTGCACCTCGCCGAGACCGACGGCATCGAAGAGGTGACGATCGCATCATGAGGCACCTGCTCGACACCAAGACCCTCGCCCGCGAAGACGCCCTGCGCATCCTCGACGTCGCCGAAGACATGCGCGACACCCAGTCGCGCGAGGTCAAGAAGCTCCCGACGCTGCGCGGCAAGACCGTCGTCAACCTCTTCTTCGAAGACTCCACGCGCACCCGCATCTCGTTCGAGGCGGCCGCGAAGCGCCTCTCCGCCGACGTCATCAACTTCTCGGCGAAGGGGTCGTCGGTCAGCAAGGGCGAGTCGCTGCAAGACACGGCGCAGACCCTGCAGGCGATGGGGGCGGATGCCGTAGTGATCCGCCACGGCGCCTCCGGCGCGCCACAGACGCTCGCCACGAGCGGCTGGATCTCGGCCGGCGTCGTCAACGCGGGCGACGGCACGCACGAGCACCCCACACAGGCGCTGCTGGATGCCTTCACGATCCGCAAGCGCCGCTTCGGCGACGACAGCCGCGGGCGCGACCTGGCCGGCATCCGCGTCACGATCGTCGGCGACGTGCTGCACTCGCGCGTCGCGCGCTCAAACGTGTGGCTGCTGACGACGCTCGGCGCCGAGGTGACCCTCGTCGCACCTCCTACCCTCATCCCGCAGGACGTCTCGGCGTGGCCCGTGCGCATCGTCTATGACCTCGATGAGGCGATCGCGGCGGGACCCGACGCGATCATGATGCTGCGGATCCAGCTCGAGCGCATGAACGCCGCGTATTTCCCCACTGAGCGGGAGTATTCCCGCTGCTGGGGGCTCGACGCGGCACGCCTGCGCGCGCTGCCGGAAGGTAGCATCGTCATGCACCCCGGTCCCATGAACCGGGGCCTGGAGATCTCCGCCGATGCCGCCGATTCACCGCAGTCGACCGTGCTCGAGCAGGTCGCCAACGGCGTGTCGGTGCGGATGGCGGCGCTGTACCTGCTGCTGGCGGGGGAGCGGAACACCCACGCGACACAGGAGGCGACACGATGAGCGAGACCTACCTCATCCGCGGAGCGAAGCTGAACGGCGCAGACGCGGCAGACCTGGTCGTCACGGACGGCCGCATCGCCGAGGTCGGCACGGGCCTCAGCCGCGCCGGCGCGACCGTCATCGACGCCGACGGGCTCATCGCCCTGCCCGGCCTCGTCGACCTGCACACGCACCTGCGCGAGCCCGGCTACGAGGCATCCGAGACGATCCTCACAGGTTCGCGCGCGGCAGCGTCGGGCGGCTACACGACCGTCTTCGCGATGCCGAACACCTCGCCCGTCGCCGACACCGCCGGCGTCGTGGAGCAGGAACTCGCCCTCGGCGAGGCCGCCGGCTACGTGAACGTGCAGCCGATCGGCGCCGTCACCGTGGGGCAGAAGGGCGAGCGACTCGCCGAGCTCGGCGCGATGGCGTCGTCGCGGGCGCGTGTGCGCGTCTTCAGTGACGACGGCTTCTGCGTCTTCGACCCGCTCATCATGCGCCGCGCGCTCGAGTACGTGAAGGCCTTCGACGGCGTCGTGGCCCAGCACGCGCAAGACCCGCGTCTGACCGAGGGCGCCCAGATGAACGAGGGCACCGTCTCGGCCGAGCTGGGCCTCGCCGGCTGGCCGGCCGTCGCGGAGGAGTCGATCATCGCCCGCGACGTGCTGCTCGCCGAGCACGTCGGCTCGCGCCTGCACGTGTGCCACCTCTCGACCGCCGGCTCGGTCGACATCATCCGCTGGGCCAAGAAGCGCGGTGTCAACGTCACGGCCGAGGTCACGCCGCACCACCTGCTGCTGACCGAAGAGCTCGTGCGCGGCTACGACGCGCGCTTCAAGGTCAACCCGCCGCTGCGCCGCGACGAAGACGTGCAGGCCGTGCGCGAGGGCCTCGCCGACGGCACGATCGACATCGTGGCGACCGACCACGCGCCGCACCCCGACGAGGCGAAGTCGTGCGAATGGCCCGCCGCCGCCAACGGCATGGTGGGGCTCGAGTCGGCGCTGCGGGTCGTCCAGCAGGCGGTCGTCGACACCGGCATGCTCACGTGGAACGACGTCGCGCGCGTCATGTCGACGGCACCCGCCCGCATCGGCCGCCGCGGGGACGCCGGTACGCCGCTGGCCGCGGGCGAGATCGCGTCGCTCACGCTGCACGACCCGGCTCCGCGCCGCACGTTCGCGCGCGAGGACCTGCGCGGTCGCAGCGTCAACTCGCCGTACCTGGGTCGCGAGCTGCCGGGCGAGATCCGCTGGACGCTCTTCCGGGGCGTCGCGACGGTCGCCGACGGCGCGCTCGTCGAGCTCGCCGCGGGGGAGCTCGCATGACGCGCGAGCTCGCCCTCATCCTCATGGTCGCGCTCGCGGTCGTGCTGCTAGCGCTCGGCGTCGTGGCGTGGATGCGCCGCACGCGACGCGACGCGGGCCTTGCCGCCCCCGTCGCCGAGATCCCTGCAGGCGCCACGGTCGCGAGCGTGACCGCGGGCTTCTACGTCGCAACGACACCCCGTGACCAGCCGCTCGAGCGCCTCGCGATCACGGGCATCGCGTTCCGCTCGCGCGTCGATGTGACGGTGACGGATGCCGGTGTCGCGCTCGACCTCACGGGCCAGCCACGCCTGTTCCTCGCCGCCTCCCGTCTCGACGGCGTCGACCTCGCGCGCGTCGCGATCGACCGCGTCGTCGAGGTGGGCGGCCTCGTACGCCTCTCTTGGCGCACCACGGGGCGCGACGGCGCCGACGTGGCCGTCGACTCGTACCTCCGCCCGCAGGACGGCTCGGCGCGCGCCCTCGCCGACGCGATCGCCGCGATCCTGCCGGCGACGGATGCCACGGCATCCGCCCCCATCGAACCCACCGCTTCCATGACGGGACACGACGCATGACTTTCCACACCGACCCCGCCGTCCTCGTGCTCGAAGACGGCTCCCGCCACCCCGGGCGCGCCTACGGCGCTCGTGGCACGACGCTCGGCGAAGTCGTCTTCGCGACCGGCATGACCGGATACCAGGAAACGCTGACCGACCCGTCCTACGCCGGCCAGATCGTGTTGCAGACGGCGCCGCACATCGGCAACACAGGAATGAATAGCGAAGACCCCGAGTCGCGCCGCATCTGGGTCGCCGGCTACATCGTGCGCGACCCCTCGCGCGTCGTCTCGAACTGGCGCGCCGAGGAGTCGCTCGACGACGCCCTCGTGCGCGACGGCATCGTCGGCATCTCCGGCATCGACACGCGGGCGATCACGCGCGTGCTGCGCTCGGCGGGCTCGATGCGCGGCGGCGTCTTCTCGGGTGAGGCCGCGGCCCTGGATGCCGAGGAGCAGCTGCGCATCGTCCGCGAGGCCCCGCAGATGGCCGGCCAGAACCTGTCGGCGGAGGTCTCGATCACGCAGGCTCAGATCACCCGCGCGACGACAGAGCGGATCGGCAACCTCGCCGTCCTCGACCTCGGCGTCAAGCAGGCAACGATCGACAACCTCGCCGCGCGCGGCTTCGAGGTGCACGTGCTGCCGCAGGACGTCACGATCGATGACATCCTCGCGATCGACCCGGTCGCGGTGTTCTACTCGAACGGCCCGGGCGACCCGGCGGCATCCGGCGATCACGTCGCGCTGCTGCGGGCCGTGCTCGACCAGAAGCTGCCGTTCTTCGGCATCTGCTTCGGCAACCAGCTGCTCGGCCGCGCGCTCGGGTTCGGCACGTACAAGCTGCCGTTCGGCCACCGCGGCATCAACCAGCCGGTGCTCGACAAGCAGACCGGCCGCGTCGAGATCACGGCACACAACCACGGGTTCGCCGTCGACGCGCCCCTCGAAGGCGCGACCGAGTCGCCGAACGGCTACGGCCGCGTCGAGGTGAGCCACATCGGCCTCAACGACAACGTCGTGGAGGGCCTGCGCGCCCTCGACATCCCCGCGTTCAGCGTCCAGTACCACCCCGAGGCGGCCGCCGGCCCGCACGACGCCAACTACCTGTTCGATCGGTTCCGCGACCTCGTCGCCGCTGATCTCGATACACGCGCTTCGCGCGCACTCGATCACCGGAAGGGTGACAAGTAATGCCCAAGCGCGACGACATCAAGAGCGTCCTCGTCATCGGCTCCGGGCCGATCGTCATCGGTCAGGCGTGCGAGTTCGACTACTCGGGCACGCAGGCCTGCCGCGTGCTCCGCGAGGAGGGCGTGCGCGTCATCCTCGTCAACTCCAACCCGGCCACGATCATGACCGACCCCGACTTCGCGGACGCGACCTACGTCGAGCCGATCACGCCCGCCGTCATCGAGACGATCATCGCCAAGGAGAAGCCGGACGCGATCCTGCCGACGCTCGGTGGCCAGACGGCCCTCAACGCCGCGATGGCACTCCACGAGCAGGGGATCCTCGAAAAGTACGGCGTCGAACTGATCGGCGCGAAGGTCGATGCCATCCGCAAGGGCGAGGACCGCCAGATCTTCAAGCAGCTCGTGCTGGATGCCGGTGCAGACGTCGCCCGCAGCGTCATCGCGCACACGATGGACGACCTGCTCGCCGGTGCCGCCGAGCTCGGCTACCCGCTCGTCGTGCGGCCCTCGTTCACGATGGGCGGCCTCGGCTCGGGCTTCGCGTACGACGAAGAGGACCTCCGCCGGATCGGCGGCGCGGGCCTGCGCGACTCGCCGACGACCGAGGTGCTCCTGGAGGAGTCGATCCTCGGCTGGAAGGAGTACGAGCTCGAGCTCATGCGCGACACGTCCGACAACACGGTCGTCGTCTGCTCGATCGAGAACGTCGACCCCGTCGGGGTGCACACCGGCGACTCGATCACCGTCGCCCCCGCGCTGACGCTCACCGACCGCGAGTACCAGAAGCTCCGCGACATCGGCATCGACATCATCCGTGCCGTCGGCGTCGACACGGGCGGCTGCAACATCCAATTCGCCGTCGACCCGGCGACCGGGCGCATCATCGTCATCGAGATGAACCCGCGCGTCTCGCGCTCGTCGGCTCTCGCAAGCAAGGCTACGGGCTTCCCGATCGCGAAGCTCGCCGCGAAGCTCGCGATCGGCTACCGCCTCGACGAGGTGCCCAACGACATCACGCAGGCGACGCCCGCAAGCTTCGAGCCGACGCTCGACTACGTCGTCGTCAAGGTGCCGCGGTTCAACTTCGAGAAGTTCCCGAACGCCGACGTCACCCTCACGACCACCATGAAGTCGGTCGGCGAGGCGATGGCCATCGGCCGCAACTACACGACGGCGCTGCAGAAGGCGCTGCGCTCGCTCGAGAAGCGCGGGTCGAGCTTCCACTGGGGCTCCGAGGACCGCACGGTCGACGAGCTGCTCGAGATCGCGAAGGTGCCGACCGACGGCCGCATCGTCGTGCTGCAGCAGGCGATGCGCAAGGGCGCGACGGTCGAGCAGGCCTTCGAGGCGACGAAGATCGACCCGTGGTTCCTCGACCAGATGGCCCTCATCAACGAGGTCGCCGAGTTCGTGCGCACGGCTCCCGAACTGGATGCCGCGACGCTGCGCCTCGCGAAGGAGCACGGCTTCAGCGATGCGCAGCTCGCGCAGCTGCGCGGCATCAGCGAGGCCGAGGTCCGCGGCGTCCGCTGGGCCCAGGGCATCCGCCCCGTGTTCAAGACGGTCGACACGTGCGCGGGCGAGTTCCCCGCGCTGACGCCGTACCACTACTCGAGCTACGACTACGAGACCGAGGTGACCCCCTCCGACCGCAAGAAGGTCGTCATCATCGGTTCGGGCCCGAACCGCATCGGCCAGGGCGTCGAGTTCGACTACTCGTGCGTGCACGCGTCGTTCGCACTGTCGGATGCCGGGTACGAGACCATCATGGTCAACTGCAACCCCGAGACGGTCTCGACCGACTACGACACGTCGGATCGCCTGTACTTCGAGCCGTTGACGCTCGAGGACGTGCTTGAGGTGCTGCACGCAGAGAGCGCGTCGGGTGAGATCCACGGCGTCGTCTGCCAGCTCGGCGGCCAGACGCCGCTGGGCCTCGCGAAGGGCATCGAGGAGGCCGGGTACACGATCCTCGGCACCTCGCCCGCCGCGATCGACATCGCCGAGGAGCGCGAGCTGTTCTCGCAGCTGCTCGACCGCGCGGGCCTTGTCGCACCGCGCCACGACACGGCCATCGACGAGGCCGGCGCCGTCGCGATCGCCGAGGAGATCGGCTACCCCGTGCTCGTGCGCCCGAGCTTCGTGCTCGGTGGCCGCGGTATGGAGATCGTCTACGACACCGAGAGCCTGCGCGACTACTTCGTCCGCACGGCCGGTGAGGTCGTCATCGAGCCGGGCAAGCCGCTGCTGGTCGACCGCTTCCTCGATGACGCGATCGAGCTCGACGTCGACGCGCTCTACGACGGCGACGAGCTGTACATCGGCGGGGTCATGGAGCACCTCGAAGAGGCCGGCATCCACTCCGGCGACTCGTCGTGCACCCTGCCGCCCATCTCGCTCGGCCGCACCGAGATCGACCGCGTGCGCGCAGCGACCCTCGCGATCGCGGAGGGGGTCGGCGTGCGGGGTCTGCTAAACGTCCAGTTCGCCGTCTCGGCGGGCGTGCTCTACGTCATCGAGGCGAACCCGCGCGCATCGCGCACCGTGCCGTTCGTGTCGAAGGCGCTGGGCATCCCGCTCGCGAAGGCCGCGTCGCGCATCATGGCGGGCGCCACGATCGCGCAGCTCAAGGCCGAGGGCATGCTGCCCGCGCAGGACGGCTCCCGCGTGCCGCTGGACGCCCCGGTCGCCGTCAAGGAGGCCGTGCTGCCGTTCAAGCGGTTCCGCACCGCCGACGGCCACACGGTCGACTCGGTGCTCGGCCCCGAGATGCGTTCGACGGGCGAGGTCATGGGCATCGACCGCGACTTCCCGACGGCGTTCGCCAAGAGCCAGTCGGCCGCGTACGGCGGCATGCCGACGTCGGGCACCGTGTTCCTCTCGGTCTCCGACGACGACAAGCGCGCCGTGATCCTGCCCGCCCACCGGCTGCAGGAGCTCGGCTTCCGCCTGCTGGCGACCGAGGGCACCGCCGAGATCCTCGCGCGCAACGGCATCCGCGTCGACGTCGTGCACAAGTACTCCGACACGCAGGAATCGGGCGAGCGCAACGTCGTCGACCTCATCAACGCCGGCGAGATCGACATCGTCGTGAACACGCCGTCGGGCGGCATCGCGCGCGCCGATGGCTACGAGATCCGCGCCGCGGCCGTCGCCGCCGACAAGGCGCTGTTCACGACGATGGCCGTGCTGGGCGCGGCTGTGTCGGCGCTGCCGGTGCTGCGCGAGGGCTTCGCCGTGCGCAGCCTGCAGGAATACGCGAAGGACCGCGCAGAGCGGCTGGCGAACGCGTGACCGGTTTCGGCGAACGCCTGCGCACCGTCTTCGCCGACCGCGGTCGCCTCTGCGTCGGCATCGACCCGCACGCGCACCTGCTCGAGGAGTGGGGCCTGCCGGCATCCGCTGCAGGTGCACGCGAGTTCGGCCTGCGCACGGTGGATGCCGCCGCCGGCCGCGTCGGCATCGTCAAGCCGCAGGTCTCGTTCTTCGAGCGCTGGGGGAGTGCCGGGTTCGCCGCCCTCGAAGAGGTCCTCACCGCCGCACGGTCGGCCGGCCTGCTGGTGATCGCCGACGCCAAGCGCGGCGACATCGGCACGACGATGGATGCCTACGGCGACGCGTGGCTCACTCCGGGCTCGCCGCTCGAGGCAGACGCGCTGACGGCGAACCCGTTCCTCGGTGTGGGCACGCTTGACCACACCTTCGATCTGGCCGAGGCGCACGGCAAGGGCGTCTTCGTCCTGGCCGCGACGAGCAATGCGGATGCCTTCACCGCGCAGCGCGCTCGGCTCATCAGCGGCGACACGGTGTCGGCGGGCGTCATCGCCGAGGTGTCGGCGCGCAACGCGCAGCACACTCCCTCCGGCCACTGGGCGGCGCTCGGGTTCGTCATCGGCGCGACCGTCGATTGGACGGAGGCGGGGCTGATCGCCCCCGTGCCGCCCGCGCCGATCCTCGGCCCCGGCTTCGGATTCCAGGGCGCTGCCGCGGAAGACCTCGCCCGGTTCGGAGGGGCGGCGCCGACTGTCATCGTGAGCGAGAGCCGCAGCATCCTGTCTGCCGGTCCCGGCAGCCTCGCCGCGCGGATCGAGGAACGCGCGAACCTGTACCGTAGTGAGGGAAATGCCTGATTCGCGACGCCCACCCGAGGTCGACCGCGCCGCAGCCTCCCGTCGCGCCGTCGCCGCGCGACGCGAGCGTGCCGCGCTCAAGCACGATGTCGCGATGCGCGTCATCACGCCGCAGCAGCTGCTGCAGCGCGCGCTCGATAACCCCGAGTCTCCGGCCGGGGCGATGCGGATCACGGAGTTCCTGACCGCGCTGCCCGCGATCGGCGAAGGCAAGCGTGACCGCATCCTCGCCGACCTCGAGATCTCGCCGGTCAAGCGTCTCGGCGGGCTGGGCGCGCGCCAGCGCACGGCCCTCGCGCAGTGGCTCGACACCCGCTTCCCGCAGCCTGTCGCGCGCGCGGGGCGCAGCCGGCTCGTGGTGCTGGCGGGGCCGACTGCGGTCGGCAAGGGCACCGTCGCGGCGCACATCCGCGACCACCACCCCGACATCCTGCTGTCGGTGTCTGCCACGACGCGCAGCCCGCGACCGGGTGAAGTCCACGGTGAGCACTACTACTTCGTCGACGACGCCGAGTTCGACCGGCTCGTCGCCGACGGCGAGCTGCTCGAGTATGCGACGGTGCACAACCGCTACCGCTACGGCACGCCGAAGGCGCCGATCGAGAAGGCTCTCGCCGAAGGACGGACGGTCCTGCTCGAGATCGACCTGCAGGGCGCTCGTCAGGTGCGCGCCGCAGCGCCCGACGCGACGCTCGTGTTCCTGCTGCCGCCGAGCTGGGATGAGCTCGTGCAGCGCCTCGTGGGGCGCGGCACGGAGGATGCCGAAGAGCGTGCGCGCCGCCTCAAGACCGCCAAGGGCGAGCTTGCCTCGCAGGGCGAGTTCGACTACCGCGTCGTCAACGACGAGGTCGCCCGCGCCGCGGGCGAGGTCGCCGCGCTCGCCCGCTGACGGCGCCGCGCCGCGCCGCCCGCTCGCGGAACCGAACTGCAAGGCTTCGCCCGAGACGCGCCGTGGAGGCGGGCGGATGCCCGGCGTGTCGCGCCCCGGACCTTGCAGTTGCGTCGTGGGAGGAGGGGCTCGCGCGCTGATAGAATGGTCGGATGCCATGGCATCCTCGCTGCTCGAGGCGCCGGCATCCGACTTTCCCCACCGCCAGACCCAGGAGGTCCGCATGGTAAACCGCGACAAGGGCATCATCGACCCGCCCATCGACGCACTGCTCGAGAAGGTCGACTCGAAGTACCAGCTCGTCATCTACGCGTCCAAGCGCGCGCGCCAGATCAACGACTACTACTCCGACCTGCACGAGGGCAACCTCTTCGACAACGTCGGCCCGCTCGTCGACTCAAGCGTCGAGGACAAGCCGCTGACGATCGCGCTGCACGAGATCCACGAGGACAAGCTGCGCCTGCGTCACGCCGAGTGATCTTCGGATGCCACGGAGCCGTGTGACGCTCCGTGGCATCCTCATGCCCGCCCCTTCCGCCGATGTCGGACAGGGCGGGCATGATTGTCTGCGTCACCACCGAACCTTCAGGAGCGTCCGATGAGTCTGCGTCTGTTTACCTCTGAGTCCGTCACCGAGGGGCATCCCGACAAGATCTGTGACCAGATCTCCGACTCGATCCTCGACGCGCTCATCGCTGAAGACCCGAACAGCCGCGTCGCGGTCGAGACGCTCGTCACGACCGGGCTCGTCCATGTCGCCGGCGAGGTCCGCACCGACGGCTACGTCGACATCCCCGGCATCGTGCGTCGCGTCGTCAACGGAATCGGCTACACCTCGAGCGAGACGGGCTTCGACGGCGACTCGTGCGGCGTCACGGTGTCGATCGGTGAGCAGTCCGGTGACATCGCCGCCGGCGTCGACACGGCGATCGAGCACCGCGAAGGCGGGTCGGAAGACCCCGTCGACGCGCTCGGCGCCGGCGACCAGGGCATCATGTTCGGCTACGCGACGACCGAGACGCCGCAGCTGATGCCGATGGCGATCTGGACGGCGCATCGCCTCGCCGAACGCCTGACGGATGCCCGGCGCTCGGGCGCGCTCGGCTTCCTGCGCCCCGACGGCAAGACCCAGGTCACGCTGGGGTACGACGGCGCCGTGCCGCGCACCGTCGACACAGTGGTCCTGTCGACGCAGCACAACCCCGATATCTCGCTTCCGGCGCTGCGCGCCGCGGTGCGGGCCGAGGTCATCGACCCCATTCTCGAGACTACGGGGCTCGATGTGTCGGACGTCCGCTACGTCATCAACCCGGCCGGACCGTTCGTGACGGGCGGGCCGAAGGGCGACGCCGGGCTCACCGGCCGCAAGATCATCATCGACACGTACGGCGGGGCATCCCGGCACGGCGGCGGTGCGTTCAGCGGCAAAGACCCCTCCAAGGTCGACCGCTCGGCCGCATACGCGATGCGCTGGGTCGCCAAGAACGCGGTCGCCGCGGGCCTCGCCGATCGCCTCGAGGTGCAGGTCGCGTACGCGATCGGCAAGGCGCAGCCCGTGGGCCTGTACGTCGAGACATTCGGCACGGGCCACGTCGCCGACGAGGTCATCACACAGACGATCCGTGACGTGTTCGATCTGCGCCCGAAGGCGATCATCGACGAGCTCGATCTGCTGCGCCCGATCTACGCGCAGACGGCCGCGTACGGCCACTTCGGTCGCGAGCTGCCCGAATTCACGTGGGAGCGCACCGACCGCGTCGACGCGCTCCGCGCCGCCGCCGGCCTCTGACACCGCTCGCATCATGCCGCTCGTCGGGCGGGTCCTGATCGACTCGCCGCTGCCACAGCTGGATCGGCTGTTCGACTACGCCATCCCGGCGCGGCTAGAGGCCGAAGCGGTGCCGGGTGTGCGCGTGAAGGTGCCGCTGCGCACGGCGGGCCGCGTCGTCGAGGGGTATCTCGTCGAGGTGGTCGATGCGACGCACGCGCAGGCGACGTCGAAGCCACTGTCCGAGTTGGATGCCGTGGTGTCACCCGTCGCCGTCCTGACGCCGGAGCTGTACGCGCTCGCGCGTCGCGCGGCGGACCGGGCCGCGGGGTCGGCCAGCGACATCCTGCGGCTCGCGATCCCGAAACGGATGGTGCGCGCCGAGAAGGCCTGGCTCGCGGCAGAGCGGGATGCCGAGGCATCCGCCACCACACCCGACCCGGCAGCGGTCGACTGGGCGCGCGCCGTGCTCGCAGAGTTCCCCGGGCTGGACGACGCGGTCGCCGCCGGCACGCGGATCGCCGTCGACGCGCCGCCGCGGCCCGCGCGTGACCTGCCCGTCGGCGCGTGGGCAGAGCTGCTCGCGGCCATCGCGATCGACACGCTCGCACGCGGACGCAGCACGCTCATCGTCGTGCCCGATCAGCGCGACCAAGACCAGGTGCTTGCCGTGCTCGCGGCGCGTGCGCCCGAAGAGGCCGTGCTGCGGGATGACGCGCGGCGGCCGAACCCGGAGCGCTACGCCGGCTACCTGCGGCTGCTGGGCGGGCCCGCCGCGATCGTCGTCGGCAACCGCTCGACGGTGTATGCGCCGGCCCGTGACGTGGGTGCGGTGCTGGTGTGGGACGACGGCGATCCGCTGCTGTCCGAGCCGCTGAGCCCGGGCGTGCACGCCCGCGATGCGGCGCTCGTGCGGCAAGAGCTCGAAGGCTCCGCGCTCGTGTTCGCCGGTCACACCCGCACGACCGACGTCGAGCGGCTCGTGCAGCTGGGCTGGGTCCGCGACGTGCCCGCCCACCGTCGGCAGAGCCCGACCGTCGTGCTGTCGGCGACGCGTGAAGGCGAGTCTCGCGGTCAGCGGGTGCCGTCGGCGGCCTTCGCCGCGGCGCGCGAGGCGCTCGCGCACGGCCCCGTGCTCGTACAGGTCTCGCGGCCTGGCTACTCGCCCGTGCTCGTGTGCGCCCAGTGCCGCACGCCCGCGCGGTGCCCGCACTGCACGGGACCTCTCCGCGCCCGCCGCCAGGGCGCCGCGCCCGACTGCACGTGGTGCGGGCGCACGATCTCGTCGTGGGCGTGCCCGCACTGCCAGAGCACGACACTGCGGATGGCGTCGTCGGGCAGTGAGCGGACGGCCGATGAGCTCGGACGTGCGTTCCCGAATACGCGCGTCATCCTCGCCGACGGCGACCATCCGGTCGTGTCGGTGGATGCCCGCCCCGCGCTCGTCGTCGCGACGCGCGGCGCCGAACCGCACGCCGAGGGCGGTTATCACGCGATCATCCTGCTCGACGGCGACCGAATGCTGCTGGCCGAGCAGCTGCGGATCGGCGAGTCCTGCCTGCGCTGGTGGTCCAACGCCGCGGCCCTCGCAGCACCCGGCGCACCCGTCCACCTGGTCGGGGTGGCAGGTCCCGTCGCGCGGGCCCTCGCGACGTGGACGCAGCCCGCGTACGCGCGTGCTGAGCTTGCCGACCGCGCGCCGCTGCACATGCCGCCCGCCGTGCGGGTCGCGACGGTCGAGGGCACCGCCGCCAGCGTGCAGAACGCGATCGCCGACTTGCGCGGCGCGCTACCGCGACTGGAGCCCACGGCCGTCCTCGGACCCGTGCCGGTCGAGGGCGAGGGCGTGCGTGCCCTCGTGCGGTTCGAGTACGCGGCGGGCAAGACGGTGGCCGACACCCTCCGGGCATCCGTCGTCGCGGACGCCCTGCGCGGGCGCCGCCGGCGCGGTTCGAGCGGAGACCGCTTCGCGCCCCGGACTACACTCAGGGTGCGGCTCGACGTTCCCGAGCTCGATCTGTGACCCGTTCGAACGCCCCGAGGATTCCCATGCGCATCGTCTTCGCCGGGACTCCCGACCCCGCCGTCCCGTCGCTGCGTGCGCTCGCGTCCGCCGCGTCCGACGGCGGCCACGAGCTGGTCGGCGTCGTCACGCGCACGGATGCCCCGATCGGGCGCAAGCGCGTCCTGACGCAGTCACCGGTCGCCGCGGCGGCTGCCGAGCTCGGTCTGCCCGTCATCAAGGCCGATCGCCTCGACGCCGCCGCGACCGACCAGATCGCGGCACTGCGCCCCGACCTCGGCGTGATCGTCGCGTACGGCGGGCTCGTCCGCGAGCCGCTGCTGTCGCTGCCGGGCCACGGCTGGATCAACCTGCACTTCTCGCTGCTTCCGCGCTGGCGCGGCGCGGCTCCCGTCCAGCACGCCCTCATCGCGGGCGACCGCACGACGGGCGCAGCCGTGTTCCAGCTCGTGCCCGCGCTGGATGCCGGCGACGTGTTCGCGCAGCTGCGCTACGACGTCCCGCGTGGCGACACCGCGGGGGAGGTCCTCACCGCGCTGGCGGACCGCGGTGCGGCCCTTCTCACCGACGTCGTCGCCGCGATCGGGGACGGCACCGCACGGGCCATCCTGCAGGCCGGCGAGCCGACCCTGGCGCCCAAGCTCACGCTCGCCGACGGCGCGCTCGACCTGACGCTCCCCGCCGAGCGCGTGCTGGACCGGTTCCGTGGCACGACGCCCGAGCCCGGCGCGCATGTGCAGGTCGACGGCCAGCGCCTCAAGGTGCTCGCGGCGCTGCGCGGACCGGATCTCACGCTCGAGCCCGGCGCGTTCGCGCTGAACAGCCGTGACGTCGTCGTCGGCACGGGCGAGGGCACGGTGCTGCTGAAGACCGTCCAACCAGCTGGAAAGGGCGCCATGAACGCCGCCGACTGGTGGCGCGGCCTGCGCGGCGACGCGCCGCGCGCCGACCTGCCGGACCGGGCAGCCCTACCGGGCCCGCCAGACCTGTCAGGAGGCTCCCCGTGAGCGGCGCCGGCCAGTCCGCGCGCTGGGTCGCCTATGACACCCTGCGCGCCGTGCACACCTCCGATGCGTACGCCAACCTCCTGTTGCCGCGCGCGATCGCGCGTGCCGGCCTGTCGCCTGCCGACGCGGGTCTCGCCACCGAGCTGACCTATGGCACGCTGCGCCGCGAAGGCACCTACGACGCGATCATCGCCGAAGCCGCGCGACGGGGCACGGATGCCATCGATCCGGCCGTCCTCGACGCCCTGCGGCTCGGCACCCACCAGCTGCTGTCGATGCGCACGCCCTCGCACGCCGCCGTCAACGAGACCGTGCGGCAAGTGCGGCAGGCGGCGGGTAAGCCGGCATCGGGCTTCGCGAACGCCGTCCTGCGGCGGGTTTCCGAGCGGACCGCGGAGGAGTGGCTCGAGCGCCTCGACGCCGCCGCGCGCTCCGAGGACGAACGGTTGGGCCTGCGGTATGCCCACCCGGTGTGGGTCATCCGCGCCTTCCGGCGTGCCCTCGCCGCCGAAGACCGCGCCGACGAGCTCGCGGCGCTGCTCGAGGCCGACAACGCGTCGCCCAGCGTGACGCTGACCGCACTGCCGGGTCTTGCCGACGTGCCCGCCGAGGCGGTGCCGACGCCGTTCTCGCCGATCGGGTTCCGGTCGGCCGGCGGCGATCCGGCGTCCCTCGTCGTCGCATCCGGCGGTCGCATCCGCGTGCAGGATGAGGGATCGCAGCTCGCGGCGCTCGCGCTGACGCGTGCACTGCCCGTGCGGGCGGGGGAGCAGTGGCTCGACCTGTGTGCGGCCCCCGGGGGCAAGACCGCCGTGCTCGCCGCGGAAGCCCTCGCGCACGGTGCCCACGTCGAGGCCAACGAGCTGTCGCCGGCGCGCGCCGGCCTCGTGCGCGACTCGGTCTCAGGCATCCCGCTCGAGGTGCCCGTGTCGGAAGAGGACGGCCGCACGCGCGCCGGCCGCGGCCGCTATGACCGGATTCTCGTCGACGCGCCCTGCACGGGCCTCGGTGCCCTGCGCCGCCGCCCCGAAGCGCGCTGGCGCAAGCAGCCCGCCGATGTGCCGACGCTCGCGGCCCTGCAGACCGAATTGCTCGAAGCCGCGATCGCGGCGCTGGGGCCCGGCGGCGTCGTCGCGTACGTGACCTGCTCGCCGCACCTGGCCGAGACCGCGGGCATCGTTTCCGAGGCGCTGCGCACGCACGCGGGCGAGGTGGAAGAACTGGATGCCCGCGCCGTCGTGGCATCCGTCTCGCAGAACCCCATCGACCTCGCCGACGGCAGCGGACGCGCGCAGCTGTGGCCGCACCGTCACGGCACCGACGCGATGTCGATCTCGCTGCTGCGCCGCCGCTGACACCCGCCCGCATAGGGTGGGGGTGTGGCCCGCATCAACCCCAGCATCCTGTCTGCCGACTTCGTGAACATGCAGGCGGATCTCGCCCGCATCGCGACCGCGGACTTCGTGCACGTGGACGTCATGGACAACCATTTCGTGCCCAACCTGACCTTCGGCCCGCAGATGGTGCAGCGGATCCAGGACACGAGCCCGGTGCCGCTGGATGTGCACCTCATGATCACCGACGCCGACCGGTGGGCGCCGGGCTATGCGGAGATCGGCGCGGCATCGGTCACCTTCCACCTCGAAGCGGCCGCAGAGCCCGTCGCCCTCGCGCGGCGGCTGCGGCAGATCGGCGCGCGTGCGGGTGTGGCCGTCAAGCCGGCGACGCCGGTGGAGGGCCTGTTCGACGTGCTCGACGAGTTCGACCAGATCCTCGTGATGACGGTCGAACCCGGGTTCGGCGGCCAATCCTTCATGGCTGACCAGATGCCCAAGCTCGCGCGGCTGCACGATGAAGCACGCCGCCGCGGGTCCCAGGTATGGCTGCAGGTCGACGGGGGCATCTCGGCCTCGACGATCGCGCAGGCGGCCGAGGCGGGCGCCGACACGTTCGTCGCCGGGTCTGCCGTCTTCGGCGCGGGCGACCCCGAGCAGGCGATCGCGGCGCTGCGCGCCGAGGCATCCGCTCACCACCGCCACTGAGGCGCCACTGCGGCGCCACTGAGCGCAGCCCGCGCTGCGCATCCCGCGCGGCACGGTAGCCTGTCATGGTGAAGACGTTCGACGGACTGTTCGCGGAGCTGACCGCGACCGCCGCCTCGCGCCCCGAAGGCTCCGGCACGGTCGCACAACTCGACCGCGGTGTGCACGCGATCGGCAAGAAGATCGTCGAAGAGGCCGCCGAAGTGTGGATGGCGGCCGAGTACCAGTCGGATGACGAGACAGCCGAAGAGATCTCGCAGCTGCTCTACCACCTGCAGGTGCTGATGCTCGCCAAGGGGCTGACCCTCGCCGACGTCTACCGACATCTCTGAGCGCGCCTTCGCCCCGACCGCTCAGCCACCGAAAGAGACCGCACATGCTGCGCATCGCCGTGCCGAACAAGGGGTCGCTCGCCGACACCTCCGCCGAGATGCTCGCGGAAGCCGGATACACCGGCCGCCGCGACTCGAAAGACCTGCACGTCATCGACCCCGTGAACGAGGTCGAGTTCTTCTACCTACGTCCGAAGGACATCGCCACCTACGTCGGCTCGGGTGCGCTCGACGTCGGCATCACCGGCCGTGACCTGCTGCTGGATGCCCGGATGCCCGGCGCCCGCGAGATCGAAGCGCTCGGCTTCGCCCGCTCGACGTTCCGGTTCGCCGGGCGGCCCGACCAGTACGCCGAAGTGGCCGACCTCGACGGCGTGCGCGTCGCGACGTCGTACCCGGGCCTGGTCGACAGCTTCCTCGATAGCCACGGTGTGGCCGCCGACCTCGTGCCGCTGGACGGCGCCGTCGAGTCGGCGATCGATCTCGGCGTCGCCGACGCGATCGCCGACGTCGTCGAGACCGGTACGACCCTCAAGCAGGCGGGGCTCGCCGTCTTCGGCCCCGTGATCCTGCAGTCCGAGGCCGTGCTGATCGGCGCGCCGGTCGAGGCGGCGGGCACCGAGACGCTGCTGCGGCGCCTGCGCGGCGTCATGGTGGCTCGGCGCTACGTGCTGATCGACTACGACCTGCCGGCCGCGCTCGTCGACGAGGCGGTCGCGATCGCCCCCGGTATCGAGTCGCCGACGATCTCGCCGCTGCGCGACCCCGAGTGGGTCGCGGTGCGCGTCATGACCCCCCGCAACACGGTCAACCAGGTGATGGATGCCCTGTACGCGATCGGCGCCCGGGCGATCCTGGTGACGGCGATCCACAACGCGAGGCTCTGATGTCGCTCGTCTGTCGGGTGATCCCGTGCCTCGACGTCGCGGCGGGCCGGGTCGTCAAGGGCGTCAACTTCGAGAACCTGCGCGACATGGGCGACCCTGTCGCGCTTGCCGCGCTGTACTTCGCGCAGGGCGCCGATGAGCTGACCTTCCTCGATGTCACCGCGACGGTCGACGACCGCTCCACGACGTACGACGTCGTGCGCCGCACGGCGGAAGAGGTCTTCATCCCGCTGACAGTCGGCGGGGGAGTCCGCAGTGCCGACGATGTCGCACGCCTGCTCGGCGTCGGCGCCGACAAGGTGGGCGTCAACTCCGCCGCCATCGCACGCCCCGAGCTGATCGGCGAGATCGCCGACCGGTTCGGCGCACAGGTGCTCGTGCTCTCGCTCGACATCAAGCGTGCCGCCGGCACGAAGTCGGGGTTCGTCGTCACCACGCACGGCGGGCGCACGGAGACCACGCTCGACGCGCTCGACTGGGCGCGCGAGGCGATCGACCGCGGCGCGGGCGAACTGCTGGTCAACTCGATCGACGCCGACGGCACGAAGGACGGCTTCGACCTCGAACTCGTCGGCCTCATGCGCGAGCTCTCGTCGGTGCCGGTGATCGCCTCGGGCGGTGCGGGTTCCGCGGCCGACTTCGCGCCGGCGATCCACGCGGGTGCCGATGCCGTGCTCGCGGCATCCGTCTTCCACTCCGGCCAGCTGACGATCGGCGACGTGAAGGATGCCCTTGTCGCGGACGGCATCGAGGTGCGAGCATGAGCGAGTCCGTCGCCGACCGCATCGCGCGCGTCGCGTTCAACGCCGACGGTCTGGCCCCGGCGATCATCCAGCAGCACGACACGGGCGAAGTGCTGATGCTCGGCTGGATGGATGCCGAGGCGCTGCGCCGCACCCTCACCGAAGGACGCGTCACCTTCTGGTCACGCTCGCGCCAGGAGTACTGGCGCAAGGGCGACACGTCGGGCCACGCCCAATACGTCAAGGGTGCACGTCTGGACTGCGACGGCGATGCCCTGCTGATCGAGGTCGAGCAGATCGGCGCCGCCTGCCACACCGGCGACCGCACGTGCTTCGACGCGGACGACCTGGCCCCGGTCGAGGGATCCGCGTGATCGCACGGGCGCGGACCATCTCGGTCGTCGCGATCATCCTCGGCGGCACGATCGCGATCATCGCGTCGACGCAGACGTGGCTGGAGGTCACGCTGCGCGTCGGCGCGACGACCTCGCTGCCGGTGCCGGGCGCCGCGGCGTTCCCGTTGCTCGCGCCGCTGAGCCTGGCAGCGCTCGCGCTCGGGCTCGCGCTGTCGATCGTCGGGCGCGTTCTGCGCTATGTCTTCGGGGTGATCGCCGCGGCGATCGGCGTCGGACTGCTGATCGGCTCGGGTCGGATCGGCATCGAGCAGCCGCTGGATGCCGTCGCCGCGGCCGTCACGGAGGCGACGGGCCTGTCCGGCGCGTCCGCGATCGCTGATCTGGTGGCCTCGCTTGCCGTCACGGCGTGGCCGTTCGCCGCTGCGGCAGCGGGCGTCCTGGTGCTCGTCGGTGGCCTGCTGACGGTGCTCACGGCGCACCGCTGGCGCGCCGGCGGTCGCCGCTACCGCCGCGATGCCGCCGTGACTGACGCCCCTTCGGGGTCGCGCCCGTACGACGCGATCGACTCGTGGGACGATCTGTCGCACGGTCAGGATCCGACCGACCGCTAGACTGGCCGGGAACACCCGCGCCTCGTGAAGGAGAACCATGAGCAACCCCATCGACGACCCCGGCCACGGACACTCGCCGGCTGCGTGGACCGCCGTGGTGATCATGCTCCTCGCGGTCACGCTGGGCACTGTCTTCTACGTCCTCGACCTGCCCGTGCTCGTGTTCGCATCGGTGGGCCTGCTCATCGTCGGCGCGATCGTCGGCTGGGTGATGGCGAAGGTCGGCTACGGCGTCAACGGCACCAAGTACGCGTCGAAGCAGCACTGACATGTTGGCAGGCCTCACCGCCGGCGCGGTGGAGGATGCCGAGGCACGCGCGGCCGAGCGGCCGCTCGCCGCGCTCGAGCGCGCCGCGCTCGCGCAGGCCCCGGCACTCGACGCCCTCGCCGCCCTCGCTCCCGCCGACCGCGTCAAGATCATCGCGGAGGTCAAGCGCGCGAGCCCGTCGCGTGGCGATCTCGCCGCGATCCCCGATCCTGCGCTGCAGGCGGCCCGCTACGAAGAGGGCGGCGCCTCGGCGATCTCCGTCCTGACCGAAGGCCGCCGGTTCAAGGGCAGCCTCGCCGATCTCGAAGCCGTCAAGGCGCGCGTCTCGCTGCCCGTGCTGCGCAAGGACTTCATCGCGACCCCCTACCAGGTGCTCGAGGCCCGGGCATCCGGCGCCGACATCGTCCTGCTGATCGTCGCCGCCCTTGAGCAGCCGTTGCTCGCGCAGCTGCACGACCTCGTCCGGCAGCTCGGCATGACGCCGCTGGTTGAGACCCACTCGCGCGAAGAGCTCGAGCGCGCCGCCGACATCGGCGCGCGCCTGATCGGCGTGAACGCGCGCAACCTGGTCGACTTCCAGCTCGACCGCGACCTGTTCGGCTCGCTCGCCGAGCACTTCCCGGCGGATGCCGTCAAGATCGCCGAGTCGGCCGTTCTCGCGCCTGCCGACGTGGCGCACTACCGCTCGGCCGGCGCCGACGTCGTACTGATCGGCGAAGCGCTCGTCACGAACGACCCCGTATCCACTCTGCACGCATTCCTGGAGGCGGGAGCATGAGCCTGCGCGAACAGCCCGGTCCCTTCTTCGGCGAGTTCGGTGGGCGCTTCATGCCCGAAGCGCTCATCTCGGCGATCGATGAGCTGACGGCGGTCTACGAGGCCTCGAAGATCGACCCCGCCTTCCAGGCGGAGTTCACCTCGCTCCTGCACTCGTACGCGGGTCGCCCCTCCGCCCTCACCGAGGTGCCGCGATTCGCCGAGCACGCCGGGGGAGCACGCATCTTCCTCAAGCGCGAAGACCTCAACCACACCGGCTCGCACAAGATCAACAACGTCATCGGTCAGGCGCTGCTCACCAAGCGCCTCGGCAAGACGCGCGTGATCGCCGAGACCGGCGCCGGCCAGCACGGTGTCGCCACGGCGACCGCGGCGGCCCTGTTCGGCTTCGACTGCACCGTCTACATGGGCGAGGTCGACACGCAGCGCCAGGCGCTCAACGTCGCACGCATGCGGCTGCTGGGCGCTGAGGTCGTGCCAGTGACGACCGGGTCCCGCACGTTGAAGGATGCCATCAACGACGCGTACCGCGACTGGGTGGCCTCGGTCGAGACGACCAACTACATCTTCGGCACCGCGGCAGGGCCCCACCCGTTCCCCGCGATGGTGCGCGACTTCCAGAAGATCATCTCTGAGGAGGCACGCCAGCAGCTCCTCGACGAGACCGGGAGCCTGCCCGACGCCGTCGTGGCCTGTGTCGGCGGCGGATCGAACGCGATCGGCATGTTCGACGCGTTCCTCGACGACGAGGGCGTGAAGCTCTACGGCGTCGAGGCAGCCGGCGACGGTGTCGACACCGAGAAGCACGCCGCCTCGATCGAGCGCGGTCGCCCCGGCGTCCTGCACGGCGCCAAGACGTACGTGCTGCAGGACGAGGACGGCCAGACGATCGAGTCGCACTCGATCTCGGCCGGGCTCGACTACCCGGGCGTCGGCCCCGAGCACGCGTGGCTCGCCGACATCGGTCGCGCGCAGTACATCCCCGCGACCGACACCGAGGCGATGGATGCCCTGCGGCTGCTGAGTCGCACCGAGGGCATCATCCCCGCCATCGAGTCCGCCCACGCCCTCGCGGGTGCGCTGCGCCTCGGCCGCGAGCTGGGCCCCGACGCCGTCATCGCGGTGAGCCTCTCCGGCCGCGGCGACAAGGACATGGACACCGCCGCGCGCTGGTTCGGCCTGTACGACGAAGGAGCCACGGCATGACCTCCCGCGTCGCCGCCGCGATCGATGCCGCGAAGGCGGCCGGGCGCGGCGCCTTCATCGGCTATCTGCCGATCGGCTACCCCGATCTGCAGACCAGCATCGATGCCGCCGTGGCACTGGCAGAGGCCGGCGCCGACATCCTCGAGCTCGGTCCGCCCTACTCCGACCCCGTGATGGACGGCACGGTCATCCAAGAGGCGACCAATGCCGCCCTGGCGGCCGGATTCCGCCTGCGCGACACGTTTACGGCCGTGCGCGAGATCGCCGCCCGCGTCGATGTGCCGATCCTCGTGATGACGTACTGGAACCCCGTCCTGCAGTACGGCGTCGACCGGTTCGCCGACGACCTGCTGGCCGCCGGGGGAGCGGGCCTGATCACCCCCGACATCACGCCCGATGCCGCCGGCGAGTGGATCGCGGCCTCCGAGCGCACGGACCTTGACCGGATCTTCCTGGTCGCACCGACCTCGACCGACGAGCGCCTGCAGCTGATCGCCGACAACTCGACCGGCTTCGTGTACACCGTCTCGACGATGGGCATCACGGGCGAGCGCGCTGAGTTGGATGCCGCCGCCCGCACGCTCGTCGCGCGGCTGCGCGACCACGGCGTCGAGCGCGCCTGTGTCGGCATCGGCATCTCGACGCCCGAGCAGATCGCGGGCGTCGTCGACTACGCCGACGGCGCGATCGTCGGGACGGCCCTCGTGCGCGCGCTGCGCGACGGCGGTGTCGCGGGCCTCGCCGAGACGGCGCGGTCGCTGGCATCCGGCACCGCGCGCTGACGCGTGCGCGATGCGGCACGGGCAGAGCGTGACGGCGAAGTAGACTTCCCCTCGTGCTTTCCTCCTCTGTCGTCGCCAGCATCCCCAGCCCGTCGATCAGCTCTTTCCAGATCGGCCCGCTGACGATCCACTTCTATGCCCTGTGCATCCTCGCGGGCATCGTCGTGGCGGCGCTCATGACCAACCGCCGCCTCACCAAGCGCGGCGCCGAGCCGTGGGTCGTGATCGACATCGTGCTGCTCGCCGTGCCGCTGGCCCTCATCGGCGCGCGTCTGTTCCACGTGTTCACGCACTGGGCGTACTACTTCGACCAGGGTCGCGAGTGGTGGAACCCGTTCGTCAAGGACGCCATCTGGAACATCTGGGACGGCGGCATCGCGATCTTCGGCGCCCTCATCGGCGGCGCGATCGGTGCCTGGCTCGGCTGCAAGTGGACCGGCATCCGGTTCTGGACGTTCGCGGATGCCCTGGCCCCCGGCCTGCTGCTCGCGCAGGCTCTCGGCCGGTTCGGCAACTGGTTCAACCAGGAGCTGTACGGTCAGCCCACCGACCTGCCGTGGGGCCTGCAGATCGACTACCCGAACGCCGCGTGGCCCGCGGGCCTTCCCGAAGGGACCCTCTTCCACCCCACATTCCTGTACGAAGTGATCTGGAACACGCTGGGCGTCATCTTCCTGCTGTGGGCGGGCAAGCGCTTCACGCTGCAGTGGGGGCGCCTGTTCGCCCTGTACCTCGTCTGGTACAGCGCGGGCCGCATCGTCTGGGAGAACATCCGCATCGACCCCAGCGAAGTGATCCTGGGCCTGCGGACCAACGTGTGGGCGGCGATCTTCGGCGTCGTCATCGGTCTCGTCATCTTCTTCGTGCAGAAGCGCCGTCATCCCGGCTTCGAGCCCTCGCCGTATCAGCGGGGTCGCGAGTGGACCGGCGGCAAGAATGTACAATCGCAGAACACCGATGAGTTCGTCGACGTCAGCGCACCCCCGACGCGCGACACCATCACGGACACCGCCACAAGCACAGTCGCCTCGAACTAACACCACAGCTACACGCAAGGGCCGACGTCGTCCCCGTTTGAGCATGACCATGAGGACGGTAGGTATGGCTTCGAGCCCCCGTCGAGAAGAGACCACGCGACACCCCTCCGGTTTCCCCGGAAAGCAGGGGATGTACAACCCCGCGTTCGAGAAGGACGCCTGCGGCCTCGCGATGGTCGCGACGCTGCGCGGTGAGCCGGGGCACGACATCGTCGACCTCGCGCTGACGGCGCTGCGCAACCTCGAGCACCGCGGCGCGATCGGCTCCGACGCGGGTACCGGCGACGGCGCGGGCATCCTGACGCAGATGCCGGATGCCTTCCTGCGCGCCGTCGTCGACTTCGACCTGCCGCCGGTGGGGGAGTACGCCGCGGGCCTGGCCTTCCTGCCCCTCGACGAAGAGGCACGCAAGTCCGTCAAGGCAGGCGTCGAGCAGCTCGCTGCCGCCGAGGGCCTCACGGTGCTCGGCTGGCGCGACGTGCCCACCGAAGAGGAGCACCTCGGCAAGCTCGCGCATGCCGCACGCCCGGCGTTCGAGCAGCTGTTCGTCTCGCGCCCCGCCGTCGGCGACGCGCCTGCGCTGAGCGGCATCGAGCTCGACCGGCGTGTCTACCGCCTGCGCAAGCGCGCCCGCAACGAGTACGACGCCTACTTCGTCTCGCTCAGCTCGCGCACGCTCGGCTACAAGGGCATGGTCACGACACTGCAGCTCGAGCCGTTCTACCCCGACCTGCAGGACGAGCGGTTCGTCAGCGAACTCGCCGTCGTGCACTCGCGGTACTCGACCAACACGTTCCCGTCGTGGCCGCTCGCGCAGCCGCTGCGCATGCTCGCGCACAACGGCGAGATCAACACGGTCGGCGCGAACCGCAACTGGATGCGCGCGCGCCAGTCGCAGCTCGAGTCCGAGCTCCTCGGTGACATCCGCCCGCTGCTGCCGATCTGCACGGAGGGCGCGAGCGACTCGGCATCCTTCGATGAGGTCCTGGAGCTGCTGACCCTCACCGGCCGCAGCCTGCCGCACGCCATCATGATGATGGTGCCCGAGGCCTACGAGAAGCAGGCGGACATCTCGGCTGACCTGCGCGCGTTCTACGACTACCACGCGATGCAGATGGAGCCGTGGGACGGCCCGGCGGCGCTCATCTTCACCGACGGCACGCTCGTCGGCGCGACGCTCGACCGCAACGGCCTGCGCCCGGGCCGCTGGACCGAGACGACCGACGGCATCGTCGTCATCGGCTCTGAGACCGGCGTGCTCGACTTCGAGCCGTCGCGCATCAAGCGGCGCGGGCGCCTGCGCCCCGGCCGCATGTTCGTCGTCGACACGGCGCAGCAGCGCATCGTCGAGGACGAAGAGGTCAAGGCGGATCTTGCCGCGCTGCAGCCGTGGCAGGAATGGCTCGACTCCGGTCGCGTGCGCCTGAAGGACCTGCCCGAGCGTGAGCACATCGTGCACCCGATCGCGTCCATCACGCGCCGTCAGCGCACGTTCGGCTACACCGAGGAAGAGGTTCGGATCCTCCTGACCCCGATGGGCCAGAACGGCGCCGAGCCGCTCGGCGCGATGGGGTCGGATGCCCCGATCGCCGTCCTCAGCGAGCGCCCGCGCCTGCTGTTCGACTACTTCGTGCAGCAGTTCGCTCAGGTGACCAACCCGCCGCTCGACTCGATCCGCGAAGAGGTCGTCACCTCGCTCGCGCTGGCGCTCGGCCCCGAGCGCAACCTGCTGGAGTCGACGCCCGAGCACACCCGGACGATCGGACTGGACTTCCCGGTCATCGACAACGATGAACTCGCGAAGCTGCAGCACATCGACCGTGCGCTGCCCGGTCGCCGTTCGGCGATCGTCCGCGGCCTGTACCGGTTCGACCGCGGCGAGCACGCCCTCGAAGAGCGCCTCGACGAGATGTGCGCCGAGGTTGATGAGGCGATCGAGCAGGGTGCGGAGTTCATCATCCTGAGCGACCGCGACTCGAACAAGGACCTCGTCCCGATCCCGTCGCTTCTGATGATCTCGGCCGTGCACCACCACCTCATCCGTCGCGAGAACCGCATGAAGGTCGGGCTCGTCGTCGAAGCGGGTGACGTGCGCGAAGTGCACCATGTCGCGACGCTCATCGCGTATGGGGCATCCGCCGTGAACCCGTACCTCGCGATGGAGACCGTCGAGTACCTCGTGCGCGCCGGGTTCATCACGGGCATCTCACCCGAGAAGGCCGTGCGCAACCTCATCTACGCGCTCGGCAAGGGCGTGCTGAAGATCATGTCCAAGATGGGCATCTCGACGGTGTCGTCGTACGCCGGCTCGCAGGTGTTCGAGGCCGTGGGCCTGTCGGAGCAGCTCGTCGAGAAGTACTTCACCGGCACCGAGACCAAGCTCGGTGGCATCGGCATCGTCGACATCGCCCGTGAGAACCAGGCGCGGCACGACTACGCCTACCCCGAGGACGAGGCCGCGCGGGCGCACGAGCGCCTGTGGACCGGCGGCGAGTACCAGTGGCGTCGCGACGGTGCCCCGCACCTGTTCAACCCCGACACGGTGTTCCGCCTGCAGCATTCGACGCGCAACCGTCGGTACGACATCTTCCGCGAGTACACCAAGCTCGTCGACGACCAGGCGGCCGAGCTGAAGACGCTGCGCGGCATGTTCCGGCTGAAGACGGGCGAGCGCCCGCCCGTGCCGATCGACGAGGTCGAGCCGATCGAGTCGATCGTCACACGCTTCTCGACGGGAGCGATGAGCTACGGCTCGATCTCGCGCGAAGCGCACGAGACGCTCGCGATCGCGATGAACTCGATCGGTGCGAAGTCGAACACGGGTGAAGGCGGCGAAGACGTCGAGCGTCTGCTCGACCCGCAGCGTCGCAGCGCGATCAAGCAGGTGGCATCGGGCCGGTTCGGTGTCACGAGCATGTACCTGACGCACGCCGACGACATCCAGATCAAGCTCGCGCAGGGCGCCAAGCCCGGCGAGGGCGGTCAGCTGCCCCCGGGCAAGGTGTATCCCTGGATCGCGCGCACGCGTGGTGGCACGCCCGGCGTCGGACTCATCTCGCCGCCGCCGCACCACGACATCTACTCGATCGAAGACCTCAAGCAGCTGATCTTCGACCTGAAGCGGGCCAACCCCGCCGCGCGCGTGCACGTGAAGCTCGTGAGCCAGTCGGGCATCGGCGCGGTCGCGGCGGGTACCGCCAAGGCCCTCGCCGACGTCATCCTCGTCTCGGGTCACGACGGCGGCACCGGCGCGAGCCCGCTGAACTCGCTCAAGCACGCCGGCACGCCGTGGGAGCTGGGCCTGGCCGAGACGCAGCAGACACTCATGCTCAACGACATGCGCGACCGCGTCGTCGTCCAGGCCGACGGGCAGCTCAAGACCGGCCGTGACGTCGTCATCGCCGCCCTGCTGGGCGCCGAGGAGTTCGGCTTCGCGACGACCGCGCTCGTGGTCGAAGGCTGCATCATGATGCGCGTCTGCCACCTCGACACGTGCCCCGTGGGTGTCGCGACGCAGAACCCCGTGCTGCGTGCCCGCTTCAGCGGAAAGCCGGAGTTCGTCGTCAACTTCATGCAGTTCATCGCCCAGGAGGTGCGCGAGTACCTCGCCGAGCTCGGCTTCCGCTCGCTCGATGAGGCGATCGGCCGCAACGACCTGCTCGACGTGAACGGCGCGATCGAGCACTGGAAGGCGAGCGGCCTCGACCTCGCGCCGATCCTGGACGGTCCCGCGTTCGCCCCCGAGGTGCCGCGTCGCCACCTGCGCGATCAGGACCACGAGCTCGACGAGCACTTCGACGTCGGTCTGATCGAGCGTGCGCAGGATGTCATCGCGCACGGCGGTCACATCGCGATCGACCTGCCGATCCGCAACACCGAGCGCGCTGTCGGCACGATGCTCGGCAACCGCGTCACCCTCGCACACGGCGAGCACGGGTTGCCGGCGGGCACGATCGAGGTGAACCTCACCGGTTCTGCCGGCCAGTCGTTCGGCGCGTTCCTGCCCGCAGGCATCACCCTGCGGCTGGAGGGCGACTCGAACGACTACGTCGGCAAGGGCCTGTCGGGCGGGCAGATCGTCGTACGGCCGCCGCGCGACGCCGAGTTCGATGCCTCGCAGAACGTCATCGCCGGCAACGTCATCGGCTACGGCGCGACGCAGGGCAGCATGTTCCTGCGCGGCGTCGTGGGCGAGCGGTTCCTCGTGCGCAACTCGGGCGCGACCGCCGTCGTCGAAGGCGTCGGCGACCACGCACTCGAGTACATGACGGGTGGCCTCGCGGTCATCCTCGGTGCGACGGGGCGCAACCTCGGGGCCGGCATGTCCGGCGGTTCCGCCTACGTCTACAAACTCGATCGCGCGCTCGTCAACCGCGAGGCGATCGCCAGTGGAGAGCTCGAGCTGCTCCAGCTCGGCTCGGGCGACATCGAGATCCTTCGCGACCTGCTCGAGCAGCATGTCGCCGAGACGGGGTCGACGCTCGCCGCCGCCCTGCTGGACGACTTCGAGGCTGAGGCCGCGAACTTCGTCCGTGTCCTGCCGCGCGATTACGCCGCGGTGCTGCAGACCCGTATGGACGCGGCCGCCGAGGGGCTCGACCCCGACGGCGACGTCGTCTGGACCCGCATCCTGGAGGTGACCGGTGGCTGACCCGAAGGGCTTCCTGAAGACCACCGAGCGTGAGCTCCCGGCGCGCCGGCCGGTTCCCGTGCGCATCATGGACTGGAAAGAGGTCTACGAGCCGGGCGACCCCGCCGTCCTCCGTCGTCAGGCCGGTCGCTGCATGGACTGCGGCGTACCGTTCTGCCACAAGGGATGCCCGCTGGGCAACCTGATCCCGGAGTGGAACGACCTCATGTGGCGCGGCGAGGGCCGCGCGGCGATCGAGCGTCTGCACGCGACCAACAACTTCCCGGAGTTCACCGGTCGCCTCTGCCCCGCTCCGTGCGAGAGCTCGTGCGTGCTCGGGATCAACCAGCCCGCGGTGACGATCAAGCAGATTGAGGTCTCGACGATCGACGACGCCTTCGCCAACGGCTGGGTCGAGGCCGAGCCGCCCGCGCGTCTGACCGGCAAGACGGTCGCCGTCGTCGGGTCGGGCCCCGCGGGCCTGGCCGCCGCTCAGCAGCTCACGCGCGCCGGCCACACGGTCGCCGTGTTCGAGCGCGACGACCGCATCGGCGGTCTGCTGCGTTACGGCATCCCCGACTTCAAGATGGAGAAGAAGCACCTCGAGTCGCGCCTGCGCCAGATGCAGGACGAGGGCACGCGCTTCCGCGCCGGGGTGCAGATCGGCGTCGACATCACATGGGCCGACCTCCGTGCCCGGTACGACGCGGTCGTCGTCGCGACCGGTTCGACCGTGCCGCGCGACATCGCGATCCCCGGGCGCGACCTCGACGGCGTGCACTTCGCGATGGAGTACCTCGTCGAGTCCAACAAGGCCGTCGCGGGCGACCAGGTGCCCAACCAGATCCACGCGGAGGGCAAGCACGTCATCGTCATCGGCGGTGGCGACACCGGAGCCGACTGCATCGGCACGGCGCACCGCCAGGGCGCACTGAGCGTCACCAACCTCGCGATCGGCAAGCAGCCGCCGTCGGCGCGGCCCGAGCACCAGCCGTGGCCGATGATGCCGACCGTGTTCGAGGTCTCCTCGGCGCACGAAGAAGGCGGCGAGCGTGCCTACCTGGCATCCACCGTTGAGTTCCTCGCCAACGAGGCGGGCGAAGTGCGTGCCCTGCGCCTGGCCGAGACCGAGTACCTGGCCGACGGCCGTCGCGTGCCCCGCAGCGGCACCGAACGCGAGATCCCCGCCGACCTCGTTCTGATCGCGATGGGTTTCACCGGCCCGGAGCGTAGCGCTCTCGAGGAGCAACTCGGTACCGTGTTCACGGGCCGTGGCAACGTCGAGCGGACCGACGACTACCAGTCGACGGCTCCCGGCGTGTTCGTGGCCGGGGATGCCGGTCGTGGGCAGTCCCTGATCGTCTGGGCGATCGCTGAGGGGCGGGCCGCGGCCGCTGCCGTCGATGAGTACCTGATGGGGCAGACCAACCTGCCGTCGCCGGTCGGCCCGCGCGACGTCGCGATCGGCCTGCAGCCCGCGTAGGCTGAAGCCAACCCCCGAACAACCGATCCAGACCGGAGAGTCAGTACGTGAGACGCGCGAAAATCGTCGCCACCCTGGGCCCCGCCACCGAGTCGTATGAGATGATCCGTGCGATCATCGACGCCGGTGTCAACGTGGCCCGCATGAACCTCAGCCATGGCTCGTACGCGGAGCACGAAGTCCGCTTCGCGAACGTGCGGAAGGCCGCGGATGACGCCGGCCGTGCCGTAGCCATCCTCGTCGACCTGCAGGGCCCGAAGATCCGGCTCGGCAAGTTCTCTGACGGACCCCACGACCTCGCCGTCGGCGAGACGTTCCGCATCACGACCGAGGATGTCGTCGGCACCCGCGACCTCGTCGGCACGACCTTCAAGGGTCTCGCCGGCGACGTCTCGCCGGGCGACTTCCTGCTCATCGACGACGGCAAGGTCCGCGTTCAGGTCGAGAGCGTCGACGGACCCGTCGTCACGACCAAGGTCGTCGTCGCCGGCACGGTCTCCAACAACAAGGGCATCAACCTGCCTGGCGTCGCCGTGAGCGTCCCCGCCCTGTCCGAGAAGGACGAGGCGGACCTGCGCTGGGGCCTGCAGGCCGGTGCCGACCTCATCGCGCTGTCGTTCGTGCGCGATGCCGCCGACGTCACCCGCGTGCACGAGATCATGGCGGAGGAGGGCCGCAAGGTTCCCGTCATCGCCAAGATCGAGAAGCCGCAGGCTGTCGACAACCTCGAAGAGATCATCGACGCCTTCGACGGCATCATGGTCGCCCGTGGTGACCTCGCCGTCGAGCTGCCGCTCGAGGCCGTCCCGATCGTGCAGAAGCGCGCCGTCGAGATGTGCCGCCGCATGGCGAAGCCAGTCATCGTCGCGACCCAGATGCTCGAGTCGATGACGCACGCCCCGGTGCCCACGCGCGCCGAGGCATCCGACGTCGCCAACGCCGTCCTCGACGGTGCAGACGCGGTGATGCTGTCGGGCGAGACGAGTGTCGGCGAGTACCCCGTCGTCACGGTGCAGACCATGGCGCGCATCGTCGAGTCGACGGAGGAGCACGGTCTCGACCGCATTCGCCCGTTCAGCGCGAAGCCTCGCACGCAGGGCGGCATCCTCACCCTCGCAGCCAACGAGGTCGCCGAGTTCGTCGAGGCCAAGTTCCTCTGCATCTTCACGGAGTCCGGTGACACGGCGCGCCGCATGTCGCGCCTGCGCCCCGGCATCCCGATGATGGCGTTCGCGGTCGACCCCGCGATCCGCCGCCGCATGGCGCTCACCTGGGGCGTGCAGTCGACCCTCGTCGAGCACGTCGCGCACACCGACCTCATGTTCATCCAGGTCGACGAGTTCTTCCTCGGTCAGGGACTCGCGAAGGAAGGTGACAAGGTGGTCGTGATCTCCGGCTCGCCTCCCGGAATCATCGGCTCGACCAACGACATCCGCGTGCACAAGATCGGTGACGCCGTCCACGGCAAGGCACCGATCTACCAGTCGCAGAACTAGGTCGACAGCAGCAGAAGGGCGGATGCCGGGGGGAGGACCCCCGGGCATCCGCCCTTCTGCGTGTCGTGCCGGTGGTGGGAGTCGAACCCACACGCCCTTGCGGGCAACCGAGTTTGAGTCGGTCGCGTCTGCCATTCCGCCACACCGGCGCACGCCCAGAAGAGACTATCGCGGATCGGCTGCGACGCTGACGCGTCTCCGCCGATGTGGTGGGAGTCGTCCCCGCCGTCTCTCCACACGCCGCTTCGCGACGCGCGGAGCCTCTGATGGCGTGGGCCCACCCACACGCCCTTGCGGGCAACCGAGTTTGAGTCGGTCGCGTCTGCCATTCCGCCACACCGGCGCACGTGGAATCGAGACTATCGCAGGTTCGTCCTCTCGCTGGCTCTAGGATGGACAGGTGACTGAGCAGGAACTGACCCCCGCATCGACGCCCGCGGCCCCTCGACGGGTCGTCGTCGCTGAAGACGAATCGTTGATCCGCCTCGACATCGTCGAGATCCTCCGAGACAACGGCTTCGACGTCGTGGGCGAGGCCGGAGACGGTGAGACCGCCGTCCAGCTCGCCACTGAGCTGCGCCCCGACCTCGTCATCATGGACGTCAAGATGCCCGTACTCGACGGCATCAGCGCCGCCGAGAAGCTCGGCAAGAACCACGTCGCGCCCGTCGTGCTGCTGACCGCGTTCAGCCAGAAGGAGCTCGTCGAGCGGGCCAGCGAGGCCGGCGCTCTCGCGTACGTCGTCAAGCCGTTCACGCCCAACGACCTGCTGCCGGCCATCGAGATCGCGCTCGCCCGCTACGAGCAGATCATCACGCTCGAGGCCGAGGTCGCCGACATGGTCGAGCGCTTCGAGACCCGCAAGCTCGTCGACCGCGCCAAGGGCCTGCTGAACGAGAAGATGGGCCTGTCTGAGCCTGAGGCGTTCCGCTGGATCCAGAAGGCATCCATGGACCGTCGCCTCACGATGCAGGACGTCGCCAAGGCGATCATCGAGCAGCTCTCCCCGAAGAAGGGCTGACACCCCGCGCTGACGCCCCGCGCGGATGGTCGCATCCGCGAGACTGCACCGGTGCACCGAGACTGCAGCCCGTGCACGCAGTTTCGGCGCAGCACTGCAGTCTCGCGGTCAGAGCGACCGACGCGGCCGAGCGGTGCGAGCGACCGGCGGGGGATCGGGCGGGACGCCGCTCAGCGGTCCTTGATCATGTTGGTGATGCGGATCGTCGAGCAGCGGCGGCCCTGATCGTCGGTCACGACGATCTCGTGCACCGTGATCGAGCGGCCCAGGTGCACGGGCGTGCAGACGCCCGTCACGTAGCCCGAGGCCGCCGACCGGGTGTGCGTCGCGTTGATGTCGACGCCGACGGCGAGTCGCCCCGGCCCCGCGTGCAGGTTCGCCGCCATCGAGCCGAGCGACTCACCCAGCACGACGTAGGCGCCGCCGTGCAAGAGCCCCACCGGCTGCGTGTTGCCCTCGACGGGCATCGTGGCGACGGCGCGCTCGACGGTGAACTCGGTGAACTCGATGCCCATCTTCTGGGCGAGGGCTCCCATGCCGCGGGCCGTGGCCCATTCCAGACCCTCGGATGCCGTGGGGGTGCCCTGAGCTGTCATCGTCCACCTTCGGATGCGATCGGATGCGGGAGTGCGTGTCGCACCCCGCGTCTAGAGTTGCAGGGTGACGGACTCCGAAAAGCCTACCCTTCTCGTCGTCGACGGCCATTCGCTGGCCTACCGTGCGTTCTTCGCCCTGCCGGTCGACAACTTCTCGACGAAGGACGGGCAGCACACCAACGGCATCTACGGGTTCCTGTCGATGTTCGTCAATCTGCTCAAGGCCGAACGGCCCACCCACCTCGCGGTCGCGTTCGACACGTCGCGCCACTCCTTCCGCACCGACCAGTACCCCGAGTACAAGGCGACCCGGTCTGAGTCGCCGGCCGAGTTCAAGGGTCAGATCCCGCTGCTGCAGGACTGCCTCGCGGCGATGAACGTCACGGTGCTCACGAAGGAGGGCATCGAGGCCGACGACATCCTCGCGACGCTCGCCACGCAGGGCGCCGCAGCGGGCATGGACGTGCTCGTCTGCTCGGGCGACCGCGACACGATCCAGCTCGTCACCGATGACGTGACGCTGCTGTATCCGAGCGTGCAGGGCGTCTCGCAGCTCAAGCGCTACACGCCCGACGCGGTCGTCGAGAAGTACGGCCTGCCGCCCGCGAACTACCCCGACATCGCCGCGCTCGTCGGCGAGACCAGCGACAACCTGCCCGGCGTGCCGAAGGTGGGCGAGAAGACCGCCGTGAAGTGGTTGACGCAGTGGGGCAGTCTGGATGCCCTGATCGACAACGCCGACAAGATCACCGGTGTCGTCGGTGGCAACCTCCGCGAGCATCTCGACGACGTGCGCCGCAACCGGTCGCTGAACGCCCTGTTGCGCGACGTCGAGCTTCCCGTCACGCCCGCAGACCTCGCGGTACAGCCGATCGACGCGCAGGCCGTCCGCGACATCTTCGCGCGGCTCGAGTTCCGCACGCTGCTGCCGCGCGTGTTCGAGGCCGTCGGTGCCGATGCCGCCGATGTCGACGCGGCATCCGCCCCCGCCGTTGCCGCCCCCGTGCCCGCGCAGCTGGATGCCGCGGCTCTCGCCGACTGGGCCGCGTCTGCAACAGGTGAGCTGGCCGTGACGATCACGATCGAGGGGGGACTTCCGGCGCGTATCGGCATCGCATCGGCCGACGCTGCGGCCGAGGCCACGTGGACCGATGACGCCGCGGCCGCGCTTGGCCCGTGGCTCACCTCCGACGCGCCGAAGATCCTGACGGATTCCAAACCGCAGGTGAAGGCGCTGCGACGCGCCGGCGTCCGGCTGGGCGGACTCGTGTTCGACCCGATCCTCGCCGGCTGGCTGTTGCGCCCGAGCTTCCCCGACAAGACCCTCGGCGACCTGGTCGACCGCTACCTCGACGAGAAGCTGCCCGAGGCCGACCCCACCCAGCTCGTCCCCGAGACCGAGGGTGCGACGCCGTCACAGCTCGCCTGGTACGCGCTGCGGGTGACCGCACCGCTGCGCGATGAGATGCCCGCCCCCATCCTCACCGTGCTCACCGATATCGAGCTGCCGACGCTCGACACGCTCGCCGACATGGAGCTCGCGGGCGTCGCCGTCTCGCACGACAAGCTCTCCACGTTCTCGGCAGAGCTCGCCGACCGCGCTGAAGGTGTCGCGCAACTGGCGTTCGCCGAGATCGACCGTGAGGTCAACCTCGGCTCGCCCAAGCAGCTGCAGGAGGTGCTGTTCGAGCAGCTCCAGCTGCCCAAAACCCGCAAGACCAAGACCGGGTACTCGACGGATGCCGCGGCTCTCGCCGACCTGCAAGAGAGCGTCGACCACCCGTTCCTCGCCCTGCTGCTGCAGCACCGCGAGGCCACGAAACTCCGTCAGATCATCGAGTCGCTCGACACCGCGATCGACGCGACAGGTCGCATCCACACCACGTACCTGCAGACGGGCAGCCAGACCGGGCGTCTGTCGAGCACCGACCCCAACCTGCAGAACATCCCGATCCGCAGTGAGGAATCGCATCGGATCCGCGCGGCCTTCGAAGTCGGCGCCGGATACGAGACGCTCCTGACGGCCGACTACTCCCAGATCGAGATGCGCATCATGGCGCACCTGTCGGGCGACGCCGGACTCATCGAGGCGTTCAACTCGGGTGAAGACCTGCACCGCTTCGTCGGCTCGCGCGTGTTCGGTGTGGAACCGGCCGACGTCACGCCCGCCATGCGCACGAAGGTCAAGGCGATGAGCTACGGCCTGGTCTATGGCCTGAGCGCGTTCGGTCTGTCGAAGCAGTTGCGCATCGAGCAGGCCGAGGCCAAGCAGCTCATGACCGAGTACTTCGCGCGCTTCGGTGCGGTGCGCGACTATCTGCGCTCCTCCGTGCAGCAGGCCCGCATCGACGGCTACACCGAGACGATCTTCGGCAGGCGCCGGCCGTTCCCCGACCTCGGCAGCCCCAACCGCGTGCTTCGCGAGAACGCCGAACGCGCGGCGCTGAACGCTCCCATCCAGGGCAGCGCGGCCGACATCATGAAGCTCGCGCTCTTTCACATCCACGACCAACTGGTCGCAGACGGACTGACCTCGCGTGTGCTGCTGCAGATCCACGACGAACTGGTCATCGAGGTCGCGCCGGGCGAGTGGGATGCCGTCGAGAAGATCGTCCGCGACCGCATGGGCGACGCAGCGCAGCTCTCCGTGCCGTTGGATGTGCAGATCGGCCGCGGCGAGAACTGGGACGTCGCCGGGCACTGACCTCGGCGCGAGCCCCGCCGCGGGGCCACCGGCGCGACGCGTGGCCGCGCCGCAGGCCACCGGGTGGCGACACGGACGGTGCACTACCTATCCTCGAAGCATGACCGATACCCCACGTACGCCCACCCCCATCGACACGATCGCCGAGGGCTGGGTCGACACCGCAGCGGAGCTGGCCCCGAGTCTTGCGACCTACATCGGGCGCTTCGAGTACAACGACCGCTTGGGCGACCAGTCGCTCGCGGGCCACGAGAAGACGCTCGCAGCGGTGAAGGACACGCTCGCCACCCTGCAGGCGGCTGACCCCGTCGACGACGTGGACGTCGTCACGAAGGCAGACCTCTCGCGTGACCTCGAGCTCGACATCGCCCTGCACGAGGTGGGCGCCCACCTGCGCGACGTCAACGTGATCGCCTCGCCCGCGCAAGAGCTGCGCAATGTGTTCGACCTCATGCCGACCGCGACGGTCGAGGACTGGTCGGTCATCTCGACCCGTTTGGGCGCACTGCCCGGAGCCATCCGCGGCTACATCGAGACGCTGCGTGAGGGCATCGCGACGGGCGTCGTGCCCGCCCGTCGTCAGGTCACCGAAGTCGTGACGCAGATCGCCCGCTACACCGCCGACGGCGGCTTCTTCGCGGAGTTCACGAGCGAAGCTGCCCCCGCCGAAGGCCAGCTGCCCGCCTCGCTGGCGCGCGACCTCGCCACCAGCAGCAACGCCGCGCGCGTCGCCTACGATCAGCTGGCCGACTTCTTCACGCGCGAGCTGGCCCCCGCGGCATCCGAACAGGACGGCGTCGGGCGCGACCTGTACCAGCTGTACTCGCAACGGTTCCTCGGCGCGCAGATCGATCTGGACGAGACCTATGAGTGGGGCCTGGAAGAGTTGGCCCGAATGGTCGCCGAGCAAGAGGCGATCGCGAACGAGATCCTCCCCGGCGCGAGCGTCGAAGAGGCTGTCGCCTTCCTCGAGCAGGACGAGAGCCACAAGCTGCACGGCACCGAGGCGCTGCAGCGCTGGATGCAGGCCACGAGTGATCGCGCCATCGCCGAGCTCGGCAAGAGCCACTTCGACATCCCCGAGCCGATCCGCACGATCGAGTGCATGATCGCGCCGACGCACGAGGGCGGCATCTACTACACGGCCCCGACGGACGACTTCTCGCGCCCCGGTCGCATGTGGTGGTCGGTGCCGGAGGGCGTCGACTCCTTCGACACCTGGCGCGAGCTGACGACCGTCTACCACGAGGGTGTGCCGGGACACCACCTGCAGATCGCGCAGGCCGTGTACAACCGCAGCGAGCTCAACTCGTGGCGCCGCCTGCTGGCGGGGTCCAGCGGTCATGCCGAGGGCTGGGCGCTCTACGCCGAGCGCCTGATGGATCAGCTCGGCTACCTCGCCGACCCGGCCGACCGCCTGGGCATGCTCGACGGACAGCGCATGCGCGCCGCGCGCGTCGTGCTCGACATCGGGGTGCACCTGGGCAAGCCGCGTCCCGACGGAAACGGCGCGTGGGATGCCGACTACGCGCTCGAGTTCATGCGCCGCAACGTCAACATGCCCGACGAGTTCGTGCAGTTCGAGGTGAACCGCTACCTCGGCTGGCCGGGGCAGGCCCCCTCGTACAAGGTCGGCCAGCGCATCTGGGAGCAGATCCGCGACGAGACTGCGCAGCGCGAGGGCGCAGGCTTCGACATCAAGCGCTTCCACATGCGCGCCCTGCGCCTGGGTGGCGTCGGCCTCGAGACGCTGCGGATGGCACTGGCCCAGAGCTGACGGGAATGCCCGCAGGTCCCGGCGAGTTCCTATTCGTATGCATACAGTAGAGCTCGGTCTGGACACGTTCGGCGACATCACCATCGGCGAGGACGGACAGCGCGTCAGCGACGCGCAGACGATCCGCGACATCGTGGATCAGGCCGTCCTCGCCGACCAGGTGGGCCTGTCGTTCTTCGGGGTGGGGGAGCACCACCGGCACGAGTTCGCGGTGTCGAGCCCCGAACTGGTGCTCGCCGCGGCCGCCGCGCGCACCGAGCGGATCCACCTCGGCACGGCCGTCACGGTGCTCTCCAGCGACGACCCCGTGCGCGTGTACGAGCGCTTCGCGACGCTGGATGCCCTCTCACGCGGCCGCGCCGAAGTCATCCTGGGGCGTGGCTCGTTCATCGAGTCGTTCCCGCTGTTCGGCTACGACCTGAGCGACTACGAGGTGCTGTTCGAAGAGAAGCTCGACCTCTTCTCGCAGCTGATGGCAGAGAAGCCCGTCACCTGGCAGGGCACGACGCGCGCGTCGCTGACGGATGCCGACGTGTTCCCCAAGACCGAGAGCGGCATCACGGCGTGGGTGGGCGTCGGCGGCTCGCCCGAGTCGGTCGTGCGCACGGCGCGCTACGGGTACGGCCTCATGCTCGCGATCATCGGCGGATCCGCCGAGCGGTTCCGCCCGTATGTCGACCTGTACCACCGCTCGCTCGACTCGTTCGGACGCGACCGGATGCCGGTGGGCGTGCACTCACCCGGCCACATCGCCGACACCGACGCCCAGGCATGGGAGGAGCTGTACCCCGCGATGGAGGCCAACCGCAACGCGATCGGCGCCGAGCGCGGGTGGCCGCCGTACAGCCGCCTGCAGTTCCAGCACGACGTCGGGCCCGAGGGCGCGATCTACGCCGGTTCGCCCGAGACCGTGGCGCGCAAGATCGCGGCGACGGTCGCGACCCTCGGAGCCGACCGGTTCGACCTGAAGTACGCCAACGGCACGCTCTCGCACGGCAAGATGCTGCGCTCGATCGAGCTCTACGGCACAAAGGTCCTGCCCCTGGTGCATGACCTGCTGGCATCCGCGTGAGTAGCATGCATCCATGACGGATGCCCCCGAACGCACCGAATCCACTGTCGCAGGCCGACTGGACGCACTACCGTTCACGCGCGCGCACCTGAAGGTGCTCACCGGGTCGGGGCTCGGCTGGGCACTGGATGCCATGGACGTCGGCCTCGTCTCGTTCGTCCTCGCGGCGCTCGTCGCCGAGTGGTCACTGACGGGGGAGCAGGCCTCGTGGCTCGCGTCGGCGGGCTTCATCGGCATGGCGATCGGGGCGAGCCTGGGCGGACTTCTCGCTGACCGGTTCGGACGCCGGTCAGTATTTGCCGTGACGCTGCTCGTGTACGGGCTCGCAACCGGCGCGAGCGCCCTCGTCGGAGGACTCGCCGCGCTCATCGTGCTGCGAATCATCGTGGGGCTCGGCCTCGGCGCGGAACTGCCCGTCGCGAGCACGTACGTGAGCGAGTTCGCCCCGGCGCGTATCCGAGGGCGTGTGATCGTGATCCTCGAGGCCTTCTGGGCGGTCGGGTGGACGGCCGCGGCACTGATCGGCTACTTCGTCATCCCGAACCTCGACGACGGTTGGCGCTGGGCATTCGCGCTCGGTGCCATCCCCGCCGCGTACGCGCTGATCGTGCGCTGGGGCCTGCCCGAGTCGGCGCGCTGGCTCGAGCGCCGCGGGCGTCGCGCGGAGGCCGAGGTGGTCGTCGCGCAGTTCGAGGCTTCGGCGGCGGTCAGCGATGCGCAGCGTCGACGCGCGGCACCGGTCACGATGTCGACGGCGCCGGTCCGCGTTGCCGGTGGTCGCGTGGCGAACCTGTTCTCGGGCGAGTTCCGCATGCGCACGCTGGCGCTGTGGATCGTGTGGTTCTGCGTCAACTTCGCCTACTACGGGGCCTTCATCTGGATCCCGACGATCCTGTTCTCGCAGGGCTACGACCTCGTCCGCTCGTTCGGGTTCACGCTCCTCATCACCCTCGCGCAACTGCCCGGATACGCCGTCGCGGCGTGGCTCATCGAGGTGTGGGGGCGACGCACGACGCTGTCGGTGTTCCTGGTCGGATCGGCCGTGTCGGCGGTGCTGTTCGGCACGGCAACCGGTGCCGGGGGCATCATCGCGGCAGGAATGGCGCTGTCGTTCTTCAACCTGGGGGCGTGGGGTGCGCTGTACGCCGTGACGCCCGAGACGTACCCGACTTCGCTGCGCGCGACGGGAGCGGGCTGGGCCGCCGGTGTCGGACGCATCGCGTCGATCATCGCGCCGTTGAGCGTCCCGCCGCTGCTGGACCTCGGTGGTGCACCCCTGCTGTTCACGGTGTTCGCCGGGTTCTTCGTCCTCGCGGCGGCGGCAGCCTGGGCACTGGCGGATCGGCGCGGTGCGGCGCTCGACGACCGCTGATCGGTGCCGACCGGCGCAATGGTTTTACGGTCGTAGGCTCTTCTGGTGGCATCCATTCGTTTCGTCGCCATCGGCGACTCGTTTACCGAGGGTGTCGGGGATGAGCTCCCCGACGGACACGTGCGGGGCTGGGCCGACCTCGTGGCTCAGGGCTGGGCCGATTCGCGCGGCGAGTCGATCGAGTACGCGAACCTCGCGATCCGCGGCAAGCTCGTCTGGTCGATCGTCGAGCAGCAGCTCGAACCCGCGCTCGCCCTGAAGCCCACGCACCTGTCCTTCAACGGCGGCGGCAACGACATGCTGCGGCCGCGCACGTCGATCTCGCACATCGCCGATGCCTTCAGCCAGGTGCTGCGCCGCTGCGACGAGGAGGGCGTGCGGCTGATCCTGCTGTCGGGCGCGAACCCGTCGGCGCAGCTGCCGCTGGCCCGTGTGATCCAGCGCCGCGGCGATCTGATGTCGGAGGCGGTCGTGCAGCGGATGGACGGGCGCGCCGATGTCGTGCGCGCGCTGAACTGGCCGGATGCCGAGCTGTCGGACCCCTCGTTCTGGTCAGAGGACCGCCTGCACATGAACAGCCGTGGGCACCACCGCGTCGCCGCGCGGGTCCTCGACGCGCTGGGGGAGCGGGTGCCCGACGGGTGGTGGTCACAGCCGGAACTGCCGGATGCCACAGCACTCGGCCGGCGCGACTACCTGCGCGAGCACCTCGGACCGTGGGTCAAGCGGCGGCTCACCGGCACGTCGTCCGGCGACGGGCGGGAGCCGAAGTTCGGCGGCGGGTGGATCGCGGTCGAGCCGCGCTGACGCGCGCCGGCCTGGGACCGGCCTGGCGCCGTCAGTGGGTGCGACGGGGCTTGCGCGGCTGATCCATGCCGACGTGCACGCGGGTCTTGCGGCGTTCGATCACGATGAAGACCCACCCGGCGATCCACAGCGGGAACTGCGTGAGGAACGCGAGGCGGAACGCGTCGAGCCGGTAGGTCGCGGGAGTGCCGGCGCCCTGCAGGTCGAGGGCGAGCCCGATCAGGAAGATCGCGATGAGCGCCGCGAGGAATCCGCCCACGTTCGTGATGCCTGTTGCGGTGCTGAGGCGGTGCGCGGGATTGTGGGTGCGCGCGTGGTCGAAGGCGATCATCGACGCGGGCCCGCCCATCGCGAGCGCGAAGGCGAGCACGTACATGAGCCACACCGGAGCGGGGCCCGGCCAGAGGATCACGACCGTCCAGGCGATCACCTGTGTCGCGACCGCGGGCAGCACCAGGACGCGCGAGCGGCGGTTCGGGATCCGCTGCGACAAAGCGCCCATGACGGGGCCGAGAAGCATGCCGATCGCGACATATACCGAGGTGACGGCCGTCGCGTCTGCGCGGCTGAGCCCTTCACCGGCGGTGAGGAACGGCACGCCCCACAGCAAGATGAACGCGGTGCCGGCGAACGGCGCCGTGAAGTGCGACCAGAACGCCAGGCGCGTGCCCGGGTGCGCCCAGGCGGCGCGGATGCCGACGCCGGTGTCCATCGACGACTGCACGACGCGGATCACGCCCGTGTCGGTGTTGACGGTGACGTCGGCGTCGCGCTCGGGCGGGTGGTTGCGGATGACGAGCGCGACGAGGATCGCGAACAGCACGCACAGCCCCGCAATCGACCCGAACGTGATCGACCAGGTCGTCGCGTGCAGGAGCGCCGCAAGCGGCGCGAGCGACAGCAGTTGCCCCGCTTGGCCCACGAGGCCCGTCATCTGACTCATGACGGGGCCGCGCTGAGCGGGGAACCACGTGGCGACCAGGCGCAGGACGGCGGGGAAGATCGCCGCGTCGCCGGCACCCAGCAGCGCGCGGGCAAGGATCGCGACGCCGACACTGGGGGAGACGGCCATCGTCAGCTGCCCGACGGCCATCAGCAGCATGCCGACCGTCATGATCGGGCGCGCGCCGTAGCGATCCAGTAGCAGGCCCACCGGGATCTGCATGCCGCCGTACACCGCGAGCTGCACGACGGCGAACATCGAGAGGGTCGCGGCGTCGGCGTTGAACCGGTCGGCGGCATCCACCCCCACGGCAGACAGCGAGCTGCGGTTGACGACGGCGAGCATGTACGCGATGACGCCGACCGTCCAGATGAGCCAGCCGCGCCATCCGGGTCCGGAGCTGACGACAGGGACCCGATTCACGCTCACCCTCCTACGCTACTCGCGTCTACGAGGCGCTATGTCCCGCAGCTGCGCCAGCGCGTGGGCGCGAGTGTGGGAGGGTTCTCGGGTGCGCGATTTCGAGATGGTGACGCTTCCCGCTGGTGCGGTGACGCTGCACGATGCTCGCCGCAAGCTGCGTCGGACGGTCGAGCTCGAACCGTTCGAGATCGGCACCTTCGCGGTGATGCAGGAGCAGGCTGCCGAAATGCTGGGGGAGTCGGCGCGGCATCCGCGCCGTCCCGTCGCCGACGTGAGCTGGCTGCGCGCGGTGCGTCTGTGCAACGCGGCCTCCGAGTGGGAGGGACTCGACCCGGCGTACTCGTTCGACGGCGAGGACGTGACGTGGCACGTGGATGCCGACGGGTTCCGCCTGCCGACCGAGGCGGAGTGGGAGTACGCGTGCCGCGCCGGATCGACCGGGGCGCACTATGGTCCACTCGCCGAGATCGCCTGGACGGCCGCCGACGGCGTGGGGCATCCGCAGGATGTCGGCGGCAAGCTGCCGAACCTCAACGGTCTGTTCGACACCCTCGGGAACGTGTGGGAGTGGTGCTGGGATCTGCTCGATCCTGGTCGGTATGCGGACTACCGGGTGTTCCGAGGCGGCGGATTCGCTGACGACGCGTGGAGCGCGCGGGCGGGCACGCGGCGCGGGGGAGCACCGCGCATGCACCACGAGGACGTCGGCCTGCGGCTGGCCCGCGGTGGGTTCGATGCCGTGGACGAGGCGCAGGGCTGGTCGGCCGCCGTCGACCGCGAGCGCGCACTCGGCGACGGTCCGTTGCCGAGCGGATGGACGCCGTTGCGCTGAGGCCGCTACCGAGGCTCGGTGGCCGTCGGCGGAACCGGTGCATACTCGGAGCCCGAGCGTGTGCGCTCGAGCAGCTCGTGATCGACCAGGTACCGCCGGAGGACGGCGACGTCGCCGCCGGGTGCATACGGCTCGAGTCGGGTGTTCACGTCGGCTTCGGTGAGCATGTCGTCGGGGGAGAAGGCGCGCTCGGCCACCCATTCGAGCAGGCCGCGGCGATCGTCGTCCCTGAGTGGGTAGCGGTCGATGCGTCCTTCGCGGTCGAGGAAGCGCTCCGGCCCGGCCGGTCGCGGCTTGGGCGTGAGCAGGGCTCGCACGGCGTCGCTGTCGAAGACGACGGCATCCTGCTCTGTGCGGACGAGCCCCAGCTGCTCGAGCCGCGCCACCGCGCGTTCGCGGCGCGCGGGCGTCAGCGGGGCATCTGGCACCGTCTCGGCCAGCACGGCACGGAGGTCATCGTTGAGCAGCGCAGCCACAACGCCCCGCCAACGTTCCGGTTCACTACTCGTCACCCACCCACGGTAGCGCCGGTGTCTCCGAGTATGGACGGTCGCGCGCTGATCACGGGCAACTGCCGTGTGCGGCCCATGCTGTCGCCGCAATGTGAATCGGGCCGGCGCCGAGATCAGACCGTGCGCGCTGACTGACGCGTTCGCGGTCAGCGGGGGAGAGCGCGGCGAGCTGGCGGCCGGCAGGAGCGACGCCGTGCGTGTACGGCTCCCACCACTCGTCGAACGTCGGGAACGCAACCTGAACCGACAGTTCCGTTGCGGCGATATCGCGGCATCCGGCTCTCCGCAGCAGCGCGTCGAGCTCGCCCCGGCGACTGCCGACCCGCTCGGTCTCGTCTTCGACATCGGGATGCACGGCCGCGAATGCGCGGAAGAAGCCAGTCTGCGGCGCGCGGCCGCCCGCGAAGTCCCACACGCACGCCGCGACCACACCGCCTGGGCGCGTCACGCGCACCATTTCGCGGACACCGGCCGCGGCATCCGTCATAAAGTGCACGACCAGTTCGGCGAGCGTCACGTCGAAGGCATCGTCGGGGTAGGGCAGCGACTCAGCGGACGCGTGGCGCACATCGACGCCCGTGAAGCGCTCGCGCACCGCGGACACGAAGGAATCGGACGGATCGACAGCGGCCACGCCGCCCGCGCCGAGGCGCGCCACGAGTTCGCGCGTCAACGCGCCCGTGCCGCAGCCGACATCGAGCGCTCGACCCGGCGGCGCGACGCCGGCCAAGTCCGCCAGCAGCACAGCGAGCGGCACCGAGAACCGGCCCATGAAGGTGTCGTACGCCTCCGCGGCGACGTCGAACGACATGGCGCGCAGTCTACGTCGCACGCAGCGTCACGACACCGGCCGTCCCGCAGAGGAGGTGTTCTCGACGTGAGCTGACATAATGTGCATTATCGGCGTTATGCCGAACGGCGTTACAGCGCCGACGAGACGTCGGTCTGCGCGAAATCGTCGCCCTTGTACAGCAGTGGCACGTCCACGCTCTTCGCCAGTGCGTAGGAGATGCAGTCACCGAAGTCCAGGGATGCCGCGTGACGGCCGCGACCGAATCGTCGCCATGCGGCGAACGCCAGCGCCGACTGACGATCGTCGAATGCCACCACCTCGGCATCCACGCTGTGCAGCAGTCGATCGAGATCGGTCGTTGCGGCATCGCCCTGACGAGCCTGCACGACCATCCTCGCCTCGAGCACCGTGGCGGCACTCACCTGAACTGCTCCTGCGTGCGCACGCATGACGGCAGACAGCGCCGGCGCGTCGGCCTCACCGAAGACGATCGCGGCGATGGCTGAACTGTCGACGACGATGGCCATCAGGCGGGCAGCCCATTCTCGTCATAGCCGACGATGTCGTCCGGCTCGCGCTCGTCGACGACAGCCCGTGCACGCCCACGTGCGATGATCCCGTCGATCTCGGCGCGCATCGCCGCCTCGGCGCCACTGGCTCGTACGCGCCGCAGGCGCTCTTCCATCGCGATGCGCACCGCGACGGTGATGGACTCCCCCGTTGCAGCCGAAAGTTCGCGCGCGATGCGGTCGGTCTCCGGGTCCTTGATATTGAGCGCCATGCGGACGAGTCTACCCGGCTAGGAAGAAAGGAGGAAGAGCAGGAAGAAACGCCAAGCGGGCCGTAGGCTCGAATAATGCTGGAGACACTCACCGGGTTCGTCGTGGTCGGTGTCGCCATCGTCGTCGGCTACATCCTCGGGCGCATAGATCTGCTCGGACCCCACGCACGCCATGTGCTGAGTCGGCTGACGTTCTTCGTGCTCTCGCCGTTCCTGCTGTTCGTCGTGCTCGCGCAGGCTGACGTCCACACGCTGTTCTCGGCGCTGCTTCCTGTGTCGGCGATCGCCGCCCTCGTGATCTTCGCGATCTACGCGTTCGTCGCGCGGTTCGTATGGCACCGCGATGTCGCGGAGACGCTCGTCGGAACACTCTCGGCCGGGCAGGTCAACTCCAACAACATCGGCATCCCGCTGTCGTTGTATCTGCTCGGCAGCGCGGCGTATCCCGCCCCCGTGATCCTGCTGCAGCTGCTCGCCTTCACGCCGGTGTCGATGGCTATCTTCGAGTCCGTGACCGCCGGGCAGCGCAGCGCCTTCCCAATCCTGCGGCGCACCGTCACCAACCCGATCGTGCTCGGCTCGGCACTCGGCGTTGTTGTCGCCCTCACCGGATGGCAGATGCCGCCCATCGTGATCGAGCCGCTGCAGCTCATCGCCAACGCGTGCGTGCCGGTGCTGCTGATCAGCTACGGGATCTCGTTGCACGGTCAGCGTGTGCTCGGGGCATCCGGCCGGCGCCGCGACATCCTGTTCGCGTCCGCGCTCAAGCTCATCGCGATGCCGCTCGTCGCCTGGGCGACCGCCGCGTTCGTCTTCCACCTCGACGCGCAGGGAGTGCTGATCGTGACGGTGTTGGCGGCGCTGCCCACGGCGCAGAACGTCTTCAACTATGCGCAGCGGTTCGACGTCGGCGAGACGATCGCCCGCGACTCGGTGTTCCTGACGACCGTCGGCTGCGTTCCGGTGCTGATCGCGATCACTCTCCTGCTCGGCGGGTGAACGATCGGCGGAAATCCCCCGGATCGGGCGAACACAGCGCTAGCCTGAGGTCAGCTCCTTCACAGGAGACTTCCAGAAAGGGCTTCTCATGACCACCGATTCACTCGAAGGGGCTGCCAAGAACGGCATCCGGACCGCACTCGGTCTGGGCGGCGTGCTGTCGGTCATCCTCGGTATCCTCATCCTCGTCTGGCCGGGCAAGACGGCGATGGTCGTCACGGCCATCATCGCCATCTACGCCATCGTCGCCGGGCTCATCTACGCCGGCCTCGGCATCTTCACGGCCGGTCGCGGCGGCTGGTCGCGTCTCGGACACATCCTGCTCGGCGTGCTCTTCGTGATCGCCGGCATCGTCGCGTTCATGAACCTGGGCGCGACGACGGTGTGGCTGGCCGCCTTCCTCGGCATCCTCGTGGGAGTCATGTGGATCATCGAGGGCGTCGTTTCGCTCAGCACGCTCAGCCTCGCCCCGTCGAAGGGCTGGACGCTCTTCTTCGCGATCATCTCGATCATCGCCGGTATCGTCCTGCTGTTCTCGCCCATCATGGGTGCGGTGACGCTGTGGTGGCTGCTGGGCATCTCGGCCATCGTGCTGGGTGTCATCCAGATCTTCCGCGCCTTCTCGTTCGGCAAGTAAGACACACAGAAGAAGCGCTCCGCGGCACAGGATGCCTCGGGGCGCTTCTTCATGCCTGACGGCCGAAAGTGCCGCCGATCAGCCGACCGGCAGATGACGCTGCCACCACTCCAGCACCGCCTCGAACCGCTCGACGCGGTGCCGCGGTCGCCCCGATCGAGTGAGCTCGTGGTCTTCGCCCGGGAAGATCAGCATCTCGGCCTCGGTCCCCTGACGCTTCAGCGCCGTGTAGTAGCGCGTCGCCTGCTCGAGCGGGCAACGGAAATCGAGCTCCGAGTGCAGCACGAGTGTCGGCGTACGCACCTGGCCGACGACGGCCATGGGGCTCTGTGCGGCCATCAGGGCGGGATCTGTGCCCACATATTCGTCGCCGAAGAACGAGCCGATGTCACTCGTACCCTGGAACGTCACCGGGTCGAGGAACCCCCGCTCGACGATCGCCGCGGCGAAGCGGTGCTCGTGCGCGATCGTCCACGCCGTGAGGTACCCGCCGTACGAGCCGCCCATGATGCCGACCCGTTCGGGGTCGAGCCGGGCGTCGCCGGCGAGGGCGCCGCCCAGGAAGTCCATGACATCGTGGAAGTCGACCGTGCCCATCGCACCCCGGATGCTGCGGCCGTGCGCACGTCCGTACCCGGCACTCCCCCGCGGATTGCAGTACACGACCGCGTAGCCGGCGTCAACGAGCACCTGCGTCTCGTCGAACACATGTATGCCGTAGCTGGCATATGGCCCGCCGTGGATCTGCAGGATGACGGGGAACGGCCCCTCCCCTGCTGGTGTCGCCACCCACCCGTGGATCGGGTAGCCGTCGCGGCCGGTGATCTCACGCTCCTCCGGCACGACGATGCCGGTTTCGCGCAGGGGTGCAGCGAAGTCGGTGAGCGCACCGGTACCGGCGAGCACCAGGTCGCCGAACGAGACGGGTGTCGCGACGGATGCCACGATCCGCTCCCCCGCCGACGCGTGTCCGTTCACCTCGACGAGTCCGTCGAGGACGGCGCTCACGTCACCGGAACGGGTCACGCGCAGCAGCGACACCGTGCCACGCGACCGGTTCTGCACGAGGAAGTCGTCGCCGATGACGCCGATGTGCGAGCCGCCCTCGCCGAGGTCGACGGTCTCGGGGTCGGTGAGGGCACGCAGTCCGTCTTCTTCGAGCAGGTACAGTGCGACGCCGGGAGCGATGAAGTCGACACCGCCTGACCCGACGCCGTCGGCGAGGACCGCGATCGTGCCGTCGGCGGCGATGGCCACATCGCCGATCGACAGGTCAGCGTCGCGAGCGATCAGGTCGCGAGACCCCGATCCGTCGACGGCCACCGCGATCAGCGGCGTGCGCAGGTCGCGCCGGGCATCCTCGATCTCATCGAGCACCGTGAGGATCTCGGAACCGTCGGCGGTGAAGGTCACACCATGATGCGAGACGGGACCGCTCGTCAAGGCGCGGGCCTCGGCGGTGACGACCCGGGGCGCGGGTGCCTGCTCGCCTTCGGGACGGACCACGGGAGCGGCGTCGTAGAACGGCTCGGCGTCGACATCGGGCACGGCGACGATGAACACGTGCGACGGGCGGTCGGCCACGTAGCCGAGTCCGTTCGCGTGCCAGCGGATGCCCGTGACACGACGCGGCGATTCGCTCGCGGCATCCAGCTTCTCGACCGTGCCGTAGCGGCCCGCCTCGGCGACACGGGAGGTGAACGCGAGCTGCGTGCCGTCCGGTGACCAGGCGAACTCACCCACGCCACCCTGCGCTGCCGTCGCCTGCACCGGCTCACCACCGGTCGCGCGCACGACGAAGATCTGGCCTGCACCGGTGGCATCCGCTCGCACGAACGCCACCAGCGACCCGTCCGGAGACAGCGCAGGCTGTCGGTCCGCGATACCGCGGGTCACGCGGCGCAGAGCACCGCCGTCCAGTTCGACGCGCCACAGCTGTCCTACGTTGCGATTCGCCGCGATGTCGGGACGAGATGTCGCGAACACTGCGAAAGAACCGTCGGGCGCGATCGTGGGCCGGCCGACGGCGACGAGCTTCTCGATGTCGACGGCGCGCACGCTCACTCCCCTCCGAACGAGCTCACATCTCCGACCAGGCGCGTGTTGTCGCTCGGGACCGGATCGACGGCGGCGAGGGCGACTTCGGCGGCGAACTCGGCGACGTTGTAGAGCTTGCCGGCCGACTCGCGGCGCTGTGCGATCGCACCGGGGTTGGCGCGCTCGAGCAGCGTCGCCGTGATCGTGCCCTCGATCATGTCGCCCGAGACGACCACGAACTCGATGCCCTTTTCAGTGAGGGCGGGGATCCGCTCGCGCAGTGCGTCTTCGCCGGCGCGCTTGGAGAGCGCGACGGGCTCGTACTCGGGCATCGTCGGCGTCGTGCGGATGAAGTGGGCCTGGTGGCTCGTGACGAACACGACACGCGACCCGTCACCGAGCAGCGGCAGCGCGGCATCGAGCACATTCAACTGCGCGTCGCGGTTGAGGACGAGCGCGTAGTCCTCGGCCATGCCGCTCTCCATGCCACCCGAGGCGTTGAGTACCAGAAGGTCGAGCCCGCCGAACGTGTCGTGGATCTGCGTCATCATGTCGGCGACGGATGCCGGGTCGGTGAGATCGGCGCCGACGACGAGCGCTTCGACACCCAGTTCGCGCAACTGTGCGGCGAGCTTCTCTGCCCGCGGGGCCTTGTTGCGGAAGTTGATGACGACGTTCGCGCCCGCCTGCGCGAGGTAGGTCACCGTGTCGGCGCCCACGCCCCGCGACGAGCCCGTGACGAGGGCGGTCTTTCCGGTGAGCGAGCCGGCGGCGAGGGGCTGAGACATGGGTACTCCTGCAGTGCGTGAGGGGGTTCCCGGGGCATCCGGGCGACGCATCGACACTATCAACCAGGGCGCCGCCGACATGGCAACCACGGCGCCGCCAGCCCGGCACGCGCGCACCGCGGTGTTAGGGTGCAGAAAGAAGCGCCGAAGGAGCGTCAAGATGTTGCCGGATCTGACCCAGTACATGTGGATCGCATGGCTGGTTCTGGCGTTGCTGTTCGTGATCATCGAGCTGCTGACCCTCGAGTTCACCTTCCTCATGCTCGCCGCCGGCACCCTCATCGGCGGCCTCGGCGTGAACCTGCTCGGCGGCGTGTGGTGGCTGCAGGTGCTGGCAGCGGCATCCGTCTCAGCTCTGCTGCTGTTCACGATCCGCCCGCTGCTGCTGCGTGCCCTGCACCGCTCGAGCGCGCTGCACCCGACCAATGTCGATGCCATTTACGGCCTCGGCGGGCGCCTGATCGCGCCGTTCACCGACGACGTCGCCTCGGTGCGCCTCGACAACGGCGAGCTCTGGTCGGTGACCCGTTCGCCAGGCAGCGACGACCTCGCCGTCGGCGACCGCGTTGTGGTCACCGCCGTGCGCGGAGCGATGGTCGAAGTCATCCACGAACCGGCTGCCGCAGCCGACACACCCGACGCATCCACCGACAGGAGCACCGACTGATGGTCGACATCGGAGCCTTCGCGGGACAGATCTTCGTGATCATCCTGCTCATCGTCATCGCGATCTTCGTGATCGTCGTGATCTTCCGCTCGATCCGGATCATTCCGCAGGCGTACGCAGGCATCGTCGAGCGACTCGGCCGCTACCAGCGCACCCTCTCCCCCGGCCTGAACCTGCTCGTGCCGTTCATCGACCGGCTGCGCCCGCTCGTCGACATGCGCGAGCAGGTCGTGTCCTTCCCGCCGCAGCCGGTGATCACCGAAGACAACCTCGTCGTGTCGATCGACACCGTCGTGTACTTCCAGGTGACGGATGCCCGTGCCGCAACCTACGAGATCGCCAACTACCTCGGTGCCGTCGAGCAGCTGACCACGACGACGCTGCGCAACGTGGTCGGCGGCCTCAACCTCGAAGAGGCCCTCACGAGCCGCGACGAGATCAACGGACAGCTGCGGGTCGTGCTCGATGAGGCGACCGGCAAGTGGGGCCTGCGCGTCTCGCGGGTCGAGCTCAAGGCGATCGATCCGCCGCACTCTATCCAGGACTCGATGGAGAAGCAGATGCGCGCCGAGCGCGAGCGTCGTGCGACGATCCTGACCGCCGAGGGCTCGAAGCAGTCGCAGATCCTCGAGGCCGAGGGGCGCCGCCAGGCCGACATCCTGCGCGCCGAGGGTGAGAAGCAGGCCGCGATCCTGCGTGCCGAGGGTGAGGCTGCCGCGATCCAGAACGTGTTCGAGGCGATCCATCAGGGCCGCCCCGACGACAAGCTGCTCGCCTACCAGTACCTGCAGACGCTGCCGAAGATCAGTGAAGGCTCGTCGAACAAGATGTGGATCATCCCGAGCGAGTTCACCGAGGCGATGAAGGGCCTCGGCTCGGCGTTCGCCGCGGGTGCGGGTGCCACAGCGAACGCGGCTTCGACGGTCACGGCGCCGCCGGCGACGCGTGTGCGCCAGAGCCCGCCGGCAGAGCAGGAACCGCCGGCGGCACCCCCGACGCTGCCGTGACGCACCCGTGGTTCCACGCGCGTGCGCCGCGCGTGCTGGCGCATCGCGGGTTCGTCCCACCCGGAGCGACCGACGTTGTCGAGAACACGCTCGCGGCCTTCGCTGCCGCCCATGCCGCGGGGGCGAGCTACGTCGAGTCGGACTGTCATCTGACCGCAGACGGCGTCGTGGTGCTGTTCCACGACGACGACCTGACGCGCGTCGCGGGTGATTCGCGCGCCATCGCCGACGTGCGCCTCGCGGATCTGCGCCACATCATGGCCGATCGCGGCGAGCTTGTCACGGCTGCGGAAGCGCTGAGCGCGTTCCCGACGCTGAGGTTCAACTTCGATGTCAAAGCCGCCGGCGCCGCCCTCCCCCTGGGCCGCCTCGCCGGGCGCAACGCGGATCGCGTGCTGCTGACGAGCTTCTCGGATGCCCGCCGCCGCGCCGCCATGGAGGCCGCGCACGCCGCGGGCGGCACGCCCGCCACCTCCGCCGGACAGGCGACCGTCGCACGCGTGCTCGCCGCCGTGGCGACGGGGTCGCACGCGCTGGTGCGCCGTGCGCTGCGCGGTATCGACGCGCTGCAGATCCCCGAGCGCGCGGGCGCCCTGCGTGTCGTGACACCGCGGCTCGTGCGCGCAGCGCATGCCGCAGGCACCGAGGTGCACGTGTGGACGATCAACGAGCGCGCCGACATGGATCGTCTGCTCGCTCTGGGCGTCGACGGTCTCGTGACCGACCGCGCCGACCTCGCCCTGGCGGCGATCGCCGCGCACCGCGGATCCTGAACCACCGGGCCGCCTGAAACACCGGGCCGGGCGCTGAGCATCGGCTGTGAAAGGGCGCGACGCGGCATCCGTTCGGATGATGCACACAGGTGAGCGCGTTATACCTGTACGGACGAGAGGACCACACAATGGCAGATCGCAGCCTGCGCGGCATCCGACTCGGCGCTTCCAGCCTACAGAGCGAAGAAGGCGTCGTGTTCCATGAGCGCGCCAACCACACGTACGTCTGCACGCAGTGCGGACGTGAGACCACCATGACATTCGCCGCCGACGCAGAGGTGCCCGAGGCCTGGGAGTGCCGCACGTGCGGCGCCGAGGCCGTGCGCCGCATCGGCGACACCGTCGTCGAGGTCGACCACTCCGGCGACAAGGTCGCCCGCACCCACTGGGACATGCTCCTGGAGCGCCGCACCGTTCCCGAGCTCGAGGAACTCCTCGAAGAGCGTCTCGCTCTGCTGCGCGCCCGTCGTGGCGCCGGCGACACTCGCCTCACGGCCTGAGTCCGCACCCGCGTCGACGATCCCCCGGACGTCGGTTCCCGAACTATTCGGGGGCCGACGTCTTCGTCGTACCCGGAACTCGCCCGCGCCGCCGCGTGAGGAGGCCGATCACGGCGAGGGCGAGCACACTCCCCCACCCCAGCGTCGTCTGTACGGCCGGGCCCGCGATCATCGCGGGTGTGAGCCCCGTGTGCAGCGGCACGTCGGTGACCATCGCACCGGCCTCATCGGCGGGCAACGTGTCGAGCGTGCTGCCGTCGGGCGCGATGACCTGGCTTGTGCCGACGGTCGAGAGGTTCACCACGGCGCGCCCCGACTCGATCGCACGCATGCGGGCGAAGGCGAGCTGCTGCAGATTCTCGTCGGTGCCGCGGAAGTCGGCGTTGTTGGTCTGGAACATGTAGACCTGCGCGCCCGCGAGCGCGCCGTCGCGGATGACGTCGTCGTAGATCACGTCGAAGCAGATCGCGAGGCCGACCCCCACACCATTGATGTCGACGAACGGCACGGCGGTGCCCGGCGTGTACTCGCGCTGGATGAGATCGATCAGATCTGGCGCGAACTGCCGCCAGAGCCACCGGTCGGGAACGTACTCGCCGAAGGGCACCGGATGCCGCTTGTCGTACGTCTGCGTCGGGTTCTCGGCGCCGGCTTCCCAGACCAGTGACGAGTTGAAGTAGTCCTCGCCGCGCTGAGTGACGGCGCTGATCAGCAGCGGCGCATCGATGCGGGCGCTGAGCTGATCGAGCGTGCGTGCGACCGACTCGTTCTGCGTCGGGTCGGCGTCGACGCCGCCCTCGGGCCACAGCAGCACGTCGAGGTTCTCGTCCTCGATGGGCTCCGTCGCGGCAAGTTGTGCGCGCAGGACGTCGTACGGCTGGCGCTCGTCGAAGTAGCCCGCCGGACCGTTGCCCTGCACGGCGCCGACGCGGATCGTCCCGGCATCCGTCGTCGGGAACTGCGGCAGGGCGAACAGGATCGCCAGCGCCGCCACCGCCGGGATCACGCCGCGCAGGTCGCGCACGTCGCGCCGGTGGCGGCGCCGCGCGAACTCGAGCCCGGCAGCACAGGCGAACGCGATCAGGAACGAGAGCCCGCTCATGCCGGTCCACGACGCCACGTCGGCGAGGGGCGAGGATGCCTGCGTGACGCCCAGTCGCGCCCAAGGGAACCCGCCGTACGGGAAGGTGCCGAGAAGCTCCTCGCGCGAGACCCACAGGCCCGCGACGAGCGCGGGCAATGCGAGCAGGCGTCCCCACGCGCCGGGTGCGATGCGCGGCAGCCAGCGGTACGCCAGCGTGATCGGCACCGCCATCGCCGCCGTGAGCAGCGCCTCGAGCGTCGACAGGGCGATCCACGGGACCGGCCCCAGGTAGCGCGCCGTGAACGACAGGTTGACGAAGAACAGCGCGGCACCGAAGACGAAGCCGACGAGCACGGCTCCCCACGCGCGGCGGCCGATGAGGCTCACGAGCGCGAGCGGCACCGCGACGAACACGACCGGCCACCACGAGACGGCGGGGAACGCGAGCGTGAGCACCAGCCCGCCCGCGGCTGCGGCGAGTACGGCTCCCCACAGCGGCAGCAGCGGCCGGGGCTCGTTCGCAGGGGCCTCGTTCGCAGCGGCCTCGTTCACAGCGGCCGCGCTCACAGCGACCCGTACACGACGATGCCGCGTCGGACCGCTTCGAGTGCCTTGCGCGCGGTGACCGCGACGGGCCCGTCCGCGACGATCGACAGCTGATCGAGCAGATCGATCGTCTGCTTCGCCCATCGGACGAAGTCGCCCGCGGCGAGATCTGCCTCGTCGAGTGCACGATCGAGCGTCGCGCCGCGGGCCCACGAGTGCATCGCGGTCGCGAGCCCCGTCGCGACGGGCTCGCTTCCGGGAAGGAAGTGATCGCGCTCGAGGTCGTCGAGCCGTGCCCACAGCTCCTGCGTCGCCGTCAGCGCCTGGCGGAACGGCCCACGCGGCAGCCCGTGCTCGCCAGGACCATCCGAATCGCGCCGCGGCTCGTAGACGAGGCAGCAGGCGAGGGCGGCCAGGCCCGGGGCATCCAGCGACGTCCACAGGCCCTGCCGCAGCGACTCGGCGACGAGCAGGTCGCGCTCGCCGTAGATCCGCTTCATCGTCTTGCCGGCCGGTGTCAGTGTCGCCGTCTCGTCGCCCGCGATGCGGACGTAGTCCAGGCTCACGAGCACGTCGACGACGCGGTCGAACACGCGCGCGACCGTCCCCGTGCGGGCCTCGATCTGACGCCGCACCTTGTCGACGCGCCGCTGCAGTTTCGCGTAACGCTCGCCCCAGCGCGCGTGAGCCTCACGGTCGGGGCACGAATGACAGGCGTGGCGCTGCAGTCTCCGGCGCAGCGACTGGATGTCGTTCTGGCGCTGCGCCCTGATGCGGGCGGGCGCCGTGCGGTCGGCGCGATTGAGCTTCTCGACCTCGCTGAGCTCCGCGCGCAGCCCCGCATACTCGACGAAGTCGCCGCGGTCGCAGGCCATCGCCTTCGCGTAGCCGGCGAGGGACTCCTCGGCATCCTTCACCTCGCGGGCGAGGCCCACGACGGCGCGGTCGGCCTGGAACTGCGCGAACGACGACTCCAAGATCTCGCGCGCCCGCTCGCGGCCGAACTGGTCGATGAGGTTCACTGCCATGTTGTACGTCGGGCGGAAGCTCGAGTTCAGCGGATACGTGCGGCGGGATGCCAGAGCAGCGACCGCCTGCGGATCGAGCGACTCGGTCCACTGGATGACGGCGTGCCCCTCGACGTCGATGCCGCGACGCCCGGCCCGTCCGGTGAGCTGGGTGTACTCCCCCGAGGTGATCGCGACACGCGCCTCGCCGTTGAACTTCTCGAGCTTTTCGAGCACGACGGTGCGGGCGGGCATGTTGATGCCGAGTGCGAGCGTCTCGGTCGCGAAGACGGCCTTCACGAGCTTGCGGCGGAACAGCTCTTCGACGACTTCTTTGAACGCCGGCAGCAGCCCCGCGTGGTGCGCAGCGACGCCGCGCTCGAGGTTGTCGCGCCACTCGCCGAAGCCCAGCACGTCGAGATCGTCGTCGGGCATCGTGCGCATGCGCTCATCGATGATCTGACGGATCTCATCGCGTTCTTCGCGCGTCGTCAGGCGCAGGCCCGAACGGCGCACCTGCTGCACCGCCCCGTCGCAGCCGGCACGGCTGAAGATGAAGAAGATCGCCGGCAGCAGGTTGGCGCGCTCGAGTAGCTCCACGACCTGGGGCCGGTCGAGCCGCTCGATGCGCTGCATGTTCGCCGACCGTACGGGCCGACTGCCGCCCCGGTGGGGGCGCCGCGCGGCATCCCGCACACCGTGCGCACGCGACTGCTGCGCCTGCCGGTTGTTCTCGTAACGGGCGCCGCTGCCGCCGCGGATGCGCATGAGCTCTTGATTGACCTGCGCCGTCGCGATGCCGGCACGGTCGTCGAACAGCGGCAGCAGGTCGCCGCGCACGAGGACGTGCTGCTCGAGCGGCACCGGGCGGGTCTCAGAGACGATGACCTCGGTGTCGCCGCGGACGGTGTCGAGCCAGTCGCCGAACTCTTCGGCGTTGGAGACCGTCGCCGACAGCGAGATCAGCCGCACATCCGGCGGCAGGTGGATGATGACCTCTTCCCACACGGCGCCGCGGAACCGGTCGGCGAGGTAGTGCACCTCGTCCATCACGACGTAACGCAGACCCCGCAGTGCCGAAGAGTCGGCGTACAGCATGTTGCGCAGCACTTCGGTCGTCATGACGACGACGCGCGCGTTGCCGTTGATGTTGGTGTCGCCGGTGAGCAGGCCGACCTGGTCTTCGCCGTAGACCTCCTGCAGCTCGCGGAACTTCTGATTCGACAGCGCCTTCATCGGCGTTGTGTAGAAGGCCTTCTCGTCGGCGGTGAGCATGGCGAGGTGGATCGCGAACTCGCCCACAATCGTCTTGCCCGCGCCGGTGGGGGCGGCCACGAGCACGCTGCGACCGTCTTCGAGCGCGTGGCATCCGGCGGTCTGGAACGGGTCGAGGTCGAAGCGCTGCGCGGCCGCGAACGCGGCGGTGATCGGGTGCGCGCGCGCCGACTGCGCGGCCGCGTACCGCGCGGCGGGGTCGCTCACGCGAGCGGTCCGAGCTCGGCGGCCGCACGCTTGCTGCGGCGGTAGTCGAACAGCATGGACAGGCCCGCGGCCGCGAAGAACAGGACGATGAGGATGCCTGCGAGCAGCAGCATGCTGACCAGCTCAGCGGCGGGGGGCGCAAGGCCCGCGAAGGCGACCGCGATGATCACGGCGACCCGCCACGAGCGCAGGATCGCCTTGCCACTCATGATGCCGGCGAGGTTGAGTGCCACCAGGAACACCGGGACGACGAACGAGATGCCGACGACGAGGATGAGCTTGAACACGAAGTCGTAGTAGTACTTCGCCTCGTACAGGTTGACCGATCCCTCGGCCGAGAACGTCGCCATCAGCTCGACGATGTGCGGCATGATCCACCAGCCGACATAACACCCGGCGAAGAAGAGCGGAACGGCCGCCGAGACGAACCCGATCGTGTAGCGGATCTCCTTACGGGTCAGGCCCGGCATGAGGAACGCCCACAGCTGCCAGAGCCACACGGGTGCAGACAGGATGATGCCGACGACGAACGAGATGCGCAGACGCATGTCGAACGGTCCCGTGATCGTCGAGTACATGAGCCGCACGATCGCGTCGGGGTCGTCACCACGGCGCTCCGCGACGATGCGGATCGGCTCGGTCATCGCGGCGATGATCCAGTCGGTCAGGAAGTAGGCGACGACCATCCCGACGACGAGCGCGATCGCCGCGATGATGACGCGGCGGCGCAGTTCACCCAGGTGCTGTCCGAGCGACATCCGCTTGTCGCCGCGCGGAGCCTCCCCTGCAGGGAGCGGCGGGTGTTCGGCCGTAGCCACGGACGCGGTCAGGAGGCGTCTGTCGCGCCCGGCTTCGCCGGGTCGGCAGGTGCTGCCGTCGCCTGCTGCACACCGGTCGTGTCGGCGGGCGCCGCCGTCGACTCGGTCGTCGCAGCGGGCGAGTCATCGTCCTTCATGGCCTTCATCTCGCCCTTGAAGATACGGGCCGACTGACCCATGCTCTTCGCGAGAGCCGGAAGCTTGGCCGCACCGAACAACAGCAGGATCACGATCAGGAGGATCCACAGGTGCGGACCGGCGAGCAGGTTGCTGGGCATTGTGTCCCCTTTGTCGGAAAGCTTGCGACAAGTCTACCCGCCGCCTCGCACGGTCACGGCAGTGCGCGCGTGGCGCGTCAGCGATAGAGTTCGAGACCCGCGCGCGCCCATGCGGCGGTCGCCTCGCGCACGTCGGCGGGGCCGACGACCTCGAGTTCGCCGCCGAGGCGCGCGGCGATGCGCTTGAGGCTGCGCGCGTCGCCGAGCCGGATGCCGCCGCTGCGCACGCCATCGTGCTCCGTGGCATCCACCACGATGTAGTCCGCGAGCAGGGGTGCCGCCCCGACGCGGTAGCGCACCTCGACCTCGACGTCTGACGGCGCCGATTCGAAGAGGTCAGGCACGGTCTCGGCCGCGTGCGTGATGGCGACGTCGGTCAGCCGCACGTCTGACACACGATCGAGGTGGAACGTGCGCATCGCGTCACGCAGGTGGCACCAGCCCTGCAGGTACCACTGGCCGTTCGCGATGTGCACCTTCACCGGGTCGACGGTGCGGGTCGTGGCCGCGGCATCCGGGGCGCGGTACGTGAACGAAAGGGCGACACCGCGCTGCAGGGCATCGGCGACGGCGACGCGCACCTCGTCGACCGCTTCGGGGGCCACGATGACGTCGGCCGGGGCACTCGAGGCACCGCGGGCGAGCTTGGCGAGCAGCCCCTGCACGATGCCGCTGTCGCCGACACCGGGCAACGACGCGGCGACCTGCAGTCCCGCGAGCAGTGCGGCGGCTTCGCGCGCGCTGAGCCGCGGCGTGCGCTCGAGCCCGACGGCGTTGGTGATGACGATGAGGTCCTGCTCGTCGAGGAGGTCCCAGTCGATGTCGAACAGGTCGTTGGCCATCTGCCAGAAGCCGCCGTCACCGGGCAAGCCGATGACGGTGAGCTTCTCGACCATGCCGCGCATCTGATCGACGGACACGTCGAAGTCTGCCGCTGCTTCGGCGACGGAGACTTCGCCCTTGCCGATCAGATACGGCACGAGCTGCAGAATCAGCGCTGCGCGATCGGTGGCGACGAGCGGCCGGGTCATGCGTGTCCTCCGTGCGCGTCGAGAACCCGCTGCAGCCGCGCGATCACGGCACCCCGCAGGTCGGCGGGCTCGACCACGCGGACTTCCGGTCCGTACGACGCGAGTTCATCGGCGAAGATGTGCAGATCGACGTACGGCACGCGGATGCCCTGCTCGGCGGGCGCCGCACGACGGCTGAGCCGAAGGGCGGCCTCGGTGCCGGGTTCGACCTCGAGCAGCGCCTGCTGCCGTGCCGCGACCTCCGCCAGCCCAGCCAGGGCCCGCTCCCCCGCTCCCTCGCGCTCGGCGAGGTCGAACGCGGTCTTGGTGATCTCGATGTCAGAGACGATGCGCGACAGCAGAAAGGTGCGCGGGGCATCCTGCTCCAGATCGAAGCCGTACACGTGCCAGCGCGCTTCGTAGTCGACGAGGGCGAGGGGCCGGATGCGGCGGCGCTTCGAGGCATCCTCCCCCGCCTTCAGGTACGCGAACGACACGACGCGCCCCTGCTCGATCGCCCGCTGCAGCGGCACGAACGCGCTGTCGCGCAGGTTGATGCGCGGCGAGTAGCCGATGATGGGCGCGTCGACGTCGATGCCGAGGGCGCGGATCTTGCGCAGCCCACTGCGTGCATCGGCCGACATCGAGCTCTCGCTCCAGACACCGCCGGCCAGGTTCAGCACCGCGAGTTCGGCGGGCGTGAACTCGATGTCGGCGGGCAGCTCGTACTCCGCCGTCGGGATGCGGTACCGGGCTTCGCGCAGGTCATCGGGGTCGGCATAGTCGCCGATCGTCTCGACCTGGATGCCGAGGGAGCGCAGCGTCTGCTTGTCGCGCTCGAACATCTTCTCCAGCGCGTCCTTCGAGGCACCCGCCGAGCTCTGCTCGCGGTAGCCCGCGACCGACGAGAGGATCGTGTCCTTCGTCAGCCCCGGCTCGGTCGCCATGAGGGCGACGACGAGGTTGACCAGCCGCTCTTCGGGAGCGGTGCGAGTCGTCTCGGTAGCCACCCGCCCATCCTATGGTCAGGCACGTGCGTCGGGCCCGCGCCCGCGCCGGACTACTGCGCGGTCGGCGTGTCGATGCCGATGATGTCCACGACGTAGACCGTGGCCGCGTCGGTGTCGGTGGCGCCGGGTGAGACGACGAGCAGCTGTGAGCCGACCGTCTCACCGACGAGTTCCGGCGCGTAGGGCGTGCTGGACGACGCGGTGACCGCCTGAGTGGCGCCGTCCTCCCACGTCGAGGAGATGACTTCGCGCGTGTTCCAGTTGACCGCGGTCACGTGCACGCGGACCGTGTCGGCATCGGTGATCTGGGTGCCGTCGCCCTTCTTGAGCACCTCGACGGCCAGCTCGCTCGGTGCAGCCGAGTCGGGCACGATGACGCCCGGGCGTCCGTCGGGCGCGAGGACGACCGAGGGCATCCCGCGGCGGTCGTTGTACTGCGGCGTGCCGTCAGCCGCGGCCAGATACACCTTCTGCAGGTCGAGGACGACGACGACCGACTGGTCGGCCGTAATGCCCAGCTGCGTGGCGGCCGCCTCGGAGACGTCGGACGCGGGGATCGCACCGACCACGCGCGAGCCCTCGGTCGCGCACGACATCATCTGCGCGAGGCCGTCGTAGTTGTCGCGCCACGTCGAGAGAGCCTGCACCTGCGTGCCCGACGAGAGGATCGCCGCCCCCGTCGCACCGTTGACGAACGAGACGCTGAACACGACATCCTGCGCGTCGCTCGTGACGCGCATCCCGTCGCCGACGACCTGGTCGGTGAACGTCGTCTCGTCGACGTAGACGGGGGCCTCAAGCGTCAGCGCGGGCGATCCGAAGTCGCCCGAGGCCTGCGCGAAGTCGAGCACCGAGGCGTCGGACGTGGCCCGCTCGCACGACGCGACGGCCGGCCCTGACGAGCAGGCGACGAGGGTCAGCGCGGACAGGCCGAGAACGGCGAGGACAGCAGGGATCCGATGCACCGGATCAGTCTACGTCGCCGAGTGCGCCGTCCTCGTCGTCGGTCGCCCCGGTGCCGGATGCCACGCGCGCGCCGTCGACGGCGCGCTGCGCTTCACGTACGCGCTTGCGGAGGTTCTTGTCGGTGATCTCGCGGTCGCCGACGGCGCCGGGGGTCCACACCTCGACGTCCGAGTCGGCGTAGCTGGGCTTCTTGAGCGCGCGCTTGCGCACATCGGGCGGCACCGCGCCCGGCGCGAGCCGGCGTGCCGTGATCAGGAACCCGGTGTGCGCGACCATGCGGTGGTCGGGTCGCACGGCGAGACCCTCGACGTGCCAGCCGCGCACCATCGTCTCGGTCGCCTCCGGCTCGGTGAACAGACCCGTGCCGCGGATGTACTCCGCGACGCGACTGAGCTGGGTGGCTGTCGCGATGTAGCAGAGCACGACGCCGCCGGGAGTCAGCACGTCGGCGACGGCGTCGATGCACTCCCACGGCGCCAGCATGTCGAGGACGACGCGGTCGACCGATCCGGGCTCGGTGACGGTCGGCAGCTGCTCGACGAGGTCGCCGACGACGACCTGCCACGCGTCCGGGTAGTGGCCGAGGAACGTCTCGACGTTGGCCTGGGCGACCTGCGCGAACTCATCGCGGCGCTCGAACGACACGAGCCGTCCGCTCGGTCCGATCGCGCGCAGCAGCCACATCGACAGCGCGCCCGAGCCGACACCGGCTTCGACGACCGTCGCGCCGGGGAAGATGTCGGCGGATGCCAGGATCTGCGCGGCATCCTTCGGGTACACGATGGCCGCGCCGCGCGGCATCGACATGACGAAGTCGCGTAGCAGCGGGCGCAGTGCGAGGTACTCGTGGCCGCCGGAGTTGGTGTGCACCGACCCGTCGGGCTGGCCGATGATCTGCTCGTGCTTGAGGACGCCGTGGTGCGTGTGCAGCTCGCCGCCCTCGCGCAGGGTCACGGTGTGCAGGCGCCCCTTCGGGCCGGTCAGCTGCACGCGGTCGCCGAGTCGGAACGGGCCGCTCGGTCGCAGGTCGGTGCCCGGGTCGCCTGGGGTGAGGTCAGTGGTCATTCGCGGCCTTTCGCGCCGTGCGCCGCGTGGAAGGCGGCGATGTCATCAGGAGTGCGGCCCGCGAGCGTCGGCCAGACCGCGTGCGCACCGGTGCCGACGAGCGAGACCAACAGGGGCACGCCGATCGTCGGGATGCCGGCGGCAACGGCGGCGCGCACCCCCGTGGGCGAATCCTCGATCGCGACGGCGGTGGCGGGGTCGATGTCCAGGCCCGCGCAGGCCTGCAGGTAGGCATCCGGGAACGGCTTTGGCCGCGTGACCTGGTCGCCTCCGACGATGAGCTCGAACAGGCCGCTCGGCAGCGCCGATACGACCTGCTCCGCCATGCGCCGCAGCGACATCGTCACGAGGGCGCAGCGCACGCCCGCTTCGCTCAGTGCGGTCAGCAGCTCGACGGCCCCGGGGCGCAGCGGCGGTCCCTTCTCATCGAGGATCTCCTGCACGCGGGCAGTGAGGGTGTCGATGATCTCGGGGACGGACATGCGCACGCCTGCCTCCTGCAGGATCGCCGCGGAGGTCTCCAGACCCTGCCCGACAAGGGTGAGCGCCTGCTCGTGCGTCCAGGTGCCGCCGAAGCTCGTGACCAGGTCACCCTCGGCGGCCATCCAGAACGGCTCCGTGTCGACGATCGTGCCGTCCATGTCCCACAACACGGCCGCGGGCAGGACGGGAGCGGCGGCGGGCGCGGAGTCGGGCGCGAGGCCGGAGGAGGACATCGTTCCATGCTACGGCGTCGAGGGGCGCGGCCACGGGTCGCCCGGGCGTCTCCGGAGGCGCGGCCCGCGCGCGGCGGTCGACGCGTATCGTGTAGGGAACGGTTCGCGCACCAGAGGAGAGATGTGGAAGAACTGGGTCAGCGGGTGCTCGTGGTCGCTTTCGACGGCTGGAACGATGCCGGCGAAGCGGCATCGGCGGCCATCGCGCACCTGCGTGAATCCGGCGCGTACCGCGAGGTGTTCGCCGTCGATCCCGAGCTCTACTTCGACTACCAGTACACGCGGCCGCAGGTGCGGTTGGATGCCGACGGCTCGCGCCGACTGGTCTGGCCGGATGCCACGCTGTGGCGCCCGCTGCACCCGAGTGACGGCACCCGGCTGTGGCTGCTGTCGGGCGTCGAGCCGGCGCGAGCGTGGCAGGCTTTCGCGGCCGAACTGATCGACGCGGCACTGCGCGAAGACATCACGGGTCTCATCGCGCTCGGCTCGATGATGTCGGATGTGCCGCACACGCGGCCGATCTCGGTCTTCGCGGGCAGCGAGAACGACAAGCTGCGCGCGGCGCTGGGCCTCGAGAAGCCCACCTACGAAGGCCCCGCGGGCATCCTCACGGTCGTCTCCGCGGCGGCCGAAGCCGCGGGCATCCCGTGTGCCGCGCTCTGGGCGAGCGTTCCGCACTATGTCGCCGGGCACACGCCGTCGCCCAAGGCGACGCTCGCGCTTCTCGACCGACTGACCGAGCTCACCGGCGCCGTCATCCCCCGCGGCGAGCTGCCGGCCGAGTCGCTGGCCTGGGAGGCCTCGATCGACGCCGCCGCCTCGGACGACGAGGAGATGACGGAGTACATCCACCAGCTCGAGCAGACCCGCGACACGTGGGACTCCCCCGAAGCGTCGGGCGACGCGATCGCGCAGGAGTTCGAGCGGTACCTCCGCCGCGGCGGCGAGGGCCCCGGTTCGAAGGGTCCCGACAGCCCGCGCCGTCAGTAGCCGCTGGCGGCGTCAGTACGCCTGCAGCACGCCCAGGCTCAGCAGGATGATGAGCACGATGCCGAGGACGACGCGGTAGATCACGAACGGCAGGAAGCTGCCGCGCTTGAGGTACTGCATCAGGAACGCGATCACGGCGAGGCCCACGACGAAGGCGATGCCCGTCGCGACGGCGGTCTCGACACCCGTGAAGACCGCCTCGCCGGGGTTCGAGATGGCGTGGTACAGCTCGTAGACGCCGCTGCCGAAGACCGCGGGCACGGCGAGCAGGAACGCTACCTCGGCCGCTGCGGGACGCGTGTAGCCGAGGGCGAGACCCATCGTCGTCGTGGCGCCGGAGCGGGAGACGCCCGGGATGAGGGCCAGGGACTGCGCGAGCCCGAGCGCGAGGCCGTGGCGGTACGTGAGGTCTTCCTCGTTGCGCGTGCGGCGTCCGAGGGCATCCGCTGCGCCGAGGATGAGGCCGAACCCGATCAGCACGATGGCGACGAGCCAGAGGTTTCGGAACGTGTCGCGGATGACGTCCTGGAAGAGGAAACCCAGGATGCCGATCGGGATCGTTCCGATGATGACGATCCAGCCCATCCGGGCGTCGGGGTCGTTGCGCGGCACCGAGCCGGTCAGGGAGCGGAACCAGCGCCCGATGATGCGGACGATCCGCTTCCAGAAGTAGACGAGCACCGCCAGTTCGGTGCCGATCTGGGTGATCGCGGTGAAGGTCGCCCCGGGGTCCACTGCGGAGGGCAGGAACTCGCCGACGATGCGCAGGTGCGCGCTCGAAGAGATCGGCAGGAACTCGGTGAGTCCCTGCACGATGCCGAGGATGATCGCGTCGAACAGCATGGGGGCCTTTCCAGCGGCGGGTCAGTAGGTGCGGAGCAGATCGGTCAGTACGCGCTGCCCGAAGACGAGGGCGTCGAGCGGAACACGCTCGTCGACTCCATGGAACATACCGGTGAAGTCCAGGTCTGCCGGCAGGCGCAACGGAGCGAAGCCGTATCCGGCAATTCCCAGCTCGGCGAGGGCCTTGTTGTCGGTGCCGCCGCCCATCAGGTACGGCACGACGGGCACTCCGGGGTCGTGCCGGTCGAGTGCACCGACCATGGCTTCGACCAGTTCGCCGGCGAAGGGCACCTCCAGGCCGATGTCGCGGTGGCTGATCTCGACGACGACGTCATCGCCGACGATGCGCTGGATCTCCGCGAGCACGCGGTCTTCCTGCCCGGGCAGGGTGCGCACGTCGATCGTCGCGACGGCCGCGTCCGGGATCACGTTGTGCTTGTAGCCGGCGGTCAGGCCCGTGGGGTTGGTCGTGGTGCGGAAGGTCGACCGCAGGAACCCGGATGCCGGGCCGGTCTCCGCCGCGACGGCGTCAGGGTCAGAGGCATCCACCCCGCACAGTGCTGCGAGCCCCTCGACGGTCTGCCGCGTCGTCTCCGTCAGCTCGAGCGGCCAGGCGCTGCGGCCCAGAGCCGACACAGCCTCGGCGAGCCGCGTGACGGCGTTGTCGGGGTGGAAACGGCTGCCGTGACCGGCCGTCCCGCGGGCGCGCAGGCGCAGCCAGATGAGGGCCTTTTCGCCCACCTGTAGCAGGTACGCGCGGCGCTCGCCCACGCCGATCGAGTAGCCGCCGACTTCGCTGATCGCTTCGGTGGCTCCGGCGAACCACTCCGGCCGGTCGCGCACGACCAGCTGCGAACCCTCGACGCCGCCGTTCTCCTCGTCGGCGAAGAACGCGAGGACGAGGTCGCGCTCGGGCTGCTCCCCCGCGCGCAGCAGGTCGGCGACGGAGGTCAGGATCATGGCATCCATGTCCTTCATGTCGACGGCTCCGCGCCCCCAAAGCATGCCGTCGCGGATCTCGCCGGCGAAGGGGTCAACGCTCCAGTCGTCCGCCACAGCCGGGACGACATCGAGGTGGCCGTGCACGACGAGTGCGGGCTTGCTCTTGTTGCGTCCCGGGACCCGCGCCATCACGTTGGTGCGGCGCGGGATGGGCTCGTAGTACTCCGGTGTGAGCCCGAGTGCCTGCAGGTACGCACCGACGTACTCGGCGGCTTCGCGCTCGCCGTGCGCGCGGCCCTCGCCGTAGTTCGTCGTATCGAAGCGGATCAGGTCGCGGGCGACACGCACGACTTCGGGGAGGGCGTCGGTCACAGAGCCGTCGGTCATGCTGTCCACGCTACCGGTGCCAGCTCTAAGACTTCGCTGAGATGACGCTCCTGACGGCCGCTCTCGGTCTGCTCTTCGGTGCGGTCACGCGCTCTCAGTACGTTCTGAACCGTGAGGCGGCGCAACGGGCGGTCGCCCTTGCTGACGCGATCGGGTTCGCACGCCGAGCCCCGCATATCTATGCTCTCCCGAACGATGACGACCCTGTAGCGACGGCGGAGCGCTGTGCGGTCATGGAGGCGGCGGCGCGATTCCAGCTCTCCGAGAACGCCGTACGCAACCTCGTGTTCCTCGCCGATGAGGCATCCGCACGACTGCCTCAGCTTTGGGAATGCGCGCGGGAAGGTCTCGCGACCCTCGCCCAGGTCGAGTCAGCCATCGATCTCCTGCCCCGATTCACCGCGGATTCGGTGAAGGCAGTTGCCGCCTTCGATGCGAAGCTCGCCGCCATCGCCGGTGAGCTCACGTCGGGCGCATTCCGCTCGAGGGCCCGGCGGCTGGCCGAGCGCCTCGCGCCCAGCGATCCCGCCACTGAGCACGCGCGGGCACGCGAGAAGCGTACGGTCTGCCTGCAGCCTGAGCAGGCCGGCATGGCCTGGGTGCATCTGCTGACGGATGCCGCCGAGGCACGCGCGATCTTCCGTCGCCTGACGTCGACGGCGAAGCACACGTCCCGCCGGGACCGCGCGGGTCGGACGCGCGACCAGATTCGCGCGGACATCGCGACGGCATGGCTTCGTGGTACCGGTACACCAACTGCGGCCAAGGTCAAAGTGTTCGCCACTGTCCCTTTGGATGTGCTCTCCCCCGCCGCACAGGCCTCGGTGCGACGTGACTTGCCGGTGCCTGACGGCGCGCCCGACCTGAACGAGTGCCCGAGGTTGGATACCGGCGAGCCCGTCGACAGAGTGACGGCGGTGCGGATGCTGCTCGAAGCCGGGAAGTTCACGCGTGTCGTCACCGATCCCGTGACGGGCGTCGCGCTCGACATGGATCGCCGCTTTCGTGCCGCGACCCGCCAGCAGCGCGAGTGGCTGCTGCTGGTCCACGGCACCTGCACCCGCGATGGATGCCGACATCCCGCAGCCGACACCGACGTCGACCACTGGGACGCGTTCCACGGATCCACCCGCGGCCCGACCGAGATCGGCAATCTGCATCCGTTCTGCTCCGCCGAGAATCAGTTCAAGGAGAAGTCACGCTTCCGCTACCGGCGCCGGAAAGACGGCACGGTTCAGCTGATCTCACCCACAGGCTTCGGAACGACCGCGCCCGCGCGGGAGGAAACACGAGCCGCGCAGGAGTTCTTGCGACGGCTTCGAGCGGAACCCACTCCTGCCCGATACCCCGCCGTTCTGACCGTGCGCGGCCTCGCGGGCGTTGGTCAGCGACCGAGCGGTGTGGCCGGCCAGGGCAGCCAGTTTCCCTCGGCGCTCGCTGCGGCCACCGAATCGAGTGTGGCGCGGGCGCGCGCAAGTACCTCGGGTGGCACGTCTTCGGCGCGCGACTGGCCGCTCCGCTGGCTACCGCCGTCGAGCGCCCGAAGGCGGTAGGAGACGGTCTGCCCCATGCCCTGCACGAGGCCGCGACCTCGGTCGTAGCTCCACTTCGCGCGCCGGGGTTCGCTCACCTCTTCGCCGAAGCCACCGCCGACGATCGCGAACACCTGCCATTCAAGTTCGTCTGCGACATCGTCCCATCGCTCATCGCAGGCGTTGCAACCGCACGACGGATAGAACTCCGTGAAAAACGCTCCGGCGTGCACCCGCAGAGCGGGATAGCTCGTCAGCATGAACACGAGCGGAGCGCACACATCACTGCGCGGCGTGAGTCGCACCGCGCGCACAGTCTCCTCGGCGGTCGGCGCGTGCAGCACGTCGGCCATGACGTGATGCCCTTCGTCGACTTCGACGTCGTAGTGGCCGACGAGATAGTCGATGAGCGCTGCCGCGACCGCATGCAGCGGAGCGAAGCGTTCCGGGTGGTCGTCCACTGAGTAGCTGTCTTCGGGCGGAGTGCCCCCACGGCTCGCCCAACGGTTGCCGTAGTCGATGATGTTGCCCTCATCGTCCCGGAACTCGAGCGACTCGATCCGCGGTCTCGTGTACCCGCTAATACGGACCCCCTCCCCGGCGTTCCAAAACCCGCCGAGAGCGGCAGCGGTGTCCCGTGGCTACGCGGACGCACTGTATCGCTGGCGCGCAGCCTCCCCGCTGGTGCCGATTGCCTCACCAACCTCCCGCCACGACAGCCGCTGCTCCCGGGCCGCGCGCACGGCGTCTGCGAGCTCGCGTTCGGCAGTGTCGCGCCGCCAGGCCGCGAGCTTGACTGCCATCGCAGGCGGGACCGGGGCGTCCTGGTCGCCGGGTTGGGGGTCGTAGTTCTCGAACGCGTCCGCGAACTCGTCGGCGCGGGCCTTGATGTCGTCGATAGAGCGTGGAGCCATGATGTTCACCTCAGATACTTGGGTCGGGCCGGACGCATCGCGTGGGCGATGGCGACCACACCGTGCCATTCAATGACACCGACTTCGACCAGGGTGCCGGTCTCGTCGGGGCCGATGAACATGGTCATCGCATCGTGTTGCACGAAGTGCCGGACAGGGAAACGGAGCGCATGGAGCATCGCCGCATTCGAGACACCGTGCCGGTGGGCACTGTCCAGGATGATCGGGTCCGACTCCATGTCACAAGTTTACTTGCCACAAGGTAACTTGCCAAGGAGGCCGCCGCAGAACAGGCCGCGGGCCGCCTCGCCGGAATCTGAACCAGCGATGGGGCGAACGAGGGTGATTGCCCGACATCTCACCCCATAGCAATCGAAGAGCCCCTCACCCGGATCATGAGATCCCTGGTGAGGGGCTGTTTTCGCTCTGTGCGCGAGGGGGGACTTGAACCCCCACGCCCTATACGGGCACTAGCACCTCAAGCTAGCGCGTCTACCTATTCCGCCACCCGCGCAGAGTGGTTTCGGTGCTTTCGCAACCGAGGATCGACATTACCACGTCCGGCGCGGAAGAAGGAATCGTGGCCCGGGCGTGCGGCGTCGCCGCTCACACCTGGAACAGCAGCCCGAGCACGTAGGTCACCGCGGCCGCGCCGAAGCCGATCGCGAGCTGGCGCAGTCCCCGGCGCAGCGGCGGCGCACCCGAGAGCAGTCCGACCATCGCCCCGGTCGCGAGCAGCGCGAGGCCGACGAGCGTGAGCGCGACTACGACCGCGGCGATGCCGCTGAGCCCGAAGATCCACGGCAGCACGGGAATGATCGCGCCCGACGCGAAGAACAGGAAGCTCGACGTCGCCGCACCGACGGCGCTGCCCACGACCTCGTGGTCGGCGCCGCTCGCCTCGATCGGCCCCGTGATCGGGGCGGGTTCAGACCGATGGGATGCCTCGATGACGCGGCGAGCCCGCACCGCGGCATCCGCCTCGCTCATGCCACGCGTGCGGTAGACGAGCGCGAGTTCGTTGGCATTGAGGTCAAGGTCGGGTAGCACCGCATCGGCGTAGTCGCTCGGCTCGGTGGCATCCAGCAGTTCGCGCTGTGAGCGCACCGAAACGTACTCCCCCGCCCCCATCGACAGTGCGCCGGCGAGCAACCCCGCGATGCCGCTGAACAGCACGAACTGCGGGGCGACACCGGTCGCGCCGATGCCCATCACGAGCGCGAGGTTCGACACCAGTCCGTCGTTCGCGCCGAAGACGGCCGCGCGGAAGGTGCCCGACAGGCGCCGGCGCCCCCGCGCGGCGAGTCCGCGCACGACTTCGCGGTGCACGCGCTCGTCGGCGGCCATCTGGGCGGTCGCATGCGGATCGTCCGCGTAGGGTGAGCGACCTTCGGCGTTCTGGGCGAGGGCGAGTACGAAGATCGACCCGAAGCGGCGGGCCATCCAGCCGAGCGCGCGCGAGCCGACGCTCGGCGCCGGCAGGCGCTGCGGCTCGGCGCCGAGCAGGTCGAGCCAGTGCGCCTCGTGCCGCCCTTCGGCCTCGGCGAGGGCGAGCAGGATATCGCGCTCTTCGCCGTCGCGGCGACCCGCCAGCTCGCGATAGACCCGCGCCTCGGCACGCTCCTCGACGAGATAGCGTGCCCAGCGACGCCGGTCGGCGGCCGTCGGTTCGTTCATGGCGGTCTGCTCCACCGTGCCTCCTCAGTACGCAGACACGTTACCCACGGCCCACCGCTGCGCCGGCCGAAAGCGCGGGATTGCCAGCATTTCGGGCATCCGAACAGGCGTCTGCCGGATGCCTCGGCTACGCCGGTGCGGCCGCCGCGACGTATGCCGCGAAGCCCTGCTCGCCGCGGCGCATGACAGCCCGGTGGGCGGCTGCGAACGCGGGACGCAGCACGGCGCCGGTGGCGCGCATCCAACGGCGGCGGACTTCGACCTGCCACGTCCAGGTGAGCGTCGTGGCGCCGGGGACGTCGGTGAGGGTGAGGATGCCAATGCCTGCGAGATCACCCGAACTGGTCGCCTCGAGCCGCGTCGGCGGATCGACAGCGACGATGGTCAGCCGCACGCGCAGGCGGTAGCCGAGGGGGCTGCGCACCTCGAGCACCACCACCGCGCCCGGCGTGATCTCTGCGGGCGCCGTGGCAACCCGCACGGCTGGCCACCACGAGATCGGCCCGGTGTGCAGGGCATCCGCCAACCCCGCCCAGCACTGCTCGCGCGTCGCGGCGATGTGCCACCGCGACGTGAAGGCGTACGCGTGCCGCATGGCCGCGAGTGTACGCCGCGCGGCGGCGCCTCAGGAGTGCACGCGGCGGCGGAGCACCTCGATGCGCGCCTGCAGTTGCGCGACGGTCGCGCGCGCGACTTCGGGGCCTCCGCAGATGCGGCGCAGATCGGCGTGCACGGAGCCGTGCGGCTCACCGCTCTGTCGCGCGTAAAGCCCGACGAGGCTGTTCAGCAGCTGACGCTGCTCGCGCAGGGTGCGGTGCAGCGCGGGCGGCAGGCCTGGGTCGACTCCCCCGGCCTCCGGCGCGCCCGACGCCGGCGATCCCAGGCCCGCCGCCCCTACAACAGCGTCACCGACGCCCTCGCGCGCTTCGCGCACCCGCCGGTGCCGACTCTGCCGCGCCTGGCGCTGCATGAGCAGCTCGTGCACGTGCTCGGGTTCAAGCAGTCCCGGCAGCCCCAGGAACTCCTCCTCTTCGGGCGTGCCCGGTACCGCCAGCTGACCGAATTCGCGGCCGTCGAACAGTACCCGGTCGAAGTGCGCGACCGAGCCGAGGGCCTGGTACGAGAACTCCTGCTCGAGCTCGTCGGAGGCCTTCTCTTCACGCTCGGCTTCGGCGAGCAACGTGTCTTCCAAGCCGTCGTCGTCGCCGCTCTCACGGTCGAGGGCGTGATCGCGCTGGCGCTCCATCTCACCGGCGAGTCCCAGCAGCACGGGCACGTTGGGCAAGAAGACGGATGCCGCTTCACCGCGCCGCCGCGCGCGCACGAAGCGGCCGATCGCCTGTGCGAAGAACAGCGGCGTCGACGCGCTCGTCGCATACACCCCGACGGCGAGGCGCGGCACGTCGACGCCCTCGGACACCATGCGGACGGCCACCATCCACCGGGTCGTCGACTGGGCGAACGTCTCGATCCGCCCCGACGCGGCCTTGTCGTCCGACAGCACGACCGCGGGCATCTCTCCGGTGATCTCGCGCAGGATCGCGGCGTACGCGCGCGCCGCCGTCTGATCGGTCGCGATGACGAGGCCCCCGGCATCCGGCACATCCTGACGCACCTCGGTGAGTCGGCGGTCGGCGCTGCGCAGCACAGCGGGGATCCAGTCTCCCTCGGGGTCGAGGGCGGTGCGCCACGCCTGCGCCGTGATGTCCTTCGTGTTGTCCTGACCGAGGTGCGCTTCGTACTCGTCGCCGGCCTTCGTGCGCCAGCGCATCTTGCCGGCGTACACGAGGAACAGCACGGGCCGCACGACACCGTCGGCGAGAGCACGCCCGTACCCGTAGTCGTAGTCCGTGCGGGAGAGGCGAATGCCCTTCTCGTTCGGGTGGTACTCGACGAACGGGATCGGAGCGGTGTCGCTGCGGAACGGCGTGCCGCTCAGCAGCAGCCGCCGCGTCGCGCGGCCGTACGACTCGCGCAGGGCGTCACCCCAGCTCAGCGCGTCGCCACCGTGGTGCACCTCATCGAGGATCACGAGCGTGCGCTTCTCCTCGACCAGGCGACGGTGCACGGATGCCTTGACCGCGACCTGCGCATACGTGACAGCGACGCCGTGGTACTGCCGGGCGTGCGTGTGCTGCCGGTTGCTGAACCGCGGATCGAGCCGGATGCCGACGCGTGCCGCGGCATCCGCCCACTGCGTCTTCAGGTGTTCGGTCGGCGCGACGACGACGATGCGCTCGACGACGCCACGGCGCAGCAATTCGGAGGCGAGGCGGAGCGCGAACGTCGTCTTGCCGGCGCCCGGGGTCGCCGCCGCGAGGAAGTCCCGGGGGCCCTTGCCCTCGCCGTCCGGCCCGTCGGCACCGAAGTACGCCTCGAGTGCTTCGGCCTGCCACGCACGCAGGTTCTGCGCGGTTCCCCACGGCGCCCGCTGCGGGAACGAGGGCGACAGGTGCTCGGCGGCGAAGCTGCCGAAATGCTCCTGCAACTCACCGTCCTGTTCCTCGTTCACGACTGACCACCCTAAACGACCCCGCCGACATGTCCGCCCAGCCCGGTAGCCTCGGTGAGGGTCACACGTCAGGAGGATGCCATGCGCAAGAACGAGTCCACCCCGGACGAGCACCGCTCGCCGTACGTCCCGAACGAGAGCGCGCACCCGTGGCGTCGCATGGTGTCGATCGGCGATTCGTTCACGGAGGGAATCGGCGACCCGATCCCGGGCACCGAGGACGGCCACCGTGGGTGGGCCGACCGCGTCGCGGAGGTCCTCGGCGCACAGGTGGACGACTTCGCGTACGCGAACCTCGCGGTGCGCGGCAAGCTTATCGGCCAGATCGTGGCCGACCAGGTCGAGCCTGCCCTCGCGCTCAACCCCGACCTCATCACGTTCTCGGCGGGCGGCAACGACGTGATCCGCCCGGGTGGCGACCCCGACGCCGTCGCGGCGCAGTTCGAGGATGCCGTCGCACGCCTCGGCTCGCAGGGTGCGACGGTCGTCGTGTTCACGGGCATCGACACCGACTTCACGCCCGTCTTCCGCGGCATCCGCGGCCGCGTCGCGATCTACAACGAGAACATCCGCGCGATCGCCGACCGCTATGACTGTATCGTCGCCGATCAGTGGGCCCTCAAAGAGGTGCAGGACCCGCGCTTCTTCGACGACGACCGCCTGCACTACAACGCGCTCGGCCACCACGAGGTCGCCCGCATGGTGCTGCGCGCCCTCAACGTCCCGAACGATCTGCAGCCGATGCAGCCCGACCCGCTGCCGACGCTCACGTGGCGCGAGGCCCGGATCGGCGACCTCACGTGGGCGCGCGCCCACCTCGTGCCGTGGGTGCTGCGGCGTCTGCGGCACCAGTCCTCCGGCGACCACGTCACCGCGAAGCGGCCCGATGCGCTGCCCGTGGTCACCGAGGCACCCGCGAGGGACCGCACAGCGGGCCCCGGTCAGCCCGTCTGAGCGCCAGCCGGCCTGAAGTCAGCGCAGCGCCCACATCGCGACGGCGGCGGCCGACGCGACGTTGAGCGAGTCCACTCCCCCGGCCATCGGGATCGTGACGATGGTGTCGGCGGATGCCAGCGCGCGCGCCGACAGGCCGTCCCCTTCCGCGCCGAGCACGAGCGCGACCTGCGCGGGTCGGGCCGCGGCGAACACGTCGAGCGGCACCGCGTCATCGGCCAACGCGAGCGCCGCCACGTGCAGCCCCGCTTCGCGCAGCGCTTCGCGCGCGGACGTCCAGCTGCCGTCCGCGTCTTCCGGCAGCCGCGTCCACGGCACCTGGAAGACCGTACCCATGCTCACCCGCACGCTGCGGCGGTACAGCGGATCTGCGCAGCGCGGCGTCACGAGCACGGCATCCGCCCCGAGTCCCGCCGCTGCGCGGAACGCCGCACCGACGTTGGTGTGGTCGACGATGTCCTCGAGCACCAGCACGAGCCGCGCGCCCGCGACCGTATCGGCGACCGACCGCAGCACCGGCCGTTGCATCGCGGCGAGAGCCCCGCGGTGCACGACATAGCCGGTGAGCTGCTCGGCGACGGCATCCGTCACGATGTAGATCGGGGCATCCTCCGTGAGCGCCTCTGCATCCGCGAGCCACTTCTCCTGCACGAGAACCGACCGCGGGCGGTGGCCCGCGGCCACGGCCCGCGCGATGACCTTCGCCGACTCGGCGATGTAGAGCCCTTGCGCCGGCTCGGTGCGCCGACGCAGCGCGACATCGGTGAGGTCACGGTAGTCCGCGAGGCGCGGATCGGCGGGGTCGTCGATGCGCACGAGGCGTGCGTCGGATCCGGCGGGCGTCTGCATCGATCCATCGTGTCACGGGCCGTCATCGCACTTCGCGGGGCGCTTGTAACATCCCGGAAAACCAACGGGCGTAGTCTGCAGGCGCGAGGGGGTGCCATGACCACGGTGCTGGAGTTCGATGCGCAGACCGCGACCTCGATCGGGCACGCCGTGGAGGCACTCGCGGGGCGCCGCATCGCGGTGCTGACTGGCGCCGGGATGTCGACAGATTCGGGCATCCCCGACTACCGCGGCAAGGGTGCCCCCGTGCGCACGCCCATGACGGTGCAGCAGTTCCTCGGCAGCGAAGCGGCGCGCCGCCGCTACTGGGTGGGCAGCCACCTCGGCTGGCGGGCCTTCGCCGCCGCGCAGCCGAACGGTGGCCACGAAGCGCTCGCGGCCCTCGAGCGGGACGGCATCGCGACGGGCGTCGTGACGCAGAACGTCGACGGGCTGCATGTGCGCGCGGGCAGCCGCCGCGTCGTCGAACTGCACGGCACGATGCGGCGCGTGCTGTGCACGCACTGCGGGCAGGTCTTCGATCGGCGCGACCTCGCCGAGCGTGTTGAGCGCGACAACCCGTGGCTCACGGTGCCGGATGCCGTCGAGCTCGGCCCCGACGGCGACGTGCTGCCCGCCTCGAGCGATGCCTTCGTGATCCCCGCGTGCAGCGTCTGCGGCGGCATGCTCAAGCCCGACGTCGTGTTCTTCGGCGAGTACATCCCGATGACGAAGTTCCGCGAGGCCGAGCAGCTGCTCGGGGCAAGCGATGCGCTCGTGATCGCCGGCTCGTCGCTCGTCGTCAACTCCGGCATCCGCTTGCTCGAGCGTGCCCGGCGGCGCCGCCTTCCGGTCGTGATCGTCAACCGTGGTGAGACGCGCGGTGATGCGCGTGCGACGGTCAAGATCGATGCCGGCACGACCGAGGTGCTGCAGCACTTCGCCACGGTGCTGCCCGGTCTGGCCTGACCCGCGCTGGTCTGACCCGGGCGGCGGGCCTCTCGCGGCCGCGTAGGCTCGTAGCGTGACGACCCTCCTGCTTGTACGACACGGCGAGACCGACTGGAACGCGGCCCACCGCATTCAGGGGTCCACCGACATCCCGCTCAACGACACGGGCCGTGCCCAAGCGCAAGAGACCGCCGCGACGCTCGCCGCGCAGTTCGCCGGCGTCCGCCCCGTCGTGGTCGCCAGCGACCTGGCACGGGCACGCGAGACCGCGGAGATCATCGCCGGCGCGCTCGGCGTCGAGCTGCAGCGCACGTATCCGCAGCTGCGTGAGCGCGCCTACGGCATCGCGGAGGGACTCACCATCACCGAGTACCACGAGCGCTTCGGCGACTGGGACCGCGTGATCGTCGAGGGCGCCGAGACGCCCGAGCACCTGCGCACGCGTGCGCTGGGCGCCGCCCGCCGTGTCGTGCGGGACGCCCGGCGTCTGCACGCCCCGCAGGATGTCCCGGTGATCGCGGTCTCGCACGGTGCCCTCATCGGGCAGTTGCTGCGGCACGCGAGCGGTGACACCTTGCCGCGTCCGGGGGAACGACTCGCGAACGCCTCGACGCACACGTTCCTCGTCGAACGCGACCGCATCGGCGTGCTCTCCTACGCCGCCGTCCCGATCGGCTGACCCCGCCGGCTCAGCGCGCAGCGCGCGCGAGCGCCGTGCGCGCCTGGCGCAGCAGCGGCTCGTCGATCATCCGACCCTCGAACGCGAAGACGCCGCCCTCGCTCTCGGCGGCAGCCAGCACTCCGCGCGCCCAGCGCACCGTCTCATCATCGGGTCGGTACGCCGCGCGGATCGTCTCGACCTGACGCGGGTGGATGCAGGCGGATGCCGCGAAGCCGCTCGCCGCAGCATCCTCGGCCTCGGCGCGCAGGCCGCGCTCGTCGGCGATGTCGAGGTGCACGGCGTCGATCGCGGCGATGCGCCGAGCGCCCGCCGCGAGCAGCACGCGTGCGCGGGCGTATCGGGCGACATCGCGGTAGCCCGCACCCGCCCCGGGACGGCGGCTCGCGGTACCGCCGAGCGAGGCGACGAGGTCATCGGCGCCCCACATGAGGGCGGTGACGTTGTCCAGCGCGGCGATCTTCTCGCACGCGACGACGCCGCGCGCCGTCTCACACAGCGCGATGACGGAGAAGCGCGGATCGATGCGGGCGATGCGCTTCGGCGATTCGGCCTTGGCGACCATCACGAGCCGCAGGTCGGTCTGCGACAGCGTCGCCAGGTCGGCTTCGAAATCGGGCGTGCCGACGGGGTTGACGCGCACGATCACGCGGGCCGGGTCGAGTTCCGCGTCGATCAGCGCACCGCGCGCCGCGGCGCGCCGGGAGGGCGCGACGGCGTCCTCGAGGTCGAGGATGACGGCATCCGCTCGCTGCAGCGCGGTGGCGTAACGGTCGGGCCGGTCGGCGGGGCAGAACAGCAGCGCGGGCCCGAGGTCAAAGCTCACGATTGCTCCTTCGGCGCGCACCACATCAGTAGCGCGCGCGTGGCGTGGGCGACGATCTCGCCGTCCTGATTGCGACCGGTGTGGCGCATCGTCACGATGCCCTGCCCGGGGCGCGAGTTCGAAGGCCGCACCGACTCGATCGTGGTCTCGGTGTAGAGCGTGTCGCCGTGGAACAGCGGGTGCGGGAAGGTGATGTCCGATAGCCCGAGCTGCGCGACGAGCGTTCCCTGCGTGAGCTGCTGCACCGACGCGCCGACCATCGTCGCGAGCGTCCACATCGAGTTCATCAGCCGCTGGCCGAACGGCTGCGACGCCGAGAACGCGGCATCGAGGTGCAGCGCCTGGGTGTTCATCGTGAGCGCCGAGAACACGACGTTGTCGGCCTCGGTCACGGTGCGACCCGGTCGGTGCACGTAGCGCGCACCGACCTCGAACTCCTCGACGTAGAGGCCCCGCTCGACGATCTCTGTCATGACCCCACGCTATCCCGCCAGGCCCAGCGCACGTGCGATGACGAGCAGCTGCACTTCCGTCGTGCCCTCACCGATCTCCAGGATCTTCGCGTCGCGATAGTGCCGCGCGACCGGGTACTCGTTCATGAAGCCGTTGCCGCCGAAGATCTGCGTCGCATCGCGTGCGTTGTCCATCGCGGCATCCGATGCCGTCAGCTTCGCGATCGACGCCGCCGTGCCGAACGGCTGCCCCGCGTCGTGCAGTCGTGCGGCGTGCAGCCACGCGAGCCGCGCATTGTGGACGCGCAGCTGCATACGCGCGAGCATGAATTGGATCGCCTGCCGCGACCCGAGCCGGTTGCCGAACACCTGGCGGGTCTGTGCATAGTCGACGGCCGCTTCCAGGCATCCCTCCGCGGCGCCCGTCGACAGCGCCGCGATCGCGACCCGCCCCTCGTCGAGGATGCTGAGGAAGTTCGCGTACCCGCGTCCACGCTCGCCCAGCAGGTTCGCCGCGGGAACCCGGGCATCCGTGAAGGTCAGCGGGTGGGTGTCGGACGCGTGCCAGCCGACTTTGTCGTACGCGGGGCCCACCGTGAAGCCCGGCGTGCCGGCGGGCACGATGATCGTGGAGATTTCCTTGCGACCGTCCCGCTCCCCCGTCACGGCGGTCACGGTCACGAATCGTGTGATCGCCGTGCCTGAGTTCGTGATGAACTGCTTCGCGCCGTTGATGACCCAGTCGTCGCCGTCGCGGCGCGCCGTCGTGCGGGTGCCACCGGCATCCGACCCCGCTTCCGGTTCGGTGAGACCGAAGCCGGCGAGGGCACGTCCTGCCAGCAGGTCGGGCAGCAGCTGCGCGCGTTGCTCGTCTGTGCCGAACCGGAACACCGGCATCGCGCCGAGGCTCACTCCGGCCTCGAGCGTGATGGCGATCGACTGATCGACGCGGCCGAGAGCCTCGATCGCAAGCCCCAGCGCGACGTAGTCGCCGCCCTGACCGCCGTAATCCTCCGGGAACGGCAGGCCGAACAGGCCCATCTCGCCCATCTCGGCGACGATGTCCAGCGGCAGGGTCTTCGTGCGGTCGGCTTCGTAGGCCTGCGGCGCCACGCGCTCGTCGGCGAAGGCACGGACGAAGGATGCCAGTTCCCGGTGTTCGTCCGTCAACTCGTACGCGGACAGGTCCAGCACGCCCATGGCATCCCCTTCGATGCGGTTGCGGTCACGATCCGGTCACAGCACCCATCCGACGCTGGCTCGCATGCGCGCCGTCGGGTTAGTGTTCCCTAACCGAGTGTCTCCAGGTTAGCGAGGATTAACTGGAATGGCAATGACGTCCACCGTGCGCGGTCGCGCCAAGGCCGAGCGGCACGACGCGCTGCTGCGCGCCGCGGCGCGGCTGTTCGCGGCGCACGGGTTCGACGGCGTGAGCCTCGAGGATCTCGGAGCCGCCGTTGGCATCACGGGGCCTGCCGTCTACCGCCACTTCGCGAGCAAACGGGCCCTGCTCGGTGCGATTCTGCTGCGCGCCAGCGACGATCTGCTCGCCGGTGGCCAGCGGGTGACCGCCACCACTCACGACCCCGCGGCGCAGTTGCGTGAGCTCATCGATTTCCATGCCGAGTTCGCGTTGGCCGATGCCGATGTCATCCGCGTGCAGGACGGCGAGCTCGCACAGCTCGGTGATGAGGATCGGCATCGCGTCCGCCGCCTGCAGCGCGAGTATGTCGACCTGTGGGTGGGCGTGCTCTCCCGCCTGCACCCCGATCGCCCACGCGAAGACCTGCGGGTGCGCGCGCATGCGGGCTTCGGACTGCTCAACTCGACGCCGTACTCGGTGCGTGCGCTCGCACCCGCCACCCCCGTGCACGCCGACACGGTGCACGACATCCTCGCCGACATGGCCTACGCCGCGCTGACCGCGCGCTGACCGGTGCCCCGACGGGCAGCGCCTCACACCAGCAGCAGCGCGCGCGCCGGCTCACGCAGCATGTCGCCGACCGTCGCGAGGAATCGGCCGCCCTGCTCGCCGTCGACGACACGGTGATCGAACGACAGGCTCAGCGTGACGACCTCGCGCAGCGCGATGTCGCCCTCGAACTCCCACGGACGGCGCCGCACGGTGCCGAGTCCGAGGATGCCCGCTTCGGGCGGATTGAGGATGGGGGTGCCGGCATCGACGCCGAAGACGCCGAAGTTCGTGATCGAGAACGTCCCGTCAGACAGCGACGCGGGCGTGGCGCGGCCCGAGCGCACCGTGCTCGTCAGCTCGCGGATCGCCTCGGCCAGTTCGGGCAGGCTGAGTGCGTCAGCGTCGGAGATGTGCGGGACGAGCAGCCCTCGCTCGGTCGCCGCGGCGATCCCGAGGCTGACATAGTGGTGCGCGACGATCTCCCCAGCATCCTCGTCCCAACTCGAGTTGAGCACGGGTTCCGCCCGCAGCGCGAGGCACACGGCTTTCGCCACGACCGCGAGCAGGCCGATGCGGTGATCCTGCAGACGGGGATCGGCCCGCAACGTGGCGATCAGGCGCATCGTCTCGGTGACATCGACGTCGAGGAAGCACGTCACGTGCGGTGCCGAGAATGCGCTGCGCACCATCGCCGCGGCCGTCGCCTTGCGCACGCCGCGGATCGGCGTGCGTGTCTCGCGCTCGTCGGGCGGCGTCGCGACTGTGGGCGCCACTGCCGGCGCCGTCGTGGTGGCGCTGGAGAGCTGCGCCGCGAAGCGCTCGACGTCGTCGCGGCCGATCACGCCTGTGACGCCGGATGCCTCGACGAGGGCGAGGTCAACCCCGAGCCGCTTCGCGAGCTGGCGCACCGGCGGCGTCGACCGCGGTCGCTCGTGCCGCACTTCGTCGGGCGTGTCGACCACCGCGTCGTGCGGTGCGGCTTCGAGCACAGCGGTGTCTGCGGCCGCGCCGGAGTTGGCGTGCCCGTGGCGCGCGCGACGCTGCGGACGCCCCGCCGCGCGAGGCTGCGCGCCGTAGCCGACGAGGTTCGGCACGGCCGCGGCATCCGCAGCCGGCAGCTCAGCGGCCGCCGCAGCCGCCTCAGGGGCAGCCACAGGTTCGGGCTGGGCCGCGGACTCCCCCGCGACATCGATCGCGATGAGCGCTCCGCCGACCGCGATGACGTCGCCCGCGGCGGCGTGCAGTTGCCGCACCGTGCCGGCGTACGGCGAGGGCAGTTCGACGACCGCCTTCGCCGTCTCGACCTCGGCGATCGGCTGGTTGAGCGTGACCTCGTCACCGACGGCCACGAGCCACTGCACGAGCTCGGCTTCGGGCAGCCCCTCGCCCAGGTCAGGCAACAGGAACTCGCTCATCACAGCGTCACCTCCGACAGGCTGTTCGGCCGGTCGAGCACACGGTCGACCGCGTCGAGGATCCGGTCGAGGTCGGGGATGTGGTGCTTCTCGAGCTTCGCCGGCGGATACGGGATGTCGTGGCCGGTCACCCGCAGCGGCGGTGCCTCCAGATAGTGGAAGCACTGCTCCGTGATGCTCGCGATCACTTCGGCGCCGACCCCGGCCTCACCGCCGGCTTCGTGCGTGACCACGACGCGCCCGGTCTTGCGGACCGACGCCGCGACCGTGCGGTAGTCGACGGGCGAGAGCGAGCGCAGGTCGATCACCTCGATCGAGACGCCGTCGTCCTCGGCCGCTGTCGCGGCATCCAGCGCCGTCAGCACTTGCGCGCCGTACGTGACGAGGGTGACATCGGTCCCCTCGCGCACGACACGGGCGAGGCCCATGGGCGGGGCGTCGGAGATGTCCGCCGACAGGTCGATGTCGCCCTCGGCCCCGTCGAAGCGGTGGTGGTAGAGCCGCTTGGGCTCGAAGAAGACAACCGGATCGTCGCACGCGATCGCCTGCTGCAGCACGGTGTAGGCATCCTTCGGATTGGACACCGCGACGACACGCAGCCCGGCCGTGTGCACGAAGTAGGCCTCGGGCGATTCGGAGTGGTGCTCGGCCGCGCCGACCCCGCCCGCCCACGGAATGCGGATCGTGATCGGCATCTTCACCTGGCCGCGCGTGCGATAGTGCAGCTTCGCGACCTGACACACGATCTGGTCGAACGCGGGGTACACGAAGCCGTCGAACTGGATCTCGACCACGGGCCGGAAGCCGCGGTACGCAAGGCCCACGGCGGTGCCGACGATGCCCGATTCGGCCAATGGTGTGTCGATCACGCGCTGCGGGCCGAACTCGCCGAGCAGCCCGTCGGTGATGCGGAACACCCCGCCTAGCTTGCCGATGTCCTCCCCCATCACGACGACGCGGTCGTCGCGGGTCATAGCACTGCGAAGCCCCGCGGTGAGGGCCTTGCTCATCGTGAGGGCGGTCATCGCGCCGCCTCCTCGCCGTCGAAGCCCGACAGATACGCGGCGAATCGCTCGCGCTGCCGATCGATGCCCGAGTGTGGCTCGGCGTACACATCGTCGAGCACCTCGATCGCCGGACGCGTGCGCGCGGTCAGCGCCGCTTCGCGCATGCCCGCGGCGAACGCGTCGCCGGCGGCTGCGACCTCGGTGGCGAAGGCGTCGTCGAAGGCGCCGAGGTGCCGCAGGTGCGCTTCGAGGCGCGTGAGCGGGTCGCGGCCCCGCCACAGCTCGACCTCGTCCTTGTCGCGGTAGCGCGTCGGGTCATCCGAGGTGGTGTGCGGCCCCATCCGGTAGGTGACCGCCTCGATGAAGGCGGGGCCGCGGCCCGAGCGCGCCTGGTCGAGTGCCCACCGCATCGCGGCGGCGCACGCGATCGCGTCGTTGCCGTCGACGCGGATGCTCGGGATGCCGAAGCCCGGTGCGCGACCGGCGATCGGGAAGTGCGACTGCACCGTCACGGGCTCAGAGATCGCCCATTGATTGTTGGAGCACACGAAGACCACCGGCGCCCCGAACGACGAGGCGAACACCATCGCCTCGTTCACGTCGCCCTGGCTCGTCGCCCCGTCGCCGAAGTAGGCGACAGCAACCTGATCGGTGCCATCACGCTGGATGCCCATGGCGTAGCCAGTTGCGTGCAGCGCCTGCGCACCGATGATGATCTGCGGCGTCGCGACGTTCAGCGCGTACGGATCGAACGTGCCGTGCACCTCGCCGCGCCAACCGAGGACGAGGTCGGCCGGACGCGCGCCGCGCACGACGAGCACGCCGAGCTCGCGATAGCTCGGGAAGAGGAAGTCGTCGTCGCGGCAGGCGCGGGCGCTGGCGGCCTGGATCGCCTCCTGGCCCTGCGCGGGGGCCCACAGACCCAACTGCCCCTGGCGCTGCAGCGCGACACCCTCGGCATCGATGCGCCGAGTGATCGCCATGTCGCGGTAGAGCGTGCGCAGCGTCTGTACGTCGAGGTCCGCCGCCCAGAGGTCCAAGACCGGGTCCGCGACGCGCTCGCCATCGGGAGTCAGCAGGCGCGAGACCTCGCCGGTGTCGGCGCCGTGCGCTGTCTGGGTCGTGAGGGTGTACATCATCGTCATCCCTTCGGGTCGCGCGGCGGGGTCTTGTGGACTCCAGCGCTTCCGGTGCCGGCCTCGTCGCCGACTGCTTTGAGCGTACGTCGACATCGCACCTCGCTCAAGCATCCGCGCTGCGCTTGAGCATGTTGCGCATCTGAACCCACGTGTCACTGCTACGGTTGGTCACTATGACGTCCCTCGACCGCATTGATCTCGAGCTGCTCAGTGCGCTCGCCGACGATCACCGTGCGACCGTCGTCGCTCTGGCAGACCGACTCGGCCTCTCGCGCAACACCGTCCAGGCGCGCATGCTGCGGCTGGAGAGGTCAGGCGTGTTCCAGTCGTTCGAGCGCGCGATGTCACCGGCGGCGCTCGGGCTGCCGATCGAGGCGATGATCAGCGTCGTCGTGCGCCAGGCCGACATTCCGCGCATCACGGCCGATCTCGCCGAGATCCCCGAGGTCATCCAGGCGCACGGACTGAGCGGTCAGGTCGATCTGCTGGTGCGCGTCGCCGCGCGCGACACGCAACACCTGTTCGACGTGGACGGCCGCATCCTGGCTATCGATGGCGTCGAGCGCACCGAGACCTCACTGGTGATGGGCGAGGTCATCGGCTATCGGGTGCGACCGATCCTGGAATCGGCTCGATCGGAACGCTGACCGCGTCGACCTGCGCGGCATCCATCCGCACCAGCACGACGCCGACGAGCAGCACGGCACCGCCGAAGAACTGGATCGGCGCGGGGGTCTCGCCCAGCAGCAACCACGCGAAGCCGAGCGCGCAGAGCACTTCGCTGAGTCCGATGAACGATGCCAGGCGCGAGCCGATGCGCGGCACGGCCATGACGCCCAGCGCGTAGCCGAGTGTCGTCGCGACACCGCCGACCCAGAGGATCGGCAGGATGCCCGGCACGTCGATGCCGCGGAAGGTCACCGTCACGGCGGGTGCGGCGAACCCGATCGCACCGGTGACGGCGACCACGCCCATCGCCAGCGCGCCGACGAGCAGGCCGCCGGAGGCCAAGGCGAGTGGCGGCAGGTCGTCACCCGTGCGCTCGCTCATGACGAAGTACACGCAGACAGTGACGGCGGCGCCGAGCGCGAGGATCGTGCCGAGCAAGTCGAAGCGCGCCCCCGAGATGTCCACGACCAGCACGAGCCCCACGATCGCGACGATCGAGCCGACGATCACGAGCCGCGACGGCGCGCGGCGCGTGCGCAGCCACACGAACCCGACGAGCAGCACAGGCGCGAGGTACTGGATGAGCAGGGCCACGGCCACGGGCATCCGCTGCATCGCCGAGAAGAACAGCAGCTGGCATCCGGCCACCGGAATGAGCCCGAACGCCACGAGCGACCGCCAGTGCCGGCGCAGGAAGGAGTGCTCGCGACGGATGGCTGCCACCAACGCGGGCGAAAGGATGAGACCGGCGAGCCCCATCCGGATGATGAGGGCCGCCGACAGCGACCAGCCGGCCTCGAGCAGCGGTTTGACCAGCGGCCCACTCGACGAGAACGCGAGTGCCGAGAACACCGCCATGACGATGCCGGCCGTGCGATGGCGGGGCGCAGCGCCCGCGGGCGCAGCGGGTGCCGCCGCAGCGGGCGCGAGTGCTGCGGGGGCGACGATCTGAAGCGGAGCGGTGTGCGTCACCGGCGGTCCTTCGCGGGAAACGGGACAGCGAGCTGTCATGAGCGACCGTTGTTTACACTGGTGACAGTAGCGCCCCGAAACGTCAGGAGTCAATGTGGTCTTCATCCATGACACGGAGATGTCGTTGCGGGCCGCCGCGGCCCTCGTGAACACCCTCCCCGTCACGGGCCCCGACGCCGCTGACCGTCTCGTCACGCAGGCCGATTTCGACGCCTATCTCGACGAGTACGCCTACACCGGCACCTTCCACCGCGACGACGAAGAACTCGCTGCGGTGCGGGCTAATCGGCCGCGCCTGCGCGAGTTGTGGAACGTCGATCGCGACGGCGCGGTACCGCTTGTCAACGCGATGCTGCGCGACGGGCGGGCCCTCCCCCAGCTCGTCATCCACGACACCTTCGACTGGCACATCCACGCGACCGAGCCGGATGCCGCGCTTTCGGTCCGCATGCTCGTCGAGGCCGCGATGGCCTTCGTCGACATCATCCGCTCAGACCAGTGGGACCGCGTACGCATCTGTGCCGCGGACGACTGCGACGCCGTCTACGTCGACTTCTCGAAGAACGGCTCGAAGCGCTACTGCGACACCGGCAACTGCGGCAACCGCATGAACGTCATCGCGTACCGTCGACGGAAGGCCGAAGAAAGCGTGTGATGGCGGAGGCCGCTTCGCGCGGCTTCTCGTAGTGGATGAGGTGCCCGACGCCGGCGATCTCGACCAGTTCGGCGTGCGGGAACAGCGTCTGCAGGTGCCGCTCGGCTTCGATCGGGGTGATGTCGTCCTTGTCGGCGGCGATCAGCAGCACCGGCTGGGCGATCTCAGGAGCGAACCGGCGCACGTCGTTGGAGACCGACGTCACGAAGCCCTCGTGCAGGATGTCGCGGTCGGCGAACCGCGAGAAGTAGGTGTCGTGCTGATCGTGGATGAAGGCGAGCAGCTGCTTGTCCTTCGTCTTGGCCATCGCAATGCTCATGACGCGCACGATGACGCGGTTGCGCAGCAGCCCGTCGCCGATGCGCCGAGGCAGCTTCGCCCCTGCCCAGTAGTAGAAGACGGCAAGTCGCGTCAGGATGCCCCGCGGCCCCTCGAGCGCCGGCGCGCCAATCGGGTTGACGAGGACCACGCGCGGCGTCTGTAGCCCGCGCGCGACGGCAGCCGACACGACGATCGAGCCGAACGAGTGCCCCAGGATCACCGCCCCGGGCGCGACCGCGGTGACGAAGCCGGTGAGCCAGTCGGCGTAGGCCTCGATCGTGTGTGCGGCGTACGCGCCGTCGGCTTCTGCGGCGCCCGCCGCCCGCAGCGGCGGCGTCTCACCGAAACCGGGAAGGTCGGGTGAGATGACGCGGATGCCGTCGAGGTACGCGACGACAGGCTCGAGCCCGTGGTGCTCGCCGCGGTAGCCATGGACCGCGACGAGGGTCACCGGGGCATCCGGCTCGCCGTAGACCCAGTACGCAGTCGTCCCGCCGGGCAACTCGACCTCGTGACGTTCCACCGGCATCGCGGCGAGTCGGGCGGCGTACGGGGAGGTCACAGGCACCCGTCGAGTCTACGAGTCTGCCGCTGTGAGCCAGCGTGGCGCCGCGGGACTGTCGGAGGCTCCCCGTACGGTCGAAGGCATGGATAACTGGCAGCCGCTCCCGCTGTGGGAGGACGACCCCGAGCCCGCCGAGGCGGAGGTGTCTGCTGCCGCTGCGGCGCCGGTCGCCACCGCGACATGGGCGGATGCCGTCGGCGTGTTCGACCTCGAGACGACGGGCGTCGACGTCGAGCGCGATCGCGTCGTCACGGCGCACGTCGGGCTGCTCGGGCCCGGCGGTGCCGTGCTGCAGTCGCGCGGCTGGCTCGCCGACCCCGGCGTCGAGATTCCCGAGGGCGCGACGGCCGTGCACGGCATCACGACGGCACATGCACGTGAGCATGGCCGCCCCGCCGCGCACGTGGTCGGTGAAGTCGTCGCAGCCCTTCAGGAACTCTTCGATGCCGGCATCCCCGTGGTCGCCTACAACGCACCGTACGACTTCTCGCTGCTCAAGTACGAGGCTCTGCGCCACGGCATCCCGCCGATCACCGATCCGTCGCCGGTGATCGACCCGCTCGTGCTCGACAAGGCGCACGACCGCTTCCGCAAGGGCAAGCGCACGCTCGAGGTCGTCGCGGCGCACTACGCCGTCACGCTCGAGGGTGCCCACGACGCGATGGCGGATGCCGTCGCCGCGGGCCGCGTCGCGCAAGCGCTCGCACGCCGCTACGAGCTCAACGGCCCCGTCGCCGAGTTGCACGCACAGCAGATCGGCTGGGCGCGGACACAGGCCGACAGCCTCACCGACTACTTCATCCGCATCGGTCGCCTCGACCCCGAAGACCGCATCGACGGCAGCTGGCCCATTCGCTGAGGTACCCCACAGACGACGAAAGCCCCGCCGAAGCGGGGCTTTCGAGGTGCGGAAGCTTACTTGGACGAGCCGCCGAAGTTCTTGAAGCGCTGGTTGAACTTCTCGACGCGACCGGCCGAGTCCATGATGCGCTGCTTGCCCGTGTAGAACGGGTGCGAAGCGGACGAGATCTCGACGTCGATGACCGGGTAGGTCTCACCGTCCAGCTCGATCGTCTTGTCGCTCGTGACCGTCGAACGGGTCAGGAACGTGTCGCCGGAACCGAGGTCGCGGAACACAACCGCCTTGTACTCGGGGTGGATGTCAGTCTTCATGGGATTCCTTACGTGATGCGCTGGATTTTGCCAGTGCGAGGGAAGTCTGCGGCGCATCCCATAGGGAGAATGCACCAAAGAGCGATTCTATCAGGCGGTGGCCCGCGCCGCGAACCGGCCGTCCTCGGTGCTCAAGGCGATCGGCATCCCGAACGTGTCCGACAGATTCTGCGCCGTCAGGGTCTCATCGATCGGGCCGGATGCCACGATCCCGCCCTCCCGCAGCAGCAGCACGTGGGTGAACCCGACCGGGATCTCCTCGACGTGGTGCGTCACCATGATCATCGCCGGCGTCGTCGGCGCCTGGGCGTATCCGCTGAGCAGGCCGAGTAGCTCTTCGCGTGCGCCGAGGTCGAGACTCGCCGTCGGCTCATCGAGCAGCAGCACCTCGGGGTCGGTCATCACCGCGCGCGCGATCTGCACCCGCTTCTGCTCGCCGTCCGACAGCGTGCCGAACGTGCGCTCGGCGAGGTGGTCGAGCTTCCATTCCGACAGCACTCGGCGCGCGCGACGCTCGTCGATCTGCTCGTACTCCTCGTTCCAGCGCCCGAGCACCGAGAACGCCGCGGTGAGCACGACGTCGAGCACCGTCTCGTCCTGCGGCACGCGCCGCGCCATCGCCGACGAGGCGAATCCGATGCGCGGGCGCAGGTCGAAGACATCGGTGCGACCGAGACGTTCGTCGAGCACCGTCACGGTGCCTTCGGACGGATGCACGAGGGTCGCCGCCAACTGCAGGATCGTCGTCTTTCCGGCACCGTTGGGCCCGAGGACCACCCAGCGCTGATCGTCATCGACGCTCCAGGTCACCCGATCGACGATGTTGCGGGCGTTGCGGCGGACGACGACATCGGCGAGTTCGAGCACCTGGGGCATGTGCTCCAGCCTATCGGGCGTCGGCGGTGACCTCGCGGTAGAGAGCCTCCGTGGCGTCGGCGATCGCCTGCCAGCTGAACGCCGTCGCGGCCCGCTCGCGCCCCGCCTGACCATAGGCCTTGGCACGCTCGGGATCGGACACGACCTCGGTGAGGGTGGCTGCCAGGTCGGCGACGAATCGGTCGGGATCGGTCGGGGTGCCCGTGCCGTCCTGCACCTGCTCGATCGGAACGAGCCGGCCCGTGACACCGTCGACGACGACTTCGGGGATGCCTCCCGTCGCCGTGCCGACGACGGCGGCGCCGCATGCCATGGCCTCGAGGTTCACGATGCCGAGCGGCTCGTACACGCTCGGGCACACGAACGTCGTCGCCGACGTCAGGATCGCGCACAGCTCGTCGCGCTGCAGGAACTCGTCGATCCACACGACGCCGTCGCGCGTGGTCTGCAGATCGCGCACAAGTCCCTCGACCTCAGCCATGATCTGCGGCGTGTCGGGAGCCCCCGCGCACAGCACGATCTGCACATCGGCAGGCAGAAGCGCCGCCGCGCGCAGGAAGTACGGCAGCCCCTTCTGCCGCGTGATGCGCCCGACGAAGACGACGGACGGGCGGTGCGCGTCGATGCCGAATCGCTCCAGCAGCGCGTCGTCGCTGCGCGGCTGCCACGCCTCGACGTCGATGCCGTTGTAGATGACCCGCACCTTCGCGGGATCGAGGTCGGGGTAGCTGCGCAGGATGTCGCGGCGCATGCCGTCGCTGACCGCGACGACCGCCGCCGCGTGCTCGTACGCCGTCTTCTCGATGTAGCTCGACACGGCGTACCCACCGCCGAGCTGCTCGGCCTTCCACGGCCGCAGCGGCTCGAGCGAGTGGGCCGTGATGACGTGCGGGATGCCGTGCAGCAGGGATGCCAGGTGCCCGGCGAAGTTCGCGTACCAGGTGTGCGAGTGCACGACGTCGGCCCCGGCGACGTCGCCGACGATCTCGAGGTCGACCCCGAGCGTCTGCACGGCGGCGTTGGCCGTGGCCAGTTCCGCCGGCACGTCGTAGGAGGTCGTCGCGGGTTCGGCGCGGTCGGCGCCGAAGGCGCGCACCTCGACGTCGACGCTCTCGCGGAGTGCCTTGACGAGCTCGGTCACATGGACGCCCGCTCCCCCGTAGATCTCCGGCGGATACTCCTTCGTGACGATGTCGACGCGCATGCCCTGAACGCTAGTACAACGCCGCGCGGAGGGCATAGTGTGGTGCCATGCCTGCAGCGCCGAAGGTTTTCGGAATCATCCTCGCCGGGGGCGAGGGCAAGCGCCTGATGCCTCTGACGGAGGACCGCGCGAAGCCCGCTGTGCCCTTCGGCGGACAATACCGCCTGATCGACTTCGCGATCTCCAATCTCATCAACTCGGGATTGCGCCAGATCGTCGTTCTGACGCAGTACAAGTCGCACAGTCTCGACCGCCACGTCTCGCAGACCTGGCGGCTGTCGGCTCTGCTGGACTCGTACGTGGCATCGGTCCCTGCGCAACAGCGACTCGGCAAGCGCTGGTTCTCCGGCTCGGCCGATGCGATCCTGCAGTCGCTGAACCTCATCCACGATGAGAAGCCCGACATCGTCGTCGTGATCGGCGCCGACCACGTCTACCGCATGGACTTCGAGCAGATGCTCGAGGCGCACATCGCCTCCGGCGCCAAGGCGACGGTCGCGGGCATCCGCCAGCCGATCGAACTGGCGAACCAGTTCGGCGTCATCGACCTCGACCCGGCCGACAGCGTACGGATCCGCGAGTTCCTCGAGAAGCCGCAGAACCCGACGGGGCTACCGGACAGCCCCGGCGAAGTGCTCGCTTCGATGGGCAATTACATCTTCGACACCGATGCGCTGATCGAAGCCGTCGAGACGGACGGCGAACTGCCCACCTCGAGCCACGACATGGGCGGCGACATCATCCCCTATTTCGTCGGACGCGGCGAGGCCGCCGTCTACGACTTCATCCGCAACGACGTGCCCGCATCGACCGTGCGCGACCGCGACTACTGGCGCGACGTGGGCACGATCGACTCGTTCTTCGACGCGCACATGGATCTGATCTCCACGCTGCCGATCTTCAACCTGTACAACATGGACTGGCCGATCCACTCGCAGGCGGTCAACTCGCCGCCGGCGAAGTTCGTCCGCGACGGCGTCGGCCGCATCGGCAACGCGATCGATTCGATCGTCTCGCTGGGCTCGGTGCTGTCGGGAACGCATCTGGAGCGGTCGGTCGTCGGCCCCTGGACCCTCGCGGCGGGTGGTTCGACGATCACCGATTCGGTGCTGTTCGACCACGTCGACGTCGGCGCCGGGGCGCGCGTGCATCGGGCGATCCTCGACAAGAACGTCGTGCTCGAGCCGGGTGCCACCGTGGGCGTCGACCGTGCGCTCGACATCGCGCGCGGGTTCACGGTGACCGACAGCGGCATCACGGTGGTCGGCAAGAACGCACGCGTCCCGCGCTGAGCGGCGCGGCCGGTAGGTTGGACGGGTGCCTGACGCCCGCTTCCTCGTCGTGTTCGATGCCGACTCCACGCTGCTGCGCAATGAGGTGATCGAGCTCATCGCCGACGAAGCCGGTCGCGGCGCAGAGGTCGCCGCCGCGACCGAGGTGGCCATGCGCGGAGAGGTCGACTTCGCGACGAGTCTGCGCTCGCGCGTGCAGGCGCTGCGCGGTGTGCCGCTGTCGGCGTTCGCCCGCGTGCTCGCCCGTGTCGAGCCGACGCCCGGCGCCGTGGAGCTGATCGAAGCGATCCACGCGCGCGGCGGCGTCACCGCCGTCGTGTCGGGAGGCTTCCACGAAGTGCTCGACACCGTCGCGCCCGCCCTCGGCGTCGACATGTGGCGGGCCAACCGGCTCGTCGCCGCTGACGATGCGCTCACCGGCGAGGTCGACGGAACGATCGTGGATGCCGCGGGCAAGGCATCCGCCCTGCGGGAATGGGCTGCCGCGTCGGGCGCCCCGCTGACGCGCACCATCGCGATCGGCGACGGAGCGAACGACCTTCAGATGATGGCCGCAGCCGGGCTCGGGCTCGCGTTCAACGCGAAGCCCGCCGTGCGCGCTCAGGCCGATATGGTGATCGGGCCGGTCGACCTGCGGCAGGTCATCCCGCTGCTGCCCTGATACTTCCCTGAGGCTTCAGTGCCCCATCCCGAGGCCGCCGTCGACGGGGATGACGGCGCCCGAGATGTAGGCGGCGTCGTCGGATGCCAGCCACGTCACGACCCCGGCGACCTCGTCGGCCGTCGCGAACCGCCCCGCCGGGATGTTGCGCTTGTACTCGGCCTGCGTGTCCTCGGGCAGTTCGGCCGTCATGTCGGTCTCGATGAAACCGGGGGCCACGACGTTGGCGGTGATGCCGCGGCCGCCGAGCTCGCGCGTGAGCGAGCGCGCGAAGCCGACCAGCGCAGCCTTCGACGACGAGTAGTTGATCTGCCCCGCCGACCCATACAGGCCGACGACGCTGGAGATGAGGATGACACGGCCCCACTTGGCGCGCAGCATGCCCTTGGAGGCCCGCTTGACGACCCGGAAGGTGCCACCAAGGTTCGTCGCGACGACCGAGTCGAAGTCGTCCTCGGTCATCCGCAGCAGCAGCGTGTCCTTCGTGATGCCCGCGTTCGCGACGACGACCTCGACGGGTCCGAGCTGCTGCTCGACCTCGGTGAAAGCGGCATCCAGCGACGCGGCATCCGTCACGTCGGCACGTACCGTGAGTGTGCCCGCAGGGCCCTCACCCGACCGCGCGGTGACCGCGGTCTTGTAGCCGGCGGCGACGAAACGCTCGGCGATCGCGCGGCCGATGCCGCGGTTTCCGCCGGTGACGAGGACGACTCTGTCGCTGGACATGGTGCTCCGATCTGGTGAGGACCGCACCAGCCTAGTCGGCGGCGTCGATCCGACTAGGCTGATATGCGGCGAGAGGAGCCCCCCGTGACCGACCCCAACGCCCCCGAGAACTCCGGACAGACCGGCGACGCCGTTGCGCCCGTGCCCCCGGCTCCGCCGGCTTACGACGCGTCGCCGTATGTCGCGCCGCCCGCGCTGTCGTACGACACGACCCCCTACCCGCCGGCGGCCGAAGCGCCCACCTACGGCGCACCGACGTACGGCGCCCCCACCTACGGTGCGCCGGCCTACGGCGCCTCGAACTACGGCGCGAGCGGGTACGGTGCTCAACCGGTGCAGACCACGCCCGGGGCCCCGCCCGTCATGCCCTACGGGTACGGCGGCTACGCACCGGCGAGGCGGACGAACGGACTCGCGGTCGCGTCGATGATCCTCTCGATCGTCGGGTTCATCTGGGTGCTGCCCTTCGTGGGCTCGATCGCCGGCGCGATCATGGGACACATCTCCCTGGGCC
>NZ_MKTQ01000014.1:0-223073 GCF_001898315.1 Microbacterium sp. 70-16 | reverse complement strand
GCCGCTACGCCTGAGTCGTACGCACCCGCATCATCCCCCGCGGCGCGGCTTCGTCCGTGCGCGGCGGCGTACGCTTGAAGGATCGTGAAGAGTACCTCCCCGCAGTCGGCGACGTCGTTGCCGCGCGCGCCGCGCGACGACGCTCACACCCGCATGGCCAAGTACTTCACGATGATGGCGATCCGCGTCGTCTGCTTCGTGCTTATGGTCGCGATCCAGCCCTACAGCTGGTATACGTGGCTGTTCGCCCTCGGCGCGATCGTGCTGCCGTACATCGCCGTCGTGATCGCGAACGTCGCCGCCGCTCCCGCGGGGCGCGCCGTGCCGCCCGAGCGCGAGATCGAGCCGCTGCGCGCCGACCCCACCGCGCCGGATGGCGCGACCGGCGTCATCCGCATCGCCGAGGCATCCCACCCGGAGGACAAGTGAGCGCCGTCGTGTGTTCGCGTGCCGGATGCCGCGCAGATGCCGCCTGGCAGGTGATCTGGCGCAACCCGCGCATCCATACACCCGATCGTCGCAAGATCTGGGCGGCGTGCGACGAGCACGTCACGTACCTGCGCGACTACCTGGCGGCTCGTGACTTCCCCGTCGAGGTCGCCGCGCTCCCTGACATCGCACGCGCCGAGGCTGACTCATGAACCGCACCGCACTGCGCTGGACGGGCTACATCGCCTTCGCCGTCGCGTTCGCGATCGCGTGCGTGTACCTGTCGAACTGGCAGTTCAGCCGTAACGACGAGCGCGAGCGGCAGCTCACCCTGATCGCCGCGAACTACGACGCGGACCCCGTGCCGTTGGATGAGCTCGTGACGCCCGGAGCCGACGGGTTCGACCCGGACGACCAGTGGCGGCCCGTCGAACTGACCGGCCAGTACCTGACCGATGACACGCTGCTCGCGCGCAACCGCGCCCATGGCGGCACATCGGCGTTCGAGGTGCTCGTGCCGTTCCGCACCGACAACGGCGAGGTCTTCCTCGTCAACCGCGGCTGGGTGCCTCCGGGCGCCGACCAGCCTGAACCCGACGAGGTGCCCGCTCCCCCGTCCGGATCAGTGACCGTCATCGCGCGGCTGACACCGGGCGAGCCGCTGCGCAACGAGACGCAGTCGGCGCCGGCGGGTCAAGTGCCGACGATCAACCTGCCGCTTATCTCACAGGAAACGGGGCTCGACGAGCTGATCACCAGTTCGTACGGCTTGCTGGTGTCAGAGGACCCGGCGCCCGCCAGTGCGCCGACCCTCCTCGATGCGCCGTCGCAGGACCCGGGTCCGCACCTGTCGTACGCGATCCAGTGGATCCTGTTCGCCGTCATGGGCTTCGTCTTCATCTGGTACATGATCCGCACCGAGCTGCGCCATCGCCGCGAAGATGCGGCGGATGCCGCGGCAGCTGCGGACGACGGGCCCGAGGACCGGCCGGACGTCGCGCCTGCGGAAGCTCCGGCATCCGTCCGACCCCGCCGTCGCGGCGAGCCGCGCCGCAAGGACCGCGACATGCAGGACGAGGACGCCCTCCTCGACGAGCTCACGCCGCGCTGAGCGCGCGCGGGGCTGCGCCTGTCAGGCCAGCTCGATGAGCTCGACGTAGTCGCGACCCCAGATGTCCTCGACGCCGTCGGGCAGGATCAGCACCCGCTCGGGGTTCAGCGCCTCAACAGCTCCCGAGTCGTGCGAGACGAGCACGACGGCGCCCTCGTAGTGCGCGAGCGCGCCGAGGATCTCTTCGCGCGACGCGGGGTCGAGGTTGTTCGTCGGCTCATCGAGCAGCAGCATGTTGGCGCTCGAGACGACGAGCGTCGCGAGCGACAGACGGGTCTTCTCGCCACCGGACAGCACGCCCGCGGGCTTGAGAACATCATCACCCGTGAACAGGAACGACCCGAGCACCTTTCGTGCCTCGGTCGCGTTGATGTCGGGGGCTGCCGACATCATGTTCTCCAGCACCGACCGGCTCGTGTCGAGGTTCTCGTGCTCCTGCGCGTAATAGCCGATCTTCAAGCCGTGGCCGGGTTCGAGGATGCCCGTGTCGGGCTTGTCGACGCCGGCGAGGATGCGCAGCAGAGTCGTCTTTCCGGCACCGTTCAGACCCAGCACGACGACCTTCGAACCGCGGTCGATCGCGAGATCCACATCGGTGAAGATCTCGAGCGACCCGTACGACTTCGACAGGTTCTTGGCCATGAGCGGCGTCTTGCCGCACGGCGCGGGCTTGGGGAACCGGAGCTTGGCGACGCGGTCGTCCTGACGCACCTCTTCGAGGCCCGACAGCATCTTCTCGGCGCGCGCGACCATCTGGTGCGCCGCGGCGGCCTTCGAGGCCTTCGCACCGAAGCGCGCGGCCTGCAGCTGCAGCGCGGTGGCCTTCTTCTCGATATTGGCGCGCTCCTTCTTCCGGCGCTCTTCATCGGCCACCCGCTGGCGCAGGTAGTTCTTCCAGTTCATGTTGTAGACGTCGATGACCTGGCGCATCGCGTCGAGGTAGAACACGCGGTTGACGGTCTCGCCGACAAGCTCGACGTCGTGGCTGATGACGATCAGCCCGCCCTTGTAGTTCTTCAGGAACTCGCGCAGCCACACGACGCTGTCGGCGTCGAGGTGGTTGGTCGGCTCGTCGAGGATCATCGTCTGCGCGTCGGAGAACAGGATGCGCGCGAGTTCGATGCGCCGACGCTGACCACCCGAGAGGGTCTTCAGCGGCTGGTCGAGGATGCGGTCGGGCAGCGATAGATTGTGCGCGATGGAGGCCGCCTCGGCCTCAGCCGCGTAGCCGCCAAGTGCCTCGAAGCGCTCGGTGAGGTTACCGTACCGGCGCATCGCCTTCGCGGCGACCTTCTCGTCGGCATCCCCCATCTGCAGCGACGCCTCGTGCATCTGCAACGCCAGGGTGCCGAGGCCGCGGGCATCGAGGATGCGCGTGCGCGCCAGCATTTCCGGGTCGCCCGAGCGCGGGTCCTGCGGCAGATAGCCGAGCTCACCCGAGCTGTCGACGCGCCCGTTCGCGGGGATCAGGTCGCCCGCGAGCACCTTCGTGAGCGTCGTCTTGCCGGCGCCGTTGCGGCCGACGAGGCCGATCTTGTCGCCGTCCGAGACACGGAACGACACCTCCGACATGAGGGTGCGCGCGCCCACGCGGATCTCGAGGTCGTGCACGGCGAGCACAGCGGACGTCCGTTCTTCATCGGGGGTGGGATGCGGCCGAAGGGGCCAGCTGCCCAGTCTACCGGGGCGGCGCTGTGGGTGAGGTGCCGCTGACCGCCTCGACCGGCTGCCGCAGGATCGTCCGCAGCTTCTCCGGCGCCGTGCGCCGGGCGTCGCTGAGGTAGATCTCGTGGTGTCGTCCCGTCATCCGCAGGGCCCGATCGGGGATGACGCGGTCGTGCAGCTCAGCGAGAACGGATGCCTCGTCGTCGTAGCTGCCGACATGCAGGGTCTGCACGCACAGCCCCTCGTCGAGCCGCCCCACCCGGATCTCGCCCACACCATCGACACCCTTTGCGACCGCCGCGTCACGGGCCTGCTCGACGTGCGCGGGCTCGAGCCAGTCGGGAACCAGGATCATGAGGGTCCAGCACCACGCATCCTTGTCGCGCCGTGTCGTGAACAACTCGGGGTCGTCAGCCCACCACAGCCCCTCGAGCGGCATCACGGTGTAGTCGCGATCGAGTTCGCGCTTGCTGAGGAACTTCAGCGCATACGCGACGGGGTACAGCGCGCCGAGGGCGCGCAGATAGGCGGGCGCCGTGTTCGGGTCGCCCTGCCCGTCATGCATGAGGTACTGCCGCGGCGGCACGGTGATGAGGTCGAAGCGGCCGCGGGTCGCGCGATACGACGCCAGTTCCCGCTTCAGGTCGGTCTTCGCCTCGCTCTTCACGCCGGCCACTCTGCCATGCGAGCCGTGCGCTTTCCACAAGGCATCCGCTCAGGTTCAGTGGACGGCGTCCAAGAATGCGGGCTCGGTCACCCCTAGGCTGGGTCGCGACGCTCCGGCGCCGCTCGCCGGCCCGGCCGAACTCCCAAGGAGCCTGTATGTCCCTCGCCGTCCCTGCTCGTCGCCCCGTCCTCGCCGACCTGATCGCGCGGCCGTCTGACCGGGCTCGCGCGTTCGCGCTCGACGCGGGCCTCGTCCTCGCCGGTGCAGCCATCGTCGCGCTGCTCGCGAAGGTCGCCTTCTGGGTCGGCCCCGTTCCCATCACGGGCCAGACGCTTGCGGTGATCACGGTCGGCGCCGCCCTCGGCGCGCGCCGCGGCGCCGCAGCCCTCACGACCTACATGCTCGCGGGCCTCGCCGGCGCGCCGATCTTCGCGGGTGCCGTCGCGGGCCCCGCGTACGTCCTCATGCCGTCGTTCGGCTTCGTCCTCGGGTTCATCCCCGCGGCGTTCGTCGCCGGGTGGTGCGCCGAGCGCGCGTGGGACCGCCGCCCGGTGCTCGCCTTCCTCGGCTTCGTCGGCGCCTCGATCATCCCGTTCCTCATCGGCCTGCCCTACATGGCTCTGATCCTCGCGTCCGTGCAGGGCGTGACCGTCACCCCCGCGCTGATCTGGGAGGCGGGCGTCGCCGACTTCATCGTCCCGGGCCTCATCAAGGCCGCCTTCGCAGCCCTGCTGATCCCGGCGGCGTGGGCCGGCGTGCGCGCGATCGATCGCTCCAAGCGCGCCTGACGCCTTTCGCACAGCGGCCCCGCACCCTCCGGAAGAGGGGGCGGGGCCGCTGTCGTGTGCGGCGGGAATCCGCGGCTGCACCTTCAGGGCGACTGCAGCGAATTCGCGTGGCGCGGCATCTGCGAAGTAATGTAAGCCTGCCCTAACCTGGGCGCTCATTCCACAGCACCGGAGGACCCATCGTGTCTCGTATCCGCACTGCCGCCGCGCTGAGCGCAGCGGCCGCCCTGCTCCTGACCGGGTGCGCCACCTCGAGCGCCTCGACTGACACCGGCTCGAGCGCTGCGGCGACCGGCGACGCGTTCCCCGTCACGATCACGCATGCCCTCGGCGAGACGACGATCGCCGCGAAGCCCGAGCGCGTCGCCGCGATCTCGTGGGGCAACCAGGACGTCGCACTCGCCCTCGGCGTCGTGCCGGTCGGCATGGATGCCCAGGTGTGGGCATGGAGCGGCACGGTCGACCCGGGCGTCTACGAGTGGACGAGCGACAAGCTCGACGAGCTCGGCGCCGACATGCCCACCCTCTTCGACACCACCGACGGCATCGACTTCGAGGCCATCAGCGACACGACGCCCGACATCATCCTCGCGGCGCAGTCGGGTCTCACCGCCGACGACTACTCGACGCTGTCCGCGATCGCGCCCGTCGTCGCCTACCCCGACATCCCGTGGTTCACACCGTGGCGCGAGCAGATCACGCTCAATGCGACGGGCCTGGGCCTGAAGGCCGAGGGCGAGGCGCTCGTCTCCGACCTCGAGGCGCAGATCGCGGATGCCACGGCGGACGCCGGCTTCGCAGGCAAGACCGCCGCGTTCTTCTACATGAACCCCGCCGACCTCTCGACGGTCTCCCTGTACACGTCGGGCGACTCCCGCACCGCGTTCCTGGGTGACCTCGGGTTCGACGAGCCGCAGGTTGCGGCAGACGCCGCGGCATCCGGCACCTTCTACCTCGACTTCAGCGCCGAGAACGCCGACCAGCTCGCCGACGTCGACGTCATCGTGACCTACGGCGATGACACCCTGCTGGCCGCGCTGCAGGCCGACCCGCTCTGGAGCACGCTGCCCGCCGTCCAGGCCGGCGCCGTCGTCGCCGTCGGTGAGGGCGACGCGTACAGCGCCGCCGTCAGCCCGACCGCGCTGTCGATCCCGTGGGTGCTCGACCAGTACGTCGGCGACCTCAAGGAAGCGGCAGCGAAGGTCCAGTGACCGCTTCCGTCGCGACACGTCGCCGCGCGCCCGCCCCTGCGGTGGGCGCGCGGCGCCACGGCGTCGTCCTCGGCGTCGCGATCGCGGCCGTCTTGCTCTCGGTCGTCCTCTCGCTCTCGTTCGGGTCGCGCACCGTCAGCTTCAATGAGGTCATCGAGGGCATCAGCACGTGGTTCCGCGGCGAGACGCCGACGGACATCGGCGCGATCGCCGTGCAGAGCCGCATCCCGCGCACCATCCTGGCGCTCCTCGCCGGCGCCGCGCTCGCGCTCTCGGGCGCGCTCATGCAGGCGATCACGCGCAATCCGCTCGCCGACCCCGGCATCCTGGGCGTCAACACGGGTGCCGCGCTCGCGGTCGTGATCGGCATCGCGTTCCTCGGGGTGTCGAGCTCGTTCGGCTACCTCGGTCTCGCCCTCATCGGCTCGTTCATCACGGCGTTCTTCGTGTACTTCGTCGGCTCGGTCGGCCCGGGCGGAACGACGCCCATCAAACTCGCGCTCGCGGGCGCGGCGACGACCGCCGCCCTGTCCTCGCTCGTCGCGGCGATCCTGCTGCCGCGCCAGGCCGTCATGAACGAGTTCCGCTACTGGCAGATCGGCAACGTCGGCCGCGCCAGTTGGGAGACCATGGGCGTCATCGTGCCCGTGCTGGTCATCGGGACGGCCGTCGCGCTGCTGTGCGCGTCGGCGCTCAACGCCCTCGCGCTCGGCGACGATGTCGCCGTCGGGCTCGGCGTACCCGTGGGGCGCGTGCGCATCATCGCCGCCATCGCCGGCGTCGCGCTGTGCGCGGCCGTCACCGCGGTCGCCGGTCCCATCGGGTTCGTCGGGCTCATGGTGCCGCACGCCGTGCGCCTGGTGGCCGGATCCGATCAGCGCTGGCTGCTCCCCCTGTCGGCCCTCGGCGGTGCCGTGCTCCTGACCCTCGCCGACACGATCGGCCGCGTCATCGGCTCGCCCGGCGAGGTCGAAGCCGGCATCGTGACGGCCTTCCTCGGCGCGCCGGTGCTCATCGCGATCGCGCGCAAGACCCGGATGAAGGCACTCTGATGGCTGTTCTGACTCTTCCGGCGGATGCCGCGATCGCGCGTGTCCGCGCCGGGCGGCGCCACCGGGTGCGCCGCCGCATCCTCGCGATGTCGATCATGTCGGTGCTCGTCGTCGTGCTCTTCGCCGCGATGCTGATGCTCGGCAACACGATCTATCCGCTGTCTGACGTGCTCGCCGTGCTCAGCGGCCAGCAGGTGCCCGGCGCCTCGTTCGCGATCGGCACGCTGCGTCTCCCCCGCGCCCTCACGGCCGTCCTCGCCGGCATCGCGTTCGGCGTCGCCGGCTCGACCTTCCAGACGATGCTGCGCAACCCCCTCGCGAGCCCCGACGTCATCGGCATCACCTCGGGCGCGAGCGCCGCCGCCGTGCTCTCACTCGTCGTGCTGCACTGGAGCGGCGCGGCCACGATGGCCCTGGCTCTTGTCGCCGGCATCGCGACCGCCGTCATCATCTACCTCGCGGCGCGCGGCGGCGAGTCGACCGGCGGGCGCCTGATCCTCATCGGCATCGGTGTGGGCGCGATGCTCGACGCGGTCGTCGCGTTCCTGCTGCTGCGCGCGGCCGTGTGGGACCTCGCTGTCGCGACACGCTGGATGACCGGCAGCCTCAACGGATCGCGCATGGAAGACCTGCCGCCGCTGCTGATCGCCGTCATCGTGCTCGTGCCGGTCGTGCTGCTGCTCAGCCGTGATCTCAGCGCCCTCGAACTCGGCGACGCGTCCGCGACCGCGCTCGGCGTGCGCGTCGACCGCACGCGCATCCTCCTCGTCGTGGCGGCGGTCGCGCTCGCCTGCGTCGCGACGGCGACGACGGGCCCGATCGCGTTCGTCGCATTCCTGGCCGGGCCCATCGCGGCGCGCATCGTGGGGCCGGGCTCCCCCGTCATCCTGCCTGCCGCCCTCACCGGCGCGTGCCTCGTGCTCGCCGCCGACCTGCTCGGCCAATTCGCGTTCGACACGAAGTTCCCGGTCGGCGTCATCACGGGCATCCTCGGTGCGCCCTATCTCATCTACCTGCTCATCCGAACGAGCCGTCGCGGAGGATCGTCATGACCGCACAGCACCTCCTGTCCACCGAAGACCTCGTCTCGGGATACGGCGCGACCCGCATCGTCGACGGGATCGACCTGCAGTTCCCCGCCGGCGGCATCAGCGTCATCGTCGGCGCCAACGCGTGCGGCAAGTCGACGCTCCTGAAGACGATCGCGCGGCTCCTGCCGACGCAGGAAGGTGCCGTCGTGCTCGACGGCAAGCGCATCGACCGCATCCCCACGAAGGAGCTCGCACGCACGCTCGGCCTGCTGCCGCAGCAGCCCGTCGCGCCCGAGGGCATCGTCGTCGCGGATCTCGTCGGGCGCGGGCGGCACCCGCACCAGAAGTTGTTCCGCTCGTGGACCGCCGACGACGACCGCGCCGTCACCGAGGCGCTCACGGCGACGGGTGTGCTCGAGCTCGCCGACCGCGCCGTCGACGAGCTGTCGGGAGGTCAGCGGCAGCGCGTGTGGATCGCGATGGCACTTGCTCAGGAGACTGACGTGCTGCTGCTCGACGAGCCGACGACGTTCCTCGACGTGTCGCACCAGATCGAGGTGCTCGACCTGCTGACCGACCTCAACGCGACGCGCGGCACGACGATCGTCATGGTGCTGCACGACATCAACCTCGCCGCGCGCTACGCCGACGCGCTGTTCGCGCTCAAGAAGGGCCGCCTCATCGCCTCGGGAGCGCCCGCCGACATCGTCACGAGCGAGCTCGTGCGCGATGTGTTCGAGCTCGACTCGCTCGTCATCGACGATCCCGTCTCGGGGGCGCCCATGGTGCTGCCGCGCGGGCGCCACCACGTGCGTCCCGAACCGTCCTCGTCCCCCACCCCATCCCCCGCGACCGCTGGAGCCGACCGATGACCCTCCCCACGAGCCGCTTCTTCCGCGCCGAGGTGACCGCGATCACCGACCTGACCCCGAGCTTCCGCCGGTTCACGTTCGGCGGCGCCGACCTCGCCGACTACGGCGACCCCGGCCTCGACCAGCGCATCAAGATCGTCTTCCCGACGCCGCGGACGCCGATCGACGCGATGCCGACGGGCGACGACTGGTGGGACCAGTGGCGCGCGATGGACGAAGAGGGCCGCCCGCCGTTCCGCACCTACACGACGCGCTACGTGCGACCGGATGCCCGCGAGGTCGACGTCGACATGGTCGCGCACGACGTGCAGGGCCCGGCATCCGCGTGGATCGCCGATGCGCGGGTCGGCGACGAGGTGCTGATCTTCGCGCCCACGACGGCGCACTCCGGCGTCAGCTATGGCATCGACTTCGTGCCGCCCGCGCGCACCGACGACATCCTGCTCGCCGGTGACGAGACCGCGGCGCCCGCGATCGCCGTGATCCTCGAGCAGCTGCCGCGCGACGCGCGCGGTGTCGTCGTGCTGGAGGTTCCGGACGACGCGGATGCCGCGTATCTGCCGGCCCACCCCGGCTTCGACTTCCGCATCGCGGCGCGCAGTGCCAGCCTGCGCCACGCACACCTCGTGGCGTCCGTCGAGGATGCTGCCGCACGTCTCGTGCCCGCGGGCCGCGGCGCCGAGGTCGAAGAGGTCGACATCGACAAGGACATCCTGTGGGAGGTCCCCCGCACCGCGAAGGGCGGCGCGGCGCTCAAGAGCGCACCGCTGTATGCCTGGCTTGCGGGCGAAGCCGGCGCGATCAAGACGCTGCGCCGCCACCTCGTCACCGACATGGGCGTCGACCGCCGCGCGGTCGCCTTCATGGGCTACTGGCGAGTGGGCCGCGCCGAGGTCTGAGCGCCTCAGTCCCGCGCGAGCGCCCCGATGCGGGTGACGGCCTCGGTGAGCAGCTCGGGTGCGCAGCCGAAGTTGATGCGCACGTGGCCGACACCCGCCGGGCCGAACAGTGGACCGTGGTTGAGCGCGACGCGCGCGTCGCGCCGGATCTTCACCGCCGGGTCGTCACCCCAGTCGTACGCCGACAGGTCGATCCAGGCGAGGAAGCCGGCATCCGGAATCCGGTATCGGGCGAGCGGCAAGTGCTCGGCGAGCAGCTCGGCCAGCAGACGACGGTTGAGGTCGAGACGCGCCAGCAGGCTGTCGAGCCAGGCATCCGACTCGCCACCGAACGCCGCGTTGTTGGCGATCGCACCGAACAGGCCGGTGCGCCACTCGACCTCCCACGCGAGCCCGCGCAGCACGGCCGTATGCTCGTCGGTCGCGGCGACCATGACGGCGCACTTCAGGCCCGCGAAGTTGAAGGCCTTCGAGGCGCTCGTGATGACGAAGCCGACCTCTGCCGCCACCTGCGAAGCCGTCAGGAACGGCGTGAAGGATGCACGGTCGTACGCGAGCGGCCCGTGGATCTCGTCACTGAGGACGACCGCGCCGTAGCGCTGCGCCAACTCGGCCAGCGCGGCCAGCGACGCGCGGGAATGCACCGTTCCGGTCGGGTTGTGCGGGTTGCACAGCAGCACGGCACGTGCGCCTTCGGCCAGCGTCGCCTCGATGCCCGGCAGGTCGAGCTCCCAGCCCGCAACGGTGTCGATGAGGGGCACGGATGCCACAACCGCCCCCGCCTCCTCGACGGTGTCGAAGAACGGCGGGTAGACGGGCGGGGTCACGATGACCCGGTCACCCGGAGTCGTGACCGCGCGCAGCAGCTCGACGACGCCCATCATGACGTCGCCGGTCCAGCGCACGCGCTTCGGGTCGACCTCCCAGTCGAACCGGCGCTGCGCAAACGACGCGAACGCCTCCGCGATGCCAGGCCGCGGCGGCGTGTAACCGGTGTCGCCGATCGCCACGGCATCCGTCAGAGCGCGCGCGATCGGTGCTGCCAGAGCGAAGTCGGTCTCGGCGACGAACAGCGGGATGACGTCGTCGGGATACGACCGCCACTTCGTGCTCGACCGGCGCCGCAGCACCTCCAGGGGCAGGGCTTCGAGGGGCACGATACTCACCCGACGAGCCTACCGAGAGGCTCGACTCAAATAGCGAACCCGAGCGCGCGCATCATGTCGCGCCCGTCGTCGGTGATCCGCTCCGGGCCCCAGGGCGGCATCCACACCCAGTTGATGCGGAACCGGTCGACGACGTCGTCCAGCGCCTGCGCCGTCTGCTCCTCGAGCACGTCCGTCAAGGGGCAGCCCGCAGAGGTGAGCGTCATGTGGATGACGAGGGCGTCGTTCTCCTCGTCCCAGCTGAGGTCGTAGATGAGCCCGAGGTCGACGACGTTGATCCCGAGTTCCGGGTCCATGACGTCTTTGAGAGCCTCGGTGACGTCGTCGTACTTCTCAGGGCTGAGAGTCGCGGTCATGACTCGATCCTAGGCTTCGATCGGGGCGGCAGGGTCGACGAAGCGGTCGTAGCCCTCGTTCTCGAGGCGTTCGGCGAGCTCGGGGCCACCCTCTTCAACGATGCGACCGGCGACCATCACGTGCACGAACTGCGGCGTGATGTAGCGGAGGATGCGCGTGTAGTGCGTGATCAGCAGCACGCCCAGGTCGGTCGCCTCCTTGGCGCGGTTGACGCCCTCCGAGACGATCTTGAGCGCGTCGACGTCGAGGCCCGAGTCGGTCTCGTCGAGCACCGCGATGGCGGGCTTGAGCAACTCGAGCTGCAGGATCTCGTGACGCTTCTTCTCGCCGCCCGAGAAGCCCTCGTTGACGTTGCGCTGCGCGAACTTCGGGTCCATGCGCAGGTCCTTCATGGCCGCCTTGACGTCCTTGGTCCACGCGCGGATCGCCGGTGCTTCACCGTCGATCGCCGTCTTGGCGGTGCGCAGGAAGTTCGTGACGGTGACGCCGGGGATCTCCACGGGGTACTGCATCGCGAGGAACAGTCCGGCACGCGCCCGCTCGTCGACGGTCATCGCGAGGACATCCTCGCCGTCGAGCGTGATCGTGCCCGAGGTCACGGTGTACTTCGGATGCCCCGCGATCGTGTATGCGAGCGTCGACTTGCCCGAGCCGTTGGGGCCCATGATCGCGTGGGTCTCACCCGTGCGGACGGTGAGGTCCACACCGTTGAGGATGGGGGTGGTCCCCGCCTCGGTCTCGACAGTCACGTGCAGGTCGCGGATCTCGAGAACAGTCATGTCAGATACCTTCTTCAGTTCACTTCTTTGGTGACGGCCGGGTCGATGAGCACGTCATCGCCGTCGATGGTCACTTCGTAGACAGGCACCGGCTCGTACGCCGGCAGGTTGAGGGGGCGACCGGTGCGCAGCGAGAACGCCGAGCCGTGCGCCCAGCATTCAAGCGTCTCACCCTCGACGAAGCCGTCGGCCAGCGACACGTCGCCGTGCGTGCAGGTGTCACCGATCGCGTGCACTTCGCCGTTGGAGTCGAGCACGACGGCGATGGGCACGCCGTCGACGACGACGCGCACCGCGGTGTCCTGCTCGAGCCCGCTGAGGCTGAGCACCTTCTGTGCGCTCATGCGGATGCCTCGACGAGGCTCTGCGTGAGGGCGAGTTCCGCCTCGATCGCGGCGATCAGCCGGGCCTGCAGGTCGTCGATGCCGATGCGCTGCACGACCTCGGACAGGAAGCCGAGCACGACCAGGCGCCGTGCCTCGTCTTCACCGATGCCGCGTGCCTGCAGGTAGAACAGCTGCTCGTCGTCGAAACGACCGGTCGCGCTCGCGTGGCCGGCGCCGATGATGTCGCCGGTCTCGATCTCGAGGTTCGGGATCGAGTCGGCGCGTGCGCCCTCGGTGAGCACCAGGTTGCGGTTGGCCTCGTACGAGTCGGTGCCGGTGGCATCCGGCCCGATCAGCACGTCGCCGATCCAGACGCTGTGCGCGTTCTCACCCTGCAGCGCGCCCTTGTAGAGGACGTCGCCGACCGTGTGCGCACCCTTGTGGTGCAGGTACACCTGGCTCTCCAGGTGCTGACCGGCGTCGGCGTAGGACAGTCCGTACAGGTGCCCCGACGAGCCGTTGCCGGCGAGCTCGACGTTCGGGTTCACCCGAACCAGGCCCCCGCCGAAGCTGATCACGAAGTGCTTGAGGGTCGCGTCGGCGCCCACGCGTGCCTGGTGGGATGCCACGTGCACAGCCGCGTCGTCCCACTGCTGCAGCGTGACGACGGTCAGCGAGGCACCGTCGCGCACCAGGATCTCGACGTTCTGCGCGTACTGCGCGGCGCCCGTGTGTGCGAGCACGACCGTCGCCGAACTGTGCTCGAGCGCCTCGATCACGATGTGGGCGTCGGCGCGCTGGTCGGCGCCCCGGCCGGTGATCGCGACGACGATCGGGTCGGCGACCGCCTCTTCGCGCGGGATGCGCAGGTGCAGGGCATCCTTCGAGCCCTGCCATGCGACGGCGGCCACGACGTCTTCGGCGAGGAAGACCTCACCGCGTGGGGCGTCGGTGGGCGTCAGCGGAGCGGCGACGTACTGCTCGCCGGCGGCGAAGGAGTAGTCGACGCCGTCGTTAGGCTCTGCGACCGCGAACAGCGGTGCGAGCTTGGCGACGGGCGTGTGCTTCCAGTTGACCTCGCGCCCGGTCGGTGTGCCGAAGTCGGCCGGCTCGAACGAGGTCGGCCGCTCGGAACGGGTCTGGACCGGCACGAAGCCGTCGGTCAGTGTGGCGGCAGGGTCGATGTGACCCTCCGCCGAGGCGGGGGTCTGTGTCACGGTCGTCATCAGCCGACGGATCCTTCCATGCCCATCTCGATGAGCTTGTTCAGTTCGAGGGCGTACTCCATCGGCAGCTCGCGCGCGATCGGCTCGATGAAGCCGCGGACGATCATCGCCATCGCCTCGTCTTCGGGCATGCCTCGCGACTGCAGGTAGAACAGCTGCTCTTCGCTGACCTTCGAGACTGTCGCCTCGTGACCGAGCTGCACGTCGTCGACGCGGATGTCGATCGCGGGATACGTATCCGATCGCGACTTCGTGTCGACCAGCAGGGCGTCACAGCGCACCGTGTTGGCCGAGTGGTGGGCGTTCGCGTCGACGCGCACCTCACCGCGGTAGCCGGCGCGACCGCCGCCGCGGGCGATCGACTTCGAGACGATCGAGGACTGCGTGTACGGCGCCATGTGGATCATCTTGGCGCCGGCATCCTGGTGCTGACCGGGGCCCGCGAAGGCGACCGACAGGGTCTCGCCCTTGGCGTGCTCACCCATGAGGTAGATCGACGGGTACTTCATCGTCACCTTGGAGCCGATGTTGCCGTCGATCCACTCCATCGTCGCGCCCTCGTGGGCGACGGCGCGCTTGGTGACGAGGTTGTAGACGTTGTTCGACCAGTTCTGGATCGTCGTGTAGCGCACGCGGGCGTTCTTCTTGACGATGATCTCGACGACGGCCGAGTGCAGCGAGTCGCTCTTGTAGATCGGGGCCGTGCAGCCTTCGATGTAGTGCACGTACGAGCCCTCGTCGGCGATGATCAGCGTCCGCTCGAACTGGCCCATGTTCTCGGTGTTGATGCGGAAGTACGCCTGCAGCGGGATCTCTACGTGCACGCCCGGCGGCACGTAGACGAACGACCCGCCCGACCAGACGGCGGTGTTGAGCGCGGCGAACTTGTTGTCGCCGGCAGGGATCACGGTGCCGAAGTACTCCTCGAAGAACTCCGGGTGCTCGCGCAGCGCCGTGTCGGTGTCCATGAAGATGACACCCTGCTTCTCGAGCTCTTCGTTGATCTGGTGGTAGACGACCTCGGACTCGTACTGCGCCGCGACGCCGGCGACCAGGCGCGCACGCTCAGCCTCGGGGATGCCGAGCTTCTCGTACGTGTTGCGGATGTCCTCGGGGAGGTCCTCCCACGACTGCGCCTGCTTCTCGGTCGAGCGCACGAAGTACTTGATGTTGTCGAAGTCGATCTCCGACAGGTCGGCGCCCCACGTCGGCATCGGCTTGCGGCCGAAGAGCTGATGACCTTTGAGGCGGGTCTTCAGCATCCATTCCGGCTCGGCCTTCAGCGCCGAGATGTCGCGCACGACCGCCTCCGACAGGCCGCGCTTGGCGCTGGCCCCCGCGGCATCCGGGTCGTGCCATCCGAACTCGTAGACGCCGAGTCCGTCGAGCTCCGGTCGGTCGATGAGCACATCCGACATGGCTTTGCCTCCTTCGTGCCCGCGGTGTCATCCGCTCCGGCATTCCCGCGCCTCCGGGAGTGGCGGGGGTGGGATGCCGCTTTCAGGGCCGCTCCACGTCACGGCCGGTCAGCCGTGACGATGCGCACGCGTGGCGCACCTAAACTTGTGGGTGGATCGCACGCGCTTCGCGCGCCGCCGTTCCCACCACTCGAGTCTACAGGCAACGCCCCCCACGGGCGTGGCCGGCGTCCGTCCCGGGCGCCATCGCAGGAGGCGACATCCGCATGCCCGACACGTCCGCGCCCACTGTCTCCGCGGCATCCGCCGCACAGATCGCGCCGGCGCGCGTGGGCAGCGCGCTGCGGGTGCTGGCCTGGCTGAACTTCGTCGGGAACGTCCTCATCATCGCCACCGGGGGCGCCGTCCGCCTGACCGGGTCAGGCCTCGGCTGCCCCACCTGGCCCCTCTGCACGCCCGACTCGCTCGTGCCGACGCCGGCGCTCGTGGACGAGAGCATCCACTCACTCATCGAGTACGGCAACCGCATGATGAGTCCCCTGCTGGGCATCCTCGCGCTCGTGCTGTTGATCCTCGTGTGGCGCGTGCGGGCGCAGCGCCGCGATCTGTTCGTGCTCGCGTGGATCGTGATGGCCGGCATCATCGCGCAGGCGGTCGTCGGCGGCATCACGGTGCTGACCGGCCTGAACCCCTTCATCGTCGGGTTCCACTACATCGCCTCGCTGGTGCTGGTGTGTGTCACGGCCGCGATCATCGTGCGGCTGGATGCCACCCCCGGCCCCCGCGCCCTCGTGGTGCCGCGCTGGTACGTCGTCACGACGCACGTCGCGACGCTCGCGCTCGCGGTGTCGGTCTTCTTCGGCGTGCTCACGACGGGGGCGGGCCCGCACTCGGGCGATCCCTCGGTCGGCCGGAGCGGATTCGACGCGACCGTGCTCGAGCACGTGCACGCGTGGCCCGGCTACGCCCTGCTGGCACTGACGGTCGTGCTCGCGGCCGTCGCGTGGGTCCGCAGGCTGCCCGTGCGCGGCTGGGTCACGCTGCTGCTTGCGGCGGAACTCGTGCAGGTCGCGGTGGGTCTCTACCAGGCGCGCAACGGACTGCCGGAGATCCTCGTGGGCATCCACATGGTCCTCGCCGCACTGACCGCCGCGACGATGACCGTCGTGGTGATGCGGCTCAAGGCGCCGCGCAACACCCCGACTACCGCCTGAGCTTCCACAGCAGGATCATAGGTGGTGCATCGCTCGCACTCGGGCGGTTCGCAGATAGTCGAAGAGTCGGCGCGCGCGCGTCGGCACGACATGAAGGAGTCCCCCATGCCCACCACCCGCCTGAGCCGCAGCATCCCCTACTGGGTGCTCGTGGGCGGTTCCGTCGTCACGCTGGCCGGCGGCGCCTACCTGCTCATCTCGAAGCTGACCCTCATGGCGACGACGCTCACCGACGGCACCGCCACCGGTGTCGAGGTGTACGCCGGTCAGATCTGGGCCGTCCTCGGCGCGATCCTCGTCGGCGCCGGTCTCATCGGCCTCGCCCTCGCCCTGACGCTCGCGGGACTGCGCTCCGCCATCCCCGCCCGTGAGACGGTCGACGTGATCGAGCCCCCCGCGTGGGACGACGTCGTCGAGATCCCCGCTGACGAGGTCGAGGCCACCGCGGCCGAGGCCGCTGCCGAGGCGCCTGCCGCCGAGGCCGCTGCGGATGCCGCGACCACCCCCGTCACGGAGGACGTCGCGCGCTGACCCGCTTGTGACACCGAGGGGTGGGGTGCTGAGTACACCCCACCCCTCGGTGTCTTCCGCTACGCGCGCCCTGCCGTCACCGGCCACGGGTCCCACTGCTCGTCAGGCATGCGGGCGATGACGACCGCGACGACGATGAAGGCGAGCGTCGTGAACCCCCAGCCCGCCGTGGCGTCGAGCCACCGCGACGGCAGGATGACAGCCGCCACCAGATGCATCGGCTGCGACACGATCAGGGCCCCCGCGACCCACCAGTTCACGACGTGCGCGCGGCCCAGGGCGACCCCGAGCAGGACCATGCCGAGGATGTGCCCGACGACCCAGAACCCGCCGGTGAAACTGCCGATCGCCGACTCCGACATGGCGTTGCCGAGGCTGACGACGTCCGCCACGTCGTAGCCGGCGTCCGCCATGGTCTGCGTGAGCAGATCGAGGTTGCCCGCCGCCGACCAGTTCGCGAAGGCGATGAAGGTCAGCGCAGATCCCAGTGTCGCCAGGAGCGGCGCACCCCGGCGCGCCACATAGCCGAGTGTGAGGGCGCCGAGGAGCATCGCCGGCGCGGCCAACAGACCGGCCCAGCCGATGAACTCCATGAGGCCCGGGTTATCGATGACGGCCGCCGCGATCTTCTCGGGCGGATCATCGGTCCAGTACGGCAGCATCGTGCGCAGCACCAGGATCGACAGCGGTCCGATCGGCAGCACGATCGCCGCCGTCCACCGCCAGAAGGGGCGCCAGCCGCGCCCGCGCTCCGTGATCTCCCGCCCACCCACGGGCATCGTCTGCACCGCCATGGTCTTCTCCTCTCCGTGCGCCGGCGGCACCGAATGTGCTGTCTCGGCGACCGGTTAGCACCGGCGGTATCAGCGTCCCGCTGCGGTGCGGTTCGCACATCGCGGGTGGCACCACTCAGCAGTGCGTGGTTTCCACGATGTTGCGCCGACGCCCGGCGCCCTAACCTGGTGCCGTGGAGCGCCCCTCGCGCGTCGTGCCGTGCAATGCCGTGATCGCGACGATCGTCGCGCTCTTCGCGCTGCCGCTCATGGCCGTGGGCGTCGCCGGCGTAGCGATGTCGTCGACAGGATCCGCCTGGCTGATCTTCGCGGTCGCGATCGCTGTCCCTGCACTGGTTCTGGGTCCGGCCATCGCGTGGCGGACAGGTCTGTCGGTCGGTGTCGCTCTGGCGGCGGCAGGTGTCGGAATCGTCCTCGCCGCCGCGACTGACACCTACCTCCGGGGAGCAGTGGAAACGGGGCAGCCGACGCCGACGGTCCTGATCGCACTGTCGACCGGCGCCTGGATGGTCCTGTACGGGCCGTGGGTATGGGTGCTGCTGCTCTTTCCGACAGGCCGGTTCGAGAGCACCATCGACCGCGTCACCGCGTGGGCCGTCGTCGTGGTGGGCGTCGCGTTCGACCTGCTGGTGGCGGTCGCGCCCGAGCCCTACTCGCCGCCGTTCGCACAGGTTGCGCATCCGTGGGGTGTCGTGCCTTGGGCCGGCGTCGCCGCGGTCATTCTGCTGCCGCTGTTCCTGGTCTGCCTGCTGGCGTCTGTCGTCTCGACGTTCGTGCGCGCGCGGCGCGCCACGGGCCTCACGCTGCGACGACTCCGGTGGCTCGTGATGGCCGCGACGATCGTCCCGCTGGCTCTGCTGCTGTGCTGGGCGTCGTACCTGCTGTGGGGAGGGATGGAGGCCGTCATGGTGGGGATCGCCGCGTTCTGCGTCGCGATCCCCGTTGCCATCGGCGCCGCGCTGCTCACAGCCGACGCCGACGTCGACTTCTGGATCGTCCGCGTCGTGACATGGTGCGTCCTGCTGCTCGCGGTGCTCGGAGTCGTCGCGGCTGCCGCTGCGCTGGCGACCCGCGTGCCCGACCGTGGCGCGGTCGCCATCGCCGCCGTCACCTCTGCTGCCGCCGTTCTTGCGGTGATGCTGCTGCGCCGCCCGCTGGAACGCGTCGTCGCCGCAGTGCTCTTCCCCCGGACGGAGCGCACCGTCGACGCGCTGCGCACCCTGCTCGCTGACGTCCATCGCGGTGCAGCGCCACCCGAGCGCGTCGTGGCGGTGCTCAGATCAGGGCTCGAGGATCCGGAACTGACCGTCGACTACGCGGCCGAGGACGAACGCCGTGGCGTGAGTCCCGCGGGACTCCGCGGTGTACCGACTCCGGTCACCGTCGGCGGAGCCCGCGTAGCCACGATCCTGCGCGCCGACCTCGCGGTGCCGCAGCGGATCGCCGATGCCGCAGCACCGCTGCTCGAGCTCGCGCGACAACGTGCGCAGCTGGCCCGCGCCCTCCGAGAGGTGGAAGAGAGTCGTCGAAGGCTGATGACCGCTGAGACGGATGAGCGTCGCCGGCTCGAGCGCGACTTGCACGACGGCGCCCAACAGCGACTGGTGAGCCTGGGCATGTCGCTGCGACTCGCCCAGCGCCGCGACGCGCGTGGCGAGCTGGATGTCACGCAGGCTCTCGATGACGCGATCGCGGCGGTCGCGGCATCCGTCGCAGATCTGCGTGCCGTCGCGCACGGTCTTCGACCGAGCCGGCTCGATGACGGACTGGCGGCCGCCCTCGCAGACCTCTCCAGCGCCTCGGCCGTGCCGGTGGACGTGCGGCTCGACACCCAGGAGATCCCGGACATCGTCGCGACCACTGCCTATTACGTCGCCAGCGAAGGCATCGCGAACGCCGTCAAGCACGCGCACGCGGCCAGCGTGACGGTCTCGGTCGTCCGCGCCGGCGAGGTCGTGCGGGTGCGCGTGATCGATGACGGTGCCGGCGGTGCCAACGCGCGCGCCGGCGGCGGGCTGGCCGGCCTGGCCGATCGCGTCCGCGCCGTCGGCGGCGCTTTGCGGGTCGACTCCGCCGTCGGCGCCGGCACGGCCCTGGAAGCGGAGCTGCCGTGCGCATCCTGATCGCCGAGGACTCCGCGCTGTTCCGGGAGGGGCTCGCAAAGCTGCTGGTCGACGCGGGGCAAGAGGTCGTCGGCAGCTGCGGCGATGCCCTCGAGGCCGTCGCCATGGCGCAGTCGCTGCGCCCGGACATCGTCGTGCTCGACATCCGGATGCCGCCCGACGGCACCGACGACGGTGCTCGAGCCGCGGTCGCGATCCGCGAGTACGACCCCACCGTGGGCATCGTGCTGCTGTCGCAGCACATCGAAGCGCGCCACGCGATGCAGCTGCTTCCCCGAGGCCGCTTCGGCTACCTGCTGAAGGACCGCGTGCTCGCGTTCGACGAGTTCCTCGACACCCTCGAGAGGGTGCAGCAGGGCGGCACCGCGCTCGACCAAGAGGTTGTCGCGCGCCTCCTGGGCGCGCGCGCCGCGGAAGGCCGCCTCGACCCGCTGAGCGTGCGGGAGAGAGAAGTGCTGGCGCTGATGGCCGAAGGCCTGACCAATGCCGGGATCGCCGCGCGGCTGTGGCTGGCCGAGCGCACTGTCGAGAGCCACACGACGAGCATCTTCACCAAGCTGGCGATCACGCCGTCCGACACCGAGAACCGGCGTGTGCGCGCCGTGCTGGCGTTCCTCGACGCGTCCGCGACGGGCTGAGCCGCGGCGCCGCCCCAGAACGGCAGCCCCAGAACGGCGGTCTCAGAACGGCAGCAGCGGATCGATCGCGATCGCGAGGAAGAGCAACGTCAAGTACGTGATCGACGCGTGGAAGACCCGCATCGGCTTGATCTGCTCGCCGCGCACGGCGCGGTTGTACAGCACGTGCGACTCGTAGATGAACCACCCGCCGAAAACGAGCGCCGACACGGTGTAGACCAGGCCCATCCCCGCGACCGGCACGAGCAGTAGCGACGACGCGACGGTCGCCCACGCGTACAGGATCACCTGCAGGCCCACCTGCAGCCCGTCACGCGTCGCGCCGAGCATCGGCACGTCGGCCTCTTGGTAGTCGCCCTTGTACTTCATCGAGAGCGGCCAGTAGTGCGGCGGGGTCCACAGGAACACCAGCAGGAACAGGATGAACGGCGTCCAGCTCAGCGACCCCGTGACCGCCGACCACCCGATGAGCACGGGGAAGCAGCCCGCGATCCCGCCCCACACGATGTTCTGCTCGGTGCGGCGCTTGAGGATCATCGTGTAGATCACGACGTAGAAGAAGATCGCGACGACGCTGAGGGTCGCGGCCAGCCAGTTCGTCGTCAGCAGCAGCCAGACCGTGGATGCCACGGCCAGCACCCACGAGAAGATCAGCGCGTTGCGGGGCGAGATCTCACCCGTCACGATCGGCCGGTTCTCGGTGCGGTGCATGTGCGCGTCGATGTCGCGATCGAGGTACATGTTGAAGGATGCCGCGGAGCCGGCGCTGAGCGACCCGCCGATGACGGTCGCGAGCACGAGCAGCGGTGAAGGCATCCCGTTCTGGGCCAGGATCATGACCGGCACGGTGGTCACGAGCAGCAGCTCGAGCACGCGGGGCTTGGTGAGCGCGACGTACGCCTTGATCGTGCGGCCCACGCTGCGTCGCTTCGAGACGCGTTCGCTGTGCTGCGTCGTCGTGATGTCCATCGCCCCCGCCGTCCGATCGGTCGGCCCAAGTCTATGACATCGGCCAGAACTAACTCCCGCCGCCGCTCCCCCACCTCACACCGCGGCCCGCCACAGAGTGAGAGGAACGACTCTGCGCTGTCACAACGGAGACACACGCCGTGACACGCGCCAACCAGACTGCGTCATGAACGGTGACGCATGGCCCGCGGCGCATGCCCCTTCGATATGCTGAGAACACCTGCGCGCGACGCCGTCACCCCTCCCTTCCGAGAAGAACGACAGGCCGCGGACGTGCCCCAACGAAAGGCGAAGAGTGTCAGATCTGCAGTGGGATGAGATCGATCGGCGTGCAGTGGACACTGCACGCGTGCTGGCGGCAGACGCCGTCGAGAAGGTCGGCAATGGTCACCCAGGCACCGCGATGAGCTTGGCTCCCGCGGCCTACCTGCTCTACCAGCGGGTGCTGCGTCACGACCCGACCGACACCGATTGGCTGGGCCGCGACCGGTTCATCCTCTCGGCGGGCCACTCCTCGCTCACGCAGTACGTGCAGCTGTACCTCGGCGGGTTCGGGCTCGAGCTCGACGACCTGAAGTCGCTGCGCACGTGGGGCTCGCTGACCCCGGGTCACCCCGAGTACGGCCACACCAAGGGCGTCGAGATCACGACCGGTCCGCTGGGCCAGGGCCTGTCCTCCGCCGTCGGCTTCGCCTACGCGGCGCGCTACGAGCGCGGCCTGTTCGACCCCGAGGCCGCTGCCGGCACCAGCCCGTTCGACCACTTCGTGTATGTCATCGCCGGTGACGGCGACCTGCAGGAAGGCGTCACGAGCGAGGCGTCGAGCCTCGCCGGGCATCAGCAGCTCGGCAACCTCATCGCGATCTACGACTCGAACCAGATCTCGATCGAGGACGACACGAACGTCGCGTTCACCGAAGATGTCGCACAGCGTTACGACGCGTACGGCTGGCACGTGCAGACGGTCGACTGGAAGAAGACGGGTCAGTACGTCGAGGATGCCGCGGAGCTGTACGCCGCGATCGAGGCGGCTCAGGGCGTCACCGACAAGCCGTCGCTCATCGTCCTGAAGACGATCATCGGCTGGCCGTCGCCCGGCAAGCAGAACAGCGGCAAGATCCACGGCTCCGCCCTCGGCGCCGACGAGCTGGCCGCGACCAAGAAGGTCCTCGGGTTCGACCCCGAGCAGACGTTCGAGGTCGCAGACGACGTGATCGCGCACACGCGCGGTCTTGCGGCGCGTGCCGCCGAGGCGCGTGCCGCCTGGCAGGTCGCCTTCGACGCGTGGGCCGCGGCCAACCCCGAGCGCAAGGCACTGCTCGACCGCCTCGAGGCGGGGCAGCTGCCCGAGGGCCTTTCCGCGCCGGAGTTCGCCTCCGGCAAGGACGTCTCCACGCGTGCCGCGTCCGGTCAGGTCATCAACGCCCTCGCCGCGCAGCTCCCCGAGCTGTGGGGCGGTTCGGCTGACCTCGCCGAGTCGAACCTGACGACGATCAAGGATGCGAAGAGCTTCATCCCCGCACAGTGGTCGACCCATGAGTGGTCGGGTTCGCCGTACGGTCGGGTGCTGCACTTCGGCATCCGCGAGCACGCCATGGGCGCGATCGTCAACGGCATCAAGCTGCACGGTCCGACCCGTCCGTTCGGCGGCACGTTCCTGATCTTCAGCGACTACATGCGCCCCGCCGTGCGTCTGGCCGCCCTCATGGACATCCCGTCCGTGTTCGTCTGGACCCACGACTCGGTCGCCCTCGGCGAAGACGGCCCGACGCACCAGCCGATCGAGCAGCTGTCGACCCTGCGCCTGATCCCGAACTTCACCGTCGTCCGCCCCGCCGACGCCAACGAGACCTCGGCCGCATGGCTCGAGATCGTCCGTCGCACCTCGGGCGGACCGGTCGGCATCGCGCTCACGCGTCAGAACGTGCCGACGTTCCCCCGCGGTGAGGACGGGTTCGCTGGGACCGACGGTGTGGCGAAGGGCGCGTACGTGCTCATCGACGCCGAGGGCGGCAACCCCGACGTGATCCTGATCGCGACCGGTTCTGAGGTGCAGCTCGCCGTCGCGGCGCGCGAGACGCTCGCCGCCGAGGGCATCCAGGCGCGCGTCGTCTCGGCGCCGTCGCTCGAGTGGTTCGCCGAGCAGGAGCCCGCATACCGTGAGTCGGTACTGCCCGCATCGGTCACCGCCCGCGTATCGGTCGAGGCCGGCTCCACCCCGCTGTGGCGCACCATCGTGGGCTCCACGGGCCGCAGCGTCGGTATCGACCACTTCGGCGCGTCGGCCGACTACAAGACCCTGTTCGAGAAGTTCGGCGTCACCGCCGACGCGGTCGTCGAGGCCGCACGTGCAACTGTCAAGGAGAACGCATGAGCACCCCCACCCAGGACCTGTCCGCAGCCGGCGTCAGCATCTGGCTCGATGATCTGTCCCGCTCGCGCATCAATTCCGGCAACCTCGCCGAACTGATCCAGTCCCGCACCGTCACGGGCGTCACGACCAACCCGTCGATCTTCCAGGCCGCCATCGGCAACAAGAACGACAACTCGTACGACGCGCCGCTGGCTGAACTTGCCCGCGGCGGTGCCTCGGCCGACGAGGCGATCTTCGAGATCACGACGACCGACGTGCGCGACGCGTCCGACATCTTCCGCCCCGTCTTCGACGCCACCGGCGGAGTCGACGGCCGCGTGTCGATCGAGGTCTCCCCCGACCTCGCGCACGACACCGACGGCACGGTCGCCGAAGCCCAGCAGCTGTGGGCCAAGGTCGACCGCCCGAACGCGCTCATCAAGATCCCCGCGACCAAGGCGGGCCTGCCCGCGATCACCGCGACCCTCGCAGCCGGCATCTCGGTCAACGTGACGCTGATCTTCTCGCTCGAGCGCTACGCCGAGGTCATCGACGCGTACCTCGCCGGCATCGCCCAGGCGAAGGAGAACGGGCACGACGTGTCCACCCTCCACTCGGTCGCATCCTTCTTCGTGTCCCGCGTGGACACCGAGGTCGACGCACGCCTGGCCAAGATCGGCGGCGACGCCGCAGCAGCCCTCAAGTCGAAGGCCGGCGTCGCGAACGCCCGCCTCGCCTACGAGCTGTTCGAGCAGCGCTTCGCCGCGGCGGACGCTCAGGAGCTCATCGCGGCCGGCGCCAACGTGCAGCGTCCGCTGTGGGCCTCGACGGGCGTCAAGGACCCGGCCCTGCCCGACACGCTGTACGTGACCGAGCTGGTCGCCCCCGGCACCGTCAACACCATGCCGGAGAAGACGCTCGAGGCGACCTTCGACCACGGCGAGATCACGGGCGACACCGTCACCGGCAACTACGCCGACGCGCACCGCACGTTCGACGAGCTCGCCGCCGTGGGCGTCGACATCGCCGACGTCACCCAGGTGCTCGAGGACGAGGGCGTCGCCAAGTTCATCGCCGCCTGGCAGGACCTCAAGCAGACCGTCGCCGCCGCTCTCGCGGACGCTCCGGAGAGCGCCCGGTGAGTTTCGAGATCCACGTCAGCGGTCACGTCAAGAGCGTCGTCGAGCAGACCCTGCCGGGTCTGGTCGACGCGCTCGTGGCCAGCGGCGTGACGGCGGGCGACGCGGATCTCTGGGGTCCGGACGCCGCAGCCGAGGCCGCGCAGCGACTGGGCTGGGTGGATGCCGTGACGGTCTCGCGACCGCTCGTGGCCGAGATCGAGGCGCTGCGAGCCGACCTGAACGCCCGCGGCATCACGCGCATCGTGCTGGCCGGCATGGGCGGCTCGTCGCTCGCCCCCGAGGTCATCGCCGCGACCGCGGGCGTGCCGCTCGTGATCCTCGATTCGACCGCGCCGGGCCAGGTGCTCGCCGCGATCGACGGCGATGCCGAAGCGGGTGGCCTCGAGCAGACCGCGCTCGTGGTCTCGTCGAAGTCGGGCTCGACCGTCGAGACCGACTCGGCGCGGCGTGCGTTCGAGGCCGCGTGGCGCGATCTCGGCATCGATCCCGCCGACCGGATCGTCGTCGTGACCGACCCCGGCTCGCCGTTGGAGGCCTCCGCCCGTGAGGCGGGCTACCGCGTCTTCACAGCCGACCCCACCGTCGGCGGCCGATACTCCGCGCTGACGGCGTTCGGCCTCGTGCCGACGGGACTGGCGGGCGTCGACATCACCGAGTTGCTCGATGAAGCCGAGGCCACCCTGCTCGAAGTCGCGATCGACGACAAGCGCAACCCCGCCCTCGTGCTCGCGGCCGCGATCGCGGGCACGGCGGCAGACGGCACGCGCCGCGACAAGCTGGGTCTGATCTCGGACGGCACGCACATCCAGGGCCTGCCCGACTGGATCGAACAGCTCGTCGCCGAATCGACCGGCAAGAACGGCACGGGCATCCTGCCGGTCGTGCTGCAGCCGCTCTCGCCCGAGGTCGACCAGACCCCGGCCGATCTGCAGCTCGTGCGCCTCGTCGACGACGCCGTGCACTTCCAGATCATCGAGCAGCATCCGGACGAAGTGCTGCTGAGCGGCTCGCTGGCCGCGCAGCTGGTGGTGTGGGAGTACGCGGCCGCGATCGCCGGGCGCCTGCTCGGCATCAACCCGTTCGACCAGCCCGACGTCGAGTCGGCCAAGCAGGCGGCCCGCGGCCTCCTCGACAGCCGGCCTGACGCCGGCGCCCCCGCCTTCGTCGAGGGCGACGTCGAGGTACGCGTCTCTGACCCCGAGCTCGCGGCATCCGGCACCCTCGCGGGCGTCTTCGATGCACTCTGGGCCCGGCTCTCCCCCACCGGCTACGTCGCCGTTCAGGCGTACGTGGATCGCGTCGCCGTCCCCCAGCTGGCGGGGCTACGTGAACTGATCGCGGCGGACAGCGGTCGCCCCACGACGTTCGGGTGGGGGCCGCGGTTCCTGCACTCGACGGGTCAATACCACAAGGGCGGACCCGCCGACGGCGTCTTCCTGCAGATTCTCGGCGCCGACGATGTCGACCTCGAGATCCCCGGCCGACCGTTCACGTTCGGCCAGCTCATCGCGGCACAGGCCGCCGGCGACGCCCAGGTTCTGGTCGCGCACGGCAGGCCCGTCGTCACGCTCACCCTCACCGATCCGCAGGCCGACGTGCTCGCCCTGTTCGATGCGGCCCAGTAGGAGCTCCCCCACTGATGACAGTTGACATCTCGCGCGGCCACAATCCGCTGCGCGACCCCGATGACCGCCGCCTGAACCGCATCGCCGGTCCGAGCGCGCTCGTGATCTTCGGCGTGACAGGAGACCTGTCACGCAAGAAGCTCATGCCCGCCGTCTACGACCTCGCCAACCGCGGTCTGCTGCCCCCCGGCTTCGCGCTGGTCGGCTTCGCCCGTCGCGACTGGGAGGACCAGGACTTCGCCGAGGTCGTGCACGACTCGGTGAGCCAGTACGCGCGCACCCCGTTCCGCGAAGAGACGTGGAAGCAGCTGCTGCAGGGCATCCGCTTCGTCTCCGGCGAGTTCGGCGACGCCGACGCGTTCCGGCGTCTGCGTGAGACGGTCGAGAAGCTCGACGTCGAACGCGGCACGATGGGCAACCACGCGTTCTACCTGTCGATCCCGCCGCGTGACTTCCCGATCGTCACGAAGCAGCTCAAGGACTCGGGCCTCGTCGACGATAGGGCGAACAACCCGGATGCCTGGCGCCGCGTCGTCATCGAGAAGCCGTTCGGCTCCGACCTGCAGACCGCGCGAGAGCTGAACGCGGGCCTCGAGGTCGCGTTCCCCGCCGACTCGATCTTCCGCATCGACCACTACCTCGGCAAGGAGACGGTGCAGAACATCCTCGCGCTGCGCTTCGCGAACGAGTTGTACGAGCCGATCTGGAACGCCAACTACGTCGACCACGTGCAGATCACGATGGCTGAGGACATCGGCGTCGGCGGCCGTGCGGGCTACTACGACGGCATCGGCGCGGCGCGCGACGTCATCCAGAACCACCTGCTGCAGTTGTTGGCGCTCACCGCGATGGAAGAGCCCATCTCGATGGATGCCTCGCACCTGCGCTCCGAGAAGGAGAAGGTGCTCGCCGCTGTGCGGCTGCCCGAGGACCTCTCGACGGCGACCGCACGCGGTCAGTACGCGGGCGGTTGGCAGGGAGGCGAGGAAGTCACCGGCTTCCTCGACGAAGACGGCATGAACCCCGCCTCGACGACGGAGACGTACGCTGCCATCAAGCTCGAGATCGGCACGCGCCGCTGGGCGGGCGTGCCGTTCTACCTGCGCGCGGGCAAGCGCCTCGGCCGCCGTGTCACCGAGATCGCCGTCGTCTTCAAGCGCGCGCCGCAGCACCTCTTCCAGCGCAACCAGACGCTCGAGCTCGGCCAGAACGCGCTCGTGATCCGTGTGCAGCCCGATGAGGGCGTCACGATCCGGTTCGGGTCGAAGGTGCCGGGCGCCGCCAATGAGGTGCGCGACGTGACGATGGACTTCGGTTACGGACACGCGTTCACCGAGTCGAGCCCGGAGGCGTACGAACGCCTCATCCTGGATGTCTTGCTCGGCGACCCGCCGCTGTTCCCCCGTCACGAAGAGGTGGAGCTGTCGTGGAAGATCCTCGACCCCGTCGAAGAGTACTGGACCGCCGCCGGTGGTCCGCTCGAGCAGTATGCCCCCGGTTCGTGGGGCCCCTCTTCCGCTGATGAGCTCCTGGCCCGCGACGGCCGCGTCTGGAGGCGCCCATGATCGTCGATCTGCCCGATACCACCGTCTCGAAGATCGCGCGCTCGCTCGTCAGCGTGCGCGAAGAGGGCGGTGCCGTCGCTCTGGGGCGCGTGCTCACCCTCGTCATCGTGACGACCCACGGCCTGCAGGAGGAGGCCATCGAGGCCGCCAACGACGCGTCCCGCGAGCACCCGATGCGCGTCATCGTGCTGATCGCCGACACCGCCGGTGAGTCCAAGCTCGACGCGCAGATCCGTGTGGGCGGCGACGCCGGCGCGAGCGAGGTCATCGTCCTGCGCGCCCACGGTCCCGCCGCGGCGAGCCAGGAAGGCCTCATCACGGGCCTGCTGCTGCCGGACGCCCCCGTCGTCGCGTGGTGGCCCGATCACCCGCCGGTCGACCCCTCGACCTCCGAGGTCGGTCGCGTCGCGCAGCGGCGCATCACGGATGCCTCGACGCCGCCGTTCGCCAAGACCCGTCTCACGCAGCTGGGGGCGACCTATGCGCCCGGCGACACGGATCTGGCCTGGACGCGCCTGACGCACTGGCGCGAGCAGCTCGCCGCCGTGCTGGATCAGCCGCCGTACGAGCCGGTCACCGCGGTCGAGGTCGTCGGCGCGGGCAGTTCCCCGTCGACGGGGCTCCTCGCCGCCTGGCTGCGGCTCAAGCTGGACGTCCCCGTGACGTGGCGGTCTGCGCCCCTCGAGGATTGGGAACACGGCATCCAGCTCGTCCGTCTCACGCGCCCCAGCGGCGACATCCTGCTGCAGCGCAGCAACGACATCGACGCGACCCTCACGCAGCCCGGCCAGCCGGCGCACGACATCGTGCTGCCTCGGCGCACGCTGCGTGAATGCCTCGCCGAAGAGCTGCGCAGGCTCGATCCGGACGTCCTGTATGGTCGAGTCATCACGGAGGGCTGGGGCCTGCTCGGGCCCGCCGCCACTTCTGAGTCCTAGGAGTTCCGATGGCGCAATTGTGGACCGAGAAACGGGTTGTGATCAGCCCGGATGCCGCGACATTGGCATCCGACGTCGCGGAACGTCTCTTGGTCCGCCTTGCGCGGCGGGCCTCGGCGGGCAAGACCTCGCACATCGCCCTCACCGGCGGCGTCATCGGCTCTGACGTGCTGCGCGCCCTCGGGGCGCACCCGCGGCGCGGCGACATCGACTGGTCGACCGTGCATCTGTGGTGGGGTGACGAGCATTTCGCGCCCTCCGGTGCCGAAGACCGCAACGACGTGACGGCACGTCGCGCGTTCATCGACCAGATCGACATCCCTGCGCACAACGTGCACGCCATGCCGGCGGCTGACGAGGTCGCAGACATGGAGACCGCGGCCCGCGTCTATGCGGAAGAGCTGGCGCGGTTCGGCGATGAAGAGCAGGCCTGGCCTGCGTTCTATCTGTGCTTCTTGGGCGTCGGCCCGGACGGGCACATCGCCTCACTGTTCCCGGACCGTCCGGAGATCCAGGTCACCGACCGCACCGTCGTGCCCGTGCCGGACTCCCCCAAGCCGCCCGCGGAGCGCCTGAGCTTCACCCGCCCCGTGATCAACTCAGCGCGTTGCGTATGGCTCGTGCTGTCGGGCGTCGACAAGGCTGCGGCGCTCGGACTCGCCCTGGCCGGTGCGAGCTACGAGACCGTCCCGGCGGCGGGCGCCAAGGGCCGCCGGCGCACGATGTTCTTCGTCGATCAGGATGCCGCGACGAACGTCCCCGTGGAACTCATCGACCAGGAGTTTTGAGCCGCCTCAGGCCTGGCCGCGGCGCTCGCGCAACTGCGCGAGGGCGTCATCGAGGAGGGCGTCGGCCTCTTCCTCGGTGCGACGCTCCTTCACGTAGGCGAGGTGTGTCTTGTACGGCTCGGTCTTGGCGACCGCCGGCGGGTTCTCCTTGTCGCGCCCGGCGGGAAGCCCGGAGTGCGGCGAGTCGATGACCTCGGGGATCTCCTCTTCGGCGATGCCGGCGGCGAAGTAGCGCACGGTCTCATTGCCGAGGGCATCCCAGTACGAGATGGCGAGGCGGTCGGCGTGGTGGCCGTGGTCCTGCTCGCCCATGGGTCCGGCACCGACGCGGGTGCCGCGGATTGCATTGCCTCCGGTGGCCATCAAATCCCCTGGAATTTCGTGATCAGGCCGAGGGCCACGATCGAGACGAACCACACGAGTGCAAGCACCACGGTGAAGCGGTTGAGGTTGCGCTCGGCAAGGCCGGACGCGCCCATTGCGGAGCTCATGCCACCGCCGAACATGTCGGACAGGCCGCCACCGCGACCCTTGTGCAGCAGGATGAGCAGGGTCAGCAGCAGGCTGGTGATGCCCAGCAGCACCTGCAGCACGAACTCGAGGATGTCCACAGCGGAGATAGCCTTTCGCTGCGCCCGCCACCGGGCGCACAAGGATCGATTATACCGGTCGCGACGTTTCGTCTCGCTTCGCTCGCTCAACGACCGGCGCGTGATGCAACCGGTCGTTGAGCGAGCGGCGAAGCCGCGAGACGAAACGCAGAAGCCGTGAGGCGTCAGACGCCGACGTGCTTCTGGTAGCGGATGATCGCGGCGAACTCGTCGGCGACGAGGCTCGCACCGCCCACCAGGGCACCGTCGACGTCGGGCTCGCGCATGAAGCTGGCGATGTTGCCCGACTTCACCGAGCCGCCGTAGAGCACGCGCGTACGGGCCGCGGCATCCTCCCCCAGCTTCTCGGCGATGACGGCGCGCAGCGCGGAGCAGACCTCCTGGGCCTGCTCGGGCGAGGCGACCTGACCGGTGCCGATCGCCCAGACCGGCTCGTACGCGACGACGAAGTCGGCATCGGCGGGCACGCCTTCGAGCGCGACCTGCAGCTGCGCGACCGACACCGCGGTGGGGCCGGACTCCTCGCGCTGCTCGAGCGTCTCGCCGACGCAGATCACCGGTACGAGCTCGTTGCGCAGCGCCGCCTGGACCTTCTCGGCGACGATCGCGTCGGTCTCGTGGTGGTAGTCACGCCGCTCGGAGTGCCCGATGATGACGTAGCGGCAGGCGAGCTTGTTCAGGAAGACACCCGACACCTCGCCCGTGTATGCACCCGAGTCCTTCGTCGACAGGTCCTGCGCGCCGAGGGCGAACGGGATCTTGTCGGCGTCGATGAGCGTCTGCACCGTGCGGATGTCGGTGAACGGCGGGAAGACCGCGACCTCCACCGAGCCGTCCTCGTGCGCAGCATCCTTCAGCGTCCAGTGCAGCTTCTGCACGAAGGCGACCGCCTGCAGGTGATCGAGGTTCATCTTCCAGTTGCCCGCGATGAGCGGGGTACGCGTCACTGCCATCCGAGGATCTCCAATCCGGGAAGCTTCTTGCCTTCGAGGAACTCCAGGCTGGCACCGCCGCCGGTGGAGATGTGGCCGAACTGGTCGTCCGCGAAGCCGAGCTGACGCACGGCCGCGGCCGAGTCGCCGCCGCCGACGACCGACAGGCCGTCGACTTCGGTGAGCGCCTGCGCGACGGCCTTGGTACCGGCCGCGAACGCCGCCATCTCGAACACGCCCATCGGGCCGTTCCAGAACACGGTCTTGGACGAGCGGATCGCCTCGGCGAAGATCTTCGCCGTCTCGGGCCCGATGTCCAGACCCATCCCGTCGGCGCCGAAGGGGGTCTCCTCCAGCGCGTCCGCGGCCGCCACGACGTGGTCGGCGTCGGCCGCGAAGCCGGATGCCATGACGGCGTCGACGGGAAGGACGAGCTCGACGCCCTTCTCGGCGGCCGTCTGGATGTAGCCCTTGACGGTGTCGATCTGGTCGGCCTCGAGCAGGCTCTTGCCGACCTTCAGGCCCTGGGCCGCGAGGAAGGTGAAGAGCATGCCACCGCCGACGAGGATCTTGTCCGCGCGGGGCAGGAGGTGCTCGATGACACCGAGCTTGTCGCTGACCTTCGAGCCGCCCAGGACGACCGCGTACGGGCGCTCAGGGGTCTCGGTGAGGCGGTCGAGGACGTCGACCTCCTTCTCGATCAGGAAACCGGCAGCCGACGGCAGCAGCTCGGCGAGCTCGTACACCGACGCCTGCTTGCGGTGCACGACACCGAAGCCGTCCGACACGAGTGCGTCGCCGAGCGCGGCGAGTTCACCGGCGAAGGCGCGACGCTCGGCGTCGTCCTTCGCGGTCTCACCCGGGTTGAAGCGGAGGTTCTCGATGACGGCGATGTCGCCGTCCTCGAGAGCGGATGCCGCATCCTGCGCCGAGGCGCCGACGGTGTCGCTCGCGAAGGCGACGGGCTTGCCGAGCAGCTCGGACAGGCGCTGCGCGACCGGCGCGAGGCTGTACTTCGGGTTGGGCTCGCCGTCGGGGCGACCCAGGTGCGAGCACGCGATGACGCGTGCGCCCTGGTTGATGAGGTGGTTCAGCGTGGGAAGAGCCGCCCGGATACGGCCATCGTCCGTGATGACGCCCTCTTTGAGAGGCACGTTGAAGTCAACACGGACGATGACGCGCTTACCGGCCAGCGAACCCAGCGAATCGAGGGTACGCAGAGCCATGGTGTGATCTCAGAGCTTGTCGGCGACGAGCTCGGTGAGGTCGACGAGGCGGTTCGAGTAGCCCCACTCGTTGTCGTACCAGGACGACACCTTGACGAGGTTGCCCGAGACGTTGGTCTGGCCGGCGTCGAAGACCGACGAGTGCGGGTCGAGCTGGATGTCGCTCGAGACGATCGCGTCCTCGTTGTACTTCAGGTAACCGACGAGCTCACCCTCGGCAGCAGCCTTCTTGTAGGCCGCGTTGATGACCTCGGCCGTGAGGCCCTCGGTCGGGGTGATGATCGTCAGGTCGACGATCGAGCCGGTGGGAACCGGAACGCGGTACGACGAGCCGGAGAGCTTGCCGTTGAGCTCGGGCAGCACGAGGCCGATGGCCTTGGCAGCACCGGTCGAGGCGGGGACGATGTTGATCGCGGCGGCACGGGCACGGTGCAGGTCGCTGTGCGGGCCGTCCTGCAGGTTCTGGTCAGCCGTGTAGGCGTGCGCCGTCATCATGAAGCCGCGCTCGATGCCGAAGTTGTCATTGAAGACCTTGGCCAGGGGCGCGAGGCAGTTCGTGGTGCAGGACGCGTTGGAGATGATGTTCATCGTCGCCGGGTCGTAGTCGCCGTCGTTGACACCCATGACGAACGTGCCGTCGACGTCGGTGCCGGGAGCGGAGATGATGACCTTCTTGGCGCCGCCCGCGATGTGCTTGCCGGCGTCGGCAGCCTTCGTGAAACGGCCCGTCGACTCGATGACGATGTCGACACCCAGGTCGCCCCAGGGCAGGTTCGCGGGGTCGCGCTCTTCGAAGACCTTGATGGCCTTGCCGTTGACGGTGATGGAGTCTGCGTCGTACGAGACCTCCGCGTCCAGGCGTCCGCCGACGGAGTCGTACTTGAGGAGGTGGGCGAGGGTCTTGTTGTCGGTGAGGTCGTTCACCGCCACGATGTCGAGGTCCGCACCCTGCTCGAGAGCCGCGCGGAGGAAGTTACGTCCGATGCGGCCGAAGCCGTTGATTCCGATCTTGACAGACACGTTGTCTCCCGGTTCTTGTCGCGCCGGTGTCGCCAACTGGACGCACCGCGATCGCGATCTCTGCGAAATGGAAAAGGATGCCGGGTCTCCCCCGTCGCCGGGTGGGACCCGGCATCCTCACCTGATCACGACACTACTACTAGACGAGCCCCGTCGTCTTCTCGCGAGCCGTCGAAAAACGCTCTGCGACGTTGCCCCAGTTGGCGATGTTCCACACGGCCTTGACGTAGTCGGCCTTGACGTTGAGGTAGTCGAGGTAGAAGGCGTGCTCCCACATGTCGAGCTGGAAGATCGGCACCGTGCCCTGCGCCGTGTTGGACTGCTGGTCGAACAGCTGCTGGATGATCAGCTGCTGGCCGATGACGTCCCAGCTGAGCACGGCCCAGCCCGAGCCCTGGATGCCGGTCGCGGCCGCCGTGAAGTGGGCCTGGAACTTGTCGAAGCCGCCGAAGAACTCGTCGATCGCGGCCTTCAGCTCACCCTCGGGCTGCCCGCCGCCGCCGTTCGAGGCCGGCGCCAGGTTGGTCCAGAAGATCGAGTGGTTGACGTGACCGCCCAGGTTGAAGGCGAGGTCCTTCTCGAGCTTGTTGACGTTCGCCAGGTTGCCGCTCTCACGGGCCTCGGCGAGCTGGTCGAGGGCCGTGTTGGCACCCGTCACATACGCCTGGTGATGCTTGTCGTGGTGCAGCTCCATGATCTTGCCGCTGATGTGCGGCTCGAGGGCCGCGAAGTCGTACGGGAGGTCCGGGAGTGTGTACTTCGCCATCTTCTCTTCTTCCTGTTCGCACCGCGCCGACAGCGCGGCAAGGGGACGAGTCTCATCCTATTGAGGTCCAACGCCGCCCACAGGGGGTTGTTCCCCTCGATGACGAAACAGACCAGATCAGTTCTTGCCGAACAGCTTCTGGATCTCGGCGAGGTCGGCCTCGCTCGGCTGCGCCGCGCCGCCGCCCAGGCCGAAGCCCGAACCGGATGGCGCTGACTGCGTCGCCGCCGCGAGACCGGCGTTCTCGGCAGCGCGCTTCGCGGGGTTGCCCGAACGCGAGCCGCCGCCCTTCTTCTGCTTGTTGCCACGCTTGGCCGAGGCACCCGGCTTGCCGCCGAGCGAGCCCATGCCGGGAATCGAGGGCACACCGCCGCGCGCGACGGTCTTCATCATCTTCGCGGCCTGATCGAAGCGCTGCACGAGCTGGTTGACGTCGGTGACGGTCATGCCCGAACCGCGTGCGATGCGCAGGCGCCGCGATCCGTTGAGCACCTTGGGGTTGCGGCGCTCGCCCGGCGTCATCGACCGGATGATGGCCTCGGTGCGGTCGATCTCGCGGTCGTCGAACTGGTCGAGCTGCTGCTTCATCTGGCCCATGCCCGGGAGCATCCCGAGCATCTTCTTCATCGAGCCCATCTTCTTCATCTGCTGCAGCTGGTCGAGGAAGTCCTCGAGCGTGAACTGCTCGGTCGCGAGCTTCTCGGCGACCTTGCGGGCTTCCTCTTCGTCGAACGCCTGCTGCGCCTGCTCGATCAGGGTGAGGATGTCACCGAGGTCGAGGATGCGGCTGGCCATGCGGTCGGGGTGGAAGGCCTCAAGGTCATCGAGGCCCTCGCCCGTCGACGCGAAGATGATGGGGCGGCCGGTCACCGACGCGACCGACAGCGCGGCGCCACCGCGGGCGTCACCGTCGAGCTTGGAGAGCACGACGCCGGTGAAATCGACGCCGTCCTGGAACGCCTTGGCGGTGTTCACGGCATCCTGACCGATCATCGCGTCGATGACGAACAGCACCTCGTCGGGATCGGTCGCCTTGCGGATGTCGGATGCCTGCTTCATGAGCTCTGCGTCGACACCGAGTCGGCCGGCGGTGTCGATGATGACGACGTCGTGCTGCTGCCGGCGGGCCGTCTCGACACCGTCCTTGGCGACCTTGACGGGGTTGCCGACACCGTTGCCCGGCTCGGGCGCATAGATCGCCGCCCCGGCCTGCTGAGCGACGACCTGAAGCTGGTTGACGGCGTTGGGGCGCTGCAGGTCGGCGGCGACCAGCAACGGCGTGTGGCCGTCCTTCTCAAGCTGCTTGGCGAGCTTGCCGGCGAACGTCGTCTTGCCCGAGCCCTGCAGGCCGGCGAGCATGATGACGGTCGGTGCGGTCTTGGCGAACTGCAGGCGACGCTGCTGGCCGCCGAGGATCGCAATGAGCTCCTCGTTGACGATCTGCACGACCTGCTGGGCCGGGTTCAGCGCCTTGTTGACCTCGTCGCCGAGCGCGCGCTCGCGCACCTTCGCCGTGAAGTCCTTCACGACGACGAGCGCGACGTCGGCGTCCAGCAGCGCGCGCCGGATCTCGCGGACGGTGCCGTCGACATCCGCGGGCGTCAGCTTGCCCTTGGTGCGGAGGTTGCGGAAGGTCTCTGTGAGCCGGTCGGAGAGAGTGCCGAATGTCGCCATGATCCCCCGATTCTACGGGAGGTGCGCTCGCACGGCCGCTCGGCCGCTCGTACGCAACTGCAAGGCGCGGGAGGCGACACGCCGGCCGCCGGCGCCCTGCCTCGGCGTGTCGCGCGCGTGGCCTTGCAGTTGGATTCAGGCCAGCGTCGGCGCGGCGATCGCGAGCGCCTGGTCGAGCAGGGGCGCCAGCGGCTTCTGGCCGGCACCGGCCTGCGCCCACGCGCCGATCGCCGCGAGGACTGCCCCGCCGCACGCGGCACCGGCGACCTCGGCACGAAGCGGGTCGGCGCCGCTCCCCCGCAGCCGGGTTGCGACCGCGTGCGCGATCCGCGCGCGGCGCAAGCCCGCGTCGCGGTCGAACTCGTCGCCGAAGCCCATGACCTCGGTGTTGACGAGTGCGAGCGCCAGGCTGTCGGGCGCGAAGTCGTCGCCGATCGCCCGCAACGCCATCATGACGGATGACCCGGCATCTGCGCCGTCTACGGTGCTCAGCCGGGTGCCCAGCTCCACGATCCGCTCGTCGAGCCCCGCCCACAGCACGTCGGACTTCGACGTGAAGTAGTTGAAGAAGCTCGACCGGCTGACGCCCGCGCGCTGCGTGATCTGCGCGACGGAGGTGTGCGCGAACCCCTGCTCGAGGAACAGCTCGCACGCCGCCTCCGAGATCGTGTCGCGCGAGGTGGCGCGCGGGCGGCCGCTGGTCATCTCGCCACCCTATCGAGGCGTATTGTTGGACGCGGTACAACAACCGTTCTCGAAGGAGCGACATGCTCGATGTGCGCACGGTGGGGCTCTCCCCCGACCTGATCCCCTACACCGACGGCTGGGCGCTGCAGCGCGAGGTCCACGCGGGCGTCGTCGCGGGCGAGCGCCCCGACACGCTCCTGCTGCTCGAGCATGAGCCCGTCTTCACGGCCGGTGCGCGCACCGCACGGCACGAGCGTCCCACCGACGGAACTCCCGTCGTCGACGTTGACCGCGGCGGCAAGATCACGTGGCACGGCCCCGGACAGCTCGTCGGCTATCCGATCGTCCGGCTCGCCGAGCCCGTCGATGTCGTCGCGCACGTCCGGCGGTTGGAGCAGATCCTCATCGATGTGCTCGGTGCTTTCGATGTGACCGGATACCGCGTCGAGGGTCGCAGCGGGGTCTGGGTGCGGCGGCCCCTGTCCGAAGACAAGATCGCCGCGATCGGCGTGCGCGTGCAGCGCGGCGTGACGATGCACGGCTTCGCGCTCAACTGCGACAACTCGTTGCTGCCGTTCTCGCAGATCGTTCCGTGCGGCATCTCGGATGCCGGGGTGACGACCATCAGCGAGGTGATCGGTCAGGACGTGACTCCCGCCGATGTCCTGGACACGGTGGCGTCGGCCTTCCACGCCGCGTATGCGACGGAGGTCGCCGCGTGAGCGCGTGCGGTGCGCCCGCGGCATCCGGCCCTGCGTCGGCGCCGGAGGGACGCAAGCTGCTGCGGCTCGAGGTCCGCAACGCGCAGACCCCGATCGAGCGCAAGCCGGAGTGGATCAAGACGAAGGCGAAGATGGGCCCGGAGTTCCAGGCCCTGCAGTCGCTCGTGAAGGGCGAGCAGCTGCACACGGTGTGCCAGGAAGCCGGATGCCCCAACATCTACGAGTGCTGGGAAGATCGCGAGGCGACCTTCCTCATCGGCGGGTCGCAGTGCACGCGCCGGTGCGACTTCTGTCAGATCGACACGGGCAAGCCCGCCGACTACGACACTGATGAGCCGCGCCGCGTCGCCGACAGCGTGCGCCGCATGCAACTGCGGTACGCGACCGTGACGTGCGTCGCCCGCGATGACCTGCCCGACGGCGGTGCGTGGCTCAACGCCGAGACGATCCGGCAGATCCACGCCGTCAACCCGGGCACGGGCGTCGAGCTGCTCGCGACGGACTTCAACGGCGAGCCCCACCTGCTGAACGAGGTCTTCGACGCGCGGCCCGAGGTCTTCGCGCACAACGTCGAGACGGTGCCGCGCATCTTCAAGCGCATCCGCCCCGCGTTCCGCTACGAGCGCTCGCTCGATGTGCTCACGCAGGCGCGGGATGCCGGCCTCATCACGAAGTCGAACCTGATCCTGGGCATGGGCGAGGAGCCCGAAGAAGTCGTGCAGGCTCTGCACGACCTGCGCGAGGCGGGCACCGACATCATCACGATCACGCAGTACCTGCGCCCGAGCCCGCGGCACCTGCCGGTGGCCCGCTGGGTCAAGCCCGACGAGTTCGTCGCCTTCAAGGAGGAGGCCGAGCGCATCGGCTTCCTCGGCGTGCTCGCCGGTCCCCTCGTCCGCTCCTCGTATCGCGCCGGGCGCCTGTGGGCGCAGTCGATGACGTCGAAGGGTCGCGAGATCCCCGCACACCTCGCCCACATCGCCGAGGGCGACTTCGCGCAGGCGGTCTGAAAGACCGCCTGCGGCCCTGCAGGCGGTCTGATAGACCGGGAGCATGAAGCTCGTCGTCGCCGGCGGTACCGGCGTGCTCGGAAGCCTCGTCGTCGCCGAGGCGCAGGCTCGCGGCCACGACGTGGTCGTGCTGTCCCGCTCGCTCGGCTTCGACCTCACCGGCGATGTCGCACCGGTGACGGCAACGATCGCGGGTGCCGACGCGGTCATCGATGTGACCTCCACCTCGACGCTCAAGGCCGAGGCGTGCGTCGCCTTCTTCGAGGCCGTCACCGCGACGCTGCTGAGCGCCGAGGCCGCTGCCGGCGTCCCCCACCACATCGCACTCTCGATCGTCGGCGTCGACCGCGCGCCATACGGCTACTACGCGGGTAAGCGCGCGCAGGAGCGCGCTGTCGAGGCGGGCCCTGTGCCCTGGACGATCCTGCGCGCGACGCAGTTCCACGAGTTCTCGCGACAGATGTACGCGAACGCGAAGATCGGCCCAGTCCACGTCGCGCCGCGCATGCGGACGCAGCCGATCGCGGCCCGCGAGGTCGCCACACGCCTCATCGATCTGGCCGAAGCGCCCGCCCACACGGGCTACGTCGAGATCGCCGGACCCCGCGAGGAGTCGCTCGTGGCGATGATCCGCGCGTGGGCGCGGGCGTCGGGCATCCGCGGCTGGATTCCCGCGATCTCGCTGCCCGGTCCGTTCGGCCGCGCTCAGCGTGCCGGCACGGTCTTGCCCGGTCCGGGCGTCGAGACCAGTACCGAGACGTTCGCGGAGTGGCTGAGCCGGACGACGCGCTGACGTGCGCAGAGCGGTCAGTCGGCGCTCGTGACCGACTGCACCTCGCCGTCGCTCGTGAGGTTCACGAGCAGCACCTCATCGGTGGCATCCGCGTCGAGCGCATACTCGAGCACCGCGAACGGGTCGACCCCGCCGTGCTCGTCGGCGAGGATCGTCATGCTCACCAGTTGCAACGACCGGATGATGTCGATGTGGGTGTCGCCGGAGATGTCCACCAGCACATCGGCCAGGTCATCGCCGAATGCCTCCTGCTGCTGCAGCAGGTACTCGGTCACCTCGCTCGTGCGGTCGTCGAGCTCGGAGACCATCGCATTGCGGGCCGTCAGATCGATCTGCTCGAGGCTCGAGATCATCGCGGCGGCGACATCGAGCGCCGCCTGCGAGACGTCGTCCTGATCGGGCGCAGTGAGGTCAACGGTGACCCGCTGGTCCGCGAAGTCGACCGTCTCGGACCAGAAGATCGATCCGTCGGGTCCCGACTCGAGGAGTCCGAAGTAGTCGTGCTCGATCGCCATGGCCCTATGCAATCACCCTCTCCGCCCGCGCGCGACCCCACGGCCGCATGTCGCGCATGTCGCGGTGTCAGTCGACGAGTGCCGCCGCGAACACGTGCGGCGTGAAACCGGTCAGGTCGCCGATGCCTTCGCCCTGACCGAGGAGCTTGACCGGGATGCCGGTGCGCTCCTGCACCGCGAGCACGAACCCGCCGCGGGCCGATCCATCGAGCTTGGTCAACACGAGCCCCGTGACACCGGCATGCTCGAGGAATGCCTCGGCCTGCATGACGCCGTTCTGGCCGGTCGTGGCGTCCAGCACGAGCAGCACCTCGCTGATGGGTGCCTGCTTCTCGATGACGCGGCGGATCTTGGTGAGCTCGTCCATGAGCCCGCCCTTGGTGTGCAGGCGGCCCGCCGTGTCGACGAGCACGATCTCACTGCCGTGCTGCTTGGCGTACTCGATCGTCTGATAGGCGACGGATGCCGGGTCTTGACCCTCCTGCTGCGGGCGGACGATCGTCGCTCCCCCGCGCTCGGCCCACGTGGCCAGCTGGTCGACAGCCGCGGCGCGGAAGGTGTCGGCCGCGCCGACGACGACAGAGCGCCCGAAGCGCTTGAGGTAGTTCGCGAACTTGCCGATCGTCGTCGTCTTGCCGACGCCGTTGACACCGACGACGAGCACGACGGCGGGGCGCTCGGTGAGCTTGAGCGTCGTGTCGAACTTCGCGAAGTGCTCCTCGAGGGTCTCCTTCAGCATCCGCTGCAGGTCGCGCGGATCGGTCGTGCGGTACCGCTCGACCTTCTCACGCAACTCGTCGACGATGCGCTCGGTGATATCGGGCCCGAAGTCGGCCGTCAGCAGCGCGGTCTCGAGGTCGTCCCAGGTGTTCTCATCGATCGTGGGTTTGACGAACATGCCGCGCAGTGCGCGACCGAGCGACCAGGAGTTCTCCGCCATGCCTCCAGCCTAGTTGGCCATCCTCAGACCGCTTCGCGACGGCGTGATCAGACCGCTTCGCGGTCGCGCACCCGCTGGCCGACGACGGCCGAGACACCGTCCTGGCGCATCGAGACGCCGTAGAGGGCGTCTGCGATCTCCATCGTGCGCTTCTGGTGCGTGATGACGATCAGCTGGCTCGACTCGCGCAGCTGCTCGAACACCCCCAGCAGACGCCCGAGGTTGGCGTCGTCAAGCGCGGCCTCGACCTCGTCGAGGATGTAGAAGGGGCTCGGGCGTGCCTTGAAGATCGCCGTCAACAGCGCGACCGCGGCAAGCGACCGCTCACCACCGGACAGCAGCGACAGTCGCTCGATCTTCTTGCCGACGGGCCGCACGGCGACGTCGATGCCGGTTGTCAGGGGGTTGTCGGGGTCGGTCAGCGAGATGCTGCCCGCGCCACCCGGGAAGAGGATGGGGAAGACCTCACCGAACGCGACCTTCGTGTCTTCGAATGCCGCGAGGAAGATCGTCTGCATCCGCTCATCGAGCTCACCGATGATCGTCTCGAGGTCCTTGCGCGTCTGCACGAGGTCGGCGAGCTGCTCGGTGAGGAAGGCGTGGCGCTGCTCGAGCGCGGCGAACTCCTCCAGCGCGAGCGGGTTGACGCGACCCAACTGACCGAGCTTGCGCTCGGCGTCCTGCAGGCGACGGCGCTGGGCGGCATGGTCGAAGGCCGTCGGCTCCGCGTCGTCACTGTCGGCGGGGATCGGCTGATCCGGACCATATTCCGAAACGAGAATATTCTCGTCGAGGCTCAGTTCGGATGCCACCCGCTCGAGCAGGCTCGTCACGTGCAGCCGCTTCTCGTGCATCTGCAGCTCGAGACCGTGCACGCTCTCGGTGAGGCCGGCGAGGCGCTCGCGCACCGCGGCATCCTGCTGCCGAAGCTGCGTGAGCTCGGCTGTCAGCTCGGTGCGTGCCTGCTCGGCCAGCTGCAGTTCGACGCGTGCCTGCGTCACCGAGCGGTCCACCGAATCCAGCAGCGGCGGCAGCGTCTCGGCGACCTCGGATGCCAGCTCACGCTGCGCCCGGCGGATGACGGCGCGGCGCGCCGCCTCGGCCGCCGCGGCCTTCTCGCGTTCGCGTTGACGGATCAACTGGTCGACGCGCACTTCGCCGGCGCGCACCCGCTCCTTGAGCGTCTCGACGTCGAGGCGAGCACGCATCTCGTGGTCGCGCGCCTGCTCGAGCGCCGCGAGCAGGTCATCGCGCGCCGAGGCGTCGAGGATCGGGCGCGGCGTCTCCTGCGCGGCGGTGAGCGCGTCCTCCGCGACACGCGCGGCCTTCTCGGCATCGGCCACGGCCGCCTGCGCCTGACGCACGCCCGCATCCAGGCGCTCGCACTCCGCGACGGCGGCTTCGTGCCGCACCGTCGCACGGTTGACCTGCTCGGTGTGCGCGGCCAGGGCGGCGTCGTGTTCGCGCAGTCGCTGCAACGACTCGCGCGTGTGCCGGCGCGCGTCTTCCCACGCCCGCTGCGCGTCGGCGAGGGCTTCACGCAGCGAATCGGCGACGACGCGGATCTCGTCCAGCCGTTCGACGGCGGCGTCGCGCTCTGCCGCGAGCTCGAGGCGCGACCGGCCCGCGCCGGAACCGGCGCGCACGGTGTGCTCGGTGACGATCTCACCGGCACGGGTGACGATCGTGATCGGTCCGCCGACCTCGCGCGCCGCCAGGGTGCGGCCGGCAGCGTGCGCCGAAGCGAGGTCGTCGACGATCGCGACGTACGCGAGGACGCCGAGGATGCCCTCGGGGGCGGTGACGACCTCGTGCGCGGGCGTGACACCGGGCATCCCGCTGAGCGACACGGTCATCACGGGCGCGCCGGCGATCGCGATGTCGACGGTGCCGAGGTCGGCTTCGCGGGCCGTCTCGGCGAGCTCGATCGCGGCGGCGACGTCGTCGACCAGCACGCCCTCTGCGAGCGACCCGAGCGCCGCGGCGATCGCTGCTTCGAAGCCGGGCGTGACCTTCACTGCGTCGCCCACGAGTCCGCGGATGCCCCGGCCACCGCGGTCGATCAGGGCCGCGGCCGCATTGCGGACATCCAGGGCGCGCCCGAGGGCCGCAGACTGCGCGGTGAGCGACTCGACCTCGCGCTCGGCCGCGTGCAGCCGCTCGCGGAGTGTCGTGACCTGCGTCTCGGCCGTGCCCGCGTCGCGCTGGGCATGCTCGTACGCGGCGGCGTGCTCGGCCGACGAGCCCTCCGGAGCGAGCGTCGGGTCGACGCCGGCCAGTGCCTGCTCTGCCTCGGCGCGGCGGGCCAGCGCCGCATCCAGCGCGCGCTGCTGACGCTCGACCGCCGTGCGCACGGCCTCGAGGCGCGACGTGGCGGCCTCCGACGTGCCGCGCAACGCGGTCAGCCGCATGTCGTGCTCAGAGACCAGCGCGCTCTGCGCGGCGATGTCGGCGTCGAGCGCATCGAGCTCGGCGCGGGCGCGGATGACGTCGCGGCCAGCGTCCGCCGCGGCATCCTGCGCGTCGCCCAGCCCCGCCGCGATCTCGTCGATCTCCGCACGCGCTTCGTCGATGATGCCCTGGCTGACCGTCGCGACCTCGAGGGCAAGCGTGCCGTCGTCTTCGAGCAGCGCGAGTCGTTGCCCGGCCAGTGTGTACAGCCCGCGCAGACGCTCCTGCACACGCTCGAGCGCGAAGGCGACGCCGCGCGCGGCATCCACCGCCTCCGAGCGCTGCGCGTGCTCGAGCTCATCGATGCGCAGCTTGAGCTGGTCGGCCTGATCCTGCAGGACGAGGCGTTCCGCGTGGCGCTCCTGCTCGTTGCGGGCGTGGTCGGCGAGCTGCGCGCGCAGGCCGACCAGTTCGTCGGCGAACAGGCGCGCCTTCGCGTCGCGCACGACGGCGGCGATCGTCGCCGCCTCGCGCGCGATCTCGGCCTGCTTGCCGAGCGGCTTGAGCTGGCGGCGCAGTTCACCGGCGAGGTCGCTGAGCCGGGTGAGGTTGGCCTCCATCGCCTCGAGCTTGCGGAGGGTCTTCTCCTTGCGGCGGCGGTGCTTGAGGATACCCGCGGCTTCTTCGATGAAGCCGCGACGATCCTCGGGACTCGCCTGCAGCACACTGTCCAGGCGCCCCTGGCCGACGATGACGTGCATCTCGCGGCCGAGGCCAGAGTCGCTCAGCAGCTCCTGCACGTCGAGCAGACGGCAGTTCTCGCCGTTGATCGCGTACTCGCTCGACCCGTTGCGGAAGAGGGTCCGACTGATCGTGACCTCGCTGTACTCGATCGGCAGCGCTCCGTCGGCGTTGTCGATCGTCAGCTGCACTTCGGCGCGCCCGAGCGGACCGCGCGTGGAGGTGCCGGCGAAGATGACGTCCTCCATCTTGCCGCCGCGCAGGGTCTTGGCACCTTGCTCCCCCATCACCCATGCGAGCGCGTCGACGACGTTGGACTTGCCCGATCCGTTGGGGCCGACGATGCAGGTGACGCCCGGTTCGAGGGCGAATGTCGTCGGCTGCGCGAACGACTTGAAGCCCTTGAGCGTCAGGCTCTTCAAGTGCATCCGGCGTTCCTCCACAGGTCGTGTGCGCACCACGCTAGCGGACGGAAGTCGGATCGGCCCCTTGACGCGGCGGGTGATGGGGGTCTACCGTTTGTGATCGCGTCAGAAGTCGAGAAAGGAGGTCCTGAAATGATGATGCACATCGACACCACCGGAGCGTTCGCTCCCGCCGTTGCGCACACCGGGACCGTCTCCTTCGGCGCGCTGTACCCCGCCGCCGTCTGATCGGTCACAGCGAGAGCTCCGTCCGCTCGCGGACGTTACCTGCGCTCTGCCCTCCGGTATTCGCCCTGCGGCTTTCGCCGCACCCGCGCACTCCGCGCGCTGCCGCCGCAGTCCGGCATCCTTCATCGCCCTTGCGCTTCGCACTCTGCGGAGTCGCATTCACACGAAAGCACGCACTCATGCATCCCTTCACCGCGTCGGCCCGCGACGCATCCGCTCAAGAAGCTCGCCGCATCCGGCTCGCTCAGCGCGATCGCCTTCAGCGCGAACACGACTGGCAGCGACTGCTGCAGCTTCGTCCCTTCCTGTGAGCGTGGGCAGACCCGGCACCGCCGGGCTGCCCACGCCCCAACCCTGACGCACACACCGAGGACACATCATGACCACTCAACCCGGGGTCGAGTTCCGATCCCTCACGATCCCGGCATCTCTGGATGCCGCAGGCTCCGACGAGTTCCGCGAGTTCACCCGCGTGCGCAACGCGGTCTACCGCGAGATCGCGGACAACGACGATGACGCGATCACGCCCGAAGAGCTGTTGCCGCAGTACCAACCGAGTTCCGAAGCGATCCGCTACGTCTGGGCCGTGCACCGCGGCGGCCGCATGATCGGGCGCGCCGGCATCGACTTCCCGCTCGAAGAGGGGTCGCGCGCCGGCTTCTGGCTCGTTGAGCTCCTCCGAGAGCACTGGGGCGTCGGCATCGGTTCGGCCGCGCTCGCACTCGTCGAACGGACGGCACGCGAGCACGGGCGGACCGTGCTGCAGTCGTGGGCTGAGCACCCTGATGCGCCCGGCCCGCGGCTTGCGGCCCCGACGGGGTTCGGCTCGATCCCCGAAGACCACGTCGCGCGCTTCTACCGCCGGCACGGCTACGCGCTCGAGCAGATCGAGCGCGAGAGCAGGCTCGATCTGCAGACATCCGCAGACACCGTCGCACGGCTTCTGCGCGACGCTGAAGCGGCGGCGGCGGGCTACCGCGTCGTGCAATGGCAGGCGCCGACCCCGGCCGAGTACGTCGACGGCTACGCCTGGATGAAGTCGCGCATGTCGACCGATACCCCGATGGGCGCGCTCGAGTTCGACGAAGAGGTCTGGGATGCCGATCGCATCGCCCTGCATGACAAGCGTGTGCTCGACGGCGGCCGAACGATGCTCGTCACGGCGGCGCAGCACCTCGCCACGGGCGAGCTCGTCGCGTTCAACGAGCTCACCATCGGGGCGGATGCCACCGCGCCCAGCCATCAGGAGGACACACTCGTACTCAAGGAGCACCGCGGTCACCGCCTGGGCCAGCTCGTCAAGTGCGCGGGGCTGACGACGTGGCGGCGCGACATCGCCCCGGCATCCGACCGTGTGATCACGTTCAACGCCGAGGAGAACCGCCCCATGCTCGACATCAACGAGGCGATCGGCTTCGTGCCGAGCGCTTATCACGGGGCCTGGAAGAAGGTCGTCGAGTAGGGCGGGGCTGCTCATCCGTCCCGTCTCGTCGCTTCGCGCGCAGCGCAGCGACAGATCGGGACGGATGAGCGCTCAGCGCCGCCGCTGGCAGCGCGGGCAGTAGTGCGACGACCGGTTCATGAACGAGTCGCGCACGATCGGCCCGCCGCAGCGAGGGCATGGCTCTCCCCCACGCCCGTAGGCGTTCAGCGAGTGCGCGAAGTAACCGGCCTGCCCGTTGACGTTGACGTACTGTGCGTCGAAGCTCGTGCCGCCTTCGGCCAGGGCCTTCTCGAGCACGGTGCGCACTTCGGTCAGCACGCGCGTCACGGTGCGGGTGGCGAGATCGGATGCCGCTGTCTCGGGATGCACGCGCGCCGCCCACAGCGCCTCGTCGGCATAGATGTTGCCGATGCCGCTGACGACCGTCTGGTCGAGAAGCACGCGCTTGATCGCCGACCGCTTGGTGCGCAGCGCCGCGCGGAAGTGTGCGTCGGCGAACGCCGCGTCGAGCGGGTCACGGGCGATGTGCGCAACCTGGGTCGGCACGACCGCGGCATCCGCGCCCCAGCCGCCGGCCGCGCCGTCCGGCGTCGGGATGAGCCGGTCGATCGCCAGCGAGCCGAACGTGCGCTGGTCGCTGAACACGACCGCCAGGTCGCCGTGCACCGGATGCCGGATGTCGAGGCGCACCCGTTCGTGCCGTTCGACGGGTGCACCGGATGCCCGCAACAGCAGTTGCCCGCTCATGCCGAGGTGTCCGACGAGCGCGTCGCCGGTATCGCCGGTATCGAGAGGCAGCCACAGGAACTTGCCGCGCCGCGCCGCAGCGATGAACGTGCGTCCGGCCAGCCCCGCTTCGAACGAGACCGCGTCGCCGGGATGCCGCGTCAGCGCGCGATCGTCCAGCACCGTGACGGCGACGATCTGCGCGCCGACGACGGCAGGTGCAAGCCCCGCGCGCACGACTTCGACTTCGGGCAGTTCAGGCATGCGAACGCCGGCTCACGCCGTGCGCGTGCGCTCGGTGAGCGCGTGCCACACCGCGAGAGCGCCGGCCATCTCGGCCTGCTTCTTGCTCGACCCGGTGCCGCTCATGGAGACGTCGCCGACCGTGACGGTCGCCGTGAACAGGCGGTGGTGGTCGGGACCTTCCGCCTCGACGACGTACGTCGGCGGTGCCTGCAGCAGGCGCGCGGCGAGCTCTTGCAGGCTCGTCTTCGGATCCATCGCTGCGCCGTAGCGCTCAGGGTCGGCCATCAGCGGGGCGACCAGGCGCAACACGAGCTGCGTCGCGGCATCCGGCCCCGCGGAGAGGAAGGTCGCGCCGATGACCGCTTCCATCGTGTCAGCGAGGATCGAGTCCTTGTCATCACCGCCGGTCTGCGACTCACCGCGACCCAACAGGATGTGCGCGCCGAGCCCGATGCCGCGGGCGACCTCTGCCAGAGCGACGGTCGAGACGACGCTGGCGCGGCGCTTGGCGAGCGAGCCCTCTTCGAGGTCGGGGTGCGCCGTGAACAGGTGCACCGTCACGGCCTGCCCGAGGATCGAGTCGCCGAGGAACTCGAGGCGCTCGTTATGGGCGATGCCGCCGTGCTCGTACGCGTACGAGCGGTGCGTCAGGGCAAGCGACAGAAGCTCGGGGTCGATATCGACCCCGAGCTTGTCGGTGAGCACCGTGTGCTCGATCGCAGCGTCTGTCACGACGAAGACGCCTCGATCAGATGTCTGCGACCTTGCGGCCCTTGTACTCCAGGAACAGCTCGGTGCCCTGCGAGTCGGTGACGACCTTCGCCTGGTGCGGACGGCTGTAGACGACCTTGCCGTTCTCGATCGTCTTGACGAGGGCGACCGGTTCGGCTTTCCACTGCGCGCGACGCGAACGAGTGTTGGAGCGGGAGACCTTCCGCTTCGGGGGGTTACCTGCCATGGCTAGCTCTTCTCTGTGTGGGCGGCGGGGCGCACGGCCTCGTCGTCTGGGTCTGGTGGGGTGTCAGCCTTCAGCGCGGCCAGCGCGCTCCAGCGATCGTCGATCGGGGTTTCCCGCACCGTTCCTGCAACCAGCTTCTCGCCCGTTGCCGGATCCAGTCCGGGGCAATCCGGCTGGCACACCGGTTGGAAAGGAAGCGACAGGACGATCGAATCCCTGACCAGAGTTTCAAGATCCACGTGGTCGTCTTGAACCTCGAAGTCGATCGCTTCCTCTCCAGGATACCCGAAGAGTTCCTGAAACTCGACTTCGACAGGCTCGGCCACGTCGGTGAGGCACCTGCCGCACACGCCGGTGTATCGCGTTTCGAGGTCGGCTGTCACGAGGATGCCCTCGTGCACCGCCTCGAGCCGGACGTCACCTGAGATCGGCTCACCCTCCGCGATGGAGACGAGTCCTTCGCCCCACTTCTCGGGGGCCGGCACCTCGAGCTCGAACTCGCGCATCTCGCCCGAGCGGTGCAGGATGTCGCGCACGGGGAACGCGAACGGACCGTTCACATGCTTTCTGACCACGCATCACATGCTAACGGCCACAGCCGTGCGTCGGCTCAGCGTTCGCGTGCTCCCGTGTCGAGGAACGTCGCGACGGCGGCGGGAACGAACGGTGAGACATCGCCGCCGAGGGCGGCGACCTGGCGCACGAGCGAGCTCGAGACGAGCGCATGGGCCGGGTCGGGCAGCAGGAAAACGGTCTCGATCTCGGCGAGGTGGCGGTTCACGATCGCCATCGGCGTCTCGTAGGCGACATCGACCTGAGAGCGGATGCCCTTGACGAGGACGCCTGCGTTCACGTCCTCGGCGTAGTCGACGAGCAGGCCCATGCTCCACGACGCCACGATCACGTTGCCCGAAACGCCTTCGTCGGCGATCGACTGCTCGAGAAGGCTCAGCCGCTGCGCGATCGGCAGCATCGCTTCTTTGTCGGGGTTGTGCACCACCAGCACGTGCAGCTCGTCGTAGAGCGCCGCGGCGCGACGGATGACATCCAGGTGACCCAGCGTCGGCGGGTCGAAAGAACCCGGGACGACCGCGATGCGGTTGTTCATGCTCCGAGCCTATCGTCGCCGGCCGCACGCCACCGCGTGGCCGGTCAGTTCTTGGCGAGGGCAGCACGCTCCTGCTGGCCGAGGCGGCGGGTGAGCGCCGCGGCGAGGCCGGCGTGCTGCAGCAGCGCGGGGTCTTCAGCGAGAACGTCCTCGGCGCCGGCGCGCGCGATCGCAATGAGGTCGGCATCGGCCACGACGCGCAGCAGGCGCAGCGACGAGCGGGCGCCCGACTGCGCGTCGCCGAGCACATCTCCTTCGCCGCGCAGTTCGAGGTCGACTTCGGCCAGGTCGAAGCCGTCGGTGGTCGCGGCGACCGCCTCGACGCGCGAACGCGCGGGGGTGTCGACCGGCGCCTCGGTCACGAGCAGGCACAGCCCGGGCAGCTGCCCGCGCCCCACCCGGCCGCGCAATTGGTGCAGTTGCGAGACGCCGAACCGGTCGGCCTCGAGGATCACCATCGTCGAGGCGTTGGGCACGTCGACGCCGACCTCGACGACGGTTGTCGCCACGAGCACGTCGATCTCGCCGCGCGCGAAGGCCTGCATGATGGCATCCTTCTGCTCGCCCGGCATCTTGCCGTGCAGCGTCTCGACGCGGATCTTCTCGTACGCGGGGTTGGTCGCCAGCAGCTCACGCACCTGCACGACGCCCCAGCGCGTGCGCGGCTGCTCGCCCTCCAGCACGGGTGCGGCGTCGGGCGCTTCCTGATCCTTCGCCTTCGATTCGGCGTCGATGGCCGCGCATACGACGAACACTTGGTGGCCCGCGGCGACCTCCTCGGTGACGCGTTCCCACACGCGCGTGAACCAGCCCGGCTTCTCGGCGAGCGGTGCGACGAACGACGAAATCCCGGCACGGCCCGGCGGCAGTGAGCGGATCGTCGAGACGTCGAGGTCGCCGAACACCGTCATCGCGACGGTGCGCGGAATCGGCGTCGCTGTGAGCACGAGCACGTGCGGCGCGGTGCCCTTCGCGCGCAGCGTCTCGCGCTGCTCGACGCCGAAGCGGTGCTGCTCGTCGACGACGACGAGGCCGAGGTCGGCGAACGTCGTCGAAGCGCTCAGCAGCGCGTGCGTTCCGACGACGATGCGTGCTTGACCGGATGCCGCGCGCAGCGCCGCCTTGCGACGCTCGGCCGCCGGCAGCTGCCCCGTCAGCAGCGTCGGCATGAGTTCAGGCGCCAGGTCGGGGCCGAGCATGCGGGCGATCGAGCGCACGTGCTGCGCCGCGAGAACCTCGGTCGGTGCGATGAGGGCGGACTGGCCGCCGGATTGCGCGACCTGCAGCATCGCCCGCAGCGCGACGAGGGTCTTGCCCGAGCCGACCTCGCCCTGAACGAGCCGGTTCATGGGCCAGTCGCCCTCGAGGTCGTGCGCGATGACATCGCCGACGGCGTGCTGATCGGGGGTGCGCTCGAAGGGCAGTCGGGCATCGAAGCGCTCCAGCAGGTCGCCCGCCCGGCGCGAGGTCGCCGACATCGCCCGCACGAACTGCCGCTGCTGCAGCAGCGCCGTCTGCAGTACGAACGCCTCGTGCATGCGCAGCGTCGTGCGCGCCGCGTCGATCTCGTCGAACTCGGCGGGAGCGTGGATGCGGCGCAGCGCCGTGTCGGCATCCAGCAGTCCGTGTGCGCCACGGAAGTCATCCGGAAGCGGATCGGCGACCGGCTGCAGGTTCTCCAGCACGTCGGCGACAGCCTTCTGCACCTGCCAGCTCGCGACCGTTCTCGTGGCCGGGTAGATCGGGATCGGCGTGTTCTGGCGCACATGGGCGGTCAGCCGCGCGACTTCCTCATCGTCGAACAGGGCGTAGTCGGGGTGGGCGAGCTGCTGATGTCCCTTGAACTGGCCGACCTTGCCCGAGAAAATGCCCTGCCGACCCACCGTGAGCTGGTCGGCCCGCCACTTCTGGTTGAAGAACGTCAGCGTCAGTGCGCCCTCGCCGTCGCTGATCACGACCTCGACGATCGTGCCCCGGCGCTGCTGCATCGGGCGAGATGAGACCGAGCGCACTTCGGCGACGATCGTCACCTGCTCGCCCAGCGGCAGCGATGCGATCGGCGTCAGCTCGCCCCGGCGTGCGTACCGCCGCGGGTAGTGACTGAGCAGGTCGCTGACGGTGACCATCTCGAATGCCCGCTGGAACAGCGCCGCCGTCTTCGTGCCGAGCGCATCGACCAGGCTCGTGTCGAGCGTGACGGTGGGCATGCGTCGAGTCTAGGCATCACCACTGACATACCGGCGCGCCGAGGTCCCGGAACGGCGCCGGGGTGCACGGGGACATACGCCCGCCGCGGCATATGCCCCCGCGTACTCTTGCCTGATGCTCCGTCGCATCGTCGCCCGCATCTACTGGCTGTGCAGTCGGTGGACTCTGCGCACCGAGCCCGCCCCCACGAAGCCCACCGTGCTGATCGGAGCGCCGCACACCTCGAACTGGGACTTCGTGCTCATGCTCGCGATCGCCTGGCGTCTGGGCATCCCCGTCCGATGGCTCGGCAAGGCGAGCCTGTTCACCGGCTGGCGCGGACCGATCATGCGCGCGCTCGGCGGCATTCCGGTGCAGCGCGACGACGCGAGCCGCGTGGTGGCGGAGGTCGTCGCGCGCGTCCACGCCGGCGAGGTCTTCGGCCTCGTCGTCACCCCCGACGGCACGCGCGGCGGCAACACCCACTGGAAGAGCGGCTTCTACCGCATCGCGCGTGAGACCGGCATGCCCGTCACACTCGGCTACGTCGACCGCACGACGATGACGACGGGGCTCGGGCCGACGATCGAGCTGACCGGCGACGTCAGTGCCGACATGGACCGGATTCGCGCGTTCTACGCCGACAAGGCGGGCCTGCGCCCCGAGCGGCGCACTGAGCCGCGCATCGCGAGCGAGAGCAGCGCCACGGTCTGACGCACCCGCCTCGGTAGGGTGTCCTGGTGACGAGGATCATCGCCGGTGCCGCCGGCTCGCTGACACTCGCGGTGCCGGATGCCGGGACGCGCCCCACCAGTGACCGCGTGCGCGAGTCGCTGTTCGGCGCCCTCGAGTCGAGCGACCGGCTGCGTGGCTCGGCCGTGCTCGACCTCTACGCCGGTTCCGGCGCGCTGGCTCTGGAGGCGGTCAGCCGCGGCGCGGCTTCGGCCGACCTCGTCGAGAAGTCGCCGCGTGCGGCATCCGTCACCGCGCGCAACGCGCAAGCGATCACGCGGGCGGTGCCCCGGGCGCGCGTGCAGGTGCACCGCGCGGCCGTCGACGCCTTCTTGCGCGCGAGCACGGCGGCATACGACCTCGTCTTCGTCGACCCGCCGTATGACCTCGACGATGACGCATTGCGCACCGCGCTCGAGCTACTCGTGCCGCGCCTGCACCCCGATGCGCTGGTGATCATTGAGCGCGCGACGCGCTCGGGCGAGCCGACGCTGCCGGACGCTCTCGAGGTGGAGCGCTCGAAACGGTACGGCGATACGACACTGTGGTGGTGCGTGCGCGCTGTGGAATCCATCGCCGACTGATTCACCCCCGCCGCGCGTCCCAATCGCGCTGCGGATCCCACCCGAGGTGCCCCGTCGCCGGGGTGCCGCCGATCGTGACCGCCGCGTCGGCGCGTGCGGCCAAGACCCCGATGGCGCGGAAGCCGTCCGGCAGCGGCCGGTCTGACGGGAAGCACGCGAGCAGCGCATGGTCTTCTCCCCCGCGCAACGCCGCCTCGTCCAGGCCCGGTGCCAGCGCAAGCGTGACCTCCGAGGCATCCGCCATTCGGGTCGCGTCGAGCAGCAGTCCGTCCGAGACATCCATCATGGCGGTGGCACCAGCCGCGGCAGCGACAGGGCCGAGCGCGACCGGCGGCGTGGGCCGCAGTTGCGCGGCGAGGTCGACGCGCTCGGTGGCATCCAGCCGGGCCTCATCGACCGGAACTGGAGTGCCGACCGCGTCGCGGAACCGGTCGAACAGCAGTGCGAGGCCGCGCGACGCCGCGCCGAGCGTGCCCGCGACGGCGACGACATCACCCGGGCGCGCTCCGCTGCGCAGTACGGGAGCGCGACCGTCCAGCACGCCTACGGCCGTCACGGCGATCGTCAGGGTGTCGGATGCCGTGAGGTCTCCGCCCTCGACGGCGCAGCCGTCGGCGAGCTCGTCGCACGCGTTGCGCAGCCCGCGGGCGAGCTCTTCGACGAACGCCACGTCGGTGTCGACGGGCAGGGCGAGTGCCACGAACAGCGCCGTCGGGCGCGCGCCCATCGCGGCGATGTCGGCGAGGTTGACGGCGGCGGACTTCCAGCCCAGGTCGAACCCGGTCGACCACGCGAGGCGGAAGTCGGGTCCGTGCACGAGCGTGTCGGTCGACACGACGACGCGGCCGTCGGGTGCCGCGAGCACGGCGGCGTCATCGCCCGGTCCGATCTCGGCGGTCGAGGATCCCGCCAGCGCCGTGAAGATCCGGGCGAGCACCGCCTTCTCACCCAGGTGGCCGACGGTCTGCTCGTGCTCTGACTGCATCCCACCACGGTAGCCTGGAGGGGTGTCTCGCCTGCGCCGCTTCGCCCCTGTCGCGGTCGTCGCGGCGGCACTGCTGCTGTCAGGATGCAGCACGACGGTCTCGCTGACGCCCGCCGCGCAAGCGAATGATCCGGCCTGTGCGGCCGTGACGGTGCGCCTGCCCGACACCGTCGACGGGATGAACCGTGTCTGGACGGATGCCCAGGCGACCGGTGCCTGGACCGACGCCGACGGCCGCACGACCGTGCTTCTCACCTGCGGTCTCGCGCCGTCCGGCCCCTCAACGCTGGTCTGCGAAAGCGCCGGAGGCGTCGACTGGCTCATCGACGACTCGGAAGCGCCGAACTACCGTTTCACGACGTACGGGCGCACGCCCGCGCTCGAGGTGTACCTCGACTATGACGTCGTGAGTGCCCGCAACGTGCTCGACGCACTCGGAACCGCCGTGCAGCAGCTGCCCGCGAGCGGTTCCGAGTGCACCGAGCGCCCGTCGTCCTGATGCACGCCGCCGCTCTCAGCGCGCGAGCGCGAGGTCGATCAGTTCGGTGATGAGCTCGGGGTAGGACATTCCCGACGCGATCCAGCAGGTGGGGAACATCGAGATCGGCGTGAACCCGGGCATCGTGTTGACTTCGTTCACGAAGAACTCGGTGCCGGTGTAGAAGAAGTCCACGCGCGACAGACCCTCGCCGCCGACCGCTTCGAACGCGCGGGCGGCGACACGCTGCATCTCGGCCAGCTCACCCGGGAGCAGTTCTGCCGGGCAGACCAAGTCGATCCCCGGCGCGCCGAGGTACTTCGCCTCGAAGTCGTAGAAGTCGCGGCCCGTGATGACGATCTCGCCCGCAACGCTCACGCGCGGCGCCCCACCGTCGCGACCCTGCAGCACGCCGCACTCGACCTCACGCCCGACGACGCCCTGCTCGACGAGCACGGTGCGATCCTCGGCGAAGGCCACATCGAGCGCGGCATCCAGCTCTGACCAGTCGCTCACCTTCGAGACGCCGACGCTCGATCCGGCGCGGGCGGGCTTGACGAAGGCCGGCAGCCCGAGCGCGCGGATGCGCCGCTCCCACAGGTCGCGGTCGCGATCGAGGTCACGTCGGGTCACGGTGACCCACGGCACGACCGGCACCCCGGCCGAGCGCAGGATGCTCTTGGTCGTGTGCTTGTCCATCCCGATCGCCGACATGAGCAGGCCCGCCCCGACGTAGGGGAGGTCGAGCAGCTCCAGGAAGCCCTGCACCGTGCCATCCTCGCCGAACCGGCCGTGCAGGATCGGGAACACGACGTCGATCTCACCCAGCGAGCGCACGCCTGAGGCATCCGACACCTTCAGCTCACGCGAGAGCGCCGAATCGGGCCAGATGATGCGCGTGCCGTTGTCGACCACCTCGGGCAGGTGCTCGGCTCGCAGCGCGAACTTGTCGGGGTCGTCGTCCTCGAGAATGAACGCTCCGTCGCGCGTGATGCCGACGGGGATGACGTCGAAGCGCTCGCGGTCAATCGCCCGCAGCACGCCCCCGGCCGTTGCGGAGCTGATCGAGTGCTCGCTGGAGCGACCGCCGAAGAGCACCGCCACCACCGCTTTGTCCATTCTGGGTCCTCTCGCCCTTGGGCTTGTCGTCGTCCGTGGTCAGATGCGGCGCGATGTGGCGCGGGTCCATGGCTCCGTCGAGCACCATCTTGACCTGCTCGACGATCGGCATCGACACGGATGCCTCACGCGCCAACTGCAGGATGGGGGCGACGGATGCCAGCCCCTCCGCGGTCTGGTTCATCTGCTTCACGACGTCTTGGAAGCTGTATCCCTGGCCGAGCAGGCGCCCCGCCGTGTTGTTGCGGCTGAGCGGAGACTGGCACGTCGCGATGAGGTCGCCGAGCCCCGCGAGTCCCTGCAGCGTCTCGGGCTGGGCGCCGTAGGCGACCGCGAAGTCCGTCATCTCGACCAGGCCCCGCGTGATGATCGAGGCCTTCGTGTTCTCGCCGTAGCCGACGCCGTCGACGATGCCGATGGCGACCGCGATGAGGTTCTTCAGCACGCCGCCGAACTCGGTGCCGATCACGTCGGTGTTCACAAACGTGCGGAAGTACCTGTTGCGCGCGCGCAACGCCACCGCCTCGGCCGTCTCGCGGCTGGGCGAGGAGATCACCGCCGCTGTCGGTTGCTCGCGAGCGATCTCGAGGGCGAGGTTGGGGCCGGATGCCACGGCGATCCGCGCCGGGTCGCAGTGCAGCTCCTGCTCGATGACCTGGCTCATCCGCAGCCCGCTGCGCTTCTCGACACCCTTCATGAGGGAGACCACAGGCGCGTCGACGGTCGCGATGAGGGGGCGCACGGCCTTCAGGTTCTGCCGCAGCGCCTGACTGGAGATCGCAAGGTAGATCTGCGTCGCCCCGTCGAGAGCCTCGGACAGATGCGTCGTCGCCGACATCGAGCGAGGCAAGTTGATGCCGGGCAGGTACTCGCTGTTGCGGTGGCTCTCCTGGATCTCCTGCGCGAGCTCAGCGCGGCGCGCCCACATCACGACGTGCGCGCCGCCGTCGGCGAGCACCTTGCCGAATGTCGTGCCCCAGCTGCCGGATCCGATCACGGCGACGCGGGGCATCCCGGTGTCAGTTCTCCGACTCAAGGCGCCCCGTCTCGGTCTGGCCGTGCACCGCGGGATCCCACCGCTCTGCGGGCGGCTGCATGCCGCGCACATCGGCCAGCAGCGCCGTGATGTCGGCCATGACGGCATCCGTCGCCGCGATCAGGTTCGAGTTGGTGCGCGGGGCGCCGCGGTACGCGTCGAGGTCGACGGCCGGGCCGACCTTGACGAGCACCTTCTTGCGCAGCGGCCACAGGCTCAGCTTGCCGTAGCGCGGCAGGATCTGCTGCACGCCCCACGTCGCGACGGGGATGACCGGGATGTCCCCGGTCAGTGCGAGCCGCACGGCGCCGGTCTTGCCGCGCATCGGCCACAGGTCGGGTTCGCGGGTGAGTGACCCCTCGGGGTAGACGATGACGCCGCGCCCGTGTTCGACGAGCGCCTCGGCCTGGGCGATCGTCTGCTTCGCGGCCGCCGCCGACGCGGCGCGCGCGACGGGGATCATTCCGGTGGCGCGCAGCAGCGCACCCAGCACCGGCACCCGGAACAGGCTCTCCTTCGCCATGAACCGCGGCGCACGACCCATCCGCCACGTCGCGACGGCGACGATGATCGGGTCGAACTCGCTGTAGTGATTCGGTGCGAGCACGTACGGCCCCTCGAGGGGCAGGTTCTCCATGCCGGAGATCTCGATCTTCGCGATGAGACCGTTCAGCGGGATCACGACGGCCGCTGCGGGCGAGAACGCGCTCGGCTTGGACTTCTCAGCCGACCAGCGCCGTCGGGGGGTTCGCGGCTGCGCCATCAGCCGATGACGTCGTAATCGGCACCGAGCGCCGTCAGCTTGTCGAGGAACTTCTCGTAGCCGCGGCGGATGATCTCGACGTTGCGGACGGTGGACTCACCTTCGGCCGCCAGCGCCGCGATGACGTAGCTGTAGCCGCCGCGCAGGTCGGGCACGACGACATCGGCACCGTGCAGCGGCGTCGGTCCCGTGATGACGGCCGCCTGCTCGAGCGCACGACGGGGCACGCGGCGCTCGGGGCTGGCGAAGCCCTCGGGGTGCACGACGATGTCGGCGCCCATCTGGTTCAGCGCCCGGGTGAACCCGAGCCGGTTCTCGTACACGGTCTCGTGCACCGTCGAGGTGCCCTCGGCCTGCGTGAGGGCCACGATGAGCGGCTGCTGCCAGTCGGTCATGAAGCCGGGGTGCACATCAGTCTCGACCGTGACGGGCTTGAGGGCGCCGCCGCGGTGGAACCGGATGCCGTCCTCGTGGATGTCGAACTCGCCGCCGGCCTTGCGGAAGACGTTGAGGAACGTGAGCATCTCGGGCTGCTTCGCTCCCCCGACGAAGATGTCGCCGTCGGTCGCGAGGGCCGCACACGCCCACGAGGCGGCTTCGTTGCGGTCAAAGATGCAGCGGTGGTCGTAGCCGCGCAGCGAGTCGACGCCCTCGATGAAGATGACGCGGTTGGGCTCGTATGAGATGATCGCGCCCATCTTCTGCAGGACGGCGATCAGGTCCATGATCTCCGGCTCGATCGCGGCGTTGCGCAGCTCGGTCGTGCCCTTCGCGCGCACGGCCGTCAGCAGCACCTGCTCGGTCGCGCCGACGCTCGGGTAGGGCAGCGTGATGTTCGCGCCGTGCAGACCCTCGGGCGCCGACAGGCGGATGCCGCTGGGAAGCTTGTCGACGGTCGCACCGAACGACCGCAGCGCATCGAGGTGGAAGTCAATCGGGCGGTCACCGATACGGCATCCACCGAGGTCGGGGATGAACGCCTGACCGAGCAGGTGCAGCAGCGGTCCGCAGAACAGGATCGGGATGCGCGAGGCGCCGGCGTGCGCGTCGATCTCTTCGAAATGCGCCGACACGGCGCCGCGCGGGTCGAGCCGTAGCACGCCCTCACCGTCGTCCTGCACGGTGACACCGTGCACCTCGAGAAGCGAGCGCACGACGTTGACGTCGCTGATCTCGGGAACGTCGCGCAGCACGCTCTCGGTCTCACCGAGGAGAGCGGCGACCATCGCCTTCGTCGCGAGGTTCTTCGCGCCCTTGACCTCGACGCGTCCGGTCAGTGGCCGTCCTCCGCGGATCTTCAGGACCTGCCCGGAGGCGAGGTCACCGTTCCCGTTGCCGGAGGGGGTCGGCGCGGACGCGCTGAGAAGGGTGCTCATCTATCGGAACCTCACTTGTGTGTCGAGGGCGTGTGCTGCTCTCCCCGGGTGCGGGGTGCTGTGCTCGGCTAGCGGACGGGTAGTGTCCGCGGCCGCCACGCCTCTCGGCGCGCCTCGAACTGCGCGATCCTGTCTTCGTTGCGCAGTGTGAGTCCGATGTCGTCGAACCCTTCGAGAAGCCGCCACCTAGTGTAATCGTCGATGTCGAAGGAGACCTGGAGGTCACCCAACCGCGCCGTGCGCTCGGTGAGGTCGACCGTGATCTGGGCTCCCGGCGAGGCGGCGATCGCGCCCCACAGCGCCTCGACGTCCGACTCGGAGACGACACCCGCGAGCAGGCCCTGCTTGCCCGCGTTGCCGCGGAAGATGTCGGCGAACCGCGGGCTCAGCACGACCCGGAAGCCATAGTCGCGCAACGCCCACACGGCGTGCTCACGGCTCGAACCGGTGCCGAAATCGGGGCCGGCGACGAGAACGGATGCCCCCGCGTACGCCGGCTGGTTGAGCACGAACTCCGGGTCCTGGCGCCAGTTGGCGAACAGCGCGTCGTCGAAGCCCGTCTTGGTGACGCGCTTCAGGTACACCGCCGGGATGATCTGGTCGGTGTCGACCGCCGAGCGGGTCAGCGGAGCGGCGATGCCGGTGTGAGTGGTGAACTTCTCCATGGTCAGGCCTCCACTCGCTGCGGCAGATCGCTGGGGCTCGCGAGACGCCCGAGAACGGCGGTCGCCGCGGCGACGAGGGGCGATACGAGGTGCGTGCGCCCGCCCTTGCCCTGGCGGCCTTCGAAGTTGCGGTTGCTCGTCGACGCGCAGCGCTCCCCCGGCGCAAGCTGGTCGGGGTTCATGCCGAGGCACATCGAGCATCCGGCGAACCGCCACTCGGCACCGAAGTCGGTGAAGATCTTGTCGAGGCCCTCGGCCTCGGCCTCGAGCCGCACCCGTGCGGAGCCCGGCACGACCATGACGCGCACGCCCTCCGCCTTCGTGCGACCCTCGACGATCGACGCGAACTGGCGCAGGTCCTCGATGCGACTGTTCGTGCACGAGCCCATGAACACGGCATCCACCGCGACGTCCTTCAGCGGGGTACCGGGCGTCAGGTCCATGTACTCCAGCGCGCGCTCGGCCGCAGCGCGGTCGTTGGGGTCGGTGAAGGATGCCGGGTCGGGCACCGCCTGGCTCAGCGAGACGCCCTGACCCGGGTTGGTGCCCCACGTCACGAACGGCTCGAGCTCGTCGGCATCCAGGAACACCTCAGCGTCGTAGACGGCGCCCTCATCCGAGGGCAGTGTGCGCCAGTACGCGACAGCGTCGTCCCAGTCCTGCCCGGTCGGGGCGTGCGGGCGGCCCTTGACGTACGCGAACGTCGTCTCATCGGGGGCGACCATGCCCGCGCGTGCGCCGGCCTCGATCGACATGTTGCACATCGTCATGCGGCCCTCCATCGAGAGCGAGCGGATCGCGCTGCCGCGGAACTCGAGCACGTAGCCCTGTCCGCCGTTCGCGCCGATCTTGGCGATGATCGCGAGGATGATGTCCTTCGCTGTGACGCCGGGCTTGAGCTCGCCCTCCACGGTGATGGCCATCGTCTTGAAGGGCTTCAGCGGCAGCGTCTGGGTGGCGAGGACGTGCTCGACCTCGGAAGTGCCGATGCCGAACGCCATCGCGCCGAAGGCGCCATGGGTCGAGGTGTGCGAGTCGCCGCAGACGACCGTGATGCCCGGCATCGTCAGGCCCAGCTGGGGACCGACGACGTGCACGATGCCCTGCTCTTTGTCGCCCAGCGAGTGCAGGCGCACGCCGAACTCCTCGGCATTGCGGCGCAGCGTCTCGATCTGCGTGCGGCTCGTGAGGTCGGCGATCGGCTTGTCGATCTCGAGTGTCGGGGTGTTATGGTCTTCGGTCGCGATCGTCAGGTCAAGACGCCGGACGGGCCGTCCCTCGGCACGCAGGCCGTCGAACGCCTGAGGGCTGGTGACCTCGTGCACGAGGTGCAGATCGATGTAAATCAGATCGGGTTCGCCGTTCTCGCCCTTGACGACGAGGTGATCGTCCCACACCTTCTCAGCGAGGGTGCGGGGGCGATCGGGGATGTCGGTGGTCATGTCAGTCTCGTTCTCCTGCTAGCGGATGAGGCCCAGCACGGACTCCGCGACGAGAGCGGGCTCAGAACGAGGTCTCGCCGCGGCCGCTAAGGAGGAGGCGAGCGATCCGCACGTGGTCACATTACCACCGCGAGTGGGTGCCTCCCCCGCACCCCGTCACGGACCGTCGACGGTCGGCGGCGTGCGCTTCTGCTCGGCGACGGCCTCGGCGGCCTCGAGGGGCGTCGACGGTGCGTCGCCCGCGGGGACGGCCCGCCGCTCCCGGGCGGACGCGGCGAGGCTCGCGACCGTTGCGACGACCATCGAGACCACGATGACCCCCAGCGACATCCACGTCGAGATCTCCGGCGCCCAGTCGATGTGATCGCCGCCGTTGATGAACGACAGCTCATTGACGTGCATCGCGTGGAAGAACAGCTTCACGCCGATGAAGGCGAGGATGAACGCGATGCCGTAGTGCAGGTACTTCAGGCGGTCGAGCAGATCGCCGAGGAGGAAGTACAGCTGTCGGAGCCCCATGAGGGCGAACAGGTTCGCCGTGAACACGATGAACGGATTCTGCGTGATGCCGAAGATCGCCGGGATGGAGTCGATCGCGAACAGCAGGTCGGTCATGCCGATCGCCGCGAACACGATGATCATCGGCGTGAAGATCTTCTTGCCGTTGACAACCGTCCGCACCTTCGCGCCGTCGTAATGGTCGCTGATGTCGACCATGCGACGGAGGGTCCGCACGATGAACGACTCTTGCTTGACGTCGTCGTCGTGACCGCCGCCGGGGAATGCCTGCCGCCATGCCGTCCAGATGAGGAAGGCACCGAAGATGTAGAACACCCAGCTGAACTGCTCGATGATCGCAGCGCCGGCGAGGATGAACAGCCCACGCAGGACGAGCGCGATGATGATGCCCACCATCAGCACTTCCTGCTGGTAGCGGCGCGGCACCGCGAACTGCCCCATGATCAGGACGAAGACGAAGAGATTGTCGATCGAGAGGCTGTACTCCGTCAGCCACCCGGCGATGAACTGCCCCGCGAATTCGTGCCCGGCGAAGAGCCACAGCATCCCCGCGAAGATCAGAGCGAGCGTGACGTAGAACACGACCCACAGCGTCGACTCGCGGGTGGACGGGATGTGCGGACGCTTGAGGATGAGCAGCAGATCGGCGACGAGGATGAGGACGAGGGCGACCAGAGAGCCGACTTCGAACCAGACGGGAAGCTCCATCAGGACCTTTCGGAGGGGACGGTTGACGTCGAAAGTCTCTCCCCCGCTCCGGCGTGCATGCTCGATCCGGTGCGGCGCGCGCCCGGGGCTCCGACGACGGAACCCGTACTGACGGGACGCGCGAGGCGGGATACTCCCTCTCGCTCGCTCAAGGATACAGGGATGCCGCCGTGGAAAAGGCCGCCGAATCGATGCCGATCCGAGACGTGTGCGCACCTGCCGACACTGACAGAGTGGGAACAGACGAGGAGACCCATGACCCCCGAGCCTGACCGCGCCGCGACGTCGCACACCGACGCCGACCTCGTCGCGGCCGCCGCGAGCGGGAGCGAGAGCGCCTTCCGCGCGCTGTACCGCGCCTACGTGCGACCGGTGTACTGGCTCGCGCACTCGCTGGTCGGGACGAGCGCCGACGCCGAGGACGTGACGCAGGAGACGTTCCTGGCCGCGTGGCGGAAGCTGCCCGGGCTGGAACTGGCCGGCGACTCCCTGCTGCCGTGGCTCGCGACCATCTGCCGCTTTCAGAGCGCGAACCGCATCCGCCGGCAGCAGCGCGATCGGGTGCACACCGCGGCCGGCGTCGATGAGACGATCCCTGCGGTCGTGGACGTCGAGAAGCAGGTCATCGACGCCGCGCTCGTCGAGCGCGTCATCGCCGAGGTGGGCACGCTCAGCCCGCTCGACCAGAGGATCTTCCACCTGTGCGCTGCCGAAGGCTACGCCTACCAGGCCGCCGCCGATGAGCTGGGGGTCTCGCACGGGGTCGTCCGCAATCGTCTGTCCCGCATCCGCACGCAGTTGCGGAACTCGATCGAACCGGAGGGGACATGAACACTCACGACATCACACTGCCCGAGCTGTCGGACGAGCGCGTCGACGAGATCGAGACGACGCTGTTCGCGCGCATCTCGCAGGAGCGACGGGATGCCCGCGCTGACGCCGAGCGTGCGCGTGCACGTGCCACTCGGCGCGGGCGCATCTGGATGGGCGTGGCGGGCGCGGCGGCGTTCGTCGCGGTCGCCGCCCTCATCGCCCCGCAGCTGAACCTCGGCAGCGGATCGAGCGGGTCCCGGGCCGAGGAGGCGTACGTCTCCGAAGTGGCGCCCGCAGCCGGCATGCCGATGGACGGCTCGGCCTCGTCGATGGACGGTGCGGGTATTGCGGGTGCGGACGCCGGTGCCGCGACGGGCTCCGAAGACGCGCTCGCCACGGGCAACCGCGAGATCATCGCGACGGCCAGCGCGACGGTGCAGGTCGAGGATGCCGCGGCAGCGGCCCAGCAGATCGGCGACGCGGCGACCGCCGCGGGCGGCTACGTCGAGTCGATGAGCATCGACGGCACAGCCGTCGACACGACAGCGGGCGACTCACCGGAGATCTCCCCCGCGTACTCCGGCGCGTGGATCACGGTGCGCGTGCCGGCCGATCACCTCGACGCGGCGATCGCGCAGCTCGCGACGGTCGGCGAGGTCATGGCGAGCCAAGTCAGCCGGCAGGACGTCACGACGGAGGCTGTCGATCTGCGCGCGCGGGTGACAGCCCTCGAGGCATCCGTCGCACGTTTGACCGAGCTCATGGGTCAGGCGACGTCGACAGCGGATCTCATCGCGGCCGAGTCGGAACTCGCGCAGCGGCAGTCCGAGCTCGACTCGTTGCGTCAGCAGCTCACCTGGCTCGACAACCAGGTCGGGATGTCGACGCTCACGGTGTCGCTCACGGTCGCCGCCCCCGCCGTCGCAGCCGACCCCGCGGGTTTCGGTGACGGCATCGCCGCGGGGTGGAACGGGCTGATCGCGACGCTCAACGGTCTGGTCGTCGCGATCGGATTCCTGCTCCCCTGGGTCGCGGTACTGGCGATCGCGTGGCTCGTGTTCTGGGCGGTGCGCCGCGGCATCCGCAGCCGCCGCGCGCGGCGCGCCGGCGAGCAGTCCGCAGAGGGCTGAGCCCGGAGGAATGCAGAAAGCCCGTCCGTGCGGACGGGCTTTCTGCATGTGGTGACCCCAGCGGGATTCGAACCCGCGTTACCGCCGTGAGAGGGCGGCGTACTAGGCCGCTATACGATGGGGCCGTACTTTTCGCTGCGTAAGCAACCGTTCGATTATGCCATGTCTGGCGGGCCCTCGCAAAATCGAGGCGCGAACCCCGCCCAGATGCGACACCCAGACGCAACGCGCCGGTGGGCTTGCCGCAGCGCCGCGGCACGCGTTGACTGTCTTCATGCGCATCACGAAGCACGAGCACGCCTGCCTGCGACTGGAGCTGGAGGACCGCCAGCTGATCATCGATCCCGGCGGTTTCACGCTGCCCCTCGAGGATCTGCACGGCCTGGTCGCCGTCGTCATCACGCACGAGCACGCCGACCACTGGACGCCGCAGCAGCTCGCACACATCCGCGCGCAGGTGCCCGATGTCCCGATGTACGGCACGGCCGGCGTTGCGGCGGCGGGTGCCGACGTCACGGTCGTCTCCCCCGGCGACACCGTGACCGCCGGGCCGTTCACGCTCACCTTCCACGGCGGCACGCACAACGTCATCCACGAGTCGATCCCGGTCGTGCAGAACGTCGGCGTGCTGGTCAACGACACCTTCTACTACCCCGGCGACTCGTACTCGCTGCCCGGCGACGCGCCGATCGCGATGCTCGCGGCTCCCGTCGGCGCCCCCTGGCTGAAGATCGGCGAGGCGATGGACTTCGTGCTCGCGGCGCGGCCGCACCGCGCGTTCGCGACGCACGACATGACCCTCTCGCGCATCGGCCTCGACATGCATCGAGCACGCCTCGCGTGGGCCGCTGAGCAGGGCGGCGGCGAGTTCGTGACGCTCGATCCCGGCGACGCCGTCGAGGTCTGACCGCAGCTGAAATGACGGATGCCGCGGACTCCCCGGTCGGGGACTCCGCGGCATCCGTCGGTGGTCCGGGCTCAGGCCTCGGCGTCGTGGTCCGTCTCGAGGAACGCGACGAGCGAGTCCAGTGCTGCCTCTGCTCCGTCGCCCTCCGCCTTGAGCGTGACGACGGTGCCCTGCGTGGCACCCAGGCCCATCAGGCTGAGGATGCTGCCGGCGTTGAGGTCGGCACCGCCCTCGACGGCGATGGTCACGGGCACACCGGTCGCCTGCACGGCCTGCACGAAGAGCTTCGCGGGGCGGGCGTGCAGACCCGAGCTGCTCGCGACGGTGGCGGTACGTTCTGCCATGGATTCCTCCTGGATCGTTGGTCGAGGGTTGTCTTCGAGACTAGGCGGTCGCGACGGCCTGCGGAACTCCGTCGGCGCCAGAGGTAACCGGCTCGGCCCCGCGCCGGTGCGCGAAGCGCTTGAGCGCGACGACCGAGAATGCGGCGACGACGGTGCCGGCGGCGATCGCGATGAGCCACAGCCAGAAGTTGTCGATCGCGAAGAACACGAAGACGCCGCCGTGCGGAGCCTTCGCGGTCACGGCGAAGGCCATCGACAGGCCTCCGGTGACGGCGCCGCCGAGCATCATCGCGGGGATGACGCGGAACACGTCAGCGGCGGCGAACGGGATCGCGCCCTCCGAGATGAAGGCGGCACCGAGCAGCCACGCGGCCATGCCGTTCTCGCGCTCAGGCTCGGTGAACAGGCCACGTGCGAGGACCGTGGATGCCAGCGCCATCGCGAGCGGCGGCACCATGCCGGCCGCCATGACGGCTGCCATGATCTGCAGGTAGCGGTCGTCGCCGGCGAGCCCCGCGGACAGGCCCGCGGTCGCGAAGCCGTAGGCGACCTTGTTGATCGGGCCACCGAGGTCGAAGCACATCATGAGGCCGAGGATGACGCCGAGGATCACGACGCCGGCGCCGGTGAGGCCGCCCAGCCAGTCGCTCAGCGCGGTCATGAGCCACGCGATCGGGCCGCCCAGGACGAGCAGCATCAGGCCCGAGGCGAAGATGGATGCCAGCAGCGGAATGATCACGACCGGCATCAGTCCGCGCAGCCAGCGCGCCACGTTCAGCTGGTTCAGCCACCACGCGGCGAGGCCGGCGAGCAGACCACCGACGATGCCGCCGATGAAGCCCGCGCCCATGAGGCCCGCGATGGCACCGGCGACGAAACCGGGTGCGATGCCCGGGCGGTCGGCGATGCCGAACGCGATGTAACCGGCGAGGGCGGGGATCAGGAAGCCCATCGAGGTGCTTCCGATGATGAACGCGACCGAGCCGAGGTATTGGCCGAGCGGGCCGAGCGGCGAGGTGATGTCGGTCGTGGGCAGGTTCCACAGGGCGTTGTGCAGGACGACGTCACCCGCGTTGTCGGTGACGTTGTAGCCGCCGAGCAGGAATCCGAGGGCGATCAGCAGACCACCGCCGGCGACGAACGGGATCATGTAGCTGACACCGGTCAGCAGCGCCCGCTTGACGCTGCCGCCGAGTGAGGTCGGTGCCGCCTGCGCGGTCGAGGCCTCGCCCGCCGACGCGCTGACGCGCGCGGCCGCCGGGTTGCCCACGGCGGCGATCGCCTCGGCGATCAGGTGCGAGGGCTCTTCGATGCCCTTCTTGACGGGTACGCGCACGACGGGCTTGCCGGCGAAGCGCTGCTCGCCGCGGACGTCGACGTCGACGGCGAAGATCACGGCATCCGCATCGTCGATGACCTGCTGCGGAATCGCCTTGTAGCCCGACGAGCCCTGCGGCTCGACCGTGAGGTCGATGCCGTCCTTCTGACCCGCTGCGGTCAGCGCGTCGGCCGCCATGAACGTGTGGGCGATACCCGTCGCACAGGCCGTGACGGCGACGATGCGTGCGGGGCGCCCGTCGACGGTCAGTCCCGGCGCGACGGCGGCTGCGGGCGCGGGCGCTGCGGCCGGCGCGGCCGCAGGCTTTGCGGCGGGTGCGGGCGCATCGCTGACGGCGTGCTGCACGAGGTCGACGACATCCTGCGGCGTCGCGGCGCTGCGCAGACCCGCCGTGAACTCGTCGCGCATGAACGCGCGGGCCAGGCGCGACAGCACGGCGAGGTGCTCTTCGGCGGCGGTGTCGGGCGCGGCGATCAGGAAGACGAGGTCGGCGGGGCCGTCACCGGCGCCGAAGTCGACGCCCGGCGCGAGGCGCGCGAAGGCAAGCGTGGCCTCGTTGACCGCGGGGCTCTTCGCGTGCGGGATCGCGATGCCGCCGGGCAGCCCGGTCTCATCGGTCTGCTCGCGCTTCCAGGCATCCGCGGACAGCGCCGCGCCGTCGCTCGCGCGACCGGTTGCGGCAACACGCGCCGCGAGGGCGTCGATGACCGCCCGCTTGTCGGTGCCGAGCGACTCGTCAAGGCTGACGAGCGCCGGCGTGATGATCTCGGACACGGTGACCTCCAGTGGTCGGGTTGGGATTGTCAGTGGGTGAGAGCGCTCACCGGCACGTCGCCGGGGAGCAGATCTGCCGGGGTGGGAGCTTGGGTTCCGGGGAGGGCGGCTGCCGCGGAGCCGTAGCGGATGCCGCTGCGCAGGCACTCCTCGGGTTCGCCGCCGGATGCCTCCGCCAGGAGGAAGCCTGCCAGCGAGCTGTCGCCCGCGCCGACCGTGCTGCGCACGCGCGTGGGCGGCGGAGTCCCCTGCCACGCGCCGTCGGGCGTGACCAGCACGGCACCGGCACCGCCGAGCGTGACGAAAGCGGCACCCACGCGATCGGGCACGAGCGCCCGGCCCGCCGCGGCGACGGCCTGCGGCAGCGGGATGCTGGCATCGAGCGGTGCTCCGGTGAGCTCCACGAGCTCGTCATCGTTGGGCTTGATCAGGTCAGGGGCACCGGCTGCGACCACGGCGCGCAGCGCCGCGCCGGAGGTGTCGACCGCGATGCGGGGCGCGTCGGCGTTCGCGCGCACGGCGCGGATGACGTCGACATAGAAGTCGTCGGGCAGGCCCGGCGGCAGCGATCCAGCAAGTACGAGCCAGCGCGCACCCGCCGCGGCGGCGGCGACGGCTGCGATGAGCGCATCGCCGTCCTCGCGCGAGCGGGTGACGCCCGGGAGGTTGATCTTGGTGGTCACGCCCGACGGGTCGGCGATCGTGAGGTTGGCCCGGGCCGCGCCGTGCGCGGCGACGGGCCGCAGGGGCACGCCTGCTGCCCGCAGCACGACGGCGAACTGGTCGTCGGCATCGAGCGGCAGCACGGCCACGCTGTCCTGCCCCGAGCCGAGCAGCACCCGGGTGACGTTGATGCCCTTGCCCCCGGCATCCTCCCGCACCGACTGCGCGGTCTGCACTTCACCGGGCCGCAGCGGCTCGGCAAGGGTCACCGCACGATCGAGCGACGGGTTGGCAGTGAGTGTGACGATCATGCGATCCAGACCTCCGCATCTGCAGCCTGCAAGGCTTCGGACAATTCCCTCGGCGGGGCGGCGTCCGTGACGAACACGTCGATGTCCGCCAGGTCGCCGAACGAGACGAGCAGCTCGGCGTCGAACTTCTCGGCGTCTGCGACGACGAACGTGCGCCGCGCGGCGCGGATGATCGCGCGCTTGACGGCGGCTTCATCCGGATCGGGTGTGCTGAGTCCGAAGCCCGTCGACAGGCCGTTCGTGCCGATGAAGGCGATGTCCGGACGCAGACGCGAGACGGTGTCGACGGTCTGCGCCCCCACCGCGGCCGCGGTCAGTCCGCGCACGCGTCCGCCGATCGCGGTGAGGCTCAGGGCTGGGGCGCCCGCGAGAAGGTGGGCGACGGTCATCGAGTGGGTCACGACTTCCAGGGGGTGGGCTCCGGCGGGGCGCTGCGCCAGCAGGTGCGCGATGGCAGCGGTCGTCGTGCCCGCGTCGATGTAGACGGAGCCTTCGAACGCCGCCGGCATCGCATCGAGGGCACGCGCGGCGATCGCGAGCTTCGCGTCACTGCTGCGCAGAGTCCGTTCGGCCAGGGATGCCTCGGCGGTGCTCACGCGCGTACGCGCAACCGCTCCCCCGTGCACGCGGCGCACGGCTCCCGCCGACTCGAGCTGGTCGAGGTCGCGGCGGACGGTCTCGGTCGTGACGCCGAAGCGGCGTGCGAGTTCTACGACGACCACACGGCCTTCTGTCGCGACGAGGTGCTCGATGAGCTGCTGTCGCTCCGTTGCGTACATGTGGACCCTCCTTGGATATCCACACAATACAACACATACACAGATCGGCACAAGCCTGTCGATCGACAGACACGTCGAGTCGCGACAAGCGACATTCGGGAGCGCTTTGTAGCAGATCTACAAGGGACTGGGCGTCAGCATTCGTGGCACTTGGTTCCACACGGCAGATGCGCACAAGGTTGCCGAAATCTGCCCGGTCAGGCTGTTAGCGTCATGTCGCTCTCCCGACAGAGCACCCACACCACGCCTGCGACGATGCAGGCGCGAGACAACGGAGTCCTCAATGACGAGAACCGGCACACACACCCATGGCATGGGTATGCGCGTCACCGTCATCGTGCTCGGCCTGCTGCTGGCCACGATGACGACCCTGTACCTGATCACCGCCGCGAAGCTCGACGCCGGCGCCGCAGAGCTGAGCGCCGGCGCCGCACAAGCCTCATCGGGCTCGGACGAGCTCGCCGCGGGCGCGCAGACGCTCTCGGACGGCGCATCCGACCTCTCGGCCGGTGCCGAGAAGCTGGATGCCGGCGCCACCGCTGCCGCCGACGGCGCGAGCACCTTGTCCGACGGTGCCACCAGCGCCGCGGCGGGTGCCGCCTCGCTCGCGACCGGGGCCGGCACGCTGGCCGCCGGCGCCGATTCGGCCGCGACCGGTGCGGCCAAGGTGCGCGACGGCGCGGCATCCGCCGCTGCCGGTGCCGCCCAGCTCTCCGCCGGCGCACAGAGCGCCGCGGGAGGCGCACGCGACCTCTCCGCCGGAGCGCAGACCGCCGCGACCGGCGGCACGCAGCTGGCCGAGGGCGCTTCGACGCTCGCCCGCGGCGTCGTCGGTGCCGACACGTACAGTCGTGCCGTGTTGAGCGGAGCTGAGACCTTCCAGCAGAAGGCGGAGGGCTTCTCGGCACTGCTGGGCAGCAAGGTCAGCGCTGAGGTCACCGCGCTCGCCGACAACGGCGCCGCGATCACCGCCAACGCGACCAGCGCCCAGGGCAACGCGAGCACGCTCGCCACACTCGTCGCGGCGGGCGCCGCCGACCCCGCGAACGCCGACTGGGCGACGATCTCGGCGCTCGCCGCCGGGCTGAACCAGCAGGTCGCCGCGATGGCACCGCAGGCAGCGGCCGCTCCGGCGCTTGCCGCCGGCCTGCGCGACGCCGCGGGCGGGGCGGCGCAGGTCGCCGGCGGCGCTGCGCAGGTGACCGGCGGGATCTCCGCCATCATCAACGGCGATGCCGCCAACGCCTGGCCGGGTACCGTGGCCCTCGCCGACGCGCAGAAGGGCGCGCCGTATCTCGCAGCGAAGGCGCAGGAACTCGCCGCAGGCCTCGACAAGCTCAACGCGGGCGCCGCGCAGCTTGCCGGCGGCACGGGCCAGCTCGCGGCCGGTGCCGGTTCGCTGGCATCCGGCACGCAGACGCTGTCGACGGGGGCCCTCGCACTCAGCTCGGGCGCGCAGAACCTCGCGGTCGGCGCCGGCAGCCTGTCGGCGGGTGCGACCTCGCTCGCCGACGGCACGCAGCAGCTGTCCGACGGCGCGGGCAGCCTCGCGACCGGATTGAACGACCTCTCCGCCGGCGCGACGACGCTGTCGGACGGCTCGGCCCGGCTGTTCGATGGATCGGGGACGCTCGCCGCGGGCGCCTCGCGCCTCGCCGACGGCAACGCCGAGATCGCCGCGGGCACCGACACGCTGAAGGCGGGCACGTCGAGCCTGGTGCCGGCGCTGCTGCCCTGGATCTTCGGTACGGCGATCGTGGGGCTTATCGCGATCACGGCGTGGATCGGGCACCGACTCGTGCACCGCAACCGTCAGCGCGGGCTCGTCGCCGCCTGATCAGACCGCAACGACAGAGGGGTTCCCGGCCGCGATGGCCGGGAACCCCTCTGCGGGTGGGAGTGAGGCTCAGGCCTCGCTCATGACGTTGACTTCCTGCTGGCCGCGCGCGGCGAGGGCCGCGGCGCGGGCCGCGATGCGGCGAGCCTGCTCGACCTGGCCGGCATCCAGCGTCTCCTGGTCGACGGGGTAGCTCTCGACCTTGTTCACACCGTTGTACTTCGCGATGTACGCGTCGAGCTCGGGGCCCGACTCCCACGACGTGATGAGGCAGTAGCGGGGCTCGTCGCCGTAGTGCGCCGCCGCGTGCCACAGGCGCTGCGTGTCGACGATGAGCTGCGCGCCGGCGGGAAGGGCGATGCGCGTCTCCTCGCTCGGGTCGGTGCGGTTCTCACGCAGCACGAAGTAGCTCGTCTTGTCGTCGGTGAGGTTGAAGAACCCGCGGACGACCCAGCCGGTGCCGTCGGGGTTGAGGCGGTTGTTGTCGTCCTGGTGCAGGTTGTAGAGGCAGTCCGCGTAGGTGTTCGGCTGCAGCTCGATGATGCGGCAGCGGCCGACGTTGGCGCCGGGCTCCTGCGCGCGTGCGGTCAGCGTCGGGGCGATCGCGGTCTGCGAGTCGATCCAGACGCCGTCCTTGTCGGTGCGCGGCGGCTTGTGGTTCCAGAAGCCGTTGCACTCGATCTCGCCCTTGGCCGAAGCCAGCGGCGCGAACCGGGTGTCGCCCGACGACTTCCAGTCGACGTACTCGACGTCAAGCCATTCCTTGGGGTCGATCTCTGCACCGTACATGTCGAGGACGACGTAACCGGTCTCCTCGAGCGCAGCGCTCTTGATGTATGCCATGACGGATCATGCCCTTTCTGCCGGACAAGCGAAGTTTTTACAGGCCCGACTGAGGCAAGCCTACAGAGCCGTTTTGTGAACGCGCATAGACTCGACCGAGGTCTGCAAGGAGCGTCTTTTCGATCATGAGCACTGCCGCGAGCATCGCCTCGACTATCCCCGCCGCGAACGTCGAGGCCACCGCCGTCAACACGATCGGGTGGCTCTCCGCCTCCGATACGACGATCGTCGTTCCCGTCTATCAGCGTCAGTATCGGTGGGATATCGGCGGCTGCGAACAGTTGCTCAGCGACGTGCGTGCGGTGTCGGCGGCGGATGCCTCGGACACCCACTTCATCGGGTCGATCCTCTCCGCCGCGTCGACCTCCGACGCTGACGAGGGCGCCCATCTCGTGCTCATCGACGGCCAGCAGCGCATCACGACGCTCATGCTGCTCGTCGCCGCCCTGCACCACACCCTGCGCGACGACGACCCGACGCTCGCCGCCGAACTGGAGCGGGTGCTGGTGCGCGCCGACGACCCGACGCGCACCAAGCTGCGCCCGCACCGCGCCTGGGCCGACGTCTTCGAGAGCGTCGTGCTGGACCGCCGCGCGGCATCCGACGACCTGCGTGAATCGCGCTTCGACGACAACTACGCGTTCTTCCGCAGCCAGATCCGCCCCGGCGAGGCGGCGAGCATCTGGCGCGGTCTGACGAAGCTCGAGCACGTCTCGATCACCCTCGGCGCGGCAGCGAACGCGCAGCAGACGTTCGAGAGCCTCAACTCGACCGGCGAACCGCTGCGCGATCACGAGCTGATCCACAACTACGTACTGATGGGCCTCTCGCACGCCGAGCAGAGCGAGATCGAGAACGACTACTGGCTGCCGATCGAAGACGCCACCGGCGAGCAGATCGGTGCGTTCTGGCGTCACTACCTCGTCATGCTGACCGGCCGCGAAGTCGCCGTCGCCGGTGAACGGGGCGTGTACGACGCGTTCCGCCACGAGTTCCCGCGACTGGATGTCGACACGCTGCGCCAGCGCGCCGCACAGTGGCGCGAGTTCGCGCAGATCTACGGCGTGCTGCTCGACCCCGCGCAGGCACCCGACACCGAGATCGCCCGTCAGCTCGGCTACCTGAACACGTTCGGACGCGGCGTCTACCCCCTCGTCATGCGGCTGTACCGCTCGCACGCGCACGGCGAGCTCGGCATCGACGAGCTGCTCTCGTCGCTCGAGCAGCTGCAGTCGCTGCTGCTGCGCCGCAAGATCGTCGGCATCTCAACCGACCGTCTGGTGGCGCGCCTGTGCCGCGCGGCCGATCGCGGCACGAACGATCTCGTCCACGCGATCGCGCGCATCACGCCGTCCGACGAGCGCACGCGCGTCGGTCTCAAGTACGGCGACCTCCCCCACGCGCACTACGTCTTGGGCCGCCTTGCCGGCACGAACGGCGGGGACGCGCTCGACATCGAGCATGTCGTGCCGCTGGCACCCTCCGACGAGTGGTCGCCCGATGGCATCCGCCGCTGGGCCGAACTCACCGACGACGAGCAGAACAGCTTCCGCGCCCTGGCGCAGACCCTCGGCAACCTGACGCTGCTCGAGCAACCGCTCGCCGAGCGGGCGATCGACGCGTCCTTCCCCGCCAAGCGCGCCGCTTACGCGGCCAGCGATGTCGTCCTCACGACCGAGATCGCGAGCGCGGATGCCTGGAGCACCGCAGCCATCGCCGCGCGCACCGAGCACCTCACCGATGTCTTCGTTCGTGTGTGGGAGCGCCCCGCTGTCGTCAGCATCGACGACGACGACCTCACTCCCATCCTCGACGCGAAGCGCCGCCGCGGATGGCCGCGCGGCTGGCAGCGCGAGTTCGACTACGTCGAGTTCCGCGGTGAGCACTGGGAGGTCAAGGACATCCGGTACCTGTTCAACCGCGTCTTCAAGCGACTGTGGACAGAGTCGGATGCCTCGCGCCAGGCCGTCATCGACTTCAGCGCGCGCCGCGGCGGCCCCCTCTATCCGGAGATGGCGTGGAACGGCCAGTGGGACCAGATCGCCGACGGACAGTACCTCTACATGGGCTGGGACTCGAAGTACATGCTCGCCGCGGTTCAGGGCGTGCTCGATGAGGCGGGCTGGGCCAGCGAGGTGTTCCTCAAGTACAGCTACATCGGCGACGCGATGCGCTGACGCGCTGCGCGGCTGACGGCCCCCACGAGTGCCTCGTACTCGCTCGTCGGCCGGATCACGCTCATACGTCAAGCATGCGCTCTGTTTACGAGTCGGGCGCAGATCACACCGACTTCGCGGCTTTCGCTTCTGCCTTCAGTTGATCCTTCGAGGCTCGCTCGATGAGCACCGGGAGGAAGTCGCGCACCTTCGCGGAGTCGAGTGCGACGCGGTGATGGTTCACGACCTCGCGGACCCGATCGCCGCCGAGCGCGGCGTACTTCTCGGTGAGACGGTCGACGATCTCTTCGATCATGTCGTCTTCGTTGAGCTCGGTGCCCATGGCCCGCTCCTCACTCGCATCGTTGCTGATGCTGACCATACCCGCCCGCGCTGTCTACGGATACAGCAAAACCCCCGCCTGAGCGGGGGTTTTTGCTGGCTGGGGTACCTGGACTCGAACCAAGAACAAAGGTACCAGAAACCTCCGTGTTGCCAATTACACCATACCCCAAGGGGTGACGGCCGAAGCCGTACCGAAGATCAAGCTTAGCCCACGCAGACGGCCCGGCCAAACCGGGGCGCCCCGGGCGCGTCGGTTTCAGCCCAGGTGCTGCACGAGGGCGCCTAGTCGGGCGATGGTCACGGTCTTGCCGAGCAACTCCATCGACTCGAACAGCGGCGGTGAGATGCGGCGGCCACTGACGGCAACGCGCAGCGGCCCGTAGGCGACGCGGGGCTTGAGCCCCAGTTCCTCGATGAGGGCGTTCGCGAGCGCCTCCTGCACGGCGGCGGTGGTGAAGGCATCCTCCGGCACGAGCTCGAGCGCGGCGACCGAGGCGACGAGCACCTCGCCCGCGTTCGCGGGCAGGCCCTTCAGCGCGTCCTCGTCGTAGCCGGTGACGTCGCGGAAGAGGAAGCCGAGCAGGCCCGGCGCCTCCCCCAGCAGCTGCATGCGCTCGTGGACGAGCGGTGCCGCGGCATCCAGCGTCGCCTGCTGCGCCGCGGTCGGCGGGTTCTCGAAGAGACCCTCGGCGGCGAGATACGGCACGAGGCGCGCGGCGAAGTCCGCGGCATCCAGCATGCGGATGTGGTCGCCGTTGATCGACTCCGCCTTCTTCTGGTCGAAGCGCGCGGGGTTCGGGTTGACGTCGGCGATGTCGAACGCCGCGACGAGCTCATCGCGTGAGAAGACATCACGGTCGGCCGCGATCGACCAGCCGAGCAGCGACAGGTAGTTGAGCAGGCCCTCGTGGATGAACCCCTTGTCGCGCAGCAGGAACAGGTCGGCCTGCGGGTCACGCTTGGAGAGCTTCTTGTTGCCGGTCTCACCGAGGACGAGCGGCATGTGCCCGAAGCGCGGCACGAAATCTGTCACGCCGGCGTCGTTGAGCGCCGCGTACAACGCGAGCTGACGCGCCGTCGACGGCATGAGGTCTTCGCCGCGGATGACGTGCGTGATGCCCATCAGCGCGTCGTCGACGGGGTTCGTGAACGTGTACAGCGCCTGGCCACCCGCGCGCACGACGACGAAGTCGGGGAACGATCCCGCCGGGAACGTCACCTCACCTCGGATGAGGTCGACGTAGGTCAGGTCGTGATCGGGCACGCGCACGCGGTACGCCGGCTCGCGACCCTCCGCGCGGAAGGCATCCTTCTGCTCGTCGGTCAGGTCGCGGTCGAAGTTGTCGTAGCCGAGCTGCTTGGCGCGGCCGGCAGCCTCGTTGCGCGCGTCGATCTCCTCGGCCGTCGAGTACGACTCGTAGACGGCGCCGGTCGCGATGAGCTTCTCGAGCACCTCGGCATAGATCTCGTGGCGCTGCGACTGGCGGTACGGCGCGTGCGGGCCGCCCTTCTCGACACCCTCATCCCAGTCGATCTCGAGCCAGGTCAGCGCGTCGACGAGCTGCAGGTAGCTCTCTTCGCTGTCGCGCGCGGCATCGGTGTCCTCGATGCGGAAGATCAGCTTGCCGCCGGTGTGCCGGGCGTAGGCCCAGTTGTACAGCGCGGTGCGGACCATGCCGACGTGCGGCAGACCCGTCGGCGAGGGGCAGAACCGGACGCGGACGTCGGCGCCGGAGGCGGTGGTGGTACGGGGATCGATCGCGGCACACATCCGCACCAGTCTAGTTCGCGGCGCGTCAGGCCCGCCGCGCGTACGGCGAGAGCACCGTCACGGCGACGACCACGACGAGGGCCACGAGCGCGAGCCCGCCGTAGCCGATCGCGCTCAGCACGACGCCGGCGAGCACGGCGCCGACGGCCGCGCTGAAGGTCATGATCGTGTCGCTCAGGCCCTGGCGCCGCGGACGCCGCGCGGTCAGCGTGCTCTCAGTGAGCAGTGCGGCACCCGCGACAGTGGCGGCGCTCCAGCCGGCCCCGAGCAGGAAGAGTGCGACGAGCACCGTCCACTGCGAGTCGGGTGCGACCGCCGCCAGCACGAGCGACGCCGCCAGCAGCGCCTGACCCACGAGGATCGTCGCGATGCGGCCCGCCCGGTCGGCCAGCATGCCGAACAGCGGCGAGAGACCGTACATCCCGAAGACGTGCAGCGCGATCGTCGTGCCGACCACGAGCGTCACATGCTCGGGTGCGAGGTGCGACAGATGAATGGGGGTCATGGCCATGACGGATGCCATGACCACGTGCGAGCCGGCGACGGCGAACATCGCGTACCGCGCCGCGACGGACCGATCGGTCTCGACGATGTGGTCGCGGCGCGCCTCGCCGCTGCGCGCGAGCCGCTGCGCGATGAGCAACGGGTCAGGCCGCAGCGCGACGAGGTAGAGCGCGAGCGCGGCGATCTGGGCGACGATCGAGAAGACGTACGCGCCCGTGAGCGGAGGCATCCCGATCAGCTGCCCGACCGCCTCGCCGGGCGTCAGCATGAGCGGGCCGAGCACTCCGCCGACAGTCGTCGCCCACACGACCGTGCCGAGATCACGCGCGCGACGATCGGATGCCGCGAGATCGGTCGCCGCGAAGCGGGACTGCAGGTTGCCCGCGTTGCCGGCCCCGATGAGGATCACCCCGACCAGCAGCAGCGGGAAGACCCGCAGCGCCGCCGCGGTGATCACGATCGCGATGCCGACAAGAGCGAAAAGGTTGCCAAGCGTCAGCGCGGTGCGCCGTCCGCGCCGGGCCGCCAAGCGGGCCAGCGGGATCGCGCACAGGGACGCACCGAGGGTGACGGAGGCCGTGGCAAGGCCCGACAGCGACTCCTGCCCAGACAGGTCGGCAGCCAGCAGGGCCCCGAGTGAGACGGTCGCGCCGAACGCGATACCCCCGAGTACCTGCCCGGCGGCGAGCACACGGACGGTGCGCCGCTGGATCGCGGCGACCTGCTCGGGCGCATCGGGCGGCTCGAGCGGCTCGGGCGCTTCGGGTGCGGCGGCGGGACCGTCCGTCACGCGTCGCGCGCCGGGTTGCGCAGCGTGCCGAGCCCCGTGATCTCGACTTCGACCGTCTGCCCGGCCTCGAACGGGCCGATCCCGGCCGGCGTGCCGGTGAGGATCACATCTCCCGGCAGCAGCGTGAACGCCGCCGACGCGTAGGCGATGATGTCGGGAACCGAGTGGACCATGTCAGAGATCGGGCCGTCCTGGCGCACCTCGCCGTCGACGCGCGTGATGATGCGCGCTCCGCCGGCGAGGTCGAACTCGGTCTCGATCGCGGGGCCGAGCGGGCAGAACGTGTCGAATCCCTTCGCACGTGCCCACTGCCCGTCGGATGCCTGCAGATCGCGCGCCGTCACGTCGTTGCCGATCGTGTAGCCGAACACGTAGTCCAGTGCGTCGCTCGCCGGCACGTTCTTGGCGACCCGGCCGATGACGACGGCGAGCTCGCCCTCGAAGTCGGTGCGCTGTGACTGCGGCGGCCGCACGATCGCGTCGCCCGGGCCGATCACCGCGGTGTTCGGCTTGAGGAACAGCAGCGGCGCGGCGGGTGCCTCACCCCCCATCTCGGCGGCGTGGTCGCGGTAGTTCTTGCCGACGCAGACGACCTTCGAGCGCGGGATCACCGGAGCCAGCAGCGCGGCTTCGCCCAGCGGCACCCGCTCGCCCGTCGTGTCGAACCCGGTGAACAGCGGGTCACCCGCCAGCACGACGAGTTCGGTGTCGTCGACGATGCCGAAGCGGATGGCGTCCTGGTGGCTGAAGCGTACGATCCTCACGCACTCAGCCTATCGAGGCGCCACCCGCAACGGTCCTCACGCGTCGAGACGCCGCAGCCAGTCGTGGGTATCCTCGCGACGCCCGTACTGGATGTCGGTGAGCTCTTCACGCAGCGACAGCGCGAGGTCACCGAGAGGCTGCTCGTCGATGAAGTCCTTGCCCTTCAGCACGCCGATCGGGGCGACGACGGCGGCCGTGCCGCACGCGAACACCTCGACGATGTCACCGGATGCCACACCCTGACGCCACTCGTCGATCGAGACCGCGCGGCCCTCGATCTTGTGGCCGCGGTCGGCGGCCAGCTGCAGGATCGAGTCGCGCGTGATGCCCTCGAGGATCGAGTCGGACTGCGGGGTGACGATCGTGCCGTCCTTGTAGACGAACACGATGTTCATGCCACCGAGCTCTTCGACGTTGCGGTCTTGATCGAGGAAGACGACCTGATCGCAACCCTGCTCGTAGGCCTCGGCCTGCGGCAGCAGGCTCGCGGCGTAGTTGCCGCCCGTCTTCGCCGCACCCGTGCCGCCCTTGCCGGCGCGCGCGTAGTCCTCGCTCAGCCAGATCGAGACGGGCTTCGCGCCGCCCTTGAAGTACGCGCCGACCGGCGAGGCGATGAGGTAGTAGCCGACCTTGTTGGCGGGGCGCACGCCGAGGAACGCCTCCTTCGCGAACATGAACGGACGCAGGTACAGGCTCTGGTCAGCGCCCGACGGCACCCACTCGCCGTCGACCGCGATGAGCGCCTTGAGCGACTCGAGGAAGTACTCGACGGGCAGCTCCGGCAGCGCCAGGCGACGCGCGCTGCGCTGCAGCCGCAGCGCGTTCTGGCGCGGGCGGAACGTGTGGATCGACCCGTCGGCGTGCCGGTACGCCTTGATGCCCTCGAAGATCTCCTGACCGTAGTGCAGCACCGCCGCGGCCGGGTCCAGCGACAGCGGCCCGTACGGCTGGACGCGCGGGCGGTGCCAGCCGCCGCGTACCGACCAGCAGATGTCGACCATGTGGTCGGTGAAGGCCGTGCCGAACACGGGGTCGACCAGCAGTTCGGTGCGCTCCTGCGCAGAGCGCGCGGCGAGGTTCTTCGTGACAGCGAACTCGAGCGGGGCGAGTCCGGCGTCGGGGTCGAATGTGAGGCTCATGTCCATCCCTGATGTCTGTGCGGCGGCATCCCCAGGCTACGCCTGGAGTGCCGCGACGATCGCGTCTCCGACCTCGGTGGTCGTGCGCGTGTGTGTGCCCCGTGCGGCGATGTCGTCCTCGACGGCGCGGGTGACGCGCTGCGCCTCGCTCTGCAGCCCGAGGTGATCGAGCATGAGGGCGACGGACAGGATCGCGGCCGTGGGGTCGGCCTTCTGGGTGCCCGCGATGTCCGGCGCCGAGCCGTGCACGGGCTCGAACATCGAGGGGAACGCGCCGTCGGGGTTGATGTTCCCCGATGCGGCGAGGCCGATGCCACCGGTGACGGCGCCGGCCAGGTCTGTCAGGATGTCGCCGAAGAGGTTGTCGGTGACGATCACATCGAAACGGCTCGGGTTCGTGACCAGGAAGATGGTTGCCGCGTCGACGTGCAGATAGTCTACGGCGACGTCGGGGTACTCGGATGCCACGGCATCCACGATCCGCTTCCAGATGCCGCCCGCGTGCACCAGCACGTTCGTCTTGTGCACGAGCGTGAGCTTCTGCCGGCGGCGCTGCGCCTGCGCGAACGCGTAGCGGACGACCCGCTCGACTCCGAACGCGGTGTTGACGCTCGTCTCGTTGGCGACCTCGTGCGGCGTGCCGACGCGGATCGCTCCGCCGTTGCCGACGTACGGGCCTTCTGTACCCTCGCGGACGACGACGAAGTCGATCTCGCCGGGGTTCGCGAGCGGGCCGGGAGCACCCGGGTACAGCTTCGAGGGGCGCAGGTTGACGTAGTGGTCGAGCGCGAAGCGCAGGTTCAGCAGCAGGCCGCGCTCGATGTTGGCATCCTTCAGCCGCACATCGCCGGGAACGCCGCCGACGGCACCGAGCAGGATGACGTCGTGCTCGGCGATCGCCGCGAGATCCTCGTCCGAGAGCGTGTCACCGGTCTCGAGGTAGCGCGCGGCGCCCAGCGAGAACCGCGTGCGCTCGAAGGTGACGTCGGATGCCGCGGTGACGGCGTCGAGGACCTTCTCGGCTTCGGCGACCACTTCGGGGCCGATTCCGTCACCGGGGATCAGGGCCAATCTGATGACGCGCGACATTGCTCTCCTTGCGACTGCGTGGGCTCGTTCCCAGCGTAGTGGCCGCGATGACGGCCGCTGCGATCACGAGCGCCGCACCCGCGAGCGAGGTCACGACCACGCCCCCGTCGAAGGCGTGGGAGGCGGCGACGCGCAACTGCTCGCCAATCGCCCCGCCGAGCTGATCGGCGACGGTCATGGCCCCGGCGAGCGTCTCGCGCGCGGCATCCGCCAGCGACGACGTCAGTCCCTGCGGCAGCACGATGCCGGTGCGGAACAGCGACGTCAGGATGCCGCCGAGCACGGCCGTCCCGAGGACGGCGCCGAGCTCGTACGCGGTCTCGGAGACGGCGCTGGCCGCGCCGGCCTTGTCCGGCGGTGCGCTCGCGAGGATGAGGTCGTTCGAGACGGTCTCGGCCGCGCCGATGCCGATGCCGAGCAGGACGAACGCCGCCACGAGCAGCGCGAGGTCGGCGTCGGTCGCAGACATCGCGACCAGGACATACCCCGCGACTGAGAACATCAGCGCGATGGGCACGACGATGCGCGCGTCGACGCGTTGCGCGATCGGCACGATGACCAGGCCCGCGATGATCATGGCGACCATTCCGGGGACGAGCGCGAGACCGGCATCCATCGGCGAGAGTCCGACGATCAGCTGCAGGTGCTGCGCGACGAAGAACAGGAACCCGACGAGCGCGATGACGCTCAGCAGGTTCACCAGCAGCGCGCCCGTGAACGTGCCACGGGTGAACAGGCGCATGTCGAGCATGGGTGCGGTGCTGCGCAGCTGGCGACGCACGAACAGCGCGCCGAAGCCCAGGCCGACCAGCACGAGCACGGGCACCGTGAGGTCGAAGCCGTGCACGGCGGCTTCCTTGATGGCGAACACGATCGGCACCATCGTCGCCATCGACAACAGGATGCTGACGGGGTCGATGCGGCCCGGGTTGGGGTCGCGGCTCTCGGGCACGAGCAGCGGCGCGAGGATCAGCAGGGGCAGCAACACGGGCACGGCCATGAGGAACACTGAGCCCCACGCGAAGTGCTCGAGCAGGATGCCACCGACGATGGGGCCGAGCGCCGAGCCGGCCGAGAACATCGATGCCCACACCGCGATCGCGAGCCGGCGCTGGTCACGGTCGGTGAAGATCGACCGCAGCAGCGAGAGCGTCGACGGCATGAGCATGGCGCCGAAGACGCCCATCGCCGCGCGCGACGCGATGAGCAGGCCCGCCGTGGGGGCGAAGGCCGCGAGCGCCGAGATCGTCGCGAACCCGGTCGCGCCGATCAGCAGCATCCGGCGGCGTCCGAAGCGGTCGCCGAGCGTTCCCATCGTCACGAGCAGGCCCGCGAGCACAAGCGGGTACGCGTCGATGATCCAGAGCTGCTCCGCGCTCGTCGGCGAGAGGTCGCGCGCGATGTCGGGCAGCGCGAAGCTCAGCACCGTGTTGTCGACCGACACGAGCAACACGGGCAGCATGAGGACGACCAGCGCCGTCCAGCCCCGCCAGCCCACTCTGCGACCCTGTGCGTCTGCGATGGTGATCTCTTCAGTCAATGTCATTTGTAAACCGTCCAGCCGGTATAGTAACAGACGACGGCGACCGGAAGGAAGACCGATGTCCCGACCCCCACGCGCCCGCGAGAGCGTGCTCGATGCCTTCGAGAGCCTGCTCGTCGACGACGGCGAACGCGCCGCGACGATGGATGCCACGGCCCACGCCGCGGGTGTTTCCAAGGGCGGCCTGCTGTACCACTTCGCCTCGAAGGACGCCCTCGAGCGCGGCCTCCTCGACCGGCTCGAAACCCTCGTCGACGAGGATCTCGGCCAGATGGCCGCGGCACCCGAGGGCACCGTCGCGTACTACCTGCGCACGTCCGTCATGGACGGCGACCCGCTCGATCGGGCGCTCATCGCCACCTCACGCCTCGCGCAGGGTGGACGCGCCGACGCCGCCGAGGCGCTGCAGCGCGTACGCGCGCGGTGGGCGGATGCCCTGCGGCCGCACGTGCGCGACGAGGCCGCGCTCGCGCTCGTCCTGCTCGTGAGCGACGGGCTGTACTACAACAACGCCCTCTCCAGCGACCCGGTTTCGGGCCCGGTCCCCCGCGGCGCCGCGCTGGACGCGCTCATCGCGCTCGTCGAGGCATCCGCGCACTGACGCACCCGGCTGATGCCGCGGCTCAGGCCTCGGTGATCTCGATCTGGCGGAAGAGGTCGGCGCCGACGGCGGCGCGCATCTGCTCGAGGATCTCTTCGGGCACGGGCTGGTCGACCGTCAGCACCGACAGCGCGCGGCCGGACGCGTCGGGGTGCGCCACGAACAGTCCCGCGATGTTGATGCCGGCTTCGCCGAGCTTCTGACCGTAGATCGCGACGATTCCGGGGCGGTCGGCGTAGCGCATCACGACGTGGTGCTGCTCGATCGGCACCTCGATCTCGTACCCGTTGATGCCGACGATCTTCGGCACCATGCGGGTGCCCGCGAGCGTGCCCGCGACCGTGAGCACCGACCCGTCGGACAGCGTGCCGCGCAGGATCGTGATGTTGCGGTACAGCGGGCTGTCGGCCTCGACGATCAGGCGCGTCTCGATGCCGCGCTGCTCGGCGAACAGCGGCGCGTTGACGTACGACACGTTCTCGCTGACGATCTTCGTGAAGATGCCCTTGAGCGCCGCGAGGCGGTACACGCTGACGTCGTAGGCGGCCAGCTCGCCGCGCACCTCGATGTCGAGGCTCGTCAGGGCACTGGCGGCAAGACCCGAGAACACTTGGCCGAGCCGCTCGACCAGCGCGATGCCGGGGCGCACGAACGGGTCGATGACGCCGCCGGCGACGTTGACGGCATCGGGAACGAGGTCACCCTCGAGAGCGAGTTTGACGGAGCGGGCGACCGAGATGCCGGCTTTCTCCTGTGCTTCGTCGGTGGATGCCCCGAGGTGCGGCGTCACGACGACGTTCGGCAGCGAGAGCAGCGGGAAGGCGGTGCCGTCTTCCTTCGGCGGCTCAGAGGTGAAGACGTCGAGCCCCGCACCGGCGATCTCGCCGGTCGTGAGCGCCGTGTACAGCGCGGCCTCGTCGATGAGCCCGCCGCGGGCGACGTTGACGACGTACGCGGTCGGCTTCATCAGTGCGAACTGCTCGGCGCCGATCATGCCGGTCGTCTCGGGGGTCTTCGGCATGTGGATCGTGACGAAGTCACTCTGCGCGAGCAGGTCATCCAGCGGCAGCAGCGTCACGCCGAGCTGCTGTGCGCGGGCGGGCGTGACGTAGGGGTCGTACGCGACGACCGACACACCGAAGCCCTGCAGGCGCGCCGCGATGAGGCCACCGATGCGGCCGAGGCCGATGATGCCGACCGTCTTCTCGAACAGCTCGGTGCCCGTGAACGAGCTGCGCTTCCATGCGCCCGCCGCGAGCGAGGCGTGCGCCGCGGGAATGTGACGCGCGAGGCTCAGGATGTGGCCGACGGTGAGCTCGGCTGCCGAGATGATGTTGGAGGTCGGCGCGTTGACGACCATGACGCCCGCCGCCGTGGCCGACTTGATGTCGACGTTGTCCAGGCCCACACCGGCGCGTGCGACGACCTTGAGGCGGGATGCCGCGGCGATCGCCTCGGCATCCACCTTCGTCGCCGATCGGATCAGGATCGCGTCGGCGTCGGCGATCGACGACAGCAGCGCGGGGCGATCGGTGCCGTCGACCGTGCGGATCTCGAAATCCGGCCCGAGGGCATCGATCGTGGCGGGGGAGAGTTCTTCGGCGATCAGGACGACAGGCTTGGTCACGGGGTTCAGCCTACCGTCCGCGACCACACGCACCTGACCGTGTGACGACGGAAGTAACCGGCAGAGGGTGCCCGGTCAGCCCAGCATCGATGCGCCGTTGGTGGCGCTGTAGGCGATGACGTTGAGCCAGAACACCGCGACGACGCCGAGCCCGGCGAGCAAGACCAGACCGAACTCCCACCACACCCGGCGCCATCCGATCGCGAACGCGACGCCGAAGGCCACGAGTGGGAATGCGACGGCGAGCAGCAGCACGAACCAGCCGTAGCCGTTGAGTGTCAGCGTGCCGGTCGCCTGCGAGATGAGGAACTCCACCGCATTCCACACCGCGTAGGCGTAGAAGAGGCCGAAGAAGACCGAGATCGTGACGATGAGCCACACCGGCAGTGCGCCGCGGTGTGCGGGTCGTGCGGGCGACTCTTGCGTGCTCACTGTCCCACCGCCCCGACCATGATGAACGGCCACGGCACCAGCAGTGCGAGGCCCGCGGCGAGCCACAGCACGCGGATCCAGGTCTTGGTGCCGCGCGTGAGCGCGTACGCCGTCCCGAACCAGAGCGCGGGCGCGGCGATCGCGAGCCACAGCGCGAACTGATAGCCGACGGGGCTCACGAGGAACTGTGCGGTGCCCGCCAGTCGTGACCCGCCCACGATCCAGCCGATCGTGTACAGCAGGTAGATGCCCGCGATGATGCCGATCGTGACGAGCGCGACGTTCGACAGGGATGCCGGCGGGGCATCCTCCGCGGCATCCGCCGGCACGTCTGCCCGGCCCGCGAGGGCCTCACTCCCCCGCCCGACGGCCGTGAAGCCGTCCGGAAGAGCCGGTGCCGGAGCCGGCTCAGGCTCAGGCCGTGCCCCGACGTCCAGCGTGGGATCGTCGTCGCCGCCCCAGCTCAGGGCGTCGTCATCGCGTCCGGTGCTCACCCGCCCAGCGTAGCGGGGTGGCAGGCGGCCGAATGCCGAAGACCCGGCCCCCTTGTGAGGGGGCCGGGTCCGTATGGCTTGTAGCAAGCCTGATCCGACGGGTGTGTCGGAGTCGTGGACGAAGGTCAGCGCGCGGCCGAGCCCTCCGTGTAGTCGCTGTCCTGCTGCTTCCACGCGAACAGGGCGCGCAACTCCTTGCCGGTCTTCTCGATCGGGTGCTGCGCCTCCTTCTCACGCAGCGCGAGGAACTCGGGGGCACCGGCATCCTGGTCGTTGATGAACCGCGTGGCGAACGCGCCCGACTGGATGTCGGCGAGGACGGCCTTCATGTTCTCCTTGACCGACGGGTCGATCACGCGCGGGCCCGAGACGTAGTCGCCGTACTCGGCCGTGTCGGAGATCGACCAGCGCTGCTTCGCGATGCCGCCCTCCCACATGAGGTCGACGATGAGCTTGAGCTCGTGCAGCACCTCGAAGTACGCGATCTCGGGCTGGTAGCCCGCCTCGGTGAGCGTCTCGAAGCCGTACTGGACGAGGTGGCTCATGCCGCCGCAGAGCACCGCCTGCTCGCCGAACAGGTCAGTCTCGGTCTCTTCCGTGAAGGTCGTCTTGATGACGCCGGCGCGGGTGCCGCCGATCGCCTTCGCGTACGAGAGCGCGGTCGCCCACGCCGTACCGGAGGCATCCTTCTCGACGGCGATGATGTCGGGGATGCCACGGCCCGCGACGAACTCGCGACGCACCGTGTGGCCGGGGGCCTTCGGCGCGACGAGGATGACGTCGACGCCCTCGGGAGCGTCGATGTAGCCGAAGCGGATGTTGAAGCCGTGCGCGAACGCGAGCGTCTTGCCCTCGGTCAGCCGGTCCTTGATGGACTCGCTGTAGATGCCGCGCTGGTGCTGGTCGGGCGCGAGGATCATGATGAGATCGGCCCACTCGGTCGCGTCCGCAACGCTCTTGACCTCGAAGCCGTCCTCGGCCGCCTTGGGCGCCGACTTGGAGCCGTCCTTGAGCGCGATGACGACCTCGACACCAGAGTCGCGCAGGTTCTGCGCGTGGGCGTGGCCCTGCGAGCCGTAGCCGACGATCGCGACCTTCTTGCCCTGGATGATGGACAGGTCGGCGTCGGCGTCGTAGAGGATCTCAGCCATGTGTGTGTTTCTCCTTGATTGGGTGGTGATCTCGATACACCCGCTGCGCGGGCACTCGATCAACGAACTAGTTGCGCAGGACGCGCTCGGTGATGGATTTGCCGCCGCGGCCGATGGCGACCATGCCGGACTGGGCGAGTTCCTTGATGCCGAAGGGCTCGAGGGCGCGCAGCAGGGCGTCGACCTTGCCGCGGTCACCGGTGACCTCGACCACCAGGGCATCCGTCGCATAGTCGACGACGGAGGCGCGGAAGAGGTTGACGACCTCGATCACGTTGGAACGCGTCTGGTTGTCGGCGCGCACCTTCACGAGCATGTGCTCGCGCTGGACGGATGCCGCGGGCTCGAGCTCGACGATCTTGATGACGTTCACGAGCTTGTTCAGCTGCTTCGTCACCTGCTCGAGCGGCAGTTCCTCGACGTCGACGACGACCGTGATGCGCGACAGGCCGGGCACCTCGGTGACGCCCACGGCGAGCGACTCGATGTTGAAGCCGCGCCGTGCGAACAGCCCCGCGACGCGGGTCAGCAGGCCGGGCTTGTTCTCCACGAGGAGGCTCAGGACATGCTTGCTCATCTCAGTCCTCCTGGTCGAAGCTCGGCGCGTGGTCACGCGCGTACTGGACGTAGCTGTTGCTGACGCCCTGGGGCACCATCGGCCACACCATCGCGTCGGCCGACACGACGAAGTCGATCACGACGGGGCGGTCGTTCGTCTCGAGGGCCGTCTTGATGGCCGCGTCGACGTCCTCTTCCTTCTCGACCCGCAGGGCGAGGCATCCGTACGCCTCGGCGAGCTTGACGAAGTCGGGGATGCGGACGGTGCCGTGGCCCGTGTTGAGGTCGGTGTTCGAGTGGCGGCCGTCATAGAACAGCGTCTGCCACTGGCGCACCATGCCGAGGCTCGAGTTGTTGATGATCGCGACCTTGATCGGGATCTGGTTGATGACGCAGGTCGCGAGCTCCTGGTTGGTCATCTGGAAGCAGCCGTCGCCGTCGATCGCCCACACGACGCGGTCGGGTTCGGCGACCTTGGCCCCCATCGCGGCGGGCACCGAGTAGCCCATCGTGCCGGCGCCGCCGGAGTTGAGCCACGCGTTGGGACGCTCGTACTTGATGAACTGCGCCGCCCACATCTGGTGCTGGCCGACGCCTGCGGCGTACACGCCCTCGGGGCCGGTCAGCTCACCGATGCGCGAGATGACGTACTGCGGCGACATCAGGCCGTCGCTGGGCTGCGAGTAGCCCAGCGGGAACTCGTCGCGCAGGCCGTCGAGGTACGACCACCATTCGGCGATGTCGGGCGTCGTCTCGGCGATCGCGCCGCGGTAGGCGCCGTCGAGGTCGACGAGGACCTCACGCACGTCGCCCACGATCGGCACGTCCGCCGTGCGGATCTTCGAGATCTCGGCGGGGTCGATGTCGACGTGCACGACCTGCGCGTGCGGGGCGAACAGCGCCGCCTTGCCGGTGACGCGGTCGTCGAACCGCGCGCCGAGCGCGACGATCAGGTCGGCCTCCTGCAGCGCGAGGACGGCCGGCACCGTGCCGTGCATCCCGGGCATGCCGAGGTGCTGCGGGTGCGAGTCGGGGAACGCGCCGCGCGCCATCAGAGTCGTCACGACGGGCGCACCGGTCGTCTCGGCGAGCGTCAGCAGCTCGGCGGCTGCCCCGGCGCGCACGACACCGCCACCGACGTACAGCACGGGCTTGTGGGCGGATGCCAGCAGGTTCGCAGCCGCCTGGATCTGCTTGCCGTGCGCCTTCGTAACCGGCCGGTAGCCGGGGAGGTCGTAACGCGGCGGCCAGACGAACGGTGCTTCTTCCTGCTGCGCATCCTTCGTGATGTCCACCAGCACCGGGCCGGGACGACCCGTCGAGGCGATCTCGTAGGCGGCGGCGATGGCTCCGGGGATCTCCGAGGCATCCTTCACGAGGAACGAGTGCTTCGTGACCGGCATCGTGATGCCGACGATGTCGGCCTCCTGGAAGGCATCGGTGCCCATGAGCGTCGAGAACACCTGACCGGTGATGGCGAGCATCGGGACCGAGTCCATGTACGCATCGGCGATCGCCGTGACGAGGTTGGTGGCGCCGGGGCCGCTCGTCGCGATCGCGACGCCGACCTTGCCGGATGCCGACGCGTAGCCCTCGGCGGCGTGACCGGCACCCTGCTCGTGGCGGACGAGGATGTGACGCAGCGCCGTGGAATCCATCAGCGGGTCGTAGACGGGCAGGATCGCGCCGCCGGGCAGACCGAACACGTCGGTCACCCCCAGCAGTTCGAGGGAACGGACGACGGCTTCAGCCCCGGTCAGAACCGGAGCGGAGGCGCCGCGAGCGGGCGGCCGAGGAACGGCCGCAGCGGTGTCGAGAGACATGTGTGAGACCTCGGTGATCGAATGCGGTAAAGCGGGAGCCTAACCCGTCGTCGCGCCCTCAGCTGCAGAGCGCACGAGTTTCGAGTATTTGGCCAGGACGCCACGGGTATAGCGCGGGGGAAGGGGCTCCCAGCCATCACGGCGGGAGCTCAGCTCTGCGTCATCGACGAGTAGGTCGAGAGTGCGAGCCGCGATATCGACCCGTATCAGATCACCATCGCGCACGAAGGCGATGGGACCAGCGTCCACCGCTTCGGGTGCTATGTGGCCGATGCACAGGCCGGTTGTGCCGCCTGAGAATCGTCCGTCCGTCAAGAGTAGTACATCTTTTCCGAGCCCCGCGCCCTTGATGGCGGCGGTGATCGCGAGCATCTCGCGCATGCCGGGGCCGCCCTTCGGGCCCTCGTACCGGATGACGACGACGCTGCCGGCTTCGACATCACCTGCCTCGAGCGCGTCCATCGCGGCGCGCTCGCGCTCGAAGACGCGCGCGGGCCCTTCGAAGACCGAGGCGTCGAACCCCGCGGTCTTCACGACGGCACCCTCGGGCGCGAGCGACCCGTGCAGAATCGTGAGGCCGCCGGTGGCGTGGATGGGGTTGTCGAACGTGTGGATGACTGTGCCGTCGATGGGGTCGGGGTCGAGTTCGGCGAGGTTCTCGGCGAGCGTCTTGCCGGTAACGGTGAGGGCGTCGCCGTGCAGGAGCCCTTCGTCGAGCATCGCCTTCATGATGACCGGGATGCCCCCGTGGCGGTCGACGTCGTTCATGACGAAGTTGCCGAACGGCTTCATGTCGGCGACGTGCGGCACCTTGTCGCCGATGCGGTTGAAGTCGTGCAGGTTCAGGTCGACGTCGGCTTCACGCGCGATCGCGAGCAGGTGCAGCACGACGTTGGTCGAGCCGCCGAGGGCCATTGCGAGGGCGATCGCGTTCTCGAACGCCTCCTTCGTGAGGATGTCGCGCGTCGTGATGCCGAGCTGAAGCAGATTGACGACGGCCTCGCCGGAGCGGTGCGCGAAGTAGTCGCGGCGACGGTCGGCCGCGGGCGGAGCGGCCGAGCCGGGCAGGCTGAGTCCGAGCGCCTCGGCGACCGAGGCCATCGTGTTGGCGGTGTACATGCCACCGCACGCGCCCTCACCGGGCGCGAACGCGCACTCGATGCGCTTGAGGTCGGCCTCGCTCATGCGCCCCGCGAGGCAGGCGCCGACGCCTTCGAACGAGTCGATGATCGTGACGTCCTTCTCGGTGCCGTCCGAGAGCTTGACCCAACCGGGGGCGATCGAACCGGCGTAGAGGAAGACGCTCGACAGATCGAGCCGGGCCGACGCCATGAGCATTCCGGGGATCGACTTGTCGCAGCCCGCCAGCAGGACGGTGCCGTCGAGGCGCTCGGCCATGACGACCGTCTCAACCGAGTCAGCGATGACTTCACGGCTCACGAGCGAGAAGTGCATGCCCTCATGACCCATCGAGATGCCGTCCGACACCGAGATCGTGCCGAACTGCAGCGGGTATCCGCCGCCCGCGTGCACACCTTCTTTGGCGCCCTGTGCGAGGCGGTCGAGACTCAGGTTGCAGGGCGTGATCTCGTTCCAGCTCGACGCGATGCCGATCTGGGGCTTGTCCCAGTCTTCGTCGCCCATGCCGACGGCGCGGAGCATGCCCCGGGATGTCGTGGCTTCGATGCCGTCGGTGACGACGCGACTGCGGGGTTTGATGTCGATGGCGTCGGTGTCCTGCGTTGCTGAACTGTCAGGCATTCTCGCAGTCTATGCCCGCAGGCGGGCCCGTTCATGTGCGAGTCCGACAAGCAGCGACGACAGTTCTCGGATGCCCTCGACACGAACCGCGGCCGCGGTCTCTCCCCCGCCCACGCGCACGCCGACGTCCCCCCGTGCGAGCGAGCGCAGGGCGTCTTCGTCGGTGACGTCATCGCCCGCGAACAGGACGGCGGTGGCGCCGGTCTGCGCTCTCAGTCGCGCGATGGCGGCGTCTTTGCCTTCGCTGCGGAAGGAGAACTCGAGGACGTCGTGCCCGAGGCGGCGGCGCCAGTGCGGGGCACGCTGCGCGACGAGCGCGTCGACGGCGGCGTGCAGCGGTGCCACGCTGCCCGGCGCGGCGAGGCGCGTGTGCACGGCGAAGCCGAAGGCTTTCGGCTCGACCCAGGCGCCCTCCTGCTCCCCCGCGATACGCGCAGCCGCGCCCTGAAGTTCGTCGCGCAGCGCGAGCGCCGCGGCATCCGTCACCTCATCCTCGGGAGCGGGCCACTGCTCGGCGCCATGCGAAGCAGCCAGCAGCACGGGCGCATCGTCGTCGTGCTCGGCGATGATGCGGAGGTCGTGCAGCGTCCGGCCCGACACGAGCGCGACGCTGGTCGCGGGAGCCGCCACGAGGGCATCCAGCGCTGCCCGGGCCTCCGGCAGCATGCGCGCGCTCATCGGTTCATCGACGAGCGGCGACAGCGTGCCGTCGAAGTCGAGCGCGACCAGCAGGTGCCGAGTGGGTGCAAGCTGGGCGATGGCAGCGTGGGGAGTCACCGCCGCGCCGTCTCGAGATCGGCAAGGAAGGTGCGCGACCACCCGGCGACGTCGTGGTCGCGCACGCGTCGCCGCAGCGCCCGCATGCGGCGACGCTGCTCGGCGACCGGCATCTCCACGGCGGTCATGATCGCGTCCTTGAGGCCCTCGATGTCGTGCGGATTGACCCGGATGGCCTGCGTCAGCTCGTCGGCCGCTCCGGCGAACTCGCTCAGCACGAGCACGCCGCGCCCGTCGACGCGACTGGCGACGTACTCCTTCGCCACGAGGTTCATCCCGTCGCGTAGCGCCGTGACGAGCATCACGTCGGCCGCGAGGTACAGGGCGACCATCTCCTCGCGCGGGTAGGCGTGGTGCAGGTAGCGGATCGCGCTGTGGCCGACGGTGTCGTGGTCGCCGTTGATGCGCCCCACGGCAAGCTCGATCTCGTCACGCAGCTGCATGTAAGCGGTCACCCGCTCGCGGCTGGGACTGGCGACCTGCACGAGAGTCACCTCGGTCTTGTCGAGCCGCTGCTCGGTGAGCAGTTCGCCGTAGGCCTTCAAGCGATGCCCGATGCCCTTCGTGTAGTCGAGTCGGTCGACGCCGAACAGGACGACGGCCGGGTCGCCGAGTTCTGCCCGGATCTCGCGGGCTCGCGCCTGCACGTCAGGGCGTCGGGCGAGCTCGTCGTAGACGGCGGCATCGATGGAGATGGGGTAGGCCCTCGCGACCGCCGTGCGTGCGCCGTCCGCCGTGGGCACGCGGATCGCGCCAGCCTTCGTCTCATAGCCGAGCTGACGCCGGACGGCGGTGGCGAAGTTGCCGGCATCCGCGGCGCGCTGGAACCCGATCACGTCGGAGCCGAGCAGCCCTTCGAGCACTTGACGACGCCACGGCAACTGCGAGTAGATGCCATATGCCGGGAAGGGAATGTGGTGGAAGTATCCGATCACAACGTCGGGACGCAGCTCGCGCAGCAGGCGCGGGACGAGTTGCAGCTGGTAGTCGTGCACCCAGATGGTGGCGCCGGAGGCAGCGACGGATGCCGCGGCCCGCGCGAACCGCTCGTTGACGCGGACGTACGCATCCCACCATTCCCGGTGATACGTCGGCGGTGAGATGACGTCGTGATACAGCGGCCAGATCGTGTCGTTCGAGAAGCCCTCGTAGAACAGCTCGACATCCTGCGCGCTCAGCGCGACGGGGACCAGCTCCATGCCGTCGAATGCGAAGGGCTCGAGATCGAGATCGCTCTGGCCCGGCCACCCCACCCAGGCTCCGCCGGTGGACTGCAGCACCGGCTCGAGGGCGGCGACCAGGCCGCCGGGCGAGCGGCGCCAGCCCTCGTCGTCAGGGGACCGGTCGACCGGCAGTCGGTTGGAGACCACGACGAAGTCGGCCTCTGCGGTGGTGTCACTCACGGTGTCGCTCACACGGCTCCTCTCGGCAGGCGTCTGTCCAGGCTAACGTGGTCACATGCGCAAGTACGTGTTCGGAACCGGGATCATCACCGCCGTGACCAGCGGCATGGCCCTCTTGCGCGGAACGCGCGACGGTGCGCCGTGGACGTGGCGGCAGGCGCTCGCCTGGCTGAGCTGGGGCATTACGCTCGCGCTCGCGATCGGGACGATCGTCGACACCTATCGCGCGTCGCGGGGCACGTTGATCGCCGAGGACTCCCCCGTGCACGGCAGCGAGCAGAAGCTGCTGGCGAAGCGACTGAAGCGGTAGTTAGGGCGCGCTCAGCGCGGGACTGCGCTCAGCGCGGGCAGGTGCAGCGGTCGGCCACCGCGACGCCCGCCAGAGCCGCGTCGATGTGCTCGCCGCAGCCGGCCCAGGTCGTCTTGCCGCACGTGGAGCAGGTCGCGGGGTAGCACATGGGGGTTCCTTCCGTAGGTCGCCCGCCATGTTAGTCGGCCAGGCTGCGATGTCGGAGCCCCGGCGTACATTGCGAGTATGGCTTCCGAACCGGTGATCGAGCATCCGAGTGACACGGACGTCCTCGGCCTGTTCTTCACCGGGGTCGAGCAGCACCAGTATGAGCTGAACCGGACGGCGGCGCGACGCGCCGCGTCGCTGGCAGACGCGATCGGGTTCGCGCGGGCGCACCCCGAGATCTACGCGCTCCCCGGTGATCCTGCGCCGATCGCTACGGCCGAGCGGTGCGCGGTGATCGACGCGGCCCTGCGGCTGCAGCTGTCGGAGAACCAGGTGCGCAATCTCGTCTCGGCGGCCGATCGTGCACGGGCGCTGCTGCCGGCCCTCTGGGAGCGCGCGTGGGAGGGCTTCGCGACTCTCACGCAGGTGGAGATCGGCGTCGATCTGCTGAGCCGATTCGATGGGCATGAGGATGCCCGGGCCGTGTTCGACGCGGCTCTCGCCGAGGCCGCGCTGACGTGCTCTCCCGGGGCGTTCCGCGCGAAGGCAAGGCGCCTCGCCGACCGGCTTGCTCCGGCCGACCCGGTGGTCGAGCATGAAGCCGCGTTCGCGAGACGGCGACTGAGCATCGAACGCGACCAGGCCGGGATGTCGTGGGTGCACCTCTACACCGACACCGCCAGAGCCCGGGCGATCTATCGGTGTGCGACGTCGACGGCGAAGAACACGCGAAAGCGCGCCCGTCGCGGGGGCCTGAACGATCCCCGTACCCGCGACCAGGTGCGGGCGGACCTCGCCGCCGGGTGGCTCACCGGCGCGGGGACTCCTACCGCGGTCAAGACGAAGGTGTACGTCACGGTACCCGCCGATGTCTTCACCGAGACGGCCCGCGCGTCCGTCCGCGCGCTGCCCGTCCCGGCGGGCGCACCCGACCTGAATGAGGCGGCACGCCTGGACACGGGCGAGACGATCGATCGGGCGACGGCGATCCGGATGCTCCTGGAAGCCGGGTCGTTCACCCGTATCATCACCGACCCCGTCACCGGAGTCATCCTCGACATGGACCGCCGCTCCCGGAAGGCCACGCGACAGCAGCGGGAATGGCTGATCCAGACCCACGCGACCTGTAGCCGAGACGGGTGCACACATCCCGCCGCCGACTCCGACGTCGACCACTGGGATCCCTACAACGGACCGAATCGCGGACCCACCGGCCTCTCGAATCTCGGCCCGCTCTGCGCCACCGAGAACCTGGACAAGCAGCGCACGCGGTTCCGCTACCGGCGCCGTCCCGACGGGACCGTCCAACTGACCACCCCGACCGGCCACAGCACGAGACCGCCGCGGCCCGGCGAACGCGAGGCCGCCGAGCTCCTGGCGCGCCTCCGCGACGGATGCGCGCCGCCCCTCCCCGAGCAGCCGCCGTTCTAGAACAACGCGGTCGGGAGCGGCGACGTCGCCGCGCGCGTCAGCGCGTGAGGATCAGCGCCTCGCCCTGGCCTCCCCCGCCGCACAGTCCGACGGCGGCGGTGCCGGAGCCTCGGCGGACGAGCTCGTGCACGGCGTGCACGACGAGCCGGCCACCCGACGCGCCGATCGGATGCCCGAGCGCGATGCCTCCACCATGGATATTGACGACGTCTTCCGACACTCCGAGCTCGGCCTGCGAGTGGACCACAACGGCGCCGAATGCCTCGTTGATCTCGACGAGATCCAGGTCGGCCGCCGTGAGGTGCTGACGCTCGAGAGCCTGCTCGATCGCGCGCGCCGGCTGGGCGTGCAGCGAGTTGTCCGGCCCGGCGACCTGCCCCGCGGCACCCGCGACAGCGAGCACGGGCCAGCCGCGCTCATCCGCGTGCGCACGCGTCGTCAGCACGACCGCCGATGCCCCGTCGGAGATCTGTGACGAGTTGCCCGCCGTGATCGTCCCGTCTGCCGCGAACGCAGGTCGCAGGCCCGCGAGCGTCTCGACGGTCGTGCCGGGGCGGATGCCCTCGTCTGTCGTCACCTGCACCGCAGGGCCCTTGCGCTGCGGAACCTCGATCGAGACGATCTCTGCGTCGAACAGCCCCTCGGCCTGGGCGGCCGCCGCACGCTGATGCGAGAGCGCCGCGACGTGATCCTGCGCGGCGCGCGTGATCTCGAAGGTCGGGTTCAGCCGCTCGGTCGACGCACCCATCGACTCCTTGTCGTAGGCATCCGTCAGCCCGTCGAGCGCCATGTGGTCGAGCACCTCGAACGAGCCGTACGACCAGCCGTCGCGCGAACCCATCAGCAGGTGCGGCGCGCGCGTCATCGACTCCATGCCGCCCGCGACGACGACCGTCGCGTCGCCCGAGGCGATCATGCGCTTCGCGTCGATGATGGCGGTGAGGCCCGACAGGCAGACCTTGTTGACCGAGGATGCCGGAACGTCCCACCCGAGGCCGCCAGCCAGGGCCGCTTGACGGGCCGGGTTCTGTCCCGACCCGGCCGGCAGCACCTGCCCCATGATGACGGCGTCCACAGCGTCCTCCGGAATGCCTCCCTGCGCGAGCGCCCCCGCAATGGCGAATCCGCCCAGCTGCGGCGCGCTGAACGAGGCGAGCTGCCCCTTGAGCCGCCCCTGCGGAGTGCGGGCGGCGGCCACGATCACGATGTCGTCGATGCTCATGCGTGTTCCTTCAGATTCTCGGAGATGATGAGGGTGGGCTCGGTCGCGGCGACGACCTCGTCGACCGTGACACCCGGCGCGGTCTCGACCAGGACCAGCCCGTCGGCGGTCACGTCAATGACGGCGAGGTCGGTGATGATGCGGTCGACGACCCCACGGCCGGTGAGCGGAAGCGAACAGGCATCCACGATCTTCGCCGAACCGTCGCGGGCGACGTGCTCCATCAGCACGATCACACGGTCGGCGCCGTGCACGAGGTCCATCGCGCCGCCCGGCCCCTTGACCATCTTTCCGGGGATCATCCAGTTCGCCAGGTCGCCCGCGGCCGACACCTGCATCGCGCCCAGGATTGCCGCGTCGATCTTGCCGCCGCGGATCATGCCGAAGCTCGTCGCCGAGTCGAAGAACGCGGCGCCGGGCAACACCGTCACGGTCTCTTTGCCGGCGTTGATGAGGTCGGGGTCGACGTTCTGCTCGGTCGGGTACGGACCGACGCCGAGGATGCCGTTCTCAGACTGCAGCACGACGGTGACCTCGGCGGGCACGTAGTTCGGCACGAGCGTCGGCAGGCCGATGCCGAGGTTGACGTATGAGCCGTCGGTGAGTTCAGCGGCCGCGCGGGCGGCCATCTCGTTGCGGGACAGTGCCATCTCAGGCTCCTTCGGGGATGTCGCGGGAAAGGGCCTCGTCGACCGACACCGTGCGCCGTTCGATGCGCTTCTCGATGTCGCGGCCGACCTCGACGATGCGGTGCACGTAGATACCGGGCAGGTGGATGCTGTCGGGGTCGAGCGTTCCCGCGGGAACGAGCTCTTCGACCTGCGCGATGCAGATCCGCCCCGCCTGCGCGGCGAGCGGGTTGAAGTTGCGGGCCGACTTGTTGAAGACGAGGTTGCCGTGCACGTCGCCGCGCTCGGCGTGAACGAGGGCGAAGTCGGTCACGATCGCCTCTTCCAGGACGTACTCGCGGTCACCGCCCGAGACGCCGAACGTGCGGACGTCCTTGCGCGGCGACGCGACGGCGATGCCGCCCTGACCGTCGTATCGGCGCGGCAACCCGCCCTCGGCGACCTGCGTGCCGACGCCGGTCTGCGTGTAGAACGCCGCGATGCCCGCGCCGCCGGCGCGCAGCTTCTCGGCGAGCGTGCCCTGCGGCGTCAGCTCGAGTTCGAGCTCACCGGAGAGGAACTGGCGCTCGAACTCCTTGTTCTCCCCGACGTACGACGACGTCATCTTGCGGATGCGCTTCGCGTTCAGCAGCACCCCCAAGCCCCAATCATCGACGCCGCAGTTGTTCGAGACGATGGACAGCTCCGACGTGCCCTGCGCGAGCAGCGCTTCGATGAGAGCGATCGGGTTGCCGGAGAGCCCGAAACCACCGACGGCGAGGGATGCCCCGTCCGCGATGTCCGCAACGGCGTCCGCCGCCGAGGGGTAGGTCTTGTCGATCACGTGTACTCCTTCGTGCCGTGTGACTCCATCCTGTGCTCCTCGATCGGCGGGCGCACCCGCGTGCTTGCGATGTGGAGCATTGCACACGTAGTGTCCATAGTGTGGACATGCACGCTTCTCGCTCGATACCGGGCGCGCAGTCCGTCGCCCGCGCGGCTGCCCTGCTGCGACTCATCACGGGCGCCGGCGACGAGGGCGTCACGGTTGCCGATCTCGCCCGCCGCGCCGACCTCACCCGCCCGACGACACACCGCCTGCTCGCCGCGCTGCGGCACGAGGGACTCGTCGACCAGGACGAGCGCAGCAGCCGGTGGATGCCGGGTCCCGAGCTCTATCTCATGGGGACCGTCGCCGCCGCACGTTACGACATCACGGCGATCGCGCGCGACATCGTGCGCTCGCTCGCCGTGCGCACGGAGGAGAGCGCGTTCCTGTCGGTGCGTCGCGGCGACGAGACGGTATGCCTGATCCGCGAGGACGGCAGCTTCCCCATCAGGTCGTTCGTGCTCTCCGAAGGCATCCGGTTCCCGCTCGGCGTCGCGTCGGCGGGGCTCGCGATCCTCGCGTTCCTGCCGCCCCACGATGTGGACGCCTATTTCGAGCGGCATCCCGAACTCGCCGAACACTACGGGTCGGCGCATGCCGAGGCGCGACTGCGCGCACGCCTGCGCGAGACCCAGTCGCGCGGGTTCGCGCTCAACCCCGGACTCATCGTCGAGGGCAGCTACGGCATCGGCGCCGCCGTGTTCACGAAGTCGGGGCATCCGCAGTGGGCGCTGAGCCTCACCGGCGTCGAGTTTCGCTTCACTCCCGACCGCATCCCCGAGCTCGGTCGCACGCTGCTCGCGCACGCGCACCAACTGTCCACGCGCGTGGCCGCGGGCGCGCGCTGACAGCAGCTCAGACGAGCGCGAGCTGCTGCTGCACCACCCCCGCCAGTCGCTGCGCGCCCGTGGCACTCATCACGACCGTGTAGTGGTTCAAGCCGTCCCACCGCTCATGGGCGATCGCGGGGTTGTCCGCAAGCACCGCGCCCAGATGCGGCTCGGCGTACAGCCCGGGTTCTTCGTTCTGCAGACCGCGCGGCACGGTGATCAGCATCGTCGGCCGCTGCAAGGCAGCCAGCGAGTCGGCGATCGTCGTGGTGGTGTTCATGTCGATCGTGTCTTCGACGGTCGTGGCGTACGAGGTCGCGGGCCGCATCGTGCCCTGCTCGGCCGGTACCAGGTCGTACGCGAGATACTCCTCGAGTTGCGGTGACCAGTCATCCACGAAAGCGGGATGCCCGCGCCAGAAGTCGAGATAGTCCTCGACGTCCCCGAACCGCAGGTCGAGCCGCGCGGCGGTCGGACCGAGGATCGCGGCGACGAGTTCGTCAGGGGTGAGCCCCGCGGGAGCGCCGAGCGGAAGGCCCCCGTCGACGAGCACGAGCCGCGAGACGAGGTCGGGGTGACGCGCGGCGAGCGTCACCCCGACGAAGGCGCCCATCGAGTGCGCGACCACGAGGGCAGATTCGAGCCCGAGTGCCCGGAACATCGCCGCCAGGTCTTCCGCGTGTGCGGCCATGCCGGCCGGACCCTCGAGCGTGTTGCTGCGCCCGCGCCCGCGCAGGTCGGGCGCCACGACCCGCACGCCGGGCAGTGCTTCGGCCAGCAGTTCCCAAGCCAAGTGCGACGAGGTGACCCCGTGGATCGCGACGATCGTCGGGGCACCCGAAGCGTCGGCGTCCCAGACGCCGACGGTCAGATCGCCGCCCGCGACGGGGACCGCGACGGTGTGCTTCGCCCGGGTCATCGCGCGGTCCATCCGCCGTCCATCGTGTAGCTGGCGCCCGTGACCATGCCCGCGCGGTCAGAGACGAGCCAGCCCACCAGCGAGGCGACCTCGTCCGCTTCGACGAGCCGCTTGATCGCCGACTCGGTGAGCATGATCTTCTCGACCACCTCGCCCGGGTCGATGCCGTGCACAGCCGCCTGATCGGCGATCTGCTTCTCGACGAGCGGAGTGCGCACGTAGGCGGGGTTCACGCAATTGCTCGTCACCCCGTGCGCGCCGCCCTCGAGCGCCGTCACCTTCGACAGACCCTCCATGGCGTGCTTGGCCGACACGTAGGCCGCCTTGAACGGACTCGCGCGCAGCCCGTGCGCGCTGGAAAGATTGACGATCCTGCCCCAGCCATGTTCGTACATCCCGGGCAGCACTGCCCGGATGAGCAGGAACGGCGACTCCACCATGAGCCGGTGCATGAAGCGCCAGCGCTCGGGCTCGAACTGGTCGATCGGTGCAACGGTCTGGATGCCGGCGTTGTTGACGAGGATGTCGACGTCGAGGTGCAGATCCTCCTGCGCGGCGGTATCGGACAGGTCCACGACCCAGGCATCCCCGCCGACCTCCTCGGCGACGGCGGTCGCGGCTTCGCCGTTGAAGTCCGCGACGGTGACGTGCGCGCCGCGGCGGGCGAACTCATGCACGCAGGCCAGCCCGATCCCGCTCGCGCCGCCGGTGACGAGCGCTCGCCGCCCGGCGAGATCCTGTTCAGGCATCCTTCTGTCCTTCCGTGGTCGAGGCGGTGTCGCCGGTAGGGCGCACCGCCAGTGCGTTGCGGATGAACCGCATCGTGGCGTCGATGATCTCTCGCGGCATCTCGGCGGGCGGGGCGCCCTGCTCGTCGCGTTCCCACAGCAGGTAGCGCATGCCGATGAGCTCGCCCGCACCCATCAGCGCCCACGCGGTCACTTCGGGGTCGAGTGCCTCGTCGACGTCGCCGTCCTGCTGCGCGGCGCGCAGGCCCGCCTCATAGCCGTCGACGATGCGCGTGTAGTGCAGCCGCAGCATCTCGGGCGAGACGAACTCGGCTTCGCGCACGACGCGGTAGAGGGCGGGGTGTGCCGCCGTGAAGCGGAAGAACCCCTCAAACCCGGCCCGCTCGGCGTCGATCCGGTTGGTGGTGCCCGCCATCGCTTCGGTCATCGAGTGGCGCACTCTGCGGTTCAGATCGAGCACCAGTTCTTCGAAGATCTGCTGCTTGCTGTCGAAGTAGAGATAGAACGTGCCGAGGCCGATGCCGGCGCGTTCGGTGATCTTCACGATGGATGCCTCGTGGTACCCGACGCCGGCGAAGACCTGCTCGGCCGCTTCGAGCAGCTTGCGACGCGTCGCCTCGCCGCGCTTGGTGAGTGGCTTGCCCGTCGCCGACAGGGGGGCGGCAGGTTCGAGAAGACTGGGGGTCGCGAAGTGCAGCCCCGGCTCGTACTGATCAGCGGTGCTCATGAACGGTCTCCTCCAGCAGTGCCGACGCTCTCTCGCGCAGTCGCGAACGAGCCAGTTTCTCGATCGTCGATCGCGGCAGATCCGCGACGAAGGCCACCCGCACGGGCACCTTGAACCCTGCGAGCTCACTGCGGGCGTGCGCCAGCACTTCATCCTGGCCCAGCGTGGCGCCGTCCGCGCGGACGACGAACGCGACACCCCGCTCGCCCCACACCGGGTCGGGCACGCCGACGACCGCGGCCTCGGCGATGCCGGGATGCAGACAGAGCGCGCGTTCGACCTCGGCCGGCGCGACGTTCTCGCCGCCGGAGATGAAGATGTCCTTCAGGCGATCGACGATGCGGAACACCCCGGCGCCGTCGCGGTGCACGATGTCGCCGGTGCGCAGCCACTCCCCCGCCATCGTGCGGGCGGTGGCCTGCGGATCGCGCAGGTAGCCGGCGAACACGCTCGGACCGCGCACCCACAGCTCGCCGGTCGCCTCACCCGCCAGCACGAGGCCCGTCTCGGGGTCGGCCACGCAGACGTCGACGTGCGGATACGGCCGCCCGACGGCTCCCGGGAACCGCTCGCTGTCGGATGCCGCGAGGCACAGCACGTTGGGTGAGGCCTCGGTCAGTCCGTAGCCCTGCGTGAGCGGCACTCCGGCATCCGCCCATTGCGCGGCGAGGTCTTCGGGCATGGTCGCACCGCCGACGAGCGCCTGCCGCAGCGGCCCCGCCGCGATCGCTGGGAAGCTCGGGTCGTCGGAGAGCATCCGGTATTGCGTGGGCACGCCCATCATGGTCGTGACGCCGCGCTTCTCGAGCAGCTGCAGGATCCGCTGGGGCTGGAACGAGCGCTCGAGCACCACGGTGGCCCCCGACCACCACGCCAGCAGCGGCTGGCAGTTCCATGCGGCGATGTGGAACTGCGGCAGCATCGCGAGCACGACATCGTCGGCCGTGATCTGGATGGCCCCTGCCAGTGCGAGGTTGTTCCAGAAGCAGTTCGCGTGCGTGAGGACGACACCCTTCGGCGCCGCCTCGCTGCCCGAGGTGAAGATGATCAGCAGCGCGTCGTCGTCGCGCACGGCGCGCCGGGGCGCGGCGGGGCCGCGGCGCGGCGGCACGACCGTCTCGATGCCGGTCGTGCCTAGCGCGGCGACGACGAGCGGCTCGGCTACGCGGGCCAGCGCGTCGGACGCGACGCCGGTGTACTCGTCCTCGACGAGGACGAGTACGGGGTCAGCCTGCTCGAGCACCTCGGCCAGCTCGCGCGGGGCGAGCCGCCACGAGAGCGGCACGAACGCGACGCCACTCTTGGCGCACGCGAAGAACACGACCACATGGTCGATCGAGTTGCCCGACACCGTCGCGATCCGATCACCCGGCCCGTACCCCGCCCGCTGCAGCGACAGCGCGAGCGCGGCCGCCCGCGCCTCGAGGTCGGCGTAACCGATCCGCACGCCGCGGTCGTCGATCGCCGGATGCCCGGGCAAGGCCGCCGCCCGATCGGTCAGCCAGCGGCCGATCGTGTGCGCACCGTCGGGAAATGCGGCGTCGGCGTCGAAGGCATCCATCGGCTCATCTGTGCGTGTCATGCGCGCACCTCGGCCGCTTCCACAGCGGCGTCGTCGGCGTCACCGAGCTGACTCAGTTGCGAGCGCGTGCGCTCGCCGCGGCGCCTGCGCACCCACGTGTCGATCGTCCCGGCGATGCCACCGGGCAGGAACATCACGACGAGGATGAACAACACGCCGAGCAGGAACAGCGGCTCAGACAGCGGGATGCGCAGGACGTCCGGCAGCGCGTGGATCCAGTCCGCGCGCGCGAGCACCGTCAGCCGCTGATCGAGAAGCGTGTACAGCACGCCGCCCACGATGGCACCCCAGCGGAATCCGACGCCACCGAGCACGACCATCACGAGCACCGTGATCGTCAGATCGGCACCGACTGAGCTCGGCTGCGTGCCGGACTGCAGCAGCATGTACGCGATGCCGGCGAGCGACGCGCACAGCGCCGCGACCACGAAGACGACGAGCTTGGCCCGGTACGGGCTGAGACCGAGGATCTGCACGCGCAGTTCGTTCTCGCGTGTCGCCTGGGCGAGGTGCCCGAGTCGAGAACGATCGACCCACAGCACGACGAGGTAGACGACCACGAGAACGACGAGCGTGAGCCAATAGAGGTTGCGGGTGTTGATGACGCCGACGAGCCAATCGGGCACGTGCGCGACGGGCAGACGCAGGCCCTCCTCACCGCCGGTGATCTGCTGATTGCGGCGCACCAGCACCGACCCCGCCTGCGCGAAGGCGAGCGTCACCATCGCGAACGGGATGCCCGACACCCGCATCGAGATCGCGCCGGTGAACAGGGCGATCACGAGGCCACCGACGAGGGCGATGAGGATGCCCGGCCACAGCGGTACCTGAAGGTATTGCAGTGCGAGACCGAGCCCGTAGGCGCCGGCGCCGAAGTAGAGCGCGTGACCGAACGACAGCATGCCGCCGGTGCCGAGCAGCAGGTTGTACGACAGCGCGAGAGCGGCGAACACCATGCACAGCGAGAGCAGAGCCAGGGTGCCCGGCGTGTACGTCGCGCCCGGCAGGATGCCCGGGATCTCGATGTTCAGCAGCGGCAGGATCGCCATCAGAACGACGAGCACGGCGCCGACGATGAACGGCATCCACGCTCCCGCGCGGCCGCGGACAAGAGTCGGGACTCCCGTGGTGACGGTGCTCTGACCGCTCATGCTTTCCTCCCCAGAAGACCGCTGGGGCGCACCAGCAGGACGACCGCCAGCAGGATCACGACGATGAAGTCGCCCGTGCCGCTCAGATAGACGTTGGCGAACTGCTGCAGCACCGCCACGAGCACCGACGCGATCGCAGCGCCCGTGAGCGAGCCGAGTCCGCCGATGACGGTGACGATGAACGCGAAGATCAGCAGGGTCGCGCCCAAGTGCGCCGACACGAAGGTCGTATAGTGCATCGCGAGCACGCCGCCGATGCCGGCGGCGGCGCCGCCGATCGCGAACACGAGGGTGAAGCTCTTGCGCACGTCGATGCCGAGCGCGGTCACCATCGACCGGTTCTCGACGCCCGCGCGGATGATCATGCCGTACCGCGTCTTGCGCAGGAACAGCACGAGTGCGACCAGAACGAGGGCTGCCGCGATCATGAGCACCCAGTACGTATTCGGGATGCGCGCGCCGAGCACGTCCGTGGCACCCTTGAGCCACGCAGGGCCGGCGATGTTGATGGCATCCGTGCCCCAAATGCCCTCGAAGAGCGCAACCGAGGCGAACGACAGGCCGACGGTGACGAGCACCTGCTCGATGTGCCGCTCGTACAGCGGGCGGATGAGGATCAGCTCGGTCAGCGTCGCGAAGATCGCACCGACGACGGCGCCGACGAGGATCGAGACGAGGAACGAGCCCCACGAGGCGGTGCCGAGCGCCTGCGCGACCTGCCAGCCGACGAGCGCGCTGAGAGTCAGGAAGGCGCCGTGCGCGAAGTTCAGCACGTGCATGAGGCCGTAGATGAGGCTGAGTCCGGATGCCACGAGGAAGTACAGCGCCCCGAGGCCGATGCCGGTGAGGAGGATGAGGACGATGCTGCTCACGCGTGTGCCTCCGCACTCACGCCCAGGAGGCGCGTGGTCAGGGCGTCATCGTCGAGGATCTCGCGCGCCGGCCCCGTGTGCACGACACGGCCGCCGGCGATGACGACGGCATCCTGGGCGAGCTGCCGGACGACCTCGAGGTTCTGCTCGACGAGCAGGATGGGGACGATCTTGGACGCCTCCTGCAGCGCATCGGCCACTTCCGAGACGATGCGCGGGGCGAGGCCCTTCGTGGGCTCGTCGACCAGCAGGATGCGGTTCTCGTTGAGCAGCGCGCGGGCCACCGACACCATCTGCTGCTGCCCGCCCGACAGCGTGCCGGCGAGCTGGCCGCGCCGCTTCACGAGGTCAGGGAACAGCTCGGCGACGAACTCGCGACGGGGATTGCGGTCGCGCTCGGCGAGCGAGAGGTTCTCGGCGACCGTGAGCCCGGCGAAGACCTCGCGGTCTTCCGGCACGTAGCCGACACCGCGCTGGACGATGCGGTGCGTGGGCAGCGCGTCGATGCGCTCGCCCGCGAGCGTCACTTCGCCGCGGCGGTGGATGAGTCCGAGGATGCCCCGGATCGTGGACGTCTTGCCGACGCCGTTGCGGCCGAGCACAGCCGTGATGCCGGTCGGCGGCACCGTGAAGGTGACGTCTTCGACGACCTGCTGACCGGCGATCGAGGCGGACAGGTGCGTGACGGTGAGGATCGGCTCGGGCGCGGCGGCGTTCATGCGGCGCTCCCTTCGGTGCGTCCGAGGTACGCGCTCTGCACGAGGGGGTTCGCCATGATCTGCTGCGGCGTGTCGAACGCGATGATCGAGCCCGAGTACATGACGGCCACCTTCTCGACGAGGTCCATCAGCACCTCGATGTGGTGTTCGACCATGAGGACGGTGCAGCCGGTCTCGCGCTGCAGCTCGCGGATGTTCTGCACGAGGCCCGCGACATCACCCGACGCGACGCCCGCCATCGGCTCGTCCAGCAGCACGATGCGCGCCTCGGTCGCCAGCAGCACCGCGATCTCGAGTTTGCGCTTGTCGCCGTGCGAGATGTCACCGGCGGCCGTGTCGAGCTTGTGGGTGAGTCCGACCTTGATCAGCTGCTCGAGGGCGTGCTCGGTCGAGGCATCCGCTCTTCTCGGAAACCGCAGCAGCGAGTAATTGCCGCCGCGCGAGACCTGCGCCGCGAGGCGGACGTTCTCCAGCACGCTGAGCCTCGGGAACAGGCTCGATGTCTGGAAGGTGCGCCCCAATCCCGCCCGCGCCCGCTGAGGGACGGACGTGCGGGTGATGTCGTCGCCGTTCATCAGGATCCGGCCTGCCGTGGGCCGCGCGACACCGGAGATCACGTTGAACAGCGTGGTCTTTCCGGCGCCGTTGGGCCCGATCACGCCGACGAGACTGCCGGGCGCGATGTCGAGGTCGACATCCTTGAGGATGGTCGCGCCGCCGATCTGCAGGCCGAGGCCTTCGATCTTGAGCGCGGACGGGACTGGGGTGCTCATCGGGTTACTGCACCTCTGCCGGCTCGACCTCGTCGGCCGGAACGGTCTCGACGAGCTCGGGGGTAAAGGTGTCGCCGTCGGCGACCAGCTTGGCCTGGTACATCTCCTGCAGCAGCGCGTGGTCGCCGGCACGAACCGTCAGCGAGCCCTTCGGCCCGTCGAAGGTGTAGCCCTCGAGCGCCGCGATCATCGCGTCGACGTCGCCCTTGCCCTCGCTGATCGCGTGCACGAGCATCAGGGCAGCGTTGAACCCGTCCGGCGTGAACAGGTCAGGGGTGCCGCCGGCTGCCTCCACGGCATCCACCATCGCCGTGTTGACGGCGTTGTCGGGTGCCCCGGGGAAGTAGTAGTTCAGGAAGCTGATCTGCTCGGATGCCTCGCCGTACGCGCCGAACGTCGCCGCGTCGCCGAGACCGGTGACGACGGGAACCGCGTCGAACACGCCCTGCTGGCTCATCGCCTGCCACATCGCGCCCGAGGTGGCACCGGCCCACGCGACGAATACGAGGTCGGGGCTGCCCGCGAGCACCTGCTGTGCGAACGGCGTGAACTCGGTGACGTCTTCGGCGACGAGCACGCTGTCGACCGTCGCGCCCTTGGCGCCGAGGATCGCCTCGACGGCCGCGACGTTGCCCTGACCGAACGCGGTGTTCTGCGCGAACACCGTGATCTTCTTGCCCTCGATGTCGCCGAGGAAGGTACCGGCCGTCGCGACGTCCTGCGCGGTCTGGCGGCCGCTGCGGAACGTGTAGTCGTTGATGCCCGTCAGCGCGTCAGCGGCGGCAGGGCCGGAGATGAACAGGACCTTGTTCTGACCCGCCTGTTCGGCGACCGCCGCGGCGACGCCCGACGACGCGCTACCGGCGAGGATCGTGACGCCCGAGCCGATGAGCTCCTTCGCCGCGCCGACCGCCGTGTCGGGGTCGCCCGCGTCGTCGCGGTAGTCGATGACGATCTTGGTGCCGTCGACCTCGTTCGTGCCGTCCGTCGCGTAGTCGAGACCGGCCTTGAAGCCGTCCAGGTACTGCTTGCCGTAGCCGGCGAGCGCGCCCGTCTCGCTCGTGATGACGCCGACGGTGATCTCAGCGGGGCCGGCAGCCTCGGAGTCGGTCAGGTCGGGGGTGGATGCCTGCGGTGCGCAGGCTGACAGGACGAGGGCGGCTGTGGCGACGACGACGCCGACGAGCCCTGCCTTGGGGAGCAACTTCTGTGTAACCCGCATGTGCGTGCCTTTCACCATTGGAAGGGAGCACCTGAAATGTGATTCAGGTAATGCAATCATGTTCAGGTGACGACGGGATGTCAAACCTCCAGCACGCCTGAAGCATCACGATCCGGTAACCCACACGCATTCGCGGCCGATATATACCACGGGTATATACTGTTGATATGCAACACGGTGATGACATCCTCCATCTGATCATCAGCGCGCAGACACTCTCGCGGATCACGTCGCTCGAAACGCGCAACGACGCCCCCGCCGCTCAGTGGCGCACGCTCAATCTCTTGCGCCAGCACGGACCGCAGCGCGTGGGCGATCTGGCCACCCTCAGCCGTGTCACCCAGCCGGGCATGACGCGGCTCGTCGCGCAGATGTCGGAGGCGGGACTGCTCGAGCGTCGCCCCGATGCGCACGACTCGCGCGTGACGGTCGTCTCAGCGACGGATGCCGGGCTCACAGCCCTCGACGAGTGGTTCCAGACCCTCAGCGACGCGCTCGCGCCGCGGTTCGCCGACCTCGGCGAAGACGACTGGGCGACCATCCGCCGCGCTACCGAGATCGTCGACGCACGTACGCGCGTGGCCGCCGAGGGGACGACCCGATGAGCGCCGGCAGCGGAGTCAACGTCTGGCGCCAGCCGGCGCAGGTCTGGGCCGTCGCGTTCGCCAGCGTCATCGCGTTCATGGGGATCGGCCTGGTCGACCCCATCCTCCCTGCGATCGCGGAGTCGCTGCAGGCGACCCCGGTCGAGACCGAGCTGCTGTTCACGAGCTACCTCGTCGTGACGGGTCTCGCGATGCTCGTCACCAGCTGGATCTCATCGCGCATCGGCACGAAGGCGACCCTCCTGATCGGGCTGGGGCTCATCGTCGTGTTCGCGCTGCTGTGCGCACTGGCGGGCAGCGTCGACGCCGTCATCGGTTTCCGTGCCGGGTGGGGCCTGGGCAACGCACTGTTCATCTCGACGGCACTCGCGACGATCGTCGGGGCGGCATCCGGCGGATCAGCCGCCGCGATCATCCTGTACGAAGCAGCGCTCGGTCTCGGCATCGCGATCGGGCCGCTCCTGGGCGGATTCCTCGGCGAGATCAGCTGGCGCGGCCCGTTCTTCGGAGTCGTCGCGCTCATGGCGATCGCGTTCATCGCCGTGTCGGTGCTGCTTCGCGGAGGCGACGAGAAGCGCACGCCCGTGCCTTTGTCGGCGCCGTTCAAGGCGCTGCGCCAGCCGGCGCTGGCCGTGCTCGCCGTCGCGGCACTGTTCTACAACATCGGGTTCTTCGTGCTGCTGGCCTTCTCGCCGTTCCCGCTCGGGTTCGGCGCCATGGGCATCGGCTTGACGTTCTTCGGGTGGGGCGTGGCGCTCGCGATCACGAGCGTGTGGGTGGCGCCGATCCTCCTGCGCCGTTTCGCCCGCACGACGGCGCTGCTGATGGTCCTGCCGCTACTGGCGATCGACCTGCTGGTCGCGGCGGTCTTCGTCGACACCGCAGCGGCCCTCATCGCCTGCATCATCGTGGGTGGTCTGCTGCTCGGCATGGTCAACACGATCCTCACCGAGTCGGTCATGGAGGCCACCGACCTGCCGCGCTCTGTCGCGTCGTCGGCGTACTCGGCCGTGCGCTTCCTCGGTGGCGCGGCCGCTCCCCCGATCGCCGCGGCGCTGTGGCACGCGTTCAACGCCTCGGTGCCGTTCGTGTTCGCCGCGCTCTCGGTGCTGATCTCGGCACTCACGATCCTGTTCGGACGTCGCGCGCTCGCCCGCATCGACGGCCACGAAGCGGATGCCGAAGAGGAGGCCACCGCCGTGCTCTACGGCGACGCTGCCTGATACGCCGCGTTGACGAGAAAAGCCCCGGCAAACACGATGTCTGCCGGGGCTCTTCCTGTGGTGCACCCCCTGGGACTCGAACCCAGAACCCACTGATTAAGAGTCAGTTGCTCTGCCGATTGAGCTAGAGGTGCGTTCCGTCGGCCGCCGCATACGCGCTTCGAAAAGCGACCGGCGAACCGAGGGTCAACGTTACCATCCCGATGCGGTACATCGCGAATCGAGCATGTGGCGCCCCGTATCCTTGAGGGGTGACCTCCCCCGACGCTACGCCTTCGTGGAGCGCGCCCTACACCGGCGACCTGGCCGACGACCTCGCGCTCGCGCTGCGCCTCGCGGACGCGGCCGATGCCGTCTCGATGGCCCGCTTCGACGCATCCGACCTCGACGTGCAGGTGAAGGCGGATGCCTCGCACGTGACGGAGGCCGACCTCGCCACCGAGCGCGCGATCCGCGGCATCCTCGCCGCCGAGCGCGCCGGCGACGGCATCCTCGGCGAAGAGTTCGGCACCTCCGGCAGCACCACGCGCCAGTGGATTATCGACCCGATCGACGGGACGGCGAACTACCTCAAGGGCATCCCGATGTGGGCGACGCTCATCGCGCTCGCGATCGACGGCGTCCCGCGCGTGGGCGTCGTCAGCCAGCCGGCGATCGGACGTCGCTGGTGGGCGGCCTCCGGCCTCGGCGCGTGGACCGACACCCCCGCAGGACCCCGCCGCCTCGCGGTATCGAACGTGGCCAGCCTCGCCGAGGCGAGCGTGAGCTTCCAGAGCATCGCCCAGTGGGATGGCGTCGGCCGCTCCGACGACCTCGTGCGGCTCAGCCGCGCCGTCTGGCGTGACCGCGGCTACGGGGATGCCTGGCCGTACATGCTGCTGGCCGAGGGCCGCCTCGAGTTCGTCGCGGAGTTCGACGTCAAGGAGTACGACCTCGCCGCGCACGTGCCCATCATCCTCGAGGCCGGCGGCCGTTTCACCGACATCGCGGGCGCCGACAGCATCGCGTCTCGCTCGTCGCTGGCGACCAACGGCACGCTGCACGATGACTTCCTCACCCTGCTGAACTCCCCCCGCTGAACTCCCCCGCTGGACCCCCGCCGACACGAGACGAGACGAGACGATGAGCCTCCCCCGCCGCTTCCTCACGACCCTCACCGCTGCCGCCGTCAGCGCCGTGCTTCTGGCCGGTTGCGGCGCCGGCGCTGAACCCACGCCCACCGCGTCACCCGACACAGACGCAGCCGCCGCCGCGCCGACCACGGAGCCGACGTCCGCTCCGACCGCAAGCGCGACGACGGAGCCCGTCACGTGCGAGACGCTCATCGACAGCGACACGCTCGCACAGCTGCAGGCACAGGGCTGGACGTATGAGGAGTCGACGTTCACCGCGGGCGGCGTCACGGTCACCGATGGCATCCAGTGCGAATGGGGCGACCTCGAAAGCGAGTCGACGGCGAGCCTCATGCTCTTCGGATGGGCGCCGCTGACCGCCGTCGAGGCGACCCAGATGCAGGACGGACTGGTCGCCGAGGGCTGGACGCTGACAGAGACCGCCTCCGGCGCCGATATCTCGGACAGCTTCGGCATGACCTATCGCTTCGGCGACGGCTGGGTGCTCGTGTCGGATGTCGCCGACCAGCTGCTGCTGATCCAGCGCCCCGGCGCCTGACGGTTCCACAGAAAAAGTCCGATCCCCGAAAGCACTGGCCTCCGGGGATCGGACCTCTTCCTGTGACAGTGACTTGTGGAGCTGGGGGGAATCGAACCCCCGTCCAACGCTGGGATACTGCGTCTTCTCCGGGCGCAGTCTGTAGAGACGTTCTGCTCGGCTCCGACCTTTGTCACAGACACCTAAGTCGACGAGCCCAGTCTCAGAAGAGTCCCGTGTGACGTCGAGACCCCGTCACACAGCAAGATCCCTAGATGACGCCAGGGTCCGTAGCGGGATCGCCTACGGTCTGACGGACTTCAGGCTCGCTTAGGCAGCGAGGGCGAAGTCGTTGCGCTTTGCATCGGCAACTATTGGTTCGCAGAGATCGTTTACGAGATAACCCTGCATCCTCGGCCCGCTTCTCGCAGCTTCGCAGGCGCTGTCGAAACCGATCAGCCCCGGGTAGCCATGCGGCAGTGAGCCACTGTCACGCTGTGGAGTTGTGTGCTCGGATGCCGTGGGCATCCGAGCATTACAGTCTACATCATGAGCGATGTCATCATCACGGTCCGCGGCGAAAGCCGATCCCTCATCACCCCCGAGCGTGCGATCGCGCACGTCTCAGCATCCGCCGACGGTCCCGAACGCGGCGGCGTCGTCGAGCGCATCGCGGCGCTCGCGGAGCCGGTGCGCACCGACCTCGCCGCGCGCAAGGCCGCCGGCTCAATCGTCGACTGGGCGAGCCAGCGCGTCTCGGTCTGGTCGGATCGTCCGTGGAACAACGAGGGCCGCCAGCTCAATCTCGTGCACCACGCCTCGGTCGAGCTGACGGCGACTTTCAGCGACCTCATGGCTCTGTCCGACTGGCTGAACCAGATCGCCACCACCGACGGCCTGCAGGCCAGCACCGTCGATTGGGAGCTCACGCCCGAGACTCGCGCGCGCGTCGAGCGCGAGGTCGCGACGGATGCCGTCGCCGTCGCCGTCGAGCGCGCGACCGCCTACGCGGCCGCGATCGGCCGCGAGACCGTCACGCCACTGCAGATCGCCGACCTGGGACTGCTGGACTCAGGCGGACGCGAGGGTGCCGCCCCGCGCATGATCAAGGCGTCGATGATGGCGATGGATGCCGCAGGATCCGCGCCCGCCGTGGACTTCCGTCCGGACGACATCGTCGTGACCGCCGCCGTGGAGGCGCGCTTCAGCGCCAGCTGACGCTCACTCGCCGAGGCGGTTGCGGCTGCGCATCGCGCGCTCGGCTTCGCGCTTGTCCTCGCGCTCACGGATCGTCTGGCGCTTCTCGTACTCGCGCTTGCCCTTGGCTACCGCGATCTCGACCTTCGCCCGGCCGTCGGAGAAGTACAGCTTCAACGGAATGAGCGTGTAGCCACCCGCGGCGATCGCGTGCGAGAGCTTGATGATCTCCTGCTTGTGCAGCAGCAGTTTGCGCGTGCGCTTGGACGAGTGGTTGGTCCAGTGCCCCTGTGCGTACTCGGGGATGTGCACGGCATCGAGATACGCCTGCCCGCCGTCGATGTACGCGTAGCCGTCGCTGAGGTTCGCACGACCCTCGCGCAGCGACTTCACCTCGGTACCGGTGAGGACCAGCCCCGCCTCGTACGTCTTCTCGATGGCGTATTCGTGGCGCGCGCGACGGTTGGTCGCGACGACCTTCTCCCCGCGTTCCCTGGGCATGACTGAACTCCTTGACCTGTGACCGCGGCGCGGCCAGCCCGTCAGTTTACATCAGGCGCGCAGCCACCGCCGAATCGCGAAGCCGGCCGACAGTGCCGCCAGCACGAGGCCGATCAGCACGATGATCGGGATCACGATCGCGGCATCCTGCAGCCCCACCCAGTCGGTGATGAACGTCACGCGATCGCGCAGGTAGCCGCCGACGCCGAAGTGCACGCCGGCGACGATCGCACCGCCCGCCAGCAGCGAGCCGATGAACGCCGCGAACACACCCTCGAGGATGAAGGGCGTCTGGATGAACCGGTTCGAGGCTCCGACCAGGCGCATGATCCCGACCTCGCGCCGTCGCGCGTACGCCGACAGCCGAATCGTCGTCGCGATCAGCAGCACCGCGGCGATGAGCATGAGCGCCGCGATGCCGACGGCGATGTACGTCGCCACGGTCAGCGCCGAGAACAGCGGTTCGAGGTACTGCATCTGGTTGCGCACAGCTTCGACGCCCGTGGTACCCTTGAAGGCTTCGGTGATGACGTCGGACTTGCCGGGATCGACGAGCCCGACCCAGTAGGTCTCGCCGAGCTGCGCGGGCGTCACATAGTCCTTGTACTCGTCGCCGTAGAGGTCGATGAGATTCTGATACGCCTCATCGGCGGACTCGAACCGCACGTCGCGGACGATGTCGGCCAAGGCGGGACTGGCCAGGCGATCGGCGACCTCTTGCAGCTGCTCAGGGGTGGCAGCGCCGTCAACGCACGTCGTCACGGTCGAGTCGTCGCGACACATCACGATCGACACCTGCGCCCGCTCTGCCCAGTACGACTGCATCTTGCCGATCTGCATCTGCATGAGCATCGCGGCGCCCACGAACGTCAGCGACACGAACGTCACCAGCACGACGGAGATCACCATCGAGGCATTGCGCCGCAGGCCGGTGAGCGCCTCGGCGAGGATCAGACGCGCCCTCACGATGTCGGTCCGACTTCGTCCTCGTCGGATGCCAGGCCCAGTCGCTCGGCGACCCCCAGGTCATCCAGGTGCAACCCGTCGAGCTCGACGATCGGCACCTGCGCGGTCACCGGAGGAATCTCCGGCGCCGTCGCCACGGCGGCCGCGACGGCAGACGCGGCCACGGCATCCGTCACGGCCTCCTCCATCGCTGGCACCGGCTCGACGGGCGAGGCGGCGATCTCACGCTGCAGTTCGAGCACAGCGGTCAAGGCGGCGGCTGCCGCGGCGCCCTTCTCCTGCTGGGGCGCGAGGCTCGGCAGCGACGAGCGATCGCCGTAGCCGCCGTGTCGGTCGTCGCGCACCATGACGCCTCCGCGCAGTTCGATCACTCGCCGCTTCATCTGGTCGACGAAACCGGCTTCGTGGGTGGCCATCACGACGGTCGTGCCGCTCTCGTTGATGCGGGCGAGCAGCTGCATGATGTCGATCGAGGTGGCCGGGTCGAGGTTTCCGGTGGGTTCGTCCGCGAGCAGGATCTGCGGGCGGTTGACGAGTGCGCGCGCGATCGCGACGCGCTGCTGCTCACCGCCGGACAGTTCGTGCGGAAAGCGCTTCTGCTTGCCGTCGAGCCCGACGAGCACGAGCACTTCGGGAACCGCCTGCTGGATGAACGCGCGCGATGCGCCGATCACCTGCAGCGTGAAGGCGACGTTCTGGAAGACGGTCTTGTTCGGCAGCAGCCGGAAGTCCTGGAACACCGAGCCGATGTGGCGCCGGAAGTAGGGAACCTTGCGTGTCGACAGCGTGTGCAGGTCGCGGCCCAGAACGACGACTCTGCCCTCGCTCGGCGAATCCTCGCGCAGGATCAGGCGCAGGCACGAGGACTTCCCCGACCCGGAGGCTCCCACGAGAAAGACGAACTCCCCGCGCTGCACTTCGAAGTCGACGTCGCTCAGCGCCGGCTTGTTCGTCCCGCGGTATTTCTTGGTGACGTGCTCGAACCGGATCATGACCCGTCGAGCCTAAGCGGCTGGGCTATGGATGCCCGGCACGACACCCGGCGCGCCGGATCGCGTGCCGCGAAGCTCAGTCTTCGTCTTTGCGTTTGCGCCAGCGGATGCCTGCGGCGATGAGGCCGTCGAGGTCGCCGTCGAAGACCGATGCGGGGTTGCCGACTTCGTAGCCGGTGCGCAGGTCCTTCACGAGCTGCTGGCCGTAGAGGAAGTAGGAGCGCATCTGGTCGCCCCAGCTCGCGGTGATGACGCCGGCGAGCTCCTTCTTCTTGGCCGCTTCCTCTTCGCGCTGCAAGAGCATGAGGCGCGTCTGTAGCACGCGCATCGCGGCGGCGCGGTTCTGGATCTGGCTCTTCTCGTTCTGCATCGAGACGACGAGGCCGGTGGGGATGTGGGTGATGCGCACGGCGGAGTCGGTCGTGTTGACCGACTGACCACCGGGACCGGACGAGCGGAAGACGTCGACGCGGATGTCGCCCTCGGGCACGTCCACCTCTTGCGCCTCCTCCATGACGGGGATCACTTCCACCGCAGCGAAGGAGGTCTGGCGCTTGTCGGCCGAGCCGAAAGGGCTGATGCGGGCGAGGCGATGCGTGCCGGCCTCGACCGACAGAGTGCCGTACGCGTAGGGGGCATCCACTTCGAAGGTCGCCGACTTGATGCCGGCACCTTCCGCATACGAGGTGTCCATCACCTTGACGGGATACTTGTGCCGCTCGGCCCAGCGCAGGTACATGCGCAGCAGCATCTCGGCGAAGTCGGTCGCGTCGTCGCCGCCGGCGCCCGAGCGGATCGTCACGACCGCTGCGCGATCGTCGTACTCGCCGTCGAGGAGCGTCTGCACCTCGAGCTGGCCGATGACGTCCTGCAGCGCGGCGATCTCGCGGCGGGCCTCTTCCGCGGTGTCCTCGTCGTCCATCTCGAGGGCGAGCTCGACGAGCACGTCGAGGTCGTCGAGGCGCTGCTCGACGTCGGTGACGCGCTTGAGGTCGGCCTGGCGGTGGCTGAGGGCGCTCGTGACCTTCTGCGCCTTGTCGACGTCGTCCCACAGGTCGGGAGCGCCGGCCTCGTCGGAGAGGCGTGCGATCTCGGCGCGCAGCCCTTCGACGTCCACCACCGCGGAGATGTCGGAGAAGGTGGACCGCAGGGCCTGGATGTCGGCGGAGGGATCGAATTCAAGCATGACACTCCAGACTAACGTGGATGGGGTGACGGATGCCTCCTCCCCCGATTCGATCCGCCGCATGCTGTGGCGGCTGTCTCCCGTCATCTACGGGCCGACCGTGCTGTTCGCCCTCGGTGAGGGCGCCGTCGTGCCGCTGCTGCCGGTGTTCGCGGCGCACCTGGGCGCCGACGTGCCCACGGCGGCCCTCGTCGCCTCGGCGCTGGTCGTCGGCCAGCTGTGCGGCAACATCCCCGCCGGCTGGCTGGTCGCGCGCATCGGGGAACGGGTCACGATGGCGATCGGCGGCGGGTTCGCCCTCGCCGGCGTCGCGGGGCTCGCGCTGGCGCCGAACCTCGCCGTGCTGACGGCGGCGACCTTCCTCATCGGGATGTGCGCGGCCGCGTTCGGCCTCGCGCGGCACTCGTTCATGACGACGCGCGTGCCGCTCGACTTCCGCGCACGCGCCCTGTCACTGCTCGGCGGCACCTTCCGCCTGGGCATGTTCATCGGTCCGTTCATCGCCGCGGCCCTGCTCGGTGTGTTCGGCGACCCACACGCGACCGTCTGGTTCTTCGCGGTGTGCCTCGTGGCCACGGTGCTGCTGGTGCTGTTCGGTCCTGATCCCGAGACGGAGGCGACGGCTGCCGGCCCTCGCGACGGCGCGACGGCGGCCGAACTCGTCACGGAAGACACCGGCGAGGCGGTGACCGGCTCGATCCCGACGGTCGGGGCGCAGCGCGCCCGCGCGGGCGTGTTCCGCACGATGTGGCGCCACCGCGGAGTGCTGTCGCGGCTGGGGCTGGCTGCCGCGTCGCTGTCAGCGGTGCGCTCGGCGCGGCAGGTCGTCCTGCCGCTGTGGGGCGTGTCGATCGGGCTGGATGCCCAGACCATCGCCCTCGTCGTCGGTGTGTCGGGCGCGATCGACTTCGCGCTGTTCTACGCGAGCGGTCAGGTCATGGACCGGTTCGGCCGGCTCTGGGCGGCACTGCCGGCCATGCTGCTGATGGCGAGCGGCTTCCTCGCGCTGTCGCTCACGCACGATCTGGATCAGGCGGCCATGTGGTACGCCCTGTTCGCCGCCGTGCTCGGCGTCGGCAACGGCCTGTCGAGTGGCATCCTGCTCACCCTCGGCGCCGACGTCGCACCACAAGACGACCCGGCACCGTTCCTCGGTTCGTGGCGGACGCTGACGGATGCCGGCGGTGCCGTCGCCCCACTCATCGTGTCGGCGCTGGCCGCGGCGCTGTCGTTGTCGCTCGCCACCGCGGCCATGGGCGTGGTCGGGCTACTCGGCGCCGCGGCGTTCATCCGGTGGGTGCCGCGGTTCGTCCCGCGCGAACGCTGAATCGGCGGCGGTCACCGCAACGCGGTGCGGCTCGTCGCGGTCGCGTCGATCGTCCAGCCGTCCGGCACGAAGATGGAGAGCACGGGCGGATGCCACACGGTCTGCACCGTCACCCGCGCTGACACGCCGTCGGGCGTGCCCGCTGACACGAGCGTGACGGCACCGCCCGCCGCGCCGAGGACGTCGATCACCTGGGCCGCCTGGTCGGCGACGCCGGCGTCGGTCAGTCGCGCGGTGGCTTCGCCGCCCGCGACGGTGAGGACGAACCCGTCGGCGCCGGCCAGCGCGGCCGCGTCGGCAGCGGCATCCGCCCGTTTCTGCGTGAGATAGAGGCTCGTCGCGTCGACGCAGACGAGCACCAGCACGATCGCGAGCACGGCATAACCGAGCGTCAGCAGCAGCACCGATCCCTCGTCGTCGGCGGCATCGCCGCGCTGCAGGGTCATGGTGCCGTCCCCCAGAAGCGCGAGACCTTCTGCACCGCCGAAGCCTGCACCGGCACCCGTGCGGCGTTTTCGAGCCCGAACACGGCGGGCACGAGCGGCAGCGGCACGGCGGTCGTCATCGTCACCGACAGGACGGCGCCCGCCTCGGGGCAGGTGGTCGCGCCTTCGCACGAGATCGCGACCTCGACGGCGGCGGGATCGAGGTCGTACTCCGCGATGATCGCGTCGCGCACGCGCGCAGCTCGGGCGTCCGCCTCCGCGGCATCCGGGGCCTCGGCGATCGTGCGGGCGATCTGGCGGGCACCGGTCTCAACCCCGAGCGCCTGCCCTTGGATCGCACCGAGCGCGACGATCAGGTAGACGATCGGCACGAGCAGGATCACGCCGACGCCGATGAACTCGAGCGACGCGGAACCGTCGTCGTCCGCGGGCATCGTCCCCGCCGGTTGTTCAGTCGAACCTCTCGCGCGGCGCATGCGCGGTCACCTCCAGCCCGGCCGGGATGCCCAGGAGTCCGACCAGCGGCAGGGTCGCGATGACGGTGACTTCGACTTCTGGGCCGGTCGCGCCGGCGGCCAGTCGCGCGGAGACCTCGGCATCCAACCCGTCGCCGACGGCCGCGTCGAGCAGTCGGGCGGTGCGCGCGGCGCCGTCGGCGGGATCGGTGTCGGCGAGGGCGCCGTGATACGCCCCTTCGACGGCCGCGTCGTGCACGACGTTGCGGATGTAGACCGCAAGCCCCAGTTGCAGCACGCCGAGCGTGAGCAGCGTCAGCAGGGTTCCGACGAGGACGAATTCGACCGGCGCCGCGCCGGTGTCGTCGTCCCGCAGTCGGATCATGGCGTGCTCAGAAGCCCGCGACGCGCGCGAGCGCCTGCTCGAACAGGTCGGCCAGAGCGGGCCCGGCCAACGCCCAGATCGCGACGACCAAGCCGGCCGTCATGAGTGTGACCAAAACCCAGCCGGGGACGTCGCCCCGGTCGTCCTCGAGGGTGCGCGTGTACAACGCACGCACCCTCCCCCACTGTGTGCGAAGCATGTCCGCCTCCTTCCGACCGTCGCCGGTCAACCGATTCCGAGCTTGAGCATGACGATCCCCGGGAAGACGGCGAACAGCACCGACAGGGGCAAAATCAGGAAGACCAACGGCAGGAGCATCAGGATCTCCTTGCGCCCCGCGGCCTCCAGCAGCTGGCGCTTGGCGTCCTCGCGCGCGTCGACAGCCTGTTCCTGCAGCACGTGCGCGAGTGGGGCGCCGCGGTCCATCGCCGCGACGAGGTGCTCGACGGCGCGTGAGAGCGCCGGAACATCCGCCGTCGTCGACACGCGCAGCAGCGCGTCGGACAGGCTCGAACCCGTGCCGCTGGCGAGCACCGCGGCGCGCAGCTCGGCGGTCAGTACGCCCGAGCCGACCTCGCCGACGCGCCGCAGCGCGTCGCGCAGCCCCTCACCGGCGGCCAGGCACAGCGCGAGGAACTCGAGGACGGTCGGCAGCTCGTCTTCGATCCGCGCGACGCGGCGGCGCGCGGCGATCGTGAGACGCTGCTCGTACGCGACGACCGCGGCCACCGCGACCAGCGGCGGCAGGATGACAGCGACCACTCCGCCGCGGCCGGCCATCGCGGCGGCCACCGCGAGCACACCGCCTGCGAACAGGCCCGCGACACCCCACGCGAGCTGCTTCGCGCGGAACGCGACGACATCCTCCGGCATCGCCGCCTGCCGTAGCCTTCGCGCGAGCGCGTCTCCCCCGCCCCACGCGGCGGCGAGCCGGTCGCGCAATCCGGCCCAGCCGGGCACGGCCGGCGCGGCGCGCAGCGGCGTGAGCCCCGCCGGATCGGCGATGTCGCGCAGGTACGGCGCGATGCGCCGCGACAGCGACGGCGCCGACCACCGTGGCACGCGCTGTGCGGTCAGCAGCACGCCCGCGGCCAGCGCCGCGCCGAGGATGACGGCGCAGGCCGCGAACGTGAGGGCGTTCATCCGAACCACCTCTGCGGTTCGGGCAGGCGGCCGAGCCGGATCGTCAGGCGGTAGGCGACGACCGAGACGCCGGCTCCGACGAGCACGACGACGACACCGGATGCCGTCGCATACGCGGCGGCCCCTTCGGGCCGCATGCTGAGCAGCCCCAGGACGATCCACGGAGCGACGACACCCACGACCGCAGCACCCCGCACCCAGGACTGCCGCGCCTCGACCTCGGCGCGCAGCGCGGCATCGGCCCGCACAGACGCCGACAGCGCCCGCAGCACGCCCACGAGCTCGGTGCCGCCGACGTGACGCGCCATCCGCAGCGTCTCGATGATGCGGTCTGCGACGGGATCGGCGAGCGTCGCCTTCAACCGCAGGGCGCTCGAGTCGAAATGACCGGATGCCGCCATGTCGGCGCCGAACGCTGTGAACGCCGGGCGCAGGGCGGGCGGTCCGCTCATCGCGAGCGCAGCCACGGCGTCGGGCAGGGACATGCCCGCCCGCACCGCCGACACCAGCAGGTCGCACACGTCGGACCACAGCGCGCGGCGTGACCGGCGCAGGCGTCGCGCACGGGCGCGCAACCACGAGAACGGCGCCACCGCACCCGCGACGGCGGCCACCACCGCCACGACCGGCAATCCCGTCGCGAGCCACGCCACCGCCGCGGCCACGACGGCGGACAGCGCCGCGACGAAGCCCAGTCGGCTGCCCGGCGCGTGGGCGTACCCGGCTTCCTGCAGCAGGCGGTCGAGCCGGCCCCCGGCGCGAGGCCTGGCTACGCGTGCTGTCGACGGCCACAGCCACGGCGACACCGTCAGCAGCACACCGGCCGCGAGCAGGGCACCCCACACGAGCGTCATGAGGCGGCCCGCCCGTGGGCATCCACATCCGCCGCATACAGGACGCGCGTCTGGACCGTCTGATCGATCACCCGGCCGGTGACCTCTACGACCTCCTCGACGAAGCGGTGCCCGTCCGCCGCGCGACGACAGTGCACGACGAGATCGACGCCCGTCGCGATGGCGGGCACGACGAACCCCGCATCGATGTTCCGGCCGGCCAGCAGCGGCAGCGCCGCGAGCCGCCGCAGCGCATCGTCGGCCGAGTTCGCGTGGATCGTCGCGGCACCGGGGACGCCCGTGTTCAACGCCAGCAGCAGGTCGAGGGCCTCGGCATCCCGCACCTCACCGACGACGAGTCGGTCGGGTCGCATGCGCAGCGCCTCCTTCACGAGGCGGCGCAGGCTCACAGCGCCGGTGCCCTCCAGGCTCGGCTGGCGTCCCTGCAGCGCCACGGCGTCGGGGGCAACGACCGCGAGCTCAAACGTCTCTTCGACCGTGATGATGCGCTGCTCGGGTGGGCACGCCCCGATCAGCGCCGCCAGAAGCGTCGTCTTGCCCGCGTGCGTCGCACCGGAGACGAGCACGTTGCGCCCGTCGCCCATCGCGGCGCGCAGCACCGCGGCCACCTGTGCGCTGAGCGCGCCGGCACCGACGAGGTCGTCGAGCGTGCGCCGAGCCGACAGGAACTTGCGGATGTTCACGGCGTAATGCGTGCGGGTGACATCCGGAATCACAACGTGCAGACGGCTGCCGTCGGGTAGCGAGGCATCCACAAAAGGCTGACTCAAATCCACCCGGCGACCGGTCGCGTGCAGCATCCGCTCCACGAGGTCGCGCACGGCTTCGTCGGTCAGTCGCAGGGGCACCCGCTCGCTGCGTCCGGCGCGCGCCGCGTAGATCGTCTGCGGGTCGTTGATCCAGATCTCCTCGACCTCGGGATCGTCCAAGAGCGCCTGCAGCGGCCCGTAGCCGGTCACGGTGGCCAGCACGTCGCGGACGCACGCCGATTCGTCCTCGATGAACTCGAGCCCCCGCGCGAGAGCGAAGTCGTTGTGGCGTCGCACCTCCGTGAGGGCCACCTGTTCGGCAGCTCCCGGGTGCCGCAGCGGATCGGACTGTTCCTCACGCAACCGCTGCCTGACGCGCTCGGTCACCGCGTGCACGGCGGAGGCCGGGAAGGCGGATGCTGTCAGGCTCACCCCCGCATCATGACAAGAGCGCACGAGTCCGCGTCGGAGTTATCCACAGCGGGATGCCTTGAAGTGTGGTCTGACCACAAGTAGCATGGGAGCCGTGCTCACGATCCCGCAGACCCTCGAGGCTCAAGCCGATGCCGCGGTCCACAAATCCGACGGGCTGCGCTCGCCCGGGCGGTTCCTCGTGTCCGGAATGCTCGCCGGCGCCTACATCGGCATCGGCGTCGTCCTCATGGTCTCCACGGCGGGTCCGTTGATCGCGGCGGGCGACGGCCTGGCCAAACTCGTCAGCGGTGTCGTCTTCGGTGTCGCCCTCACCCTCGTCGTCTTCGCGGGTGGAGATCTGCTCACGAGCGCAATGATGATCCTCCCGGTGGGCGCGCTCATGCGCGCGGTCGGGCCGTGGCGTGCGGCGGGAACGATCATCGCGACCTTCGCCGCGAACCTCGTGGGGGCGCTCGTGTTCGCCGCGCTCATCGTGGCATCCGGCGTCCTTCATGCCAACGCCCCCGCGGGCCAGATGCTCGCCGACATGCTCGCTGCAAAAGCCGAAGAGGGGCCTGTCGAACTGTTCGTCCGCGGCATCCTCTGCAACGTGCTCGTCTGCCTCGCCATCTGGATGTGCGCCCGTGTGCGGTCCGAGGTCGCGAAGATCCTGCTGATCTTCGCCGCGATCCTCGCGTTCATCTCGTCGGGTTTCGAACACGTCGTCGCCAACATGACCACCTACGGCATCGGACTCATCTCCGGTGACCCGCAGGCGACGTGGGCACTGTTCGGCAACAACCTGCTCTGGGTGGGCCTGGGCAACCTCGTCGGTGGCGCCGTCGTCGTCGGCCTGGGCTACTGGATCGTCGGTGGGTCACCGCGCGTCGCCGCGCACGCCACTGCCGCGGACGCGGCGGTCCCGGCATCCGCTCAGGAATCGGTTCACGCCGCGCAGATAGACTGAGCACTCCTTTGCGGGAGTGGTGAAATCGGCAGACACGCAGGATTTAGGTTCCTGTGCCTTCGGGCGTGTGGGTTCAAGTCCCACCTTCCGCACGGTAGATGCAGGCAACCCCTGGGATGCCTGCGTCGCCGACATCACTCCCCGCCCACCGACCGACGGGACCTCCGTGCACTCTCTTGCCCTCATTCCCTGGCTGGACCCCGCCGCCATCATCGAAACGGCAGGGCCGTGGGCGCTGCTGGTGGTGTGCTTCATCGTCTTCGCCGAGACCGGACTCCTGATCGGCTTCCTGTTGCCCGGCGACACCCTGCTGGTCATCTCTGGACTGCTGTCACACTCCTCCGACAAGCTCCCGCACGGCGTGTTCGGGCTGAGTGTCTGGTGGGTCGCCCTGCTCATCGGACTCGCGGCCTTCGTCGGCGGTGAAGTCGGCTACTACATCGGCCACAAGGGAGGCCCAGCCGTATTCGAGCGCAAAGAATCCGGCCTGTTCAGCCGCAAGAACGTGGAACGCACGAACGCGTTCTTCGAGCGCTACGGCGGCCTCACGGTCATCCTCGCCCGGTTCGTGCCGATCGTGCGCACCTTCGCCCCCGTTGCCGCGGGTGTGGGCCACATGCCGTGGCGGCGCTACACGCTGTACAACCTCATCGGCGCGGTGATCTGGGGCTTCGGCTTGACGATGTTCGGCTTCCTCATCGGGTACATCCCGCCGGTAGCCACTTTCGTCGAGAACTACATCGACCTGATCCTGCTCGCCGCCGTCGGCGGCACGGCGCTGATCACCCTGTGGCACTACTTCTCCGAGCGTCGCAAGGTCAGCAAGGAGGTCGCTGCCGGCCTTCCCGCCGAGTCGATCGAACCGATCGAGGGCGACGAGGTCTGACCCTCAGCCCGCCTTCTCGGGGCTGTCCTTCTCGGCGCGTGCGGCGCGGCTGCGCTCGACGCTCGCCTTGAGGGCTGCCATCAGGTCGATCACCTCGCCGCCGCGGTCCTGTTCGGCGCGTTCGCCGAACGTCTCCGCGGTGTCGATGGCATCACCCTTCTCGAGCTTCGCGTCGATGAGCGTACGCAGCTCCTGCTGATACTCGTCGACGTATTCTGACGGGTCGAAATCGCTCGAGAAGCTCTCGACGAGGGATGCCGACAGCTCGAGTTCCTTCGCCGAGATCTTCACCGGCTCGTCGAGCGCCGCGAACGACGCGGTGCGCACCTCGTCGGCCCACAGCAGCGTCTGCAGCACGAGCACGTCGCCGCGCACGCGCAACGCTGCCAGGCGCGTCTTCTGCCGCAGCGAGAAGCGCACGACGGCCGTCCGCTCGGTCTGCTCGAGCGTCTGACGCAGCAGCACATAGGCCTTGGGCGAGGTCGAGTCGGGCTCGAGGTAGTACGCCTTGTCGAGGGTCAGCAGGTCGATCTGATCGCTCGGCACGAACTCGACGACCTCGATCTCGCGCGACCGCTCCGCCGGCAACGCGGCGATGTCCTCAGCGGTGAGGACGACCGTGCGCTCGCCGTCGTCGTAGGCCTTGTCGATGTCGGCGTATGGCACCACTTCCCCGTCGAGCTCGCAGATGCGCTGGTAGCGGATGCGCCCACCGTCCGCCGCGTGCACCTGGTGCAGCGGCACGTCGTGGTCTTCGATGGCGGAGTACACCTTCACCGGCACGTTGACCAGGCCGAAGGTCAGGGCGCCCTTCCAGATCGCTCTCATGACACCAGTGAACACCTGCCCCACGCGTATCGCCAGGGGCGGGCGCTAGCCTGGGCGCATGCCAGCGGGCGGACAGGTCGTCGAGGTTGCGGGCAGGCGTCTGCGCCTGACCAACCTCGACAAGGTGCTGTATCCCGCGACCGGCACCACCAAGGGCGAAGTGCTCGACTACTACTCGCGCATCGCTCCGGCCCTGCTCCCCCACCTGCGCGGCCGCCCGGTAACGCGCCTGCGCTGGCCCGAAGGCGTCGATCAGCCGCCGTTCTTCGCGAAGGATCTCGAGCGCGGTGCACCCGACTGGCTCGCCCGTCGCGCCGTCGACCACTCCGGCGGCGCGAAGGAGTACCCGCTCGTCGACGACGTCGCGGGGCTCGTCTATCTCGCCCAGGTCGCGAGCCTCGAGCTGCACACGCCGCAATGGCGCTTCGACGGCGCCGGCCGCGGCAGACCTGATCGGCTCGTCCTCGATCTGGATCCCGGCCCCGGCGCGGGCCTTGCCGAGTGCGCCGCCGTGGCGCGCTGGGCACGCGAGATCCTGCAGGGCATGGGCATGGACCCGTTGCCTGTCACGAGCGGCTCGAAGGGCATCCATCTCTATGCGCGCCTCGACGGCACCCGCTCAAGCGACGAGATCTCCGCGTTCGCGCGCGAACTGGCCCGCGCGCTCGAGGCCGACCATCCCGAGCTCGTCGTCAGCGCGATGACAAAGTCGGTGCGGCCCGGCAAGGTGTTCGTCGACTGGAGCCAGAACAACGCCGCCAAGACGACGATCTCGCCGTACTCGCTGCGCGGACGCGCCGACCCGACCGCCGCCGCGCCACGCACCTGGGCAGAGCTCGACGATCCCGACCTGCGGCATCTGCAGCTCGACGAGGTGCTCCGCCGCTACACGGACGACGGCGATCTGCTGGCGCCTCTTGCTCCGGATGCCACGGACGCGCTGCGCCCCTATGTCGCCAAGCGCACGGCCGGCGCGACTCCCGAGCCTTTCCCGACCGCCGCCGCCGGGGTTGCATCACCCGCCGCGCCCCGGTTCGTCGTGCAGGAGCACCATGCCTCGCGACTGCACTACGACCTTCGGCTCGAGCGCGACGGCGTCCTGGTGAGCTGGGCTGTGCCCCGTGGCATCCCGACCGATGGCGAGGGTAATCACCTCGCGATCATGACCGAGCCGCACCCGCTGGAGTACCTCGACTTTGCCGGGACCATCCCCGCGGGCCAGTACGGTGCGGGGACGATGACGGTCTGGGACACCGGCGTCTACGCGGCCACGAAGTGGCGCGACGACGAGATCATCATGAGCCTCACCGGCCGCCCCGGTGGTCCGCTCGGAACGGTGCAACTTGCGCTGATCCGCACGTCGGGGTCGGGCGAGAAGTCGCAGTGGCTGCTGCATCGGATGAAGGATGCCGCAGCACCCGCGCCGCCCGCGCCCGCGCGAACGCGCGCGACCGGGGCCGACACGCCGATGCTCGCGATCCCGGCGACGCCGGGCATCGCTGCGGCGGCGATCGCCCGCTGGAGCGCACCGTGGGTGGAGTTCAAGTGGGACGGCATCCGTGCCATCGGCACGTGGGACGGCCACCGGCTGACCCTGCGGGCGCGAAGCGGCACCGACATCACGGCGCGCTATCCCGAGCTCACCGGCGGCGACGCGGGGCTCGGAGATGCTCCTGCCGTGGTCGACGGCGAGATCGTCGCGCTGGACGCGACAGGACGCCCCAGTTTCTCGCGCCTGCAGGCGCGAATGCACCTGACGAAGCCGCACGAGATCGAGCGCGAGGCTGGGCGCACTCCGGTGAGTCTGTTCCTCTTCGACGCTGTGCGCCTCGGCGAGGCGGATCTTGCACCGAGGCCGCTGAGCGAGCGCCGGACGGCGCTGGAGCGCATCGCCGCTCACGCCGCGCCGGCGATCGTCGTGCCGCCTGTCTCGGATGACCTCGATGCGGCGCTCACCGCCGCCCGCGAGCTGCACCTCGAGGGCGTCGTCGTGAAGGATCCGGGTTCACCGTATCGGCGCGGCACGCGTTCCGAGCAATGGCTCAAGCTCAAGCTGACGGCGACGCAGGACGTCATCGTCGGAGGCATCCGGCCCGGACGCGGCGGACGCACCGGCACGATCGGCTCTCTGCTGCTGGGCATCCCCGACGAAGCAGGCTTGCGCTACGTCGGCCGCGTCGGCACGGGATTCTCGGACCGTGAGCTCGCGCGGCTCGAGACGATGCTCACGCCGCTGCGCACCGATCAGTGCCCGTTCTCCGCCGTCCCGGCGGCCGATGCGTCCGACGCGCTGTGGCTCAGGCCCGAGATCGTCGCCGAGGTCGAGTTCGCCGAGTTCACACCGGGCGGCACCCTGCGGCACGCACGGTGGCGCGGTGTGCGACCCGACATGTCGCCCAGCGACGTCACGCGCGGCTGAGCGTTCTCAGGCCGTGGGGTTCGGGCTCGGGGCCGCCTCGCTGACGAAGACACCGACCACGTCATCTCGCAGCACGAACTGCAGCGCGGTGCCGTCGGGGAACTCTGAGCGCAGGTCATCGGGCGCGGAGTCGTCGATGACGAACTGGACTGTGGCGGGGAAAGCCCCGGCAGCGCAGGCCGAGTAGATCGGTCCGTTGATCGCACCGGTCGACTCGTCGATTCCATTCCAGGGAGCGACGAAGATGCAGTGCTCGCCGTCGCTGAAGACGCCGGTCGGCGTGGGCATCACCACGAGCCCGCGATACGAGTAGACGACCGGCGGGTCCGTCTGACCGAACCAATCCATCGCCCACCGCGGCGGGTCGATCGGTTCGGACAGCGTGGCGACCTGCTGTGCACCCGTGGCCGTCGACACGGGGCGGATCGACGCGAGCGCGAGCGCGAACACGAGTGACCCCACGCCGACGGCGACGACGAGCACGGACGCCGCCCACGCGATGATCCAGCCGGAGCGGATGGGACGCGGTGCAGGGCGAACCGGGTCATCGGGAAGCGGGTCGGGTTCGGCAGATGCACGCGGCGCGCCGGCCGCCGCCAGCGCGGCGGGCATCCCGGGAACCGGCGGCCGGTCCGGCATTGCGGCGGGTTCGGGGGTGGCGGGCGTCTCGCCACGCAGCGTGCGCTCCAGTTCGTGCAGACGCTCGCTCTCGGCGGAGTCCAGTGCGACCGTGGCATCGCGGCCGTACGCGCGGGCACGCAGCGCCTGCAGCTCGGTCATCAGCGCGGCATCCATCGCTTGCATCGTCGCACACCGCGGTGGCAGGTGCGCGACGCATCGCTCAGTGCGCGTCGTGCTCGCGATGCCCCGCCGGCTCGAACTGGAAGGTCGAGTGCTCGACGTCGAAATGCTCGGACAGACACGACTGCAGGCTCGACAGCAGCGCGGCGGCGCGGTCGCTGTTGAAGACGTCCGGTTCGACGACGACGTGCGCCGTGAACACGGGCGCGCCTCGTGTGAGCTGCCACACGTGCACGTCGTGGACGTCTGCGACGCCGTCGGCGCTCAGGATGTGCTCGCGGATCCGCCCGACGTCGGTGCCCTCGGGCGCCCGCTCGCCCAGCACGGCGAAGACCTCGCGCAGCAGCGCGACCGCGCGCGGCACGATCATGACGGCGATCAGAAGGGATGCCAGGGCATCGGCCGGCATCCATCCGGTGACCGCGATGACGACCGCCGCGACGATGACCACCGCCGATCCGATGAGGTCGCCCAGCACCTCGAGGTACGCACCGCGCACGTTGATCGACGTGCGCTGCGCCGCCGACAGCAGCCACATGGAGATCGCATTGGCGATCAGGCCGACCACCGCGACGACGATCATGAGGCCCCCCGAGACCTCGACATCGCCGGGGTTCAGCAGGCGCTGCACCGCTTCGATCGCGATCCACACGCACAGCACGATGAGGATCACGGCGTTGATCAGGGCGCCGAACACCTCAGCTCGCTGATACCCGTAGGTGTTGCGCTCGTTGGCGGGGCGGGCCGCAACGAGGCTCGCGATGAGGGCGATCACGAGGGCCGAGGCATCCGCGAACATGTGCGCGGCATCGGCCAGCAGCGCGAGAGATCCGGTGAGGACGGCACCCACGATCTGCACGACCATGACGGTCGCCGTCAGCGACAGCGACACGGCCAGCAGGCGGCTGTTCGCCGCGCCCCGCACCCCCGTGACGCCGTGAGCATGATCGTGCATGCTTCGAGCGTAGGCCCGCGGGTGCGGGTGCGCCCGGGGTTACGCGCAGTCGGGAATGATCGTGATTCTCAGTCAGAGGCCGGCGAGCAGCGGCACGAGCGCGGCGAAGGCGCGGGCACGGTGGGATGCCGCGTTCTTCTCCGCCGCCGAGAACTCGGCCGCCGTGCGCTCGGCCGCGGCATCCTGCCCGTCGGGGATGAAGATCGGGTCGTACCCGAACCCTCCGCCACCGGCCGCAGCCGCCGCGAGCCGCCCCGGCCAGATGCCTTCGACGACGTGCTCCGCGCCGCCCGGGATCACGAGCGCGATCGTCGAGACGAAATGCGCCGTGCGGTGCGGATCGACGATGTCGGACAGCTGGTCGAGGAGGAGCTCGAGGTTCGCCGCGGCATCCTTCTTGTGTCCGGCCCAATAGGCCGAGAACACGCCGGGTGCGCCGCCCAGCACATCGACGCAGATCCCCGAGTCGTCGGCCAGCGCGGGCAGCCCCGTGTGCTCTGCCGCGGCGCGGGCCTTGATGAGGGCGTTCTGCGCGAACGTCACGCCGTCTTCGACGGGCTCCGGACCGTCGTAGCCGACGACCTCGACATCGGGCCGGGTCGCGGCGACGATCGTGCCGAACTCCTGCACCTTGTGGCTGTTGTGGGTTGCCAGGACGATTCGAGTGCTCATCTGTCGCAGTCTGCAGTATTCCGGTACGCGATCAGTCGGCGAGGGCCGCGGCCTGGGCGTCGCGCAGGTCGGCGCAGCCGGCGACACCCAGCTCGAGCAGCGCGTCGAGCTCGCGCTTGTCGAACGGTGCACCTTCGGCGGTGCCCTGCACCTCGACGAACAGCCCGCGGCCCGTGACGACGACGTTCATGTCGGTCTCGGCGCGGACGTCCTCGACGTAGGCGAGGTCGAGCATCGGCTCGCCGTCGATGATGCCCACCGAGATCGCTGCGACCGAGTCGAGCAGCACGTTCGCGTTCTTGCTGACGAGTCCCTTCGCGCGGCCCCACTCGATGGCGTCGGCGAGGGCGACGTAGGCGCCGGTGATCGCGGCTGTGCGCGTGCCGCCGTCTGCCTGCAGCACGTCGCAGTCGATCACGATCGTGTTCTCGCCGAGGGCCTTCGTGTCGACGACGGCACGCAGCGCGCGCCCGATCAGGCGCGAGATCTCGTGCGTACGGCCGCCGATCTTGCCCTTGACGCTCTCGCGGTCGTTGCGGCTGTTCGTCGCCCGCGGCAGCATCGCGTACTCCGCCGTGACCCAGCCCTTGCCCTTGCCGGTCAGCCAGCGGGGCACGCCACCCGTGAACGACGCGGTGCACAGCACCTTGGTGCCGCCGAACGAGATCAGCGCGGAGCCCTCGGCGTGAGCGCTCCAGCCGCGCTCGATCACGACGGGGCGGAGCTGGTCGACGGCGCGCCCATCAGCGCGAACGGTGTCAGTCATGGGGTTCCCTTCGGGAGGTCGATGGCGCCGGTGTGCACGAGACGAACGGCGGAGACGCCGCGCCCCATCAGCCGGTCGGCCAGGCTCAGGAAGTCGTCGGCAGAGTCGCCGGTCGCTTCGTAGACGTGGGTGGCGGCGGCGTCGGGGCCGGCGAGCAGGTCGCGCGAGACGAGCTGGCGGTAGACGTCCTTCGCGGTCTCGGTGTCGCTCGAGACGAGCGACACCTCGGGGCCCATCACGTAGCTGATGGCGCCCTCGAGGAACGGGTAGTGCGTGCAGCCGAGCACGAGCGTGTCGACACCCGCGTGACGCAGCGGCGCGAGGTAGTCCTCGGCGACGGCGAGGACTTCGGCGGAGTCGGTGATGCCGGCTTCGACGAACTCGACGAACCGCGGGCACGACTGCGCGAACACCGTGAGCGACTCGTTGACGCCGAGCATGTCCTGGTACACGCCGGATCCGATCGTGCCGGCCGTGCCGATCACGCCGATGCGGCCGTTGCGGGTCGTCGAGATCGCGGTGCGGACGGCGGGGCCGATGACCTCGACGACCGGGACGTCGTACCGTTCGCGCGCATCACGCAGCATGGCGGCGGATGCCGTGTTGCACGCGATCACGAGCATCTTCACGCCCTCGTCGACGAGGGTGTCAAGCACCTCGAGGCTGTACCGGCGGACGTCGGCGATGGGCTTGGGTCCGTACGGCGAATGCGCCGTGTCGCCGACATACAGCAGTGATTCCCGGGGCAGCAGCTGCGAGACGGCCCGAGCGACGGTGAGTCCGCCGACCCCGGAGTCGAAGATTCCGATCGGCGCGTCATTCACGATCCCCCAGCCTACCCGCGCGTCGGTAGAGTGACCGCATGCCCTTTCGACAGGCTCAGGGATCAGACGCGCAGGCTCAGGGATCAGACGCGCAGCCCCGCTCGACCGCGCTGCTGACCGACCAGTACGAGCTCACGATGATCGACGCGGCCCTGCGCGACGGCACGGCCGCGCGTGCGTGCGTCTTCGAGCTGTTCGGCCGGCGTCTGCCCGGCGCGCGCCGCTTCGGCGTCGTCGCGGGTACGGGGCGGCTGCTGCAGCAGCTGCGCGACTTCCGCTTCGGCGACGACGAGCTGCGGTTCCTGCGCGATCACCGGATCGTCAGCCCCGAGACGCTCGCGTTCCTCGAGGGCTACCGCTTCAACGGCACGATCCGCGGCTACCGCGAGGGCGAGCTGTACTTCCCCGGCTCCCCCATCCTCACCGTCGAGGGCACGTTCGCCGAGGCCGTCGTCCTCGAGACCCTGGCCCTGAGCATCATGAACCACGACTCCGCCGTCGCGAACGCGGCGGCGCGCATGAGCATCGCGGCCGGCGACCGGCCGCTGGCCGAGATGGGCTCGCGACGCGCCGCCGACCGCTCGGCCGTCGCCGCGGCACGCGCGGCCTACATCGCGGGCTTCGGCGCGACGAGCAACCTCGAGGCGGGGCGCACGTGGGGCATCCCGACGATGGGCACCGCGGCGCACGCCTGGACGCTGCTGCACGACACGGAGGAGGCGGCGTTCCGCGCGCAGATCGACGCACTCGGCGTCGAGACCACCCTGCTGATCGACACGTACGACATCCGGGAAGGCGTCGCCACGGCGGTACGCGTCGCGGGGACGGGCCTCGGCGGCGTGCGCATCGACTCGGGCGACCTGCCCACCGTCGCCGCCGCCGTGCGCGCGCAGCTCGACGAACTCGGTGCGACCGGGACGAAGATCACCGTCACGAGCGACCTCGACGAGTTCGCGATCGCGGCCCTCGCGGCATCGCCCGTCGATGCCTATGGCGTCGGCACGTCTGTCGTGACGGGTTCCGGTGCGCCGACCGCCGGTATGGTCTACAAGCTCGTCGCCCGCCAGGACGGCGCCGGCGGCTGGGTCGCCGTCGCGAAGGCATCCGCTGACAAGGGCTCGAAGGGCGGCCGCAAGGCGACGTTCCGCACGCTCGATCGCGGCACCGCGACGAGCGAGCTCATCGCCGTCTCGGACGGGTTCGAGCAGCTGCAGACAGCCACCGACCATCCCGACGCCAGGCCGCTGCAGGTCACGCTCGTCGACCACGGCGAGCCGGATGCCTCATACGAGGGCCCCGGCGGCGTCGCGCTCGCGCGCGCCCACCACGCCCTCGTCCGCGAGGAACTGCCGGTGAAGGCGCTCGCGCTCAGCCGCTCGGACCCCGCCCTGCCGACCGTCTTCATCGACGCCTAGGGCGGAGGAGCGCAGGGCGCGCTCAGCCCATCAGGCTTTCGTAGATCTCCTTGCACGTCGGGCACACCGGGAACTTCTCCGGGTCACGGCCCGGCGTCCACTTCTTGCCGCACAGCGCGCGCACCGGCTTGCCGGTGATCGCCGACTCGAGGATCTTGTCCTTCTTGACGTAGTGCGAGAACCGCTCGTGGTCGCCCGGCTCGATGTTCTCCTCGCGCAGGAGCTCTTCGAGCTCGCGATCGAGGGTCAGGGTGCCACCCTGCTCCGGGCCTTCGACGGGGGTGCTCATGGCATCCGATTCTAGCGGCGGGCACCGTCATCGGGGCCCGAATCGAATCACGTCGATTCGACAAACTCCATCAGCCGCCCGCCGGACCGGTTGAAGATCGCCGCGCCGATGCCGACACCGAGCAGCAATACAGCCAACCCGATGCCGATGCCACCCCACAACGCGACCCAGGCGTAGGACACGTCTGCGGTGAGAGCGAGCCACCCCCACCAGAGGGCCGGAGCGCTCAGCACGAGCGCCCCGATCAGCACGACGCCCTGCGCGAGTCCACCGTTCGTGCGCTGCGGCTGCTGGAACGGGCTGTCGCCGGGGCGCGAGACGGCGTACGGTGCCAGCACCGACGACACCGACGAGAGCCCGAGACCGGTCAGGAACAGACTCGCGCACACACCGGCCAGCGCGGGCAGGATCGCCCAGCGGCCGTGCAGCGCGACCGACAGCGGGATCGCGATCGCGAGCAGCGGCAGACCGACCAGCAGCACCGGGACGAGGCGACCGGCACGATCGGCGCCGCCGCGCACCGCCGCAGCGATGTGCATCCACAGGGCCGTCGAGTCGTAGGCGAGGTCGTTGTGCACGAGCCAGCCGAAGAACAGCGCCATCACCGGCGCAGGCACGAGCGCGATGTACTCGAACGGCACGCCGACCACGAGCAGCGGCAGCACGATGACCACGGCCGTGACCGGCACGATGACGAGGTTCACGAGGTGACGCGGGTCACGCAGCCAGTAGATGAGGCTGCGCGCCGCGATGCCACCGGTGGGCGTGCTCGGCGTGAGCACGAACCAGCCCAGCCCCGCGCGCTCGCGCCCGACGCCCGGGCGTTCGGTGGTCGTCAGCAGCACCCGCACGAGCCACACCCACAGCGCCGCGAGCGCCAGGACGGTGCCGATCGCGACCAGCAGTGGGCCGGTCAGGGTGCCGGTGAGCGCCGCGCCGGGGATCGCCCAGGCGGCGCCGAGCGGCGTGACCGACAGCACTGCGACCGCTTCGCGGAGAGCCGACGGCACAGCGCCGTCCCATTCGAGGGACACGAAGAAGACCACGACCGGAACGACGATGACGAGCACCGCGACCAGCAGCAGGCCGCTCAGCTCGCGCGTGCGGCGTCCGCGCAGGACGAGCCCCGCCAGGGCCAGCCCGATGCGGGCGGCGAGCATGCAGGTCACGACGCCCAGCACGACCGCGAAGACGGTGAGCGGGCCGGATGCCCCGTGTGCCGTCCACAGGCCGGTGACGGCGACGCCGACGGCGATGAGCGTGAGCACGGGGATGCTGATGACCCCGGCGAGCAGGATAGCACCGGCGACAGCGCCGCTGGACATCCCGAACACCGCGAAACGGCGTGGGTCGAGCTGATCGTCGAGTCCGCCCACGAGCGGTGCGGCGAAGAAGCCGAGCACGAGGGCGGAGCCGGCGATGACCGTCACGGTGTCGGCGACTGCGAGGTCGACGCCTCGCAACCGCGCCGCCGCGATGAAGACCCCGACGACGGCCGCGGTGACGACGACGAGGCCGAGGATCATGCGTGCCGCGCGTCGACGGTCGCCCCGCAGCGCGCCGACGAGCAGGTCGAACCTCAATCGGAGAACGTGTGCAACCACTCCAGGCCCTCCACGTCGCTGACGCCGCCGACCAGTTCGATGAACCGCTGCTCGAGGGTCAGCTCTCCGCGCACCTCGTCGACGGTGCCCTGCGCGAGGACCTGACCCGCGACGATGACCGCGACGCCGCTGCAGACGCGCTCGACCAGTTCCATCCCGTGGCTGGAGAGGATCACGGTGCCGCCGTGGGCGACGTAAGCGGAGAGGATGTCGAGGATCACCGACGACGACACCGGGTCGACCGATTCAAACGGCTCGTCGAGAACGAGCACGCGCGGCGAGTGGATCATCGCGCCGGCGAGCATGATCTTCTTGGTCATACCGGTGGAGAAGTCCGACACGGTGCGCCCAAGCGCGTCGCTGAGGTCGAACGCGCGCGCGAGGTCGGCGGTGCGCGACTCGACGACGGATGACCGCAGTCCGCGCAGCACCCCGTAGTAGTGCAGCAGCTGGCGCCCGGTGAGGCGATCGAACGTGCGCAACCGATCGGGCAGGATGCCCATCAGCCGCTTCGCGCCGGCGGGATCGGCCGCCAGATCAACGCCGGCCACTTCGATCGTGCCGTGATCTGCGCGCAAGAGCCCCGCGATCATCGACAGCGTCGTCGTCTTTCCGGCGCCGTTCGGACCGACGATGCCGTAGAACGTGCCCGCCGGGACGGCCAGATCGATCGCGTCGACGGCGCGCGTCTGCCCGAACGTCTTCGTGACGCCGCGCAAGCGCAGCGCCGGCACCGCGGCGTCGACGTCGACCTCCAGCTCAGGCAGGGCATCGACCACGAGGTCGGCGTCTGCGGCAGGCTCGGCCTCCGGCTCGGGCTCGACTTCGGGTTCGGGCTCGACTTCCGGTTCGGGCTCCGGCTGCGGTCCGGGCTCCGGCTCCATTTCGGGTTCCGGCTCGACCTCGGGCTCGGGCTCGGGCTCGGGAACAACGATGGGCTCGGGTTCAACCTCGGGCTCCTCGACGACCGCGAGCGCGACCTCGGGCTCCTCGACGACGATCTCGGCCTCGGGCTCTGCCGGGCGAACCAGGCGCGTGCGCGTTCGGGGTTTGCGCGGGGCGCGCGGCTTCGGGGCCGGCTTCTCGGGAACGGGCGCCGCGGGGGCATCCACTTCGGGCGCCGCGGTGGCCTCCACGTCGGGCGCGGGATCCGTGTCGAATCGCGCGGCCGCAACCGACGCGGGCGTCGGCGGCGGAGGGGGCGGCGGCGGCACCGCCGTCGGCTTCGCGGGCGTGCGCTTCGCCGTCGTGCGCGGCGTCGTCGTGCGCGGCGTCGTCGTGCGCGCCGCCGTCGTGCGTGCCGCCGATGTCCGTGCGGGGCGCTTTCGCGGGGGGCGCGGCGCCGGCGTGGCGGGCGCGTCGGGTTCCTGCGACGCAGGCGGCTCCGAGACGGTATCCGAGTCCGCGTGGTCGGCGGCGACCGCGGATGCCGCGGCATCCGCCGCACTGAGCGCAGGCAGCGGCGGGGCCACGAACTCGTGGTCGCCGGCGTCGTTCTCAGGGAGCGGCAAAGAGGCGGTCACCCGTACAACCTAGCAAGCGGCCCTGACAGAAACCCGGTCGGCATCGCGCCGTGACGAGCCCGGCGAAGGTCACAAAACGGCAACGGACCTGCATCTTCCTGCGCCTTCCCAGGTCATTTCGCTACCATGCTGACGGCACGACGGAGTGTCCACACGTCAAACGGACAGTGAACAGCAGACTCCAGGAGTACCCCTTGACCCTTCATACAGTCATCCTCGCCGCGGGCATGGGCTCGCGTCTTGGGCGTAGCCTGCCCAAGCCGCTCACCGAGCTCAGCGACGGCCGCACCATCATGCGTCAGCAGCACGACAACATCCGGGCCGCCTTCGGCGACACCGCCCGCATCACGACCGTGGTCGGCTACCGCGCTGAGACGATCATCGACGCCTTCCCGCACGTCGACTACGTGCACAACGACCGCTACGACCAGACCAACACCTCCAAGAGCCTGTTGCGCGCCCTGAAGGCAACCGGTCGCGGCGGCGTGCTCTGGATGAACGGCGATGTGGTCTTCGACCCGCGCGTGCTCGGTCGGGCCATCGAGTTCATCGAGCGCGATCAGTCGTTCGTCACCGTCAACACCGCCAAGGTCAGCGACGAAGAGGTCAAGTACACCGTGACCGCCGAGGGCTACATCAAGCAGCTCTCCAAGACCGTCAAGGGCGGCATCGGCGAAGCGGTCGGCATCAACTACATCTCCAGCGCCGACAAGCGTGCGCTCATCGCACAGCTCGGCCGCGTCGACGATCAGGACTACTTCGAGCGCGGCCTCGAGCTCGCGATCGCCGAGAACGGGCTGCTCCTCGAGCCGCTGGACATCTCCGACCTGTACGCGGTCGAGATCGACTTCGCCGAAGATCTCGAGCGCGCGAACCAGTACGTCTGAGCCGCGCGGCGCGCGCGTCGCACAGCACCCGCTCAGGGGTCGTTCGTAGGATCGGGCTGACATGGCAAAGGTCCACCGCATCCACTCGATGCCGAACGACGCGCCCTGGGCGGGAGGCCTGCCGCCGCAGGGCTCCGCAGAGCACCCACGAGCGATCCGCGCCCTCGACTCGGTGCTGCGGGTCCAGCGGCCCATCGTGGTCGCCCACTTGCGCAGCATCCGCCTGCGGAACCCGGATGCCACGACGACGCAGATCGTGCGGATGCTCGAGCGCCGCTATCTCGCGGCCGTCACGACGGGTGGAGCAGCCGTCGGTGCGACCGCCGTCGTCCCCGGTATCGGCACGGGCGTGACCTTGGCGCTCTCCGGCGTCGAGACCATCGGATTCCTCGATGCGACGGCGCTGTTCGCTCAGTCGCTCGCCGAGCTCCACGGCATCCCGGTCGATAACCCCGACCGCGCGCGGGCCCTCGTGCTGACCCTCATGCTCGGCCAGGAGGGCGTCGACCTGGTCGCCCAGCTCGCTGGTCAGGCCGCCGGCAGAGGGCCGGCTCGGTCCGCCTATTGGGGCGAGCTCATCACGAAGTCGCTGCCCCGTGCGGCCGTCGGTCCCCTTGTCGACCGGCTCAAGACGGCGTTCATCCACCAGTTCGCCGCGAAGGGCAGCGCCTCGGTGATCGGCAAGGCGCTGCCGTTCGGCATCGGCGCGGCAGTCGGCGGCACCGGAAACCACCTGCTCGGTCGCCGCGTCGTGATCGGTTCCCGTCGCGCCTTCGGGCAGGCGCCGCAGGAGTACCCCGCCGAACTCGAACCGCGCCCGGGTGCCACGCGTCTGGAAGCATCCGCATTCGGCACGCTGCGGCGCGCGGGCTCCGCACTCGGCAGCAGCGGGCGTCGCCTCCTCCACATCGACACACTCGGACGGAGTTTCCACAGAACCGAGTGATGCGGGCGCGTTGGGGTGCTTCCGCGTCGGTGCTCACCCCTAGCGTCACGGGCATGTTGCGAGCACTCGAACCCGGCAGATCCCGTCCCTACGCCGTCCCCTGGCAGATCGATCGACGTGACGAGGCGCACCCCGTCGTGCGCAACAGCAGCGCCGAACCCGCCGACTTCGTGCGGGTGTTCCGCTCGGATGGAGCGTCGGAGCACTGGGGGCAGGTGCTGCCCGGCGAGGACGTCGCCATGTGTCTGTGCGACGCCGACCTCGATGCCGTCGTCATCACCGTCGCCTGGTACCGCTGGCGCACCGACGAAGAGTACTGCTGGCGATTCGTGCTGTGAGGGCGACAATGGTGCCATGGGAATCTTCCAGAGCCGCCCCGAAGAGCCGGACGAGTGGGCGGGCCTGCCCGCTGAGCCGTGGCAGCCGCGCGTGCCGGGAGAGGTGCTGCCGCCGCCGATCGGCGATGCCGTGGTGCTGGGCACCGAGGGGATCTCACTCACCGACCCGGCACAGCTGTCGACGATCGAGATCGCCGTCGACGCGGGTGGCGACAGCGACTGAGTCAAGCCGCGTCACCCGCTACCCTCGACGCATGGACGACACGATGGCGCGGCTGGCCGCCTGGCTGCCGCACCAGCGCTGGTTCACCACGACGGGGCGCACGCCGCAGCTGCGCGAGCTCGCGAACGTGGAGCTGCCCTCCCCTGACCCGGACGCGCGCGTGCGTGTGCTCATCGTCGCCGACGACGCGCCCGCCCGACCCGTCGTCTACCAGGTGCCCGTCGTCGAGCGCGCGGGCGCTGTGGCGCGCGAGACCTCGGGATGGATCGACGGGTCACAAGAGACGGCGCTCATCGACGGACCGTACGACGCGGCGTTCACGGGGGCGTTGCTCGAGCTGGTGGCCCCCGGCGCCGCCGGTGCCGCCGCGGCGCGCGGCGAGGTGCTGCGTGGCGAGCAGTCGAACACGTCGATCATCTATCGCCCTGCAACCGGCCGGCCGGTCATCTGCAAGGTGTTCCGACAGCTCAGCGCCGGCGTCAACCCCGACATCGAACTGCAGAGCGCCCTCGCCGGCATCGGGTCGCCGCATGTGCCCGCCGTCATCGGCGTGTTCGACGGTCGCTGGACCGACCCCGTGGATGCCACACGCACGTTGCCAGGCACTCTGGCGTTCGCTCAGGAGTTCTTCCCCGACGTCGAGGATGCCTGGCGGGTCGCGCTGCGCGCGGCCGAGGCCGGCGAGGACTTCACCGCCCCCGCCGAAGAGCTCGGCCGCGCCACCGCCGCCGTCCACCGCGATCTCGCGCGACTGTTCCCGACACCGCCTGCCGACGGCGCGAAACGCGCTGCGCTGATCGAGACCTGGCGGAGGCGCCTTGAGATCGCCGCGACAGAGGTGCCGCAATTGGGCCCGCAGCTGAGCGCCATCCGAGACCGCTACGCGATGGCGGCATCCACCGAATGGCCCGCACTGCAGCGCATTCACGGCGACTATCACCTGGGTCAAGTGCTGCAGGTGCCGCACCGCGGCTGGGTGCTGCTCGACTTCGAGGGCGAACCCATGCGCCCCATGGACGAACGCCGCAAGCCCGACCTCGCGCTGCGCGACATCGCGGGCATGCTCCGCTCGTTCGACTACGTCGCGGGCTCCCTCGCCCTGACGCGCACCACGACGACGGCGGAGGCATGGTCCTCCGCCGCACGCGCGGCATTCCTCGCCGGCTACCGCGAGGTCGCCGGAACCGACCCGGCCGGCCCGCTGCTGGACGCGCTGGAGCTTGAGAAGGCCGTGTACGAGGCGATCTACGAAGCGAGGCACCGCCCCGGGTGGCTGTCGATCCCGCTGGCGGCGGTCGACCGCCTGATCACGCGGGGCTGAAGCGTCAGTCCTCGTCGAGCTCCGCATCGTCCTCGGCGTCGTCATCGTCGTCCACCCGGGATGCCGCGTGCCACTGATCCCACCGATCCATCAGCAAGCGGATCGCGCCCTCGAACCGTGCTGTGGCCGCGCCCGGCGTCGTATCGCCGAAGTAGTGTCGCACCCAGCCTTCGAGGCGGCCCGTGGCGCCCGGGTCCGAGAGCACGCGCTCTGTCTCGTCGAGGATGCGCGGCGCGGCATCGGCGGTGAGCCACTCGGCATCGGAGAGGTAGCCGTGCGTGTCGACCGCCGCAGCCGGGTCGACGGGGCGCGTGATCATCAGGGGCTTGTCGGCGGCGAGTCGGTCGTAGACCATCGCCGAGATGTCGACGACGGCGACGTCGGCCGCAGCCAGCTGCCAGCCGAGGTCGGGCTTGTCGTCGAACACGTGCGCGGCGGTGGGATCGGCGGCGTTGGCCGCCGCGATGGCGGCGATGATCCGATCGTTCGCGGCGCCGTACTCGGCATCCACGACACCCGAACGCGGGTGCGGCCGGTAGATGAGACGGTGGCGCGGCGAGGCGAGCAGCGCGGTCGCGAGTGCCTCGCCGTGCGTGCGGATCGAGCCGTAGTGCGCCGAGGGGCGGTCGCCCTCCCATGTCGGCGCGTACAGCACGACGGTGCGTTCGTCGGGGTGATACGGGAGCTCGCCCGAGTAGTAGTCGGCCTGCGGGCGACCGATCGGGATCGTCCGGCTGTCGAGGTCGTAGTCCCACAGCACACGCGCGAGCCGCTCGCGGGCCGCGTCACCGGCGACCAGCGCGTAGTCGTACGCCTTGAACTGGTTGGTGGTCATGTACATCTTGTCGGACTCGCCGTGGTTGATGAACACGTGCCAGCGCCGCCCGTACCGGAACATCTGGAAGTTGCGGGTGTTCTGGTTCACGTACAGGACGATGCGGATGTCTTGCTTCGCGATGTAGCGCTCGAGGTCTCGCACCGTCGGGACGTAGGCGACCGGCACAGCGCCGTCGGCGACGATCGCACGGGCACCCGTCGCCTGACGCGACAGCACGACGACCGGCCACGTCTGCGCCAGATGTTGCAGCGGCTTGTACCACTGGCGGATCTGGTACATGTTGACCTCGCCGTCGGCGAAGTACACCGCGACACGGAAGTGGTCGGCGGGGTGACGCCCCAGCGCCGACAGCCGCGCGCGCACGTCGCGCACCGCCATGCGACTGCGCACGGCCTTGCGCACCAGCACGACCGCCTTGCGGCCATCCGAGATCCATCCCACGCTTCCAGCCTAACGAGCCGCACGCGCGCGCTCGGCCGCGGCGCCGACACGTCGGCGTGACATGATCGACGGATGCACGATGTCGATCCGGGCGGGCGGGATGCCCCGGTGCCGCCGCCGGGGGCCGGCGTCAGTTTCGTCATGCCCGTCCTCAACGAGGAGCGCTACCTCGAGGCCGCCGTCGAGAGTGTGCTCGCGCAGGAGGTCGACGGCCCGTCCGAGCTCATCCTGGCGCTGGGGCCGTCGACGGATGCCACGGACGAGATCGCGCGGCGCCTCGCGGCGGCCGACCCCCGCGTCCGTCTCATCGCCAATCCCGCGGCCGACATTCCGGTCGGGCTCAACCTCGCCATTCGCGCGTCGACCCACCCGACGATCGTGCGTGTCGATGCGCACTCCGCACTCGAGCCGGGTTACGCACGGCAGGCTCTTGCGACGCTCGCGCGCGTGCGGGCCGCGAACGTCGGCGGCGTCATGCGCGCCGAGGGCCGCACCCCGTTCCAACGCGCCGTCGCACGCGCGTACAACTCCCCCATCGGCCTCGGCGGCGGCGCCTACCATTCGGGCGGCACCGCGGGCCCCGCTGAGTCGGCCTACCTCGGCGTCATGCGCCGCGCCGTGCTGGATGAGGTGGGCCTGTTCGACGAGAGCATCCGCCGCGGCGAGGACTGGGAGCTCAACCTGCGCATCCGCCGCGCCGGCTACCGGGTCTGGTTCGACCCCGAACTGGCCGTCGCGTACTGGCCGCGCGAGCGCTGGACGGCCCTCGTACGCCAGTTCCGCTCGACCGGCACGTGGCGCGGCGAGCTCGTCCGGCGCTTCGGCCGGCGCAACTCGCTCCGTTTCTTCGCACCGCCCGCGCTCGTCATCATCGCGGTTCTCGCCCTCGTCATCGGGGCCCTGCAGCTGACCGGCGTCATCGGCGGGACGGCGAGCATCGCGGCATCCGTCGTCTATCTGCCTCTGCTCGCCTACCTCGTGCTGATCGCCGCGTACGCGGGCAGTCGGCAGGCCGGGCCCGGCTGGCGCGAACGCCTGTGGGCACCCGTCGTGATCGCCTCGATGCACCTCGCGTGGGGGCTGGGATTCCTCGTCGGCGCCGCGACCGGCGCACGCGAGAACATCGACACCTCGCGGTTGCGCCGCAACACACCGCTCCCCTGAGTCGTACCCGAATCACGCGGTCGCACCCGCGACGGCTCAGGCGCGGTCGACGAATCCCTGGTCGAGGATCCGCGCGACCACGCGCTCGGCGGCGTGACCGTCGTCGCGCGCGTTGAAGCGCTCACGCCACTGCTCGTACCGCTGCGCGTACTCGGGCGGGATGCCCTCCGTCGCGAGTGCGGCAGTGAGCTCGTCCTGGGTCGTCACAAGCGGCCCTGGAGCATGAGCGGCGAGATCGAAGTAGAACCCGCGCAGGCGCTCGCGATAGTCGGCGAGGTCAGGCGTGAAGAACACGATCGGCTTGCCGGTCGCGGTGTAGTCGAACATCACCGACGAGTAGTCGGTGATGACGGCGTCGGCCACGACGAGTAGCTCGGCGATGTCGGGATAGGCCGTCACGTCGATCAGCCGCGCACCGTGCGTGTCACTGCCGGGCAGGATCGTCCGCGAATGGCCGCGCACGAGCAGGACCGCCCCGGTGTCGGCGGCGAGCTTCTGCAGATCGAGGAAGTCGACCATCGTGTCACGGTCATCGCGCCACGTCGGCGCGTACAGGATGACCCGTTCGTCGGCGCCGATGCCCAGTGCCGCACGGGCTTTCGCCCCGTCGCCTGTGACGAGCGTGTCGTTGCGCGGGTAACCCTCGACCCAGACGGGCCGCCGCAGGAACGCGTAGGCCTTGCGCAGCACGCGCTCGCCGTACGGGTTCTGCGCGAGCAGCACATCCCAGCGCCGACTCTCCCGCAGTACCGCCAGCATGCGCCGCGGGTCGAAACCGGGGCGGTGCAGCGCCAGACGCTTGAGCGGGGTGCCGTGCCACGTCTGCAGCACGACCTGTCCGGCGCGCCGCTCGTACCGGCGGCGTAGCCAGTCGTTGACGACGAGCAGGCGCGCCGCGCCACGCGCCCGCCACCACTGCGGACTGCCCTCGACGACGGCGATCGCGCCGTCGGGCACCTGCACCGACAGGTCGACGACACTCCAGTAGCGCGTCACGCCCGGTGCGACGCGGGCCAGTTCGCGGTCGATCGCGCGCGGATTGCAGCTCGCATTGCGCCCATAGAAGCTCTCGAAGAACACCGCGTTCTCGAGCCCCTGCGGGCGCGTCGCGTAACGCCGCTCGAGCGCCGCCTGTCCCTCCCCCGAGTCGTACGCCACATCAATCGGCGGGCGCACGCTCAGCACGTCTCCGTCGAGCTGCACCCGCACCGTCGCCGTGAGCGTCGCGGGCAGCGACGCTGTGACGGGCACGGCCGCACCGCCCGCTGCCTCGATGTGCAGCCGGTACTCGCCGCTCGGCAGCGGCAGTTCCGGCCCGCCCCACCGTGCGGCGCGCAGCGGCAGACGCGCCGTCCACGTCGTGCCGCGCCCCGTGGGGCGTGCGCTGACCGTCGCGCGGCGTCCCGTGAGTGTGACCCGCTGTGGCCGGGGCCCCGTGCCGCCGAGGATGAGCGTGGGCTCGGCGCTGTCGTCGAGGTGCGCGGTGATCGTCATGAGGGCCTCTCGGTGGCCGGCGGGTGGGGTGGCAGCAGGCGTCGGATCGCGCGGTACACCCGCTCCGTGTTGCGGCCGTCGTCGAAGGCATGCATGCGCGCGCTCAGCGCGGCCGCGCGAGCGACGCGCTCAGCACGATCCTCCGGGTCGGTCAGCAGGGCGCGCAGTGCGGCGATGAGCTCGGTCCAATCACGTGCGGGTGCGGCGCCGGCGACGTCGGCGTAGGTGCCGTAGAAGCCTCTGCTGCGCTGATACGCGTCGAGATCGGGGGCGAAGAACAGCGTCGGCAGCGGCACGAGGGCCGCGTCGTAGGCCAGCGACGAGTAGTCGGTGACGAGGGCATCCATCCCCGGCAGCAACGGCGTGATGTCGGGGGCGAGGTCACCGCCGAGCATACGGACGCGCGCCCCCTGCAGCGTCGTGTAGTCGCCGGCGCCGAGATGGTGCGAGCGCACGAGCAGCACCGCGCGCGCATCGTCGAGTAGCGCGTGCAGGGCCGTGATCTCGCTCGCCCCGGGCACGGACGGATCATCCGCACCGTCGCGCCACGTCGGCGCGTACAGCACGACGGTCTCGTCGCCTCCGACGGTGCCGACGAGGCTCGCCAATGCGGCGCGGGCAGTAGCTCGCCGCCCGTCGGCGGTTCCGCGCGAGAGCACGTCGGTGCGCGGCTCCCCCGTGACGGGTACCCGCGCCGTCGCCAACCCGAACGCCGACTCGAGGCGGCCGCGCACGAGCTCGGACGCGGCGGGCAGCACCCGGATGCGGCCCTGCGTGCGGCGGTAGAGCGCGGCGAGACTCCGGCGGGTGATCCCGCGCGCGAACGGCAGCGGGCTGTCGATGGTGACCGTGGCATCCAGACCGATGCGCTTGAGGGGGATGCCGTGCCACAGCTGCACGATGACGCCGCCGGTCGCCGCGTAGCGGTTGACGTCGCCGAATCCGTGCGTGACGACGGTGACGGCCGCCCGTGCCGTCAGCCAGAACCCGCGCGGGGATCCCTTCGGCGTGAACCTGATGCCCCGCGCCCGCGCCTGCGCGGCCTGATCTGCGCTGCCCGTGAGCCACACGGTGCGCTCACCGCGCTCGGCGGCGTGCTCCCACAGGGCCCACGCCCCGTCGGCGAGGCCCGCGGCGGACCCGAACACCCACAGATCGCGCGTGCGCCGGATCACGAGCGTCGCGAGGCGCCCCAGCGCGTACAGCGGGATGCGCAGGAGCTTCCCGGCGTTGCCGGCGCCGAACGAGAAGGACGCCACCCCGCGAGCCTATCGCGGGGTGGCGTCCTTCTCGTTGTGCCGGGTTACTCCGTCAGCGACCCGAGCGTGACCTCGACCGAAGCCCTCTTGCCGTCGCGCTCGTAGACGACCGTGGCGGTGCTACCCGCGGCGAGGGCCCGCACCTGGGCGGTCAGATCCGTCGCGTCGGTGATCGGGACACCGTTGAACGACGTGACGACGTCGCCCTGCTGCAGCCCGGCAGCCGCGGCCGCGCCACCGCTGGTGACGCTGGCGATGTAGGCGCCGGCCGTCGTGGCATCCGTCTGCGCGGAAGCGTCACTCACACCCGCGCCGAGCAGACCGTGCGTCGCCACGCCGTCGGCGATCAGTTCGTCGGTGACGCGCTTGACGATGTCGGACGGAATCGAGAAGCCGACGCCGATCGAGCCGGACTGGCTCGAGCTTGAGCTGCTCGACCCGGTCGAGGCGATCGCGACATTGATGCCGATCAGCTTGCCGTCGCCGTCGAGCAACGCGCCGCCGGAGTTACCCGGGTTGATCGCGGCATCGGTCTGGATCACGGCGATCGAGATCGACGAGGTCGTCGAGGACTGCTGCTGGCCCTGGCCGAAGTCGAACTGGAACGGCGAGTCCTGGCCGCCCGAGTTCGAGTCCTGGCTCTCGCTGTCGGGCGCGGCCGACGAGGCGATCTGGATCGAGCGGTTCAGCGCGCTGACGATACCGGTCGTGACCGTGTTGGACAGGCCCAGCGGGGCGCCGATCGCGACGGTCTGGTCGCCGACGTTGAGGTTGCTCGAGTCGCCGAACTCGATCGGGGTCAGGCCCGACGCGTCGGTGAGCTTGATGACCGCGAGGTCGTACGTCGGGTCGGTGCCGACGATCGTCGCCGCGTACACCTTGCCGTCGGAGGTCGTGACCGACAGCTGCGCGTCGGCGGTCGCGCCGTCGAGCGTGACGACGTGCGTGTTCGTGACGACGTAGCCGTCCGCGGTCAGGATGACGCCCGACCCCGTGCCACCGGACGAACCGGACGTCGCCGAGATCGTGACGACGCTCGGCAGCGCCTTGGCGGCGATCGCGGTCGTCTGGTTCACCGAGTCGGTGTTGTTGACCGTGACGGCGGCGGGGCCGGTCGTGACGACGGTCTGCGGCTGCGCGAAGAACGAGCTGCCCGCGGCAGCACCGCCGAGGCCCGCGGCACCGCCGACGAGGGCGGCGGCCACCATGATGCCGACGATGCGGCCCGCGCCGACCTTGCCCGAGGGCGCCGTCGTCGTGGATGCCGTGTGGGGAGCGGCCGGTGCCGTGTGAGCCGGCTGCGCGGTCTGCCCGTACGGCGCGGTGCCGTAGGCGGCGGTCGCCTCGGCGTAGGTCGGGACGCGAGGAGCCGTGTACTGCGGCTGCCCGGCGTAGGCGCCGTAGGCGGGCTGCATCGGCTGCACGGGCGTGGGCTGCACCGGTTGCACCGGCGTCGGCTGCACGGCGGCGGGCTGTGCCGGGGCGTCCGCCGCGGGGGCGGCCGACGCGGCGTCGGCCGCAGCCTGAGCCGGCAGCGGCGGGCGCTCGGCGGGCGCGGCGGCGACGTCAGGGACGTCGGAAGCCGGCGACGCCGGAGAGAGGGGCTCCTCAGCGGAGGCATCCGACTGTTCCGGAGTGTTCGAGGTGGGGGCGTTGTCGCTCATCGGTGATTCCTTCTTCCCAAGACACGATCAGGATGCCGCGGGAGTCTGTGCGTTCCATATGGCCACGCCCCCATCAGCCTATGTGTCTGTGGTGAGCAGGCAGATAGTCGCTCTCGTGTGCTGCGACTAACGTGGAGGCGATGCGAGAGATTCCCGGCGCCTGGCGGCGCACCGCCCGCGGAGCAGGCCTACTCGGCCCCGGCGACGCGCCCGCACCGACGATCTTCGCCGAGATGACCGCCCTCGCTGCGCGGACGGGTGCGATCAATCTGGGACAGGGTTTTCCCGACGAGGACGGCCCCGCAGAGGTCCGTGAGGCCGCGCTTGCGGCGATCGCGGACGGCGCGAATCAGTATGCGCCGGGTCGCGGGGTGCCGGTGCTGCTCGATGCGATCGCCGCCCATCAGCGCCGGTTCTACGACCTCGAGGTCGACCCGCAGCGCGAGGTGCTCGTGACGGCCGGCGCCACCGAGGCCCTCGCCGCCACGCTGCTCGCGCTCATCGACTCCCCCGATGACGAGGTCGTCGTCTTCGAGCCGTACTACGACTCGTATGCCGCCTGCGTCGCGCTCGCCGGGGCGCGACTGGTCCCCGTGCCGCTGCGCTTCCCCGACTTCCAACCCGACCTCGACGAGCTGGCACGCGCTGTCACCGACCGCACGCGGATCATCCTCGTCAACGACCCGCACAACCCCACCGGCGCCGTGTTCTCCGCAGACGTCCGCGCCGAGATCGTGCGGCTCGCGCGCCTGCACGATGCCCTCATCGTCACCGACGAGGTGTACGAGCACCTCGTCTTCGATGGCGCGCATGTTCCCCTCGCGACGCTGCCGGGCGCGGCCGAGCGCACGCTGTCGATCTCCTCCGGCGGCAAGACGTTCTCGATGACCGGCTGGAAGATCGGCTGGGTCACCGGCCCCGCCGACCTCGTCGACGCGGTGCTGGCGGTCAAGCAGTTCCTGACCTACACCAACGGCACCCCGTTCCAGCCGGCGATCGCCGCGGGACTCGGCCTGCCCGACGCGTACTTCTCCGGCATCGCCGCGACCCTGCGCGCCAAGCGCGACCTGCTCGGCGACGGCCTGCGCGCTGCCGGCTTCGATGTCTCGATCGCGGCGGGTTCGTACTTCACGGTCGCCGATGCCGCGCCGTTCCTGAGCTCCGGTCAGGATGCCGCGGACTTCTGCCGCGCCCTGCCCGAGCGCGCCGGCGTCGTGGCGATCCCGCTGACCGCGTTCGCCTCGCCGCAGCACCGCGCCCAGTACGCGAGCCTCGTCCGCTTCGCGGCGTGCAAGCGCACCGAGGTCATCGCCGAGGCATCCGCCCGTCTCAGCGCTCTGCGCTGAACTCGTCGCGGGGCACGACCCGAAATCGCCGCAGGGCGAGCGCCGGATTGACCCGCCGCACGCGCTCGACGACGTCGACCTCGACCCACGCGACCGCGACATCGGTCGCGGTGCCGACGCCCGCGATCTCGACGCCCTGCGGATCGACGATGACGGATGCCCCGACGCCGAGCGGCGGCGGGTGGTCGGCGCCCGCCACATACAGGGTGTTCTCGATGGCGCGCGCGTGCAGCAAGGTGCGCCAGTGGTGCTCCTTGAGCGGGCCTCGCACCCACTCGGCGGCCGTCAGGATGACGTGCGCGCCCGCGTCGGCGAGGGTGCGGGCGACCTCGGGGAACCGCAGGTCGTAGCACGTCATGAGCGCGAAGCCCACGCCGTCGAGCTCGAAGGTCTGCGGCGGCTCGAGGCCGCCCGGCTCGATCCAGTCCGACTCGTGCTCGCCGAACGCGTCGTACAGATGCAGCTTGCGGTACACGGCGCGCACCCCGCTGCCGTCGACGGCGACGACCGCGTTCCGCACGCGGTCACCCTCGCCGCGTTCGACCAGCCCCGCGACGATCGTGACGCCGTGCCGCGTCGCGCACGCCCGGAGCGCCGTCGTGAAGGCGCCGCCCAGATCCTGCGCGTGGGCAGCGAGGGTTTCATCGAACGGGTCGACGAAATAGCTCGCGTACTCGGGGAACAGCACGAGACGCGCGCCCCGCGCAGCAGCACGCGCGGTGAGCTCGTCGATCGCGGTGAGGTTGGCGCCTTCGTCTGCCGTCGGCGCGAACTGCGCAACGGCGACCGCGATGCCCGCGGCATCCCCGCTCACCCGATCACCTTCCGCCGCTGCCGCCACGGCACGATGATCCACAGCACGATCACGACGATGCTCGCTGCGATCCCGACGACCCACGATGCCGTCTCACCGACGACGACATCGAAGACGAACGCGACGACGCCGACCAGCAGCGCCGCGATCGTCGCGAGCACCGTGACCAGCGCCGCATGCCCGAAGGCGACGACGGTCTGTTTCTCGCGACGCGCGAACAGCGCCCGATGCAACGCGACGGGCGAGAGCGCGACGATCGCGCTGAGCGCCGACAGCACCACGAGAATGAGGTAGAACAGCCGCTGGTTCTCGCTCAGCGCCGCGAACGCGGGCTGAAAGGCGATCGCGAGCAGGAAGCCCGTGAGGATCTGCGTGCCGGTCTGCAGCACGCGCAGCTCCTGCAGCACGTCCGTCCAGTTGCGGTCGGCGCGCTCGGTGGGCGTCTCGTTGCGCCCGTCGGAAGTCATGCCCACATCCTCCCCCGCCGCTCCGGATGCCTGCAACGTGCGACCCACTCTGAAACCCGTGCTAGAGTAGTTTCTTGTGCCGCGGGGTGGAGCAGCTCGGTAGCTCGCTGGGCTCATAACCCAGAGGTCGCAGGTTCAAATCCTGTCCCCGCAACGAAAAAGAAGAAGGCGTCCCACATGGGGCGCCTTCTTCTTTTGGCTGCCGGGACCGTTGTCTTGACCTGCATGCAGGGGGTCCCGCGCCGCCGGAGGCTCCGCGCGCCGCGCACCGCCAAGTGGAGGGGCGGCGTGGCCAAATCCTGTCCCCGCAACGAAAAGAGAAGGACCCCGCTTCGGCGGGGTCCTTCTCTTTTGCAGCCTGGGTCAGTCGCCGCTCAGCGCGAGCAGCTGCTCGACCGCCGCAGTGAGGCGGGCATCGGCCTCGGCGAACTTCGTCAGGTCACCCTCCTTCAGCGCGGCGTCGCGGTCGAGCATCGCCTGCTGGGCCTCTTGCAGCGCAGCCTGGAACGCGACGTCGGTGCCCGTCGACCCACCTGTCGACCCGTCACCGGTCGCGGTCGGGTCGGGGGTCGGCGTGACGTTGCCGTCGCCGGTGTTAGCGCCCGAGTCGCCGCCGAAGAGGGCATCCAGGGCATCCTGCAACGTGTCTTCGAACGCGACCGAATCACCGAACGCGACCAGGATCTTCTGCAGCGTCGGCAGCTTCGTGCCACTGGATGCCTGCACGAAGACCGGCTGCACGTAGAGCAGACCGCCGCCGACCGGCAGCGTCAGCAGGTTGCCGTTGAGCACCTCAGACTGACCCTGCTGCAGGATGTTGATGAACGACGACACGCTCGGCTCGGCGTTGAAGGTGTTCTGCACCTGACCGGGGCCCGGCACGCTGACGTCGGCGCTGATCTCCAGCATCCGCAGCTTGCCGTAATCCTCGGCCTTGGTGCCTGCGGTGGCGCCGGCGTCCGAGTCGACCGCCAGGTAACCCATGAGGACGTTGCGCGCACCGTCACCCTCGGAGGCCGGGATGAACGACGTGAACATCGAGAAGGTCGGGTCGTCCTGCCCGGGCATCTTCATCGTCAGGTAGTACGGCGGCTGCAGCACGTCGTTGGTCGCGACCGGGTCGTTCGGCGTCTTCCACGCGTTGTCGCGGGCGTAGAACGAGGCCGCGTCGTCAACGTGATACGTGCCGAGCATGGCGCGCTGCACCTTGAACAGGTCGGTCGGGTAGCGCACGTGGCTCATCAGGTCGGCGCTCATCTCCGAGATCGGCTTGAGCGTCGACGGGTACACCTTCTGCCACGCCTGCAGCAGCGGGTCGGTGTCGTCCCACGCGTAGAGGGTGACCGTGCCGTCGTAGGCGTCGACGGTCGCCTTCACCGAGTTGCGGATGTAGTTGACGTCGTCGAGCGCGACGCGCGGCTGCGTGTTCGTCGTGTCGCTGATCGCGTCGCGCAGGCTCACGACCTCGGAGTACGGGTAGTCGGCGCTGAGCGTGTATCCGTCGATGATCCACACGATGCGCCCGTCGACGACCGACGGATACGGGTCGTTGTCGAGCTCGAGATAGGGCGCAACCTTCTGCACACGCGTCTTGGGGTCGCGGTCGTAGAGGATCTGCGAGTCATCGTTGATGGCATCCGAGAACAGGATGTCGGTCGACTGGAACTTCAGCGAGTAGATCAGCCGGTTGAACAGGTTGCCGACACTCGGTCCACCGTCGCCGCTGAACGTCGTCTTGGTCTGGGCGGCGCCGTCGGTGCCGCGCGGGTAGTCCAGCTCGATGTCGGTGCCGCCTTCGGGCCCGCCGACGATCGAGTAGGTCGGTGAGGACTCGCCGAAGTAGACGCGCGGTTCGTAGTCGGTGTCGTCGGTCAGCGAACCCGCCGTCGGGATGCCCCGCTCGAGGAACACCGGGTTGCCGTCGGTCGTGCGCTCGTTGCCCTTCGCGGCGACGATGCCGTAGCCGTGCGTGTAGACGAGGGTCGTGTTGTACCAGGATGCCGCGGCGCCCAGCTGCGCGAGGTTCAGATCCCGCACCGAGACGACGGTGTCCTGCGACTCCCCGTCGATCTCGTATCGGTCGACATCGAGCGGGTCGGTGAACTGGTAGTACGAGCGGTACTGCTCGAGCTGGCGCACGGTCGGCGAGATGATCGCGGGGTCCATGATGCGGATGGATGCCGTCGTGTCGGCGTCCGCGCGCAGCTGCCCCGGCTCGGCATCCGTGACCGCCTGGAAGTCGCTCTTCTCGAGTCCGTCGATGCCGTACGCGACCTTCGTCGCGTCGATGTTGCGCTGGTAGTACTCGCTCTCCAGAGTCTCCTGGTTGGGTACGACCTGGAACTGATTGACGAACCACGGGTAGGCGACGCCGACGACGAGCGAGGTCACGATCAGCAGCGCCGTCGCGATCAGCGGGAAGCGCCAGCGCCCGATCAGCGCCGTGATGAAGAAGAGGATCGCGACGATGATCGCGGCGATCGAGAGGATCGTGAGCCCGGGGATGATCGCGTGGTCATCGACGTAGCTCGCACCCGTGATGCGCCCGCTCTGCTCGGTCAGGGTCTTGTAGCGGTCGACCCACAGGCTGGCCGCCTGCACGGCCAGGTAGAGACCGGCCAGCACCGCGAGCTGGATGCGCGCGGCCTTCGAGATGCGCAACTCGCGCTGCCCGATGCGCACCGAGCCGTACAGGTAGGCGACGAGAACCGTGACGATGAGGCAGACCAGCAGCACGGCCGAGGCGAACCCGAGCACCGAGCTGAACAGCGGCAGCGAGAACAGGTAGAAGCCGATGTCCATGTTGAACTGCGGATCGGTCGTGCCGGTGTCGACGCGGTTCGCCCACAGCCACACCGTCTCCCACTGCGCCGCCGCGGCGAATCCGGCGAAGAAGCCGAAGAAGACGGGGATGCCCCACATCGCGAGGCGCCGCAGGGGCTCGACGACCTCCTGGTAGTGGTCCAGCTGCGAGGTCAGGCGCGCATAGACGGGTCGCAGGCGGTACGCCAGCTGGATCGCCGCGAACACGGGGATCGCCATCGCGAGGAACCCGATCACGAACATCACGACGCGGGCTGTCCACTGCGTCCACAGGACGCTGGAGAAGCCCAGCTGGTCGAACCACAGCCAGTCGGCGTACAGGCTCGCGAAGATGAAGAAGGCCACCACGATGGCCGCGATGACGGCCAGAGTGATGCCGATCGCGCGGCGGAACGGACTGGGCGTGGCCTGGTTCGGCGCTGAGGTCGTGGTCACGCCTCTATCCTAGGCGCGGGGATTCTGGGCGGATGCCTAGGAGCAGGTCGGCAGGGCATCGAGGTCGCCGCCGTCGCGAATCGTCTCGAGCACGGTCAGCGCGTCATCGAGTGTTGCCACGGAGAAGACCCGCAGGCCCGACGGGATGTGCCCGACGACCTCGTCGCAATTGCTCTCCGGAGCGAGGAACCATTCGGCACCGGCATCCTTCGCCCCGTACAGCTTCTGCCGGATGCCACCGATCGCGCCGACCGTGCCGGCAGCGTCGATCGTGCCGGTTCCGGCGACCTGCTCGCCGCCGTTGAGCTCGCCCTCGCTGAGGGTGTCGATGATGCCGAGTGCGAACATCATGCCCGCCGACGGCCCGCCGACGTTGTCGAGTTGGATCGTGACGTCGATCGGGAAGTCGTAGTCGTGCAGTGTCGTGACCCCGATGAGCCAGGTGTCCTTGCCGTCGACGGTCGCCAGCGTCGGAGTGACCGTCTCGGTGAGCGTCTCGCCCGCCCGCTCGACCGTGAGTTCGACCGGCGCACCCTCGCCCGCGTTGATGATCGAGCGCAGCTCGTCGGTCTCGGTGATCGCCTGCCCGTTCGCGGCGCGGATGATGTCGTCGGGTTCGAGGATGCCCTGCGCCGCCGAATCGTCGGTGAGCGAGTACACGCGCACCATCGCCTGCACGTCGTAGCCGAGCTCGGTGAGGGCGGCGGCGGTCGCCTCCTTCTGCGAGTCGACCATCATGACGGCGCTCTCCTGGTTGCGCTCCTCGGTCGTCTGCCCCTCCGGGAAGACATCGTCCAGCGGCAGCACGGCCTTCGCCGGGTCGAACCACGCCAGCGCGAGCTCGAACCATGACGGCGTGCGCTCGCGCGAGCCGACGACCTGCACCGTCAGCAGGTCGAGGGCACCGGCGGTCGGATAGGTCTGCGCACCCGAGACCGAGATGAGGGGGACGTCATCGCCGTCGGAGTTCTGCACCGAGCCCAGCGTGTTGAAGACGGGACCGGGACGCTGGATGACGAACGAGCTCGGCAGCAGCGTCAGAGCCAGCAGGGCGAACAGCGCGACCGTGAGCGCCCAGATCCCGACCGAGGCCGAGCGGGACAGTCGCCGGCGGGCGGGCACGATCGTCGTCCCCTCATCGAACAGTGCCACGGCAGCCCTTTCCGGCCGGTCGTTCGCGATCGGCGTACAGACGACATCCTCGACCAGGCCGCGAGACGCGCCGCGGCGGAAGCCGTGCGACTAGCGTAGAACGCGACGAGATCCGCCTGCTGAAAGGCGCCTGACATGGCTGACGACGACACTCCCGACCGCTCCGGCGAAGAGGAGTTCCAAGAGCTGCTGCGCAACCTGCTCGGCGCGGGCGGAGCAGGGCTGGACCCCGCGCAACTCGAGGGTCTGTCGCGCATGGGCGTCGACCCCGCGATGCTGCAGCAGATCATGGGGCAGATGCAGGCCGCGTTCTCGCAAGCCGGTTCCGCCGGCGACGGCATCGACTGGGGCGCCGCGAAGACACAGGCGCTGCACCTGTCGAACAAGGACGGACTGAGCATCTCGACGGGCGACCGTGCCGAGTTCGAGCAGGCGTTCGCGCTCGCCACCCTGTGGCTGAGCGAGGCGACGTCGATCTCTGAGCTGGCCGCTCCCCCGGTCGCCATCACGCGCGGTGACTGGGTCGAGCAGACCCTGCCAGTCTGGCAGGAGCTGGCCGAACCCGTCGCCGAGTCGATCGCGGGTGCACTCACCTCGGTCATCGACGAGCAGACCCCCGAAGAGATGAAGCAGCTCGTTGCGGGCGCGGGGGCGTTCATGCGCCGCATCGGCGGCTCGCTGTTCGCGGCGCAACTCGGCGGAGTCGTGGGGCGCCTGTCACTCGAAGTCGTCTCGGGCGGCGACGTCGGCATCCCCGTCATGCCCGACGCCGTCGCGGCGATCCTGCCGCAGAACTTCGCCGACTTCGGGCGCGACCTCGAGGTCACCGACGATCAGCTCGCGCTGTACCTCGCGACGCGCGAGCTGGCGCACGCACGCCTGTTCCGGCACGCCCGCTGGCTGCGCCTGCACGTCATCTCGCAGGTGACCGAGTTCGCCCGGGGCATCCATGTCGACACGAGCGCCCTGGAAGAGCTCGCCTCGCGCTTCGATCCGTCCAACCCCGAAGAGCTGCGCTCGCTCATCGAGTCCGGTGCCCTGCTGCCGCAGCGCACCCAGGCGCAGGAGGCGGCGCTCACCCGCCTCGAGAACCTGCTCGCCACGATCGAAGGCTGGGTCGACGTCGTGACGGCGGATGCCACGGCGCGCCTGCCCGAGGCCGCGCGGATCGCCGAGGCGGTGCGCCGCCGCCGCGCCGTCGGCGGGCCCGCCGAGCAGGCGATGGCCTCGCTCGTGGGGCTCGAACTGCGCCCGCGGCGCTTGCGCGAGGCATCCGCCATGTGGCGCGCCGTCACCGATGCCGTCGGCGCCACCGAGCGCGACAGCCTGTGGGACTACCCCGACCTCATGCCGCAGTCCGAAGACATCGACGACCCGCAGGCTCTCATCGCCCGACTGAAGGCGCGCGCCGCGGGCGAAGAGCTGCCGCGCGACGCGATGGACGAGGCGCTCGACGAACTGCTCGCGCAGGCTGCCGGTGAAGACGACGGCCGTGCAGACGACACCCCCGACGACCCGCGCCCCGTCTGAGCTGCCCCGCGCGCACGCGGCGCATCGCCTCCTCCACAGGCGGCGGATTTCGGCGATTCCGCGCTCGGCCTGTGGACAGTCGTGACGGAGGCTCCGCCGTCTGGGCATGATCGGGACATGCTCCGACTCGCTCCCTCCAGGCCCCCGCTGTGGCGCACCGAGTCGTGCCTGCAGCTGGGCGCTGACGGCACCGTGCGCATCGACGACATCACCCGCTGGCAGGAACAGCTGCTGGATGCCCTGGCCGAGGGCATCCCCGATGCCATGCTGCTGCCGCTCGCGCGGAGCCTGGGCGCACCGCTCGTGGATGCCGAGCGCTTCATCGCCGGCATCGGGGGTGCGCTGGCGCCGGGGCCGGCCGCGGCCCTGACCGCGGCCGCCGAGCTGCCGAGCGAGATCAGCTTCGCCGAGGCCGACGCGTTCGCACACGGCTGGCGCGCCGCGGGCCTTGCGATCACGACGACGACCCGCTGGACGCAAGATCGCCCCGACCGGTCGGCACCGCTCATCGTCGTCGCCGACGGCGCACTCGAGCCGCGCCGCACGGCGGCCCTGATGACAGCCGACATCACGCACCTGCCGATCGTGCTCGCCGGCGACAGCATCGTCGTGGGCCCACTGGTCGTGCCGGGCCTCACGGCGTGCCTGACCTGCCTGCACACACACCGCATCGACGCCGATCCGCAGTGGCCGCTCATCGCCGTGCAGCTCATCGGCCGTCAGCGCGTCGCGACCGACGCGGCGCTGGTCTTGGAGGCGGCGGTCCTGGCTGCACGACTGCTGAGATCAGAACCCGCCGCACCGCCCGCGGCCACACTGTCGGTGACGCTCAGCTCCGCCCACGTGCGCCGGGTCTGGCACGCCCATCGCCCGCACGAACGGTGTCTGTGCCGATCTCCTGAAGGAATCGCGAGCGCTGCCGAGGACGCGACCCCGAGTGCTCCGACCATGACAGCGAGAGCGTTCGCCCGGCCCGCGTGATGCCGACGTAAGCTAGCCGGCGCTCCTCGTCGATCTGCTCGAACCCCGTCGCGTACGAGATCGGCAGCAGCCCCTCGCTCATCCCGACCAGGTGCACGTGGTCCCATTCGAGACCCTTCGCCGCGTGCAGCGTCGCGAGGGTCACCGTGCGCAGCGCGGGCTCGTGCTGGTCGCGACCGCGCGCCATCAGCTCGTCAGTGAAGCCGCGCAGGGTCGTGCCCTCGGGCGCCTCCTCCGCGAGCCGCAGCACCGCCGACCGGGCTTCCCACGCGTCACGCAGCGCGCCGCCCGCGGGCGGTGCCTCGTCGGTCAGGCCGAGCGAGCGGAGCACGTCGCGCACCGCGGCGAGGAACGTCGTCTCGACCGGTGCAACCGACGCGCCGCGCAGTGCCATGACCGCCTGACGCACTTCGGGCAGGTCGAAGAAGCGCGTGCCGCCCAGCACGGTCGCGGCGATCCCCCGCGCCGAGAGCGCCGCGAGCAGCGGCGCCGACTGCGCGTTCGCGCGGTAGAGGATCGCGATGTCGTCCGGCGAGATGCCCGACGCGATCTGCGCGGCGACGGCTGCCGCGACACCGGATGCCTCAGCGCTGTCGTCCGGGTACGCCGTGACGACCGGCGCGGGGCCGGGCCTGCGCGCGGAGGTCAGCGCGAGCGCGCCGGGGCGCCCCCGCATGAGGGCGTTGGCGACCGCGAGGATCGCGGGGTCGGACCGATAGCTGTGCTCGAGGCGCACGAGCTGGGCATCCGGATAGTGCGATCCGAACTCGAGCAGGTAGCGAGGGTCGGCGCCCGCGAACGAGTAGATCGTCTGGCTCGCGTCGCCGACGACGCAGATGTCGCGGCGGTCGCCGAGCCACAGTTCCAGCAGCCGATACTGCACGGGCGACACGTCCTGGAACTCGTCGACCGTCAGGTGGCGGTACTGCTCGTGGACGGCGGCTGCGACGCGCGGCTCGGACTCGAGCATCCCGGCGCACGCGAGCAGCACGTCTTCGAAATCGAGCTGGCGGCGGTCGTCCTTGACCTTCTCGTACGCGCGCATCAGGTCGGCCAGCTTGCCGGCGTCGATCCCGCCGAGGCCTGCGGGGTGCGCGGCCGCATCCTGTTCGATCGTGCGCATCGCGACCTTGCGCCACTCGATGCGGCTTGCGACATCTCGCAGCGTCGCGGCATCGAGGTGCAGGCCGAGCGAGTCGGCGGCTTGGCCGAGCACGCGCACCTTCTTGTCGATGATCGTGGGCGCCGTGTCGCCCGCCAGTTGCGGCCAGAAGAAGTTCAACTGCGCGAGCGCGGTCGCGTGGAAGGTCCGCGCCGCGACGCCCTCGACGCCGAGCGCGCGCAGGCGTCCGCGCATCTCGCCGGCGGCCTTCGCGGTGAAGGTGACGGCCATCACCCGACCGGGCGAGTAGGCACCCGTGTCGACGCCGTGCGCGATGCGGTGCGTGATGACGCGGGTCTTGCCGGTGCCGGCACCGGCAAGCACGCACACGGGCCCGCGCAGAAGCGAGGCCGCGGCCCGCTGCTGGTCGTCGAGACCGGCGAGGGGGTCGCCACTCACGGCGCCGACTCGACCCAGTCGACGATCAGTCGATAGGCGATCGAGGCGGTTCCGGGCAGCGCGACGCCGTCGGTGCTGCGCCCGGCCAGCGCCTCGGCGAGCTCGGCGCGGTCGAACCAGCGCGCGTCGACGATCTCGACGCCGTCGGCACGGACGACCGAGTCGGGGGTGCACGTCGCGTGGAACCCGAGCATGAGCGAGCGCGGATAGGGCCACGCCTGTGAACCGCGGTACGAGGATGCCGCGACGACCACGCCGGACTCCTCGTGGATCTCACGTGTGATGGCCGACTCGAGCGACTCCCCCGCCTCGACGAAGCCGGCGAACGTCGAGTACATGTTGCGGCCTGCCCACAGCGCGTTCTTGCCGAGGAGCAGACGCTCGCCGTCGGCGGACTGGACGGCGACGATGACCGCCGGATCGGTGCGCGGGAAGTGCTCGCGCCCGCACGACGGGCAATGGCGCGCCCAGCCCGCCGCGCGCGTTCGCGTGCGCGCACCGCAGGCGGGGCAGAAGGGCGCGTCGACGAGCCAGCGCCCCAGCGACACGGCCTCGACGAGCAGAGCTGCGGCGACCGGGTCGAGCTCCCCGCCGACAGCACGCAGAGCGGCCCACTCGGCGCCGTCGGGCACGACGACCGGCGGTTCGGCATCCGGTCCCGACACGGCGAGCAGCATGGCAAAGCCGGCGTCGTCACGCCCGAGGAAAGCCCACTCCACGTCGCCCGACACGTCGGCGACGCCGACGGTGTGCAGGTGCGGCCCCGACGTCGACACGAGTCCGCGGTCGCCGTGCACGGCCACGACACGCGTGGCGGGATCGGCGCGCAAGCTGTCCACGAGGTCGGGCTGCTCGCGCTCTTCGGCGGAGCGGTCGATGCCCGCGCGCGCCAGGGCTGGCGGCTGCGGGGCGTCCGATCGCGTCATGCGGGACCTTCCTTGCCGGGCGTGGCGCGCGACCGGACGGGGCACGTCCGACCTAACCTGGGGGCATGGCACGCTCACCTCTCACTCTAGCCGCGTCGGTGACCTCGGCCCTGCCCCGCGTCGTGGTGACGAGCGTCGGTTCGCTCAGCGAGGGGACCAGCGGCCGCTACGACAGCGCGATCGCCCATCTGGAAGACGGACGCCGCGTCGTCGTGCGCGTTCCCGTGGACGACGACGCCGACGCCGACCTGCGTGCCGAAGCGCGCGCACTCACGTCGCTGACGCCGGGCGTGCGCGCCGTGCTGCCGTTCGGCGCACCGGATGTGCTCGGGCAGACGCGCGTCGACGGCCGCCACACCCTCGTACAGACCCTGCTGCCGGGCTACCGCGTCGACGCAGCGCACGTGCCGGCCGGCCGCGGCATCGCGACGGCGCTCGCGACCGCGACCGCACAGGTGCACGACCTGCCCGTCACCGTCGTCCGCGACGCCGGCCTGCCGGTGCAGACGGCGGCGGCGGTGCGCGACGAGGCCGAGAAGCTGCTGGATGCCGCGGAGGCGACCGGACGCCTGCCGTTCGGACTGCTGCGGCGGTGGAGCACGGCGCTGGCATCCGACCGACTGTGGCGCTTCGAGACGACCGTCGTGCTCGGCGGCGCCGACCCGGCATCCTTCGTGTTCGAAGACGACGCCGAGGGCGTACCGATCGTGACCGGCCTGCTGTCGTGGGGCGGACTCGCGGTGAGCGACCCCGCGATCGACCTGCGCTGGACGGCATCGGCCCCCGCAGCCCGCGACGATGTGCTGGATGCCTACGCCCGCGCCTCGCACCGCGCGCCCGACCCGCAGCTCGCCGAGCGCGCGCGTCTGCACGCCGAGCTCGAGTTCGCGAAGTGGCTCGTCCACGGCCACACCACGGGATCGGAGGAGATCATCGCCGACGCGGTCGCGCTGCTCGACTCGCTCGCCGAGAGCGTGCGCGATCAGCCGGCCGTGCACCACGACGCCGTGACCGCCGACGAAGCGATCGCGGCGAGTGAGCGCGTTCCCGCGGCTGCCGGCCCGATCGACACGTCGATGCACACCGATACGTTCGACGCCGAGACCCTTGCCGGTTTCATGTCGAACGAGACGGCGGCCATCGACACGGGTGAAGCAGACGCGACCGTGCCCGTCGAGCTGTCGGCGTGGACCGGTCTGCGCGAGGAGACGGGCGTCGTCGCGCCGGCGACAAGCGACGGCGAGAGCGCTGCCACCGCGGAGGCCCCGGTCACCTCAGGCGCCTCGGGCGAAGAGCCGCGCGATGCCGACGTCGACAGCGCGGCACGCAACGCGCTGCGCCGCTGGACCGGCACCATCTGATCCTCGTCAGTCGCGGATGATGAGGTCGTCGGCGACGTAGAACAGCGCGACGTCGATGAGGTCCGCGGAGATGCCGCTGCGTGCCTGGTAAGCCCGCCGGTACAGCCGTAGTTGCAGCAGTCGCTCTTCCCGCTCCTTCGCGTTACGGGGCGGGCGGCCCGTCTTCCAGTCGACGATCTCGATCCGCTCGCCGCGGCGATAGACGGCGTCGAGCTTGCAGATCGCGATGTGCGGGCGCCCGTCGGGCAACAGGTCGTCGAGCGCGACGTCGATCTCGACCTCGACCTCGATCGGCTGCAGTTCCGCCCACTCCGACGCGAGGAACCGTGCCTTCAGGTCATCCATCGCGACGGCGTCCGCCTCGGCGAGACCCATCGTGTCGTCGTCGACCTCCCACAGCGCGTCATCGAGTGACGCGCCCGCGCCCTGCAGTCCGGAGCGCTGCTCGATCCACGCGTGGAACAGCGTGCCCAACCGGGTCTGCCGGTACGGCCGCTCGGGTACCGGCAGCGCGAGCGCCGAGGCCGCCCCCGCGTAGTCCGCGACGTAGTCCTTGTAGCGGGATGCCGGAATACGGGTGGGCGCCGCCTCTGCGACCCCTGCCTCGCGCTCCGCTCGCTCCGCCAGGAGCAGCACGACGTCGCGCGCGGGTTCGGCCGGCGCCGACTGCTGTGCCGTACGCACGCGCGCGGCAGCCTTCCCGACCGCGCCGCGGCGTGCGCCGAGCGGGTCGATCGGCCACGCCAGCAGCCGGCTCTCGTCAAGGTACGGGTCTTCCCCCACATCCTCCGGGATCGCGAGCTCCTGCCCCAGCGCCTCCGCGATCTCGGTCAGGAACCGGCTCGGCGGACGCTGCTCCTTCGTGCCCGACCACGCCGATCCGGTGACGAGCAGTAGGTCGCGTGCGCGGGTGACGGCGACATAGCCGAGGCGGCGCTCCTCTTCGAGCTGGCGCTCCTTCAGCGCCTCCTTGAACGCCACGAGCGCATCACGCAGATCTTGCTGGGTGGGGGCATCCGCCGCACCCCACGCCAGGTGCGGCAGCCAGTCGCGGTCACCGCGGAACGGGTACGGCAGCACGCCGAAGCGCAGCCAGCCGAGCCCGTCGCGGGGCTTGGCGGGCAGTTCGTCCTCGACGCCGCGGACGACGGCGACGGCATCCCATTCGAGCCCCTTCGACCCGTGGATCGTGAGCAGCTGCACGACGTCGTCCTCGGGTGGCTCGGTGCGCGGGGCGAACTCGTCAGCCCTCTCGGCGCGGTCGAGCCACGCGAGCAGAGCCGGTAGCGATCCGCTCTCGTCGGCGGCGAGAAACCCCTGCAGCTCGTCGACGAACGCGCGCAGCTGGTCACCCGCGACGCGGGCGGGCCCGCGCGCCTCGTTCGCGGCGAGCTCGATGTCCAGACGCAGCTCGACCTCGATGAGCCGCACGAGCTCGGGCACCGGCAGACCTGCCGCGCGCCGCAGACCGGCGAAGACGGCGGATGCCTCGCGCAGACGCGTGCGCCCGAGCGGCGTGAACCCGGTGAGCCAGCCGTGGTCGTCGGCCTGACGCCCCACGAAGTCGAGCGCGTCGATGAGCGAGGCGGCCTCGTCACCCGACCGGCGCAGTTGCGCGACGACATCGGCGCCCAGCGCCTGCAGGGTCGAGTCGTGGCGTCCGATGCGGCGTGCGAGCTGTTCGAGCGCACGGAGGTCGGGCAGGCCCACGGCCCAGCGCGGACCGCTGAGCAGTCGAATGAGTGCGGAGCCGGCCTTCGGGTCGCTGATGACGCGCAGCGCCGCGACGACGTCGACGACTTCGGGGGTGGAGAGGAGTCCCCCGAGGCCCAGGATGCGGTGCGGGATGCCACGGCGTCCGAGGGCGTCGGCGAACCGCACCATGTGCTTCTTCGCGCGGAACAGCACAGCGCCGGTCGTCGCCTTCCCCGCCGCCGCGCGGCTCGTGCGCACCTGCGCGAACCAGTCGGCGACCCGGTCAGCCTCGGCATCCACGTCGATCTCGTACGCGAGTTCGACGGTGCCCTCGGGTGCCTGCGGACGCGGCGTGAGCTCGCCGACCCGCACGGGGGTGCGCGCCACGAGCGGGGCGAGCAGGGCGTTCGCGGCGCCCAGCACGCGCTCGCTGTTGCGCCAGCTCGTCAGCAGGGAGAATTCATGGGCCCGCGCGCCGGGGGCGAAGGCGGCCGAGAAGCCGCCGAGGTTGCCGGCACTCGCGCCGCGCCAGCCGTAGATCGACTGATGCGGGTCACCGACGGCCATGACGGCGGTGCCGCCGAACAGGGTCGCCAGCAGGTCGCTCTGCACGACGGACGTGTCCTGATACTCGTCGAGCAGGACGACGCGGTAGCGCTCGCGGACCTCGGCGGCGACCGCCGGATGTGCGCGGACGATCTGCAGGGCGCCGGCGACCTGGTCGGAGAAGTCGATGAGTCCGCGGCGGCGCTTCTGCGCGTCGTACTCGCGAGCCAGGCGCGCCAACTGCGGCAGCCACGACACGGGGACGACTGCGTCGCGCACGGGTGCGAGCGGCGCGGCGCCGCGCTGCGAGGGACGCTCGAGCACCTCCGCGAGGTCGCCTGCGAATGCGGCGATCTGATCGAGGTCGGCGAGGTTGTCGACGGCGTCGCGGGCGAACTGCAGGGCCGCGTCGATGATCGTCGAGGGCCGCCGGTCGATCTCCTCCAGCGCGGCGTCGTCGCTCGCGTGCACGACGCTGCGCATGAGCAGCCACGCGGCCGATTCGCTGAGGACGACCGATTCGGGGTCGCGCCCGATGCGGACGGCGTTCTCGCGCACAAGCTGGTCGGCGAAGCTGTTGTAGGTCGAGATGACGGGGCGGTGCAGCAGGGCATCGGGGTCGGATTCAGGCGCTGCTGTGCCGGATGCCAGGGCATCCAGCGCCGCGCGGCGTGCGGCGTCCGCCGCGCGCGCGTCGGCGCTGTCGCGTTCGATCTTCCCGAAGACGTCGAGCGCGCCCGCGGCGTGCAGGCTCTGCAGCCGCGGCAGCAGCCCGCGCCGCTCGAACTCGCCGAGCCGCGCAAGGCGGCGCTGCACGCGCTCGGCGAGCTCGCCCGCCGCCTTGCGCGTGAAGGTCAAGCCGAGCACCTCGTCGCGGCGGACAAGACCGTTCGCGACGAGCCAGACGACGCGGCCCGACATCGTCTCGGTCTTGCCGCTGCCGGCGCCCGCGACGACGAGCGCGGGCTCGAGCGGCGCGGCGATGACGGCCGACTGCTCGGGCGTCGGCGGGAACTGCCCGAGCGCCGCGGCGATCGCCTCAGGTGAGATCGCAGGTGGAGTGGAAGGAGTCGTCACGCGCTGCTCACCGGCCCGATCGTGTGGATGCGGCACAGACCCCGCGTGTGGTCATCGCGGCAGTGCGCCTCGTAGGGCGCGAGGAACTCGCGGCCGCCCATGACGTGCACCGTGTCGTCGATGCGTCCGAGGAACGCCGCGCGCGTCTCGTCGTCGAAGGGCGGCTGGGTCGGCGTCGCGTACGGGCCGTTCCGGTTCTTCTTCAGGACGAGCAGTTTGGCTCCGCCGGACGGATGCGCCGTCGCCGCGGGGATCGCCCCCTGTTCGAAAGCGAGCTGATACGCGCTCAGCTGCGGATTGCCCTCGGCGGCCTTCTCGCCCGTCGCCTGGGTGCGGCCCGTCTTGAGGTCGACGATGACGACCGTGCCCTCGGCCGTCAGCTCAACGCGGTCGATCGTGCCGCTGATGACGGCAGGACGCCGCGCCGCCGGCACCGCCACCTCCAGCTCGAAATGCGGCTCGGCCTCCAGCAGCACGGTGCCCGCCGCTTCCGCATCGCGCAGGTACCTGCTCAGCCGCGCGATGAGGTCGCGCGCGCGGGTTCGCTCGGTGCGTTCGATCCACGCGGCCTCGAACTCGAGTTCGCCCCACCGACTCTCCACGGCCGCCCACAGCGCGGCTTCGTCGGCACCCTCCGCGTGCTCGAGCGCCGCGTGGATGAGGGTGCCCAGCCCGGCACCGACGCTGCCCGCGTCACCCCCGAGGTCACCGATCACCCAATTGAGCTGGCACTCGTCGATCGCCTCGAGCTTCGAGGGCGACACCCGCGCCTGCTCGACGTCGAGGTCGTACAGGGGGCCCGTGCTCGTCGCCTCCGCGACGCCGTACCACTGGTCAGGGTCGGCGCCCGCGACACCCGCGGCGGCGAGCAGCGCCAGCTGGGCCGCGGCATCCGTCCGCGCGGATGCGGTGGCCCGGGCATCCGTCAGGGTGCGTCGGTAGCGCGCGACGAGGCCACGCAGCGAGAGCGGATGCTCGGCGCTGACCGGCGCGGGCTCCGCCGGCGGCAGCAGCTCGAACAGCACGCTTGGGCCGGTGTCGTCGTCGTCGACCGCCGTGACGATGAGACGGGCGTTCGCACGCGTGATCGCGCGGGCGAACAGCCGCAACTCGTCGTGCAGCACGCCGCGGCGCAGGTCGAGCGCGTCGACGGCCTCATCGCCCGCCGTCGCGAGCCGCCACGTGTCGAACAGGCCACCGCGCGTGCGCAGATTCGGCCAGACGCCATCCTGCACGCCCGCGACGACGACGGTGTCGAACTCGGCGCCGAGCGCCGCCGCAGGGGTCAACACCTGCACGACGCCGTCGCGCGGCGGTGCGGTGAGCCTGTCTTCGGCGACGTCGGAGTCGAGGATGCCGCGCAGGAACGCGATCGGGGCGGTGCCGTCGCCCCGATCACCGTGCCGCTTCGCGGACTGGAAGAGCGCGACGACGGCGTCGAGGTCGCGCCGCGCCTGTGCCGCGAGCGGCCCGTGCCCGCTCGCGGCCTCACGCCACGAGCGCTCCCACCCCGACGCCTCCCACGCGGTCCACAGCAGCTCGTGCGCCGTGGCGTCCTCGCCCAGCTGCGCGCGCAGCTGGGCGAGCGTGCGGGCGACGCGCGCCGCGCGTCGCCCCTCGCGCGTGTCGAGCAGCTCGAAGTCGATCGGGTGCCGCAATCCCGAGGCGAGCAGCTCGCGCGCGCCCGGTACGACGTCGGCGACAGAGGCCACGCCCGCGCCGGCATCCGAAGCCTCGGCCTCCGCCGCCCCGTCCGCACCCGCCGCCCGCAACGCGTCATGCCGCAGCGCCGTGCGCAGGCGGCGCACCTCGACGGCATCCAGTCCCCCGCTGCGCAGCGCGTCGAGGGTGTCGTCGGCGGTCCACTCGTCCTGCCCGGCGAGGTCGACCAGGCGCAGCAGATCGCGCACGGCGCGGGTCTCGCCGAGCGTGCGCGTGTGGCTGCTCGCGGTCGGGACTTCGCGCGCCGCGAGTTCGCCCTCGAGCGCACGCACTTGGCGACTGTCGTGCGCGATCACGGCGCACGACCCCCACGCGACGCCGTCGTGCAGGTGCCGCTCGCGCAGGAGCCGGGCGATGAGGTCATACTCCTCCGCGCTCGAGCGCGCCGTGTACGCGCGCACCGACGCGTCGAAACCGGCGCCCGTCGGGCGGCGGCGGTGCGCGACGACACCGACGGCGCCGATGCGCGCCGTGACCTGCGCCGCGAGCTCCGCCAGCACCGGCGTCCCCCGGTGCGTGCCGTCGAGGACGTGGACGGCCGCGCCCGCCGCGAGCCGAGCGAAGTTCTCCGGACGCGCACCGCGGAACGAACCCGCACCCACATCCGGGTCGCCGAACGCGAGCACCGCGACGCCCGCGGCCCGGCACGCCTCGAGAAGTTCGATGCCGCCGAGGGTCAGCTCCTGCGCGTCATCGACGAGGAGCACCCGCACGCGTGAGGTGACCGCGCCCGGCGTCGTCCGCACGAGGCCCACGGCCTCGCGCACGAGTCCCGCGGCGTCGCGATGCGCCCCGCGCATGCCCGCCCGCACCGCGTGATAGTCGGTCGCGAACGACGCGAGCGTCGCCCACACCTCACGATCGTGCACACGAGCGAGCCGCGCCAACTCGACCGGCTCGATGCCGAGCGTGGTGCACTCCGCCAGGAACGCCCGAAGCTCGGCGCGGAACCCCCGCGTGCCGCGGATCTCTGCGCCGAGCCACTCGGGCCATCGGCGACGTCCGTCGGCCTCGTCCTCCGCGTCGCCGTCGAGCAGGTCCTGCAGCATGCGGTCTTCGTCAGGTCCCGTCAGCAGCTGCGGTGGCTCATCACCGACCGCGACCGCGTGCGCGCGGACGAGCTGGTAGGCGAACGCGGCGAGCGAGCGAGCGAGCGGCCCCGGCGTCGCCATGCGCACCGCGATCGCGAGCCGGTCACGCAGCGCCGTCGCGCCGGCCCGCGTCGGGGTCAGCACGAGGAGCTCGTCGGGCGCAATCCCCGCGTGCAGCAGAGCCTCGACCCGCGCGATGATGGCGGTCGTCTTGCCCGATCCGGAGGCGCCGACGACGACGCCCGAGGCGTCCGGCGGCAGGTCCACGACGGCGCGCTGCGCGGAATCCAGGGGCATCCCCCCACGGTATCCGGCGTCGCCGACATCGCCGCGCGCACCGTCCTCGGCACGCGTTCGCGCACAGCGAGCAGGGCGAGTGCGGCATCCGCGTCTGCACCCTGCCGCCGTGTCGTAGAGTCGACATGCGCCCGCCACCCGGGCCGGAAAGGCAGTCATCGTGGAGATCCGCATCGGCATCGCGAACACCGCACGCGAGCTCAACTTCGAGTCCGACCAGTCGGCGGATGCCGTCGCGAAGACCGTCTCAGCCGCGCTCGAGGGCGGCCAGAGCGCCGTCTCCTTCACCGACGTCAAGGGCAACACGTACATCGTCCCGACCGCGGGCATCGCGTTCGTCGAGGTGGGCACGGAAGAGTCCCGCCGCATCGGCTTCGTCGCCTGACACCCGCCGCACCGTGGACATCCTCCTCGCGCTCATCTTCGGCGCCGCCTACGGCAGCGTCCTGCACTACCTGATGCCCGGCCGTGCATCGCGCGGCAACGCGCTCGCGCCCATCCTCGGCGCGCTGCTCGGCGGCGTGACCTGGCTCGCCTTCACGTGGGCAGGCGTCACGACCAAGAGCCCGTGGATCTGGATCGTGTCGATCATCGTGCCGGCGGTCGTCGTGCCGCTCGCGCTGATCGCGCTGACGCGCACGCGCGCCACGCACGACGCGCGTGAGCGGCTGCGACTGAAGATCTCCTGACGCGCGGACCCGAGCTCAGGCGTCCAAGCCCTCAGGCATCCAAGCCCAGTGCCGCCATGCGGCGCGAGTGGCCGGCGAGCAGGTCGGTGAACACCGGCTCGACGCGCTTCTCCTCGGCGGCATCCAGCGTGTGCGGCCGCAGGGCGCCACGCGCGACCAGCAGCGTGTCGCCGACGAGGCGCCTGCCCCACAGTGACAGCAGCGACCGCCACTCGGCGTCGGCGTCGATCGCCTCGGTGATGATGCGCGCGAGCGCTTGACGTTCGTCGTCGCCGCGCAGGATCTGCGCGACGCGGTCGCCCGTCGCACCGAAACTCGCCGACAGCGCGATGTAGAAGTCGTCGAGCATGCCCGCCGTGACGTGCACCGAGAGCATCGTCTCGAGCGGACGCGCGCCGCGCGTCGCACCCCGATAGGCATCCAGCGGCTCGCGGAACGGCAGCATGATGGCCGTCGGGTCATCGCCGCGCTCGCGCACGACCGCGACGAGCTCACGGTGCTTGAGCAGGGCGGCACCGGCCGCGAGCGACAGCGACTCCTTCTGCGAGAGCTCGGGCGTCGGCGCGATCAGGTGGCTGAGCGTCTCGAAGTAGCCCAGTTGCAGGTACGCGGCCTGCCCGAGGAAGGTGTCGACGTCGGGCGCGAGCTCTTCGAAGTCGACGCGATTGACGTCGCCGAAGTCCCCCCGCGAGCGCACCTTCAGGGTGCGTGCGGTGGTGCGATTGCGCTGCCAGGGCCAGGTCACCACCCTGACAGCCTATGCGGTGCCTGCGCGCCGCCGGGGCAGCCAGATCGCTCTCCGGTAGGCTGGAACGGTCCCGGCGACGGATCGGGGCCACCGCGCCTGTGGCTGAGTGAAGGGCGTGGACTTCTCACCCGGCGGCTTCTCACCGCCAGACAGGCACGTATTGTGACGACATTCGCAGACATGGGCGTGGACGCCGACATCGTCGAGGCGCTCGCGGCGAAGGGCATCGTGGATGCCTTCCCCATCCAGGAGCAGACCATCCCCCTGGGTCTTCCCGGCCAGGACATCATCGGCCAGGCCAAGACCGGCACCGGCAAGACCTTCGGCTTCGGCATCCCCGTCGTGCAGCGCCTCGGGCCGAACCCCGAGCCCGGCGTCAAGGTCCTCATCGTCGTCCCGACGCGAGAGCTCGCCGTCCAGGTCTACGAAGACATGGACATGCTCACCTCGAACCGTTCGACGAGCGTCGTCGCGATCTACGGCGGCAAGGCGTACGAGGGCCAGATCGACCAGCTCAAGGCCGGTGCGCAGATCGTCGTCGGCACGCCCGGACGTCTCATCGACCTGAACAACCAGCGCCTGCTCGACCTGTCGCACGCGACCGAGGTCGTGCTCGACGAGGCCGACAAGATGCTCGACCTCGGATTCCTCCCCGACATCGAGAAGATCTTCTCGAAGGTCGCGCCCGTCCGGCACACGATGCTGTACTCCGCGACGATGCCGGGGCCAATCGTCGCGCTCGCGCGCCGGTTCATGTCGAACCCCATCCACATCCGCGCGACCGACCCCGACGAGGGCCTCACGCAGGCGAACATCAAGCACCTCGTCTACCGCGCGCACTCGCTCGACAAGGACGAGATCATCGCGCGCATCCTGCAGGCCGAGGGCCGCGGCAAGACGGTCGTCTTCACGCGCACCAAGCGTGCCGCGCAGCGCCTCGTCGACGAGCTCAACGACCGCGGCTTCAACGCAGGCGCCGTGCACGGCGACATGAGCCAGGAGGCGCGCGAGCGCTCGATGGCCGCGTTCAAGGCCGGCAAGAAGGACATCCTCATCGCCACCGATGTCGCCGCCCGTGGCATCGACGTCGACGACGTCACCCACGTCATCAACCACACGATCCCCGACGACGAGAAGACCTACCTGCACCGCGCGGGGCGCACCGGCCGTGCAGGCAAGACCGGCATCGCCGTCACGTTCGTCGACTGGGAGGACCTGCACAAGTGGGCCCTCATCAACCGCGCCCTCGAGTTCGGCCAGCCCGAGCCCGTCGAGACGTACTCGTCGAGCCCGCACCTGTTCACCGACCTCGACATCCCCGCCGGCACGAAGGGCCGCATCGCGAAGGCTGCCAAGACCGGCACGATCCGCACGCAGCAGCCCGCCCGCGCGGCCGATGCCGCCGCCGAGGGCACGGACGAGGGCGGCTCGCGTCGTCGCCGCCGCCGTCGCTCGGGTGCGACACCGGTCGGCTCGACGTTCGCCGAGGGCGCAGCCGGCGAAGCGGATGCCTCCGCATCCGCCCCTGTCGCCACCGCGGATCGCTCCGCCGACGGCACGGGTACGCACGACGGTGAAGGCCGCGAGCACCACGACGGCCGCCCGGCTCCGGCGCGTCGCCGTCGTCGCCGCCGCGGCGGCTCGACGGGCGGCGCGCCCGTCGCGGGCGTCTGATCAGGCTTCTCCCCCGCGACGGGCGAGAACAAATGCGTGCCGCACCGCGACCTCGCTAGTGTGAGCAGCGGGTGGCGCTGTGCCCCCGCATCCTCCTGAAAGGCACGTCATGCGCTTCATCGACGCCACCGTCGAATACCAAGGGTTCTGGGGCTCGTTCTGGGACCTCATCTGGTGGTTCTTCGCCGTGTTCATCTTCGTGTCGTACCTGTTCGCGCTCTTCGCGATCGTCGGCGACATCTTCCGTGACAACAAGCTCGGCGGCTGGGGCAAGGCGATCTGGATCCTGTTCCTGATCTTCTTCCCCATCATCACAGCGCTGGTCTACCTCATCACCCGTGGCGGCAGCATGGGTGAGCGTCAGGCCGTCGCAGCCCAGCAGTACAAGGCCGCGCAGGATGACTACATCAAGTCGGTCGCGGGAACCAGCGCGCCCGACCAGATCGCGCAGGCCAAGAGCCTGCTCGACTCGGGCGCCATCACGCAGGCCGAGTTCGAGGCGCTCAAGGCCAAGGCGCTCGCCTGACCGAGGTCTTGTCGAGAGGCGCCCTCGTCCTTCCTCACGGAAAGACGGGGGCGCTTCCTGTAGCGCGGGCGATGATCCGCGCAACCATGTCGTCGCTCGTCGTGAACTCTCCGGGCTGGTTCGGTTTGCCGGCCCCGTGGTAGTCACTCGACCCCGTCACGATGAGATCGCGGCGCGCGACGAGCGCGCGCAGGCGGGCCAGCGCCGGCTCCGCGTTCTCGCGGTGACCGAGCTCGAAGCCCGCGAGTCCCGCATCGAGCATCGCCGTCGTCACGCGATCCGGCAGCAGTCCCGCGCGCCCGGCCGGATGCGCGATGATCGGCACTCCCCCGGCATCCGCAATCGTTGCGACCGCCGTGACGGGATCGGGTGCGTACAGCGCGACGTAGTAGTCGCTGCCCGGGTGCAGGATGCCCGCGAACGCCTCGCCCCGATCACGGACGAGCCCCTTCGCGACGAGCGCGTCGGCGAGATGCGGGCGGCCCACCGTCGCGCCTTCGGCGGTCTGCGCCTCGATGTCCTCCCACGTGAGATCGAGGTCGCGCCCGATGCGCTCCGCCATCTCTCGGGCGCGGGTCAGGCGCGACGTGCGGATCCGATCGGTGAGGGCGCGTACGCCCGCATCGTCGGGATCGAAGAGATAGCCGAGCACGTGGACGCTGCGCCACTCGTGTCGCGCGGACAGCTCCATCCCGGGCAGCAGCGTCATGCCGAGCGAGGTCGCGGCTTCGCCCGCTTCCGCCCAGCCCGACGTCGTGTCGTGGTCGGTGAGCGCTGCTGTGCGCAGACCTGCGCGATGCGCGGCGGCCATGACGGCTGCCGGCGGCTCGGTGCCGTCGGAGTGGTCCGAGTGCAGGTGAAGGTCACTCGGACCGCGGAAAGTCCCGTGCGGCGCCATCCTCCGAGCGTATCCGGCACCAGCCTGCGGAGGGCGCAGGCGACACATACGCGCAGCGGAATGCACGGTCTTCTCAGCCTGCTCACGTAGAGTCGCCGACGTGTTGCGACTGCTCGGACTCCTGCTGACCGTGCTGGGAGCCATCGTCGCCGCGGTGGTCACCTGGCCGCAGTTCTTCCGCCTTGAGCGCACCTTCCCGTTCGCGCAGATCGTGTCGCTGCGGGGCGTGATGGTCGTCGCGTTCGCCGCCGTGTGCGTGCTGATGCTGCTGGTCGCGCTCATCCGACCGCTGCGCGCGTTCGCGGCATCCATCGCGATCATCGCGGCGATCGCAGCGATCGCGAACGGCGGCATCCTGGCATCCCGTGGGCTGGGCAGTGAGGCTCTTCCACTGAAGACCGACACCGCGATCCGAGTGATGACGTGGAACACCGCCGGTGACGCGACCGACGCTTACCTGATCGCGCAGACCGCGATCGCGATGCAGGCCGACATCGTCGCGCTGCCCGAGACGACGATCGAGACCGGCGAGGCCGTCGCGGTCGCGATGCGCGAGATGGGCTCGCCGATGTGGGCGCACCATGAGAACTTCGGCGAACTCGAGGGGTACCCCGATTGGGCGGCGAACTCGACCACGCTGCTGATCTCGCCATCGCTGGGCGACTACGCCGTCGTCGAATCGACCTCGGGCGACGCGAGCAACACGACGACCGTGCCGACCGTCGTCGCGATGCCCGTCGACGGCAACGGCCCGACGATCGTCGCGGCCCACGCCGTCGCTCCGCGGCAGGACGACATGGACCATTGGCGCAGCGATCTGACCTGGCTCGCCGACCAATGCGCCAGCGACAACGTCATCATGGCGGGCGACTTCAACGCGACGGTCGACAACATGGCCCGCCTCGGCGTCGACGACGCCGATCTCGGGCGGTGCCACGATGCCGCCTCCGCCACCGGCACGGGCGCCGTCGGCACGTGGTCGACGTCGTGGCCCGAACTCGTGGGCACCCCCATCGATCACGTTCTGGCGACGGGTGCCTGGACGGCGACCGGATCTGTCGTGCTGGGCTCGCTCGATGACAGCGGCAGCGACCACCGTCCCCTCGTCGTGCAGTTCGAGCCCGCCGGCTGACCGCTCGGCATCCCGCCCGACGGACGAAGTGGGACACTGGATGCATGAGCACGAACGAGTCCGACACGATCGCTCCCGAGGGCGCCACCACCGCCGACACCCCCACCGAGAACCAGAACCGCAAGCAGCCCTTCCCGCGCGGGTTCCTCGACGCGATCTCGACCGGGTGGGCGCCGCGGCAGGGCGGCACGCCGCCGCAGCGGGCGCAGGCTCCGTTCGCCGCCGCGCGCCGCGACGCCGTCTCGGCGGCCTTCCCCGGCAAGCGGCTCGTGCTGCCCGCGGGCGGCTACAAGCAGCGCTCGAACGACACCGACTACCCGTTCCGCGCGCACTCCGCGTTCGCGCACCTCACCGGGTGGGCAAGCGACGCTGTGCCCGATTCGGTGCTGGTGTTCGACCCGACCGAGGCCGGCCACGACGTGACGCTGTATCTCCGCGAACGCGCTGACCGCACGACGGCGGAGTTCTACGGCGACGCGACGATCGGCGAGTTCTGGATCGGCCCGCGCCCGGCGCTGGACGGTGTGGCCTCCGACCTCGGCGTCGCGACGGCGCACATCGATGACTTCACCGCGACCGCGGACGACCTCGTGCTGGACGAAGACGCCGATCTGACGCGGTTCGTGTCGGAGCTGCGCCTGGTCAAGGATGCCTACGAGATCGAACAGCTCCGCCTCGCCGTCGAGGTCACCGCGCGCGGGTTCGACGACATCGTCGCCGATCTGCCCCGCATCATCGCGACCCCGCGCGGAGAGCGCGCCGTCGAGGGCGTCTTCCACCACCGGGCCCGCACCGAGGGCAACGGCGAGGGGTACGACACGATCGCGGCATCCGGCCCGCACGCGTGCTACCTGCACTGGACCCGCAACGACGGCGCGGTCGTGCCCGGCGACCTCATCCTCGTCGACGCCGGTGTCGAGGTCGACAGCCTCTACACGGCCGACATCACCCGCACCATCCCCGTGTCGGGCACGTTCACCGACGTGCAGCGCAAGGTCTACGAGACGGTCCGTGAGGCCGCCGACGCCGCCTTCGCCGTCGCGAAGCCGGGCGTGCGCTTCCGCGCCGTGCACGAAGCGGCGATGGCCGTCATCGCCGCACGCACCGCCGAGTGGGGCCTGCTGCCGGTGACCGCCGAGGAGGCACTGGATGCCGACAAGGGCGGCCAGCACCGCCGCTATATGGTGCACGGCACGAGCCACCACCTCGGCCTCGACGTGCACGACTGCGCGCAGGCGCGGCGCGAGATGTACTACGACGGCGTGCTCGAAGAAGGCATGGTCTTCACGATCGAGCCCGGGCTCTACTTCCAAATCGACGACCTGACCGTTCCCGAGGAGTACCGCGGCATCGGCGTGCGTATCGAAGACGACGTCCTGGTGACCGCCGACGGCGTCGAGAACCTCTCCGCAGGCATCCCGCGCACCGCCGACGACGTCGAGGCGTGGATCGCGCGCTTGCGCTGACCCGCGGGGTGGCTTCGCGCTAGCCGCGAGCAGGCGGGGCCACGCGCGTCCGCAGGAACTGCAGGACGGATGCCGCGATCAGCGCGCCGACCTCGTCGGCGGGCCGGCGGGCGCCCTTCATCTCGAACGAGTGCCCGCCACCGGCGATCCAGACGATCTCGGCATCCTGACAGGTGGCGACCGCGTCGGTGAACTGGTCGAGCGGTTGGATGAACGGGTCGGTCGTGCCCTCGACGAATAGTTGCGGCGCCGCGATCGCCGGCAGATGCGCACCGCGGGGGGCCTCCGGCTTGCCGGGCGGGTGGAACGGGTAGCCGAGGTAGACGAGGGCGGCCGGGTCGATGACACCGTCGGCGGCAGCCATGGATGCCATGCGTCCGCCGTACGACTTGCCCGCGGCGACGAACGGCACAGCCGGCAGCGTCCGGGCGAGTTCCGCCGTCACCGCCGACCACGTGGCGATCGCGTGTGCGGCGGGCCCGGGCATCCGTCGACCCGCGGCGCGGTACGGGAAGTCGAACCGCGCCGTCGCGTAGCCGGCCTCGCGCAGCGCCGCGGCGAGCCCCACGAGGAACGGGTGCTCGCGCCCCGAGCCAGAACCGTGCGCGAGCGCGACCACCGCGGCCGGCGAGGACGCCGGCATTTCGAGTTCGAGCGGGATCGCGACGGTGCCGCTCGGCAGCGCGACCTCGACCATCGTCACGGGGTGTCGTCGGTGCCGCGCGGCGCGGGTTCGGTCGGCTGCTCCCCCGGCGACGACGCGACCCCCGGCCCCTCGGCACCCGCAGCCGGGTCGATCCGCTCGCCGTACTGCGGCGGGGTCGAGAGGTCCACCACGGGCGGTGCGACGGGCACCACCGTGTGCCCCACGATCTCGCGCGCACGGTGGATGCTACGCGGCAGCACCGTCACTTCGTAGCGGTCGGCGATCACCTGCGTGACCGACGTGTAGTCGCGGCGGCGACGCAGCAGGGCGTAGGTGACGAGACTCAGCAGCATGCCGATCGCGATGCCCACGAACATCACACCGACGAACAGCTGGATGGCGGCGTTGGGCGTGCCGAGCACGAAAATGGCCGAGAACAGCAGACCCAGCAGGATGCCGTTGATCGCGCCCGAGCGCGCCGCGGCCGCGTAGCCGAGACGTCCGGTGACGGTCTCGATCGACCGCAGCCCGTGCCCGACGATCGCGATGTCGCGGGCCGGGATGTCGGCCGCGATGAGCTGCGAGACGGCCTGCTGCGCGCCCTGATACGTCGGGTAGTCGGCGATCTTCTCACCGTGCTCCTGCGGAGTACCGCCCATCATGCTCATCCGTCCATCTTGTCACGCGACACGGGGCATCCGCCGTGCTTCGACGGCCCGCAACGGGGCCTCCCCGCGGGCTACGCTGGAGCAGTGAGTACGCAGAGGGTTTTCGTGGCACGCCTGGTCGGCTGCTCCGTCTTCGACCCCGCGGGCGACCGGCTCGGCAAAGTCCGGGACGTCGTCGTCATCTACCGAAAAGACGATCCGCCCCGCGTCGTGGGGCTCGTCGTCGAGATCCCCGGCCGCCGGCACGTCTTCATGTCGATCGGACGCGTCACCTCGATCGCCGCGGGCCAGGTCATCACGACCGGACTCATCAACGTGCGCCGCTTCCAGCAGCGCGGCGGCGAGGTGCGCGTCATGACCGAGCTCCTCGGCCGCAAGGTGTTCTTCACCGACGGCTCGGGCGAGGCCGTCATCGAGGATGTCGCGATCGAACGCGACCGACTCGGCGAATGGGACATCGGCCAACTGTTCCTGCGCAAGCCCAAGACCAGCGCCTCCCCGTTCGCGAAGGGCCCGACGACGTTCGCCGACTGGCAGGACGTGCGCGAGGACCTCGCGCCCGGCGGAGCCCAGTCCGCCGAGCAGCTGGTGGCTACCTACTCCGAGCTCAAGCCCGCCGACCTCGCCAATACACTGCTCGACCTGCCCGACGAGCGGCTGCTCGAAGTCGCCGAAGAGCTCAGCGACGACCGCCTCGCGGATGCCCTCGAAGAGATGCCCGAAGACGACCAGGTGCACATCCTCGAGGCCCTCGGTGACGAGCGCGCCGCCGACATCCTCGATCAGATGGAGCCCGACGACGCCGCCGACGTGCTCGCCCAGCTGCCCGAGGACCAGCGCGAAGAGCTGCTCGAGCTCATGGAGCCCGAGGAGGCCGAAGACGTCCGCGCACTGCTGAAGTACGGCCCCGACACGGCCGGTGGTCTCATGACGAGCGAACCGATCGTGCTGTCGGCGGATGCCACGGTCGCCGAGGCGCTCGCACTGATCCGCCGCCACGAGCTGCATCCTGCCCTCGCTGCCGCCGTGTTCGTGACACTGCCGCCGTACGAGACGCCGACGGGCCGGCTGCTGGGGACGGTGCACTTCCAGCGCATGCTGCGGTATCCCCCGCACGAGCGCCTGGGCTCGATCATCGACGACACGGTCGACCCGGTGCCGGCGACCGCTTCAGCCGCCGAAGTCGCGCGCATGCTCGCCAGCTACAACCTCGTGTCGCTCCCCGTTGTCGACCAGGCCCACCGCCTCGTCGGCGCGGTCAGCATCGACGACGTGCTCGACTACCTGCTGCCCGAGGACTGGCGCTCGCACGACGGTGATCAGGTTCAGCCGGCACAGGGGGTCGCCCGATGATGGCGCGCACGCCCAAAGTCACCCTCGAGGCTCCGCGCGGGCGCTCGGGCGTCCTGACGCGCACGCCGCGCCCCTCCCGCGACCGGTTCGGACGCTTCACCGAGTGGATCGCCCGCGCGATGGGCACGCCCGCGTTCCTGCTCATGCTGACGCTGTTCTGCCTGATCTGGATGACCTACACGGTGCTCGCCGAGGCGAACGGCTGGTGGCGGTTCGACTCCGCCGCGCTGGGTTTCACCGCCCTCACCCTCATCCTGTCGCTGCAGGCGTCGTATGCCGCTCCCCTGATCCTGCTCGCGCAGAACCGGCAGGATGACCGCGACCGGGTGCAGATCGAGCAGGATCGGCAGCGCGCCGAGCGCAACCTCGCCGACACCGAGTATCTGGCCCGTGAGGTCGTCGCGCTGCGCATGGCGCTGACCGATGTCTCCGAGCAGGTCGTCACCCGCGATGTGCTGCGCCAAGAGCTCAAGGCGCTGCTCGAACAGCTCGACGCGCGCGAGCAGCCGGCCACAAAGACCACCGAGGCGCCGTGAGCGCCGCGGGCACCGCCGACGACGTCCGTCGCGCCGTCGGGGCGGTCACCGACCCCGAGATCCGCCGGCCTCTGGCCGAGCTCGATATGGTGCGCGACGTGCGTGTGGACGGCTCGACGGCGCACGTCGCGATCGCGCTGACGATCGTCGGATGCCCCGCGGCGGCCCGCATCGAGCGTGACGTGCGGGATGCCGCGGCGTCCGTCCCCGGCGTCACCACGGTCGAGCTCACCGTCGGCGTCATGACGCCCGCCGAGCGCGCCGCGCTCACCGAGCGGTTGCGTGGCGGCCGCACCCGCGTCATGCCGTTCGGCCCCGACTCGCTCACCCGCGTGATCGCCGTCACGAGTGGCAAGGGCGGTGTCGGCAAGTCGACGCTCACGGCCAACCTCGCCGTCGCGCTCGCGGAGCGGAGCCTCGCGGTCGGCCTCATCGACGCCGACGTGCACGGGTTCTCGATCCCCGCGCTCCTCGGCCTCGTCGAGCCCGACGGACTGCCGCCGCAGCCGACACGCATCGACGACCTCATGCTGCCGCCCGTCGCCTACGGCGTGAAGACGATCTCGATCGGCATGTTCCTGCCGCGCGACCAGCCGGCATCCGCCGTCGCGTGGCGCGGGCCGATGCTGCACCGCACGGTGCAGCAGTTCCTCACCGACGTCTTCTTCGGCGACCTCGACATCCTGCTGCTGGACATGCCGCCCGGCACGGGCGACGTCGCGATCTCGGTCGGGCAACTGCTCCCCCACGCTGACGTGCTCGTCGTCACGACGCCGCAGACCGCGGCATCCGACGTCGCCGTCCGCAGCGGTCTCGTCGCAGGACAGACCGGTCAGCGCGTGATCGGCGTCGTCGAGAACATGGCCGCCATGACACTGCCCGACGGCACGACGCTCGACCTATTCGGCTCGGGCGGCGGTGCGGCCGTCGCCGCCGCGCTGTCGACGGATGCCACCGAGGTTCCCCTTCTCGGCTCGGTGCCACTCAGTGTCGCGCTGCGCCGCGGCGGCGACGAGGGCGTGCCGGTCGTCATCGGCGACCCGGCGGATGCCGCGGCGCAAGCCATCGCGCACGTCGCGGACGCGCTGGCGCGCACCCCCCGCGGTCTCGCGGGTCGCTCGCTGCCGTTCAGCCCGCGCTGACCGCGGCTGCCTCAGGTGGCTTCCTCGTCGAACGGCACGTCCGCCGAGGGAGTGAAGACGGCGGCGGACGCCTGCGCTGCAGGCGCCGCGGCCTGCGACACGACCGCACCGGCGGCGGCCGCCTGCACGACAGGTACGGGCGCGTCGTCGAGCAGTGCGTCGCGGATGATCCGGCGCGGGTCGTACTGACGCGGGTCGAGCTTGCGCCACTCGATGTCGTCGAAGTCGTCGCCCATCTCTTCCTTGACGCGCGTGCGCGCGCCGGAGAGCCACTCGCGGGCGCGGACGGTGAGCTTCGACAGCCCCGCCGCGTATTTCGGCAGACGCTCCGGGCCGATCAGCAGCGCGGCGACGACGAGGAGCAGGAGAAACTTCTCCATGTCGTAGCCGAAGAACATGCCTCAAGGTTACCCGTGCGCCTGCCGTGTCAGAGCGCACCGGCACCGTACGCTGGGCGGAAAGGAGTGCTCATGGCCGAATCAGACGCGATCCGTCGCTACGCCCTCGAGGCCACCGTCGAACCCGAGACGATCGAGCGGGCGCGCGCACGCGCCGTCGAACTCGGCGCCGACCCCATCAGCCCCGCCGTCGGCGCACAGATCGCGGTCGTGACCGCCGCCACGTCGGCGCTCAACATCGTCGAGATTGGCACGGGCGCCGGAGTCTCGGGACTGTGGCTGATGCACGGTTCGCCGCGCGCCACCCTGACCACGATCGACAACGAACCCGAGCACCTCGCCGCGGCGCGCACGGCGTTCGCGGATGCCAAGATCGCGCCCGCCCGTGCACGCTTCATCACCGGACGCGCCGCCGACGTGCTCCCGCGCATGAACGAGGCCTCGTACGACATCGTCCTCGTCGACGCCGACCCCGAAGGCGTCATCGAGTACGTCGAGCACGGGCTGCGCCTCGTCCGCGCCGGGGGCACGGTACTCGTGCCGCGGGTGCTCGCCGGTGGCGCCGTCGCCGACCCGGTGCGCCGTGACCCGCTCACCAGCGCGTATCGCTCGCTCATCCAAGAGACGCAGAACTCCCCCGCCGTCCTCGGTGCCCTCTCGATCGTCGGCGAGGGCCTGCTGCAGCTGACGACCGTGGCCGCCGACGCGCGCTGAGCGCACGACCGCAGATACTGCGAACGGCCGGTCCGAAGACCGGCCGTTCGCACGCGACAGAAGGGAGGTCAGGCGGCGCCGACGACCTCGCCGAGCACGCCGTGGAGTTCCTTGGCCTCGTCGTCGTTCACCGAAACGACCAGGCGTCCACCGCCCTCGAGGGGAACACGCACGATGATCAGGCGCCCCTCCTTCACGGCCTCCATAGGTCCGTCTCCGGTTCGCGGCTTCATGGCTGCCATTGCGGGCTCCTTTTCCTCTGCGGACAACACTCCAAGTTTACCGGTTCCCGCAGACACGGGTGCCCACCTGCGACACGCCCCGCCGTGGGGCGTCGCGCGGCGTCGCGCGGCGTCATGCGGGCGTCACGGAATCTGGGCGAACGTCTTGCCCTGCACGAGCATCTCGTAGATCCACCACCACTGACCGACGAGCCCGAGCACGAGCATCGACACGCGCCAGGCCGTGCTCTTGGGCACGGCCACCGCCCCGTACAGCGGCGCGAGCGGCAACAGCAGACGGAAGATGCTCGACTGTGGGAAGAACACCAGCAGCAGATAGGTGAGGTAGCTCGCCGACCACAGTCGCAGTTCGGTGTCGAGGCGGCGCACGTGCGGTTCGAGCAGCAGCACGGCGGCGACGCCGACGACGAGCACGCCGAGTGTGACATAGCCGAGAACTTCGGGCAGTCCCCAGATGCGGAACCAGATGGCGGATGCCTCGATGAAGCCCGACAGCGGCACGAACGTGCCGTCGCCGCCGGTCCAGCCCCGCCGCCACGACAACTCGGTCTCGAGATACGCCGACGGGTCGCCGGTCACGATTCCGGCGATCACCTGCCATGAGAACCCGACGACGGCGGCGAGCAACCCCAGCATCACGATGTGCACGACCTGCGTCGCCGGCAGCGGGTCGTCGCGACGCCGCAGCCACCGCCGGATGCCGTAGAGCCCGAGCAGCAGTGCGAACGCGAGCACCCCCGGCCGCGTGTATCCCATGAGCGGGATGAGCGCGTGCAGCCACCCGAATCGGCGGCGGACGAGCGCCAGCAGGGCAAGCATCAGCCACAGCAGGAACAGGCTCTCGGCATACGCCATCTGGAACAGCACCGCTAGTGGCCCCGCGGCGAACAGCGCGACCGCCCACATCGCGGCGGTGCGGCCGAGCGAGTCGCGCAGCAGATGGAAGAAGACGAGGCACGCCAGGTAGCCCGCGACGAGCGAGATGAAGACCGCCGCGACCGGGTACTGACCGCCGAACACGACCGCGAACACGCGCATCAGCGCCGGGTACAGCGGCAGGAACGCCCACGCGTTCTGGGTGACATTGCCGTCGCCGTCAAGCGGCAGTGTGCTCGGGTAGCCGGAGTCCGCCACCAACCAGTACCACTGCCCGTCCCACCGCATCGACAGCGACTGCAGCGACTCTCCTCCGCCGGACTCGCGGTTCGCGATCTCGACCCCGATGATCAGGAAGGTCGTCGTGATCAGCCGGGCGATGACGTAGACGATCCCGACCGCGAGGGCGGGGTGCAGGCGGGTTCGTCGTGCCGCCGCGAGCAGAGTATCGCTGGTCACGGGGCGGTCAGCCACGCGCGCAGTCCGCGCTCGACGTCCTCGATCTGCGCGAACGACACGCGCTCGTGGTCGTGGTGGGCAAGACTCGGGTCGCCGGGCCCGTAGTTGACGGCCGGCACGCCCATGGCCGAGAAGCGTGCGACGTCGGTCCAGCCGTACTTCGGTCGCGGCTCGGCTCCGACCGCGGCCAGGAACTCTTGCGCGAGCGGGGCATCCAACCCCGGCCGCGCGCCGGCGGCGCGGTCGACGATCTCGACCTCGAAGCCCTCGAGCACGCTACGCACGTGTGCTTCGGCCTTCTCGAGCGTGCGGCTCGGTGCGAAGCGGTAGTTGACCTCGACTTCGCACAGGTCGGGGATGACGTTTCCGGCGACACCGCCCGAGACGCGGACGGCGTTGAGGCCTTCGCGGTAGACGAGGCCCTCGACCTCGATCTCGCGCGGCCGGTACTCGGCCAGGCGGGCGAGGATCGGCGCGGCCGCGTGGATCGCGTTCTCGCCCATCCAGGCGCGCGCGCTGTGCGAGCGCACGCCGTGGGTGCGGACGATCGCCCGCAGGTTGCCGTTGCAGCCGCCTTCGACCTGCCCGTTCGAGGGCTCGCCGAGGATCGCGAAGTCGCCCGCGAACAGATCGGGGCGCGTGCGCGCGAGCCGCGTCAGGCCGTTGAGGTCGGCATCCACTTCTTCATGGTCGTACCACATCCAGGTGATGTCGACGCGGGGTGCGACAAGCTCGGCGGCGAGCTTCAACTGCACCGCGGTGCCGCCCTTCATGTCGACCGCGCCGCGGCCCCACAGGTACGGCTCGCCGTCCTGCTCGATGACGCGCGTGGGCAGATTCGCGTTGATCGGGACGGTGTCGATGTGGCCGGCAATGACGACCCGCTGCGCGCGCCCGAGGTTCGTGCGGGCGACAATCGTGTCACCGTCGCGGTACACCTCGAGGTGGTCGAGCGGGTCGATCTCGGCGAAGATCGCGTCGGCGAGGGTCTGCTCGTCGCCCGAGACGCTCGGGATGTCGCAGATCGCGCGTGTGAGGTCGACAGATCCGGCAGAGAGATCCAGGCGAGGCATGCCCTCGAGTCTATCCAGCGGCGCCGTGCCCAGCGCCGTGTCCGCCGCCCGGCCCCGATACGCTGGAGGGCATGACCGACTCGACTTTCCGCGAACAGCGCTGGGTGTGGGGCGCCGGCCTCGCCACGATCGCCGGTGACGGCACGGTGCTCGACACCTGGTTCCCCGCGCCGGCACTCGGCACGGCGCCCGACGAGGTCGACACGACGGAGCTCGCGGCGTCCGCGGGCAGCGACGAGCGCCGCGACGTGAGCGTCGAGGTCGTCGTCGTGCAGATCGACCTGGATGCCCCACCGCAGGCCACGAGCGATGCGTACCTGCGTCTGCACGCGCTGTCGCACCTGCTGGTCGCGCCGAACGAGCTCAACCTCACGGGGATCTTCGGTCATCTGCCCAACGTCGCGTGGACGAACGCCGGTCCGGTGCACCCGGACGCCTTCGCGCGGCTGCGCCCGCAACTGCAGCGCGCCGGCATCCAACTGCAGGGGCTCGACAAGTTCCCCCGCCTCACCGACTACGTCGTGCCGGCGGGTGTGCGCATCGCGGATGCCTCGCGCGTGCGCCTCGGCGCGCACCTCGCGCCGGGCACGACCGTCATGCACGAGGGTTTCGTCAACTTCAACGCGGGCACGGTCGGGGCATCCATGATCGAGGGCCGCATCTCGCAGGGTGTCGTCGTCGGCGACGGCTCGGACATCGGCGGCGGCGCGTCGATCATGGGCACGCTCTCGGGCGGCGGCACGCACCGCGTGTCGATCGGCGCGCGCACCCTGCTCGGGGCGAACGCCGGCATCGGCATCTCGCTCGGCGACGACTGCATCGTCGAGGCGGGCCTGTACGTCACGGCCGGGTCGAAGATCGTGCTCGCGAACGAGGCGCCGCTGCACGACGGCACGCGCCCGATCGTCAAGGGCGCGCAGCTGTCAGGTCAGAACGGCATCCTGTTCCGCCGCAACTCGCTCTCGGGCGCGATCGAGGCCGTGCGCCGCGAGGGCACCGGTGTGACGCTCAACGAGGCGCTGCACGCCTGAGCGTGAGTACGCTCAGCACATGAGTGAGCGGCTGAAGAAGAAGGTCTACGAACGCGAACTGAAGGCGTTGCAGGCGCAGCTCGTCGACATGCAGGCGTGGGTGCAGGCATCCGGCGCGCGCATCATCGTGATCTTCGAGGGGCGCGATGCCGCGGGCAAGGGCTCGACAATCAGCCGCGTCTCGCAGTATCTCAACCCGCGCATCACGCGGGTGGTCGCCCTGCCCACGCCGACCGAGCGCGAGAAGACGCAGTGGTACTTCCAGCGGTATGTCGCGCATCTGCCTGCTGCGGGCGAGATCGTCCTGATGGACCGATCCTGGTACAACCGTGCCGGTGTCGAGCACGTCATGGGCTACTGCACGAATGCGGAGTACCACCGGTTCCTGCACCAGACGCCGATCTTCGAGCGGATGCTCGTCGAAGACGGCATCCTCCTGTTGAAGTACTGGTTCAGCGTGTCGGACGTCGAGCAGGAGAAGCGCTTCCGCTCACGCAACGAAGACCCGATGCGACGGTGGAAGCTCTCCCCCAATGACGTGCTGTCGATCACGAAGTGGGAAGACTACTCGCGTGCCAAAGACACAATGTTCGTGCACACCGACATCCCCGAGGCGCGGTGGTTCGAGGTCGACAACGAGGAGAAGAAGCGGGGGCGGCTCAACATGATCCACCATCTGCTGTCGCAGATCCCCTACCAAGCCGTCGAGCGCGACCCGATCGCGATCCCGCCGCGCCCGGCGTCTCGTGGATATGAGCGCCCACCACGCGAGCTGCAGAACTACGTGCCCGACTACGTCGCGACCGTTCGCCCGGATGACGCCGCGGCGGAGTGATCCGGGTCAGGATGCCCGGCACGCTCAGGTACGTCAGCCTGTGGGTCAGGCGCCCGGGTAGTCGCGCTTCGCGGAGCCGGTGTACAGCTGCTGCGGGCGGCCGATCTTGGTCTGCGGGTCGTTCTGCATCTCGGTCCAGTGCGCGAGCCAGCCGGGCAGGCGTCCGATCGCGAACAGCGGCGTGAACATGCGCGTCGGGAAGCCCATCGCCTTGTAGATGACGCCCGTGTAGAAGTCGACGTTCGGGTACAGGCGACGCTGCTTGAAGTAGTCGTCGCTGAGGGCGACCTCTTCGAGCTCCTTCGCGAGATCAAGCAGCGGGTCGTGCACGCCGAGCTCGGCGAGGACCTCGTCGGCCGACTCCTTGACGAGGCGAGCACGCGGGTCGAAGTTCTTGTAGACGCGGTGCCCGAAGCCCATCAGCTTCACGCCGTCTTCCTTGTTCTTGACCCGCTCGACGAAGCGCTGCACGCTCTCGCCAGAGTCACGGATGCGCGCCAGCATGTCGAGCACCGCTTCGTTCGCGCCGCCGTGCAACGGCCCGTACAGGGCGTTGATGCCGGCCGAGATCGACGAGAACTGGTTCGCCCCCGTCGAACCCACCAGGCGCACCGTCGAGGTCGACGCGTTCTGCTCGTGGTCCTCGTGCAGGATCAGCAGACGCTCGAGCGCCCGCGAAGTGACGGGGTTGACCTCGTAGATCTCGGCGAGGTTGCCGAAGTTGAGCTTGAGGAAGTTGTCGACGAAGCTCAGCGTGTTGTCGGGGTACAGGAACGCCTGACCGATCGACTTCTTGTGCGCGTATGCCGCGATAACGGGCAGCTTCGCCAGCAGACGGATCGTGTTGAGCTCAACGTGCTCGGGATTGTTGGGGTCGGACTGCCCCTCGTAGTACGTCGACAGTGCGGCTGTCGCGGCCGACAGCACCGACATCGGGTGCGCCGTGTGCGGCAGCGACGAGAAGAAGCGCTTCAGGTCTTCGTGCAGCAGCGTGTGGTGGCGGATCTCGTCGTCCCACTTCGCCAGCTGGTCGGCCGTCGGCAGCTCGCCGTACAGCAGCAGCCACGCGACCTCGAGGTAGGTGCTGTTCTTCGCCAGCTGCTCGATCGGGTAGCCGCGGTAGCGCAGGATGCCCGCATCGCCGTCGATGTAGGTGATCGCCGACTTGGTGGCCGCCGTGTTGACGAACCCGTAGTCGAGCGACGTGTGCCCCGTCTGCTTCGTGAAGCTCGAGAAGTCGACGCTGGGAGATCCCTCGGTGCCGGTCAGAATCGGAAGTTGTGCGGTCTTGTCGCCGACCGTGACAGTCGCGGTCTGGGGGTTTCCCGTGTCGCTCACGAAGCCTCCTTGCGGTCGTTTCGGGGGTCGTTTACAGCCTAGTGCGCCTCACGGCCTACTCAGATCCATGCCAAAGGAACGCGCGATCAGTGAGAGGAACCCTACGAACGAAGCCGCTCCGCCGCCGCGGCGATGCGCTCATCCGACGCCGTGAGCGAGAACCGGACGTGCTGCGGAAAGTGCTCGCCGTAGAAGTGGCCGGGGCCTGCCAGGATGCCCCGCTCCGCGAGGCGCCCCATCGTGGTCCAGGCATCCTCCCCCTCGGTCGCCCAGAGGTAGAGCCCGCCCTCGGAGTGGTCGATGCGGAACCCCGCAGCCTCCACAGCGGGCCGCAGCACGGCGCGTCGCGCGCGGTAGCGCTCGCGCTGCGCGGCGACGTGCGCGTCGTCGCCGAGCGCCGCCGTCATGGCGGCCTGCACAGGAGCGGACAGCATGAGCCCGAGGTGCTTGCGTGCTGTCAGCAACCGCGCGAGCAGATCGGCATCGCCGGCGATGAACGCCGCGCGATAACCGGCGAGGTTCGATTGCTTGCTGAGCGAATAGACCGACAGGATGCCCCGGCGATCGCCGTCTGTCACCCGCGGATCGAGCACGCTCGGCACGCTGCTGGCGCCGGCGGCATCCACCGCATCGCCGTCCCAGCCGAGCTCGGCGTAGCACTCGTCAGAGGCGATGACCGCACCCAGTTCGCGGGCCCGCGCGACGGCGGCGCGCAGTTCGGCGACACCGAGCACGCGCCCGTCAGGGTTGCCCGGCGAGTTGATCCAGATGAGCTTCGTGCCCTCGGGCCACTGCGCGGGGTCGTCGGATGCCACCGGCGTCGCGCCGACGAGGTTCGCGCCGACGGCGTAGGTCGGGTAGGCGGCACGCGGATGCACGACGATGTCGCCCGCCGTGACGTCGAGCAGCAGCGGCAGCAGCGCGACGAGCTCTTTCGAGCCGACGGTCGGCAGCACTTCAGCGGCCGTCACTCCGGGAACCCCGCGCCGCCGCGCATACCAGGCGCCGATCGCCGCGCGCAGGTCTGTCGTACCAATCGTCTGCGGGTAGGCGTGCGCGTCGGTTGCGGCGCGCAGCGCGTCGGCGACGATGTCGGGCGTGGGATCGACCGGAGACCCGATCGAGAGGTCCACGAGACCGCCGGGATGCTCAGCGGCGCGCTTCGCGTAGGGTGCGACGGCGTCCCACGGGTAGTCGTCGAGGTCGCGGACGGCCATCCGAGGTCAGTGTCCCTGCGGCGGCAGCGCGGCGATGATGGGGTGATCCTTCGGAATCACGCCGGTCTTGGCGGCACCGCCGGGCGAGCCGATGTCGTCGAAGAACTCGACGTTGGCGGTGTAGTAGTCCTGCCACTCGTCGGGCAGGTCATCTTCGTAATAGATGGCCTCAACGGGGCACACCGGCTCGCAGGCACCGCAGTCGACGCACTCGTCAGGGTGGATGTACAGCGAGCGCTCACCCTCGTAGATGCAGTCGACGGGGCACTCGTCGATGCAGGCACGATCCTTCACATCGACGCACGGGAGGGCGATCACGTATGTCACCCCCCGAGTCTATCCCGGGGTGGCTACAGCGGACGGTGCTCCGCGCCGCCGGTGGCGGTGTCGCCGGCGGCGGTGGTGTCGCCGGTGGCGGTGCTGTCGCCGGTGACATCCGACGTGCGCGGCGCCGCGAACGCGGGCCAGGCCACGATGAGCGCCGTCACGATGGGCACGGCGATCGTCCAGATGATGCCCGTGGACACCTCGTTCTCTGCCGGCGCCGGCACGACGACCGAACCGCCCGGACCCTTGCCCGAGAACACCAGTGACGCGATCATGATGCCCAGCCCCGTCGCGAGCGCAGCCCACCGGTCGGCGATCAGCACGCGTACGGCGAGCATGAGCGCGCCGACGCCGATGACGGCGATGATCAGGCCGAGCGGGATCGGGCCCCACATCGCGGCCTGACCGATCGTGCCGGCGACGCCGTACACGATTCCGATCACCGCCGCGATCGCCCACGTGCCAACCCGCGTCCAGGAGAAACCCACGCGCCAATTCTAGGCGCCGGGTCTCTGCGTACCCTGCGAACGGGTGTGGCTGCGTCGCGCTGCTCAGGTGGCGACGCCCCACAGGCGCAGCAGCGCCGCGACGACGGCGGCGGCGATCACGACGACGAGGAACGGCGCACGCAGCACGAGCAGTCCCGCCGCGACGAGCACGGCCGGCACCCGGGCATCCACGACGATCTGCTGTCCGACGCCGAGCGTCTGCACCGCCACGAGCGCCGCCAGCAGCGCGACGGTCAGCAGATCGATGATGCGCGAAGGCGCGGGCGCGTCGAACCACCGCGGCGGGATCAGGTAGCCCACCGCCTTCAGCGCGAGGCAGACGACCGATGCCAGCGCGATCGCCGTCCACATCGTCACGGCAGACCACCCAACTCGGGAACGTCGTCGGGCTCCCCTGACCCGCGCGTTTGTGACCCCCGAGCCTGTCGAGGGGCCAGCCAGTTGGCCCACCCCACCACGACCGCGACGAGCGCGGCGATGAGCACCGGGATCCCCGCCATCAGCGCCGGCGTCAGCGCCGCCGCGACGACCGCCGCAGCGACGCCCACGGCGATCGCCTGCCGCTGCCGCAGTCTCGGCCACAGCAGCGCGAGAAAGGCGGCCGCCGCCGCGGCATCCAGTCCGTACGCGCGTGGATCGCCCAGCACGTCGCCGACGAGCGCACCGAGCAGGGTGGTCACGTTCCAGCCGAGGTAGATCCCGATGCCGGTGACCCAGAAGCCGAGACTGCGTGCCCGCGGCTCGGTGTGCGCGAGCGCGACTGCGGTGGACTCGTCGATCGTGAAGTGCGGCGCGACGAGCCGGCGCAGCCGCGTCGTTCCGATGACGGGGGCCATGCGCAGACCGTACGCGACGTTGCGCACGCCCAGCAGTCCTGCCGAGGCGATCGCGGCGGGGGCCGCGGCGAGTCCCCCTGCGCCGATGACGCCGATGAAGGCGAACTGCGATCCGCCTGTGAACATGACGAGGCTCAGCACGCAGGTCTGCCAGATGTCCAGGCCGGATGCCACCGCGAGCGCCCCGAACGAGATGCCGTACGCGCTCGTCGCGAGCGCGACCCCGAGTCCGTCACGCAGCGCACGTCGAGTCGCGGCATCCATCGTCACCCGCCAGAGCCTAGCGCCGGCGAGATAGCCTTGCGGGCATGGACAGGATGGAACGCGTCTACAACATGACCTTCGCCTCGGTGTACCCGCTGTACATCTCCAAGGTCGAGCGCAACGGCCGCACGAAGGAGGACGTCGACGAGGTCACGCGCTGGTTGACGGGCTTCTCGCAGAGCGAGATCGACGCGCACGTGGCATCCGGCACGAGGTTCCGCGACTTCTTCGCGGATGCCTCACTCAACCCGAACGCGAGCCTCATCACGGGCGTGGTCTGCGGCGTCAAGGTGCAGGAGATCACCGACCCGCTGATGCAGCAGATCCGCTACCTCGACAAGCTCGTCGACGAGGTCGCCAAGGGCAAGGCGATGGAGAAGATCCTCCGCGCCTGACCCTCGCCTGCTCGGTGGGCCCGGTGCGCTCTCCCGCGAAGTTGGCGCAACACGCGGGAACTCCCGAGAGATACCCGCGCGACGCGCCAACTTCAGCGCGCGCGGCGCAGCGCCACTCAAGGAAGTTGGCGCAACACGCGGCAACGCGCGTCCCATACCCGCGTCACGCGCCAACTTCAGCGCGCGCGGCGCGGGCGCGCGACCTCAGGCGTCCTGGCGCTTCGCGCGCGCGGCGGCGCGGCCGCGCTCGGTGGCATCCAGCACGACCTTGCGGATGCGCACCTTCTCGGGCGTGACCTCGACGCATTCGTCGTCGCGGGCGAACTCGAGCGACTCCTCGAGCGTCAGGGTGCGCGGCGGGGTCATCGACTCGAAGGAGTCCGACGTCGACGAACGCATGTTCGTGAGCTTCTTCTCCTTCGTGATGTTGACGTCCATGTCGTCGGCGCGCGAGTTCTCGCCGATGACCATGCCCTCGTAGACCTCTTCGGTGGGCTGCACGAAGAAGCTCATGCGCTCTTGCAGCGCGATCATCGCGAACGGCGTCACGACACCCGAGCGGTCGGCGACGATCGAGCCGTTCTGGCGCGTCGTGATCTGGCCGGCCCAGTCGTCGTAGCCGTGCGAGATCGCGTTGGCGATGCCCGTGCCGCGCGTCATCGTGAGGAACTCGCTGCGGAACCCGATGAGGCCGCGCGAGGGCACGACGAACTCCATGCGCACCCAGCCGGTGCCGTGGTTGACCATCGAGTCCATGCGACCCTTGCGCGCCGCCATGAGTTGCGTGATGGCGCCGAGGTGCTCTTCGGGCGCGTCGATCGTCAGGTGCTCGAACGGCTCCTTGAGCTTGCCGTCCTCGCCGCGACGCGTCACGACCTGCGGCTTGCCGACCGTGAGCTCGAAGCCCTCGCGGCGCATGTTCTCGACGAGGATCGCGAGAGCGAGCTCGCCGCGGCCCTGCACCTCCCAGGCGTCCGGGCGGCCGATCTCGACGACCTTGAGCGACACGTTGCCGATGAGCTCGCGGTCGAGGCGGTCCTTCACCATGCGGGCGGTGAGCTTGTGGCCCTTGACCTTGCCCATGAGGGGCGACGTGTTGGTGCCGATCGTCATCGAGATGGCGGGGTCGTCGACCGTGATGGCGGGCAGCGGGCGCACGTCGTCGGGGTCGGCGATTGTCTCACCGATCGTGATCTCCTCGATGCCGGCGATCGCGACGATGTCGCCGGGGCCGGCCGACTCGGCCGGGAAGCGCTCGAGCGCCTTCGTCTTCAGCAGCTCGGTGATGCGGGCGTTCGTGTGCGAGCCGTCATGACGGACCCACGCGACGGTCTGGCCCTTCTTCAGCGTGCCGTTGAAGACGCGCAGCAGGGCGAGGCGACCCAGGAACGGCGACGAGTCGAGGTTCGTGACCCACGCCTGCAGCGGCGCCTCGTCGTCGTACGCGGGTGCGGGAACGTGCTCGAGAATCGCCTCGAACAGCGGCTCGAGATCGGCGTTGTCGGGCAGCTCACCGTTCTCGGGACGATTGCGGGATGCCGCGCCGGCGCGACCCGACGCGTACACGACCGGAACGTCCAGCAGCGCGTCGACGTCGAGGTCGGGCACGTCGTCGACCAGGTCGCCGGCAAGACCCAGCAGCAGATCGTGCGCCTCTTCCTCGACCTCGGCGATGCGGGCGTCGGGACGGTCGGTCTTGTTGACGAGCAGGATGACCGGCAGCTTCGCCTCGAGCGCCTTGCGCAGCACGAAGCGGGTCTGCGGAAGGGGGCCCTCCGAGGCATCCACGAGCAGCACGACGCCGTCGACCATCGACAGACCGCGCTCGACCTCGCCACCGAAGTCGGCGTGGCCGGGGGTGTCGATGACGTTGATCGTCACGGGCACCTCGGTGTGGATGCCGTTGTAGGTGATCGCCGTGTTCTTGGCGAGGATCGTGATGCCCTTCTCACGCTCGAGGTCGTTCGAGTCCATCGCGCGCTCTTCGACGTGGGCGTGTTCGCCGAACGATCCGGTCTGGCGGAGCATGGCGTCGACGAGGGTCGTCTTGCCGTGGTCGACGTGCGCGACGATAGCGACGTTGCGGAGATCCGGACGGAGGGCGTGCGCCATAAGGGTGTCCTTGAGGAAGAAGAATGGGATGCTCCCCAGAAAGGGGGCATCCCATTCTACTCGCGGATGCCGGGGCATCCGTTCGCACCTGCTCTCAGCTGGCCGGGCGGTACCGCTCCTGCTCGGCGAGGAGTGCGCTGCGCGCTTCGCGACGCTGGCGCTGCTCGGCCGGGTCGGGCACCGGCACAGCGGCCAGGAGTCGCTGCGTGTACGGATCCTTCGGGTTGCGCAGGATCTGCTCCTTCGTGCCCTGCTCGACGATCTTTCCGTGCTGCATCACCGCGATGCGGTCGGCGAGCAGGTCGACGACGGCGAGGTCGTGCGTCACGAACAGCGTCGCGAACTGCTTCTCCTTCTGGATGTTCTGCAGCAGCTCGAGCACGCGGGCCTGCACCGAAACGTCGAGGGCGCTCGTGGGCTCGTCGGCGACGAGCACCTCGGGGTCGAGCGCCAGGGCGCGGGCAATGCCGATGCGCTGCCGCTGGCCACCGGACAGCTCGTGCGGGTAGCGGTTGCGGAAATCGCGCGGCAGCTCGACGAGGTCGAGCAGCTCGACGACACGCTTGCCGGTCTCCTCACGACCCCGGCCGGCGAGCTCCAGCGGCTCGCCGATCGAGATGCCGACGGGCCAGCGCGGGTTCAGCGACGAGCCCGGGTCCTGGAAGACGATGCCGAGCTTGCGACGCACGCTGCGCAGCTGCTTGGCGTCGACGCCGACCATCTCCTGCCCGGCCACGCGCATCGTGCCCTCGGCGATCGGGACGAGCCCGACGATCGCGCGGGCGATCGTGGTCTTGCCCGAACCGGACTCGCCGACGAGCCCCAGCACCTCGCCGGGCTGGATCTTCAGGCTCGCGCCCTCGACGGCACGGAAGGCGGGCACGCGGCCGCGCTTCGGGTAGTCGATCGCGACGTTGTCGAGGAACAGGGCTGCCGTGGCATCCTCACTGATCCGGTCTTCGTCGGGCGTCGCCTCTCCGAGGCCCAGGTGCGGGACGGATGCCATGAGCGCCTGCGTGTACGGGTGCTTCGCACCGCCGAAGATCTGCTCGATGGGTCCGTGCTCGACGACGTCGCCGTCCTTCATCACCATGACGTCGTCGGCCATGTCGGCGACGACGCCCATGTCGTGGGTGATGAGGATGATCGCCGAGTCGAGCTTCTGGTGCAGGTTGCGGAGCAGCTCGAGGATCTCGGCCTGCACCGTCACGTCGAGGGCGGTGGTCGGCTCGTCGGCGATGAGCACGCGCGGGTCGAGCGAGATCGACTGCGCGATCATGGCGCGCTGGCGCTGACCGCCCGACAGCTGGTGCGGGTACGAGTTGTACGCCTTGGTGGGGTCGGGCATCTCAACCAGCCCCAACAGTTCGATCGCGCGGGCCTTGGCCTGCTTGCGCGTCATCCCGGGGCGGTGCGTGAGCAGCGTCTCGGAGATCTGGAACCCGATCGTGTAGACGGGGTTCAGCGCCGTCATCGGCTCCTGGAAGATCGCCGCGATGCCTTCACCGCGCACCTTGCGCAGCTTCTCGGGCGGGGTGCCGATCAGCTCGGCGCCGGCCAGCAGTGCGCTGCCGGTGACACGCGAGTTCTTGGGCAGCAGACCCATGATCGCCATCGAGCTCGTGCTCTTGCCCGAGCCGGACTCGCCCACGATCGCGAGGACCTTTCCGGGCATCAGGTCGTAGCTGACGTGCTTCGCCGCGGCGGCCCACTGCGACCCGACCCAGAACTCGACGTTGAGGTCCTTCACCGACAGTGCGGGCCCGTCGTAGATCTCGCCGGGAACGTATCCGCGCGAGCCCGCGCGCTTGCGCTCGGGCGAGCTGCCCTTCCCTGTCGCCGTCATCGCCGTTCCTCCCGTGTCAGGATGGGCAGGTGTCCCGCCCGGTTGTCTTTCGTCCGCGCGGCGGCGTGGTTCTCGCCGCCGTCGCCATCGCCATCTGCGCTGTGGCGCTCATCTGGCTGCTTGTCACCGATGGATTCGGCGGTCTGCTGCTGTGGAGCTGGCCGATCTTCGCCTTCGCGTGGCTCGCGTACGCCCTGTACATCCGCCCGTGCGTCATCGTGACCGACGGTTTCGTCGAGATCCGCAACCCGCTGCGCAGTCACCGCGTGCCGTGGGGCGACGTCGACCGTGTCGAGTCGCGCTACGCCCTCACCGTGCGCACGCACAGCGGTACCGTGATCCGCGCCTGGGCAGCACCCGCGCCGGGTGCGCGGCAGGCGCTCAGCACCCGCCGCGAAGACGTGCGCAACACCTTCGGCGACGACGAGACCCGACGCCCGTCGGATGCCCTGGGCACCCAGTCGGGCGATGCGACCGCGATCGTCATGCGGCACCTGGATGCCTTCGCGCGCTCCGGCGAGCCGGCGCGCCCCGGCGGCACCACCACGACGTGGGCTGTGCTGCCCGCTGTCGTCACGGTGGCGCTGCTGGGCGCGGCCGTCTACAGCCTGGTTCAGCTGAGCAGTCACGGCTGATCGTCCGTCGGACGCGGTTTCGGGTCGGGCCCGGGTAGGCCTTCGAACTGGTCTATGACGCGCGCCTCCGGGTCATCCGTGCTCGTCGGGCCCTCGACCATCATGACCGCCTGCACCGACGGGATCGCCCCGACGGCCTTGGCCGACTTGCGTCCGATCTTCGACTGCTGACGCGGGTCGAAGGCGTCACGCAGACCGTCGCCGATGAAGTTGATGCACAGCGCCAGGATGATGATGAACAGACCTGGCCACCAGAACAGCCACGGCCGCGTGCGGAACGCCTCGCGATAGGTCGAGATGATCTGGCCGAGCGAGACATCGGGGTACTGGATGCCGAAGCCGATGAAGCTCAGTGCGGCCTCCGTGAGCACCGCGGCGCTCATCAGCAGCGTCGTGTTGACGATGATGATGCCGACCGCGTTGGGCAGGATGTGGCGGAAGATGATGCGACCGTTGGTCGCGCCGGCGACACGCGCGGCATCCACGAACTCACGTTCTCGTAGCGAGAGGAACTCGCCGCGGACGAGTCGCGCCAGGCCCGTCCAGCTCAATATGCCGAGGAACAGACCGAAGACCCACGCGTTCGCACCGCCGAGCAGGCGACCGATGATCGAGCCGATGACGATGATCGGCAGGATGATGATCACGTCGGTGAAGCGCATGATCAGCGAGTCGATCCACCCGCGGTAGAAGCCCGAGAGCGCACCCAGCAGAACGCCGAGCACGAGCGACACGATGCCGACCAGCAGCATGACCGTGATCGACTGCTGCGTGCCGCGCATGACCTGCGCGAAGACGTCCTTGCCGAGGGTGTCCTGACCGAACGGGTGCTCGCCGATCGAGAACGGGAACAGCGTCAGCGTCGGTGCGCCGCCGTTGACGATCGGGTACGCCGTGAACCAGTCCAGTGGCCACCAGCCCGGGATGCGCCACCCGTTGATCTGCAGATCGCCGGTCGGGCCCGCCTCGAGCTTGCCGGTGCCGCCGACGACGGTGCCGACGGAGGTGAACGCGAGCAGGATCGTCAGGATCAGCACACCGAGGGCGATCATGGCGCCCTTGTGCCGGAAGAACCGGCGGCGGACGAGTTGGCCCTGGCTGAGGCCGGCGAGGGCCTGCTGTTCGAGCGACTGCTCGGAGCCGCGGTCTTGCGGCGCGCCCGCCGGTAGTGATGTCGTGGTCATGTCAGCTCACCCGGATTCGGGGGTCGAGTGCGGAGTACAGCAGGTCCGCGATGAGGTTGAAGACGACCGCCAGGACGCCCGTGACGACGAAGAAGCCCATCACGAGGTTGACGTCACCCTTTTCGAGGCCGCTCACGAACAGCGAGCCCATGCCCTTCCAGGCGAAGATCGTCTCGGTGATGACGGCGCCGCCGATGAGTGCGCCGATGTCGAAGGCGACGATCGTGGCGATCGGGATGAGCGCGTTGCGCAGTGCGTGTCGCACCACGACCGTGCGCTCGCTGAGACCCTTCGCTCGCGCCGTGCGCACGTAGTCCTGGTTCATGACCTCGAGCAGGCTCGAACGGGCGTAGCGCGTGTAGGCCGCGATCGAGACGAGCGCCAGCGCGATCGTCGGCAGCAGCAGGTGCGCGAAGCCGTCGAGCAACTGGAACCACATGTCACCCGACAGGTTCGGGGTCTGCGAGCCGATCGTGGCGATGACGCCCGACTGCGGGATCTTCTTCAGGTAGTCGGGGTAGACCAGCATGACGCGGTCGACGACGATCGTGAAGAACGTGATGAAGCTCACGATCGCGGCGGTGCGCGCCGCTTCCTTCCGGCCATCCCCGCCCATGAGCAGACCCACGCCGATGCCGAGGGCGATCGCCACCACGTACATGATGATGAGCATCCAGCCCTGCGGCACGTAGAAGAACAGGTACTGCAGCGGCTGATACAGCGCGATCCAGATGGCGACGACGACCAGCGACGCGTAGAGCGTGCGGCGGTTCGCGAGACCCGTCGAGATCGCCGTGACGCCGATTGCTGCGGCCAGGCCCGTGATGATCACACCGATGATCGTGATCTGCGGGCGGGCGAACCAGTCGGTGATCTGCAGCAGCGCCATCAGCGCGGCCGTCGCAACGAAGGCGGTCCCGAATGTGACCAGACGCTTCTTCGCGTTGCCCCCCAGGATGCTCATGAAAACGAAGCCGGATATCAGTCCCGTGATGAGCATCGCCCAGATCGAAATATTCGGATCAGCCAGGAACTCGTTGAAGCGGATGGCACCGAACTCCTTCAGCAGCACCGCGATCCAGAAGATCGGCAGCGAGTAGACGATGAAGGTGAGGAACGTGACGGTGTAGTCGAAGCCCGAGTACTGCCGCAGTGCAGTCAGGATGCCGATCGTGAGACCGGCGATGATCGCGATGATCGTCGCGGCAGTGACCAGCTGGATCGTGGAGTTCGCGGCAGCGGAGACAGCGGCGGTGACCTGCTGATCGCTGCGGCTGAAGGCGATACCGAGGTCGCACTGGCCGATGAGGCACTTCGAGGCGCCGCCGAGCCAGGTGAAGTAGCGCAGGACGACGGGGACGTCCAGGTGCAGCTTCTCGATGCGCTGATCGATGAGTTCCTGCCGGTTGGCGGCGCTACTGCCCTTGAGGTCGTTGAGCGGGTCAGTACCGATCGATGACAGGGTGTAGACGACGAAGGACGCGACGAGCAGGACCAGCAGGATCGCGCCGAGCCGTCGCAGGATGAAGGTCAGCACGTGCGACCTTTCAGGTGGGTTACCGAGGACATGATGTTCCGTTTCGCGGACGAGGCGGGTAAGCCTCAAAACTACTACGCGTCGGCCGCGCGGATCAGCGACACCGACATGACTGTGGGTGCCGAGGGGTCACCCCGGCACCCACAGTTGATTCGATCATGATCTGCGGGTCGAGTGCTCACGCACCCGACCCGCAGATGGGATCAGTTGGCAGCAGCCGTAGCCGGCGCCCACTCCCAGAAGTTCCAGAAGTAGTCGGGGCTCAGCGGCATGATCTTCACACCGGTCACGCGGTCGCTCGAGACGAGCAGGCCCGGGAACTGGAAGATCGGGATCGACGCGGCATCCGCCCAGATTCCGGCCTCAGCGGTCTTGAGCAGCTCGGTCTGCGCGTCCTCGTCGGAGGTCACGTTCAGCGTCGCGAGAGCGTCGGTGACTTCCTGGTTGCAGTAACCGTTGTAGTTGCCGCCCTTGGCCATCGGGTCGTCGTAGCACGCGTAGATCTGGTCGGATCCACCGACGGCCAGCGAGGTCTGCGACCACGCGAAGATCGTCGCGTCGTGCGAGTTGATCGGCTCAGCCTCGGGGTCGGTGAAGACCCAGTTCGGCTCGGACTCGTCGACCAGCTTGAAGCCGGCCTTGGCCGCCGATGCGGCGATCAGCTCGAACTCCTGGCCACGACGGACGTTGCCCTCGGGGTACCAGAAGCCGACCTCGACGTCACCGGTCACGCCGGCCTCGGCCAGCAGCGCCTTCGCGCCGTCGATGTCGACGTCCGCGTAGTCGGCCGAGCCGTTGCTCTCGCTCAGGATCGGGTAGCGCACGGTGTCGGCAGCGCTCACGAGGTGGGTGTTGCGGACAGTGGCATCCGGGTTCAGCGGCTTGATGATCTTGTCGACGATCTCCTGGCGCGGGATCGTCTTCAGGAACGCCTGGCGCACCTTGAGGGCCTTGGCCTCGTCGCCACCGTAGGTGGCGGGGTCGAACGGACCGCCGTTGTTGAACGTCAGGTCGACGTGCTCGTGCGAGGCCTGGATACCGGTCTGCACCTCAGCGGTGTCGATGTTGTTCGCGAGCTGGAGGATGTCCGAGGTCGGCTGACCCGTCCAGATGTCGAGCTCACCGGACTGCAGGGCCTGCAGAGCGGTGGTCGAGTCGGAGATCGCGCGGATCGTGATCTTCTCGTACTTCGGCGAGTCGCCCCACGTGAACAGCGGGTTGGCGACGAGCGTCGTGTACTCGTCTTCCTTGGTGTCCAGCAGGTTGTACTGACCGGCGGTCAGGAACGCGGCCGGGCTGTCGGGCATGCTCGTGTAGACGTAGTCGGCGTTCCACGCGGTGGCCAGCTTGTCGAGCACCTCGGTGTCGTCGTTCTGGATCGCGTCGATGACCTTCTGCTTCGCGGTCTCGGCGAACTTCTTGGCGGCGTCCGTGTACTTGGTGAAGTCGTCGTCCGAGTCGGAGGACTTGTAGGTGTCCCACGCGGCCTGGACGTCGGCGTACTCGTCGGGGTACGCGAGCGCGTACGTGCCGTGTGCCGCGACGCCGAGCGGCTGGATGAGCTCCCAGTCGACGTAGGGCTCGTCGTAGACCAGCGTGATCTCCTTGTCGGCGATCTCCGGCATCTGCGTGATGAGGCTGTAGCCCGTCGTGGCAGCCGGAGCCCAGCCGCCGTCGACGTTGCCGCTCATCGCAGCCCACGCCATCAGCATGTCGGCCTCGTCGATCGGCACACCGTCAGACCACACGGCGTCGGCGGTGATCTTGTAGTCGACCGTCAGCGGGTCTTCGCTGGTCGCCTCGTAGGTACCGAAGTCGGTGTTCTTCACGAGTTCGGGGGTGTTGTTGTAGTACGCCCACGACGATGCGGCGTCAGTGATGTACTTGACGTTCGCGTTGGCGGTGTTGTTACCGGCCGAGCTGTTCGAGTTGAACGCCATGAAGCCTTCGTTGTAGGCAACGAAGATCTCGGTGCCTTCCTGGACCTCAGACTGATACGGGTTGCCGCAGCCGGAGAGCACGAGTGCTCCCACCGCCACGATGCTCGCGCCCGCCGCAAGACGTGCGATCTTCACATTTCCTCCTGTGCAAAGGGTGGTGCACCCGGAGCGCGAGAGCCCCGGGCACGGATACGTCACACCATAAGCACCGTGCCGCGGGGTTCCCAACCGACGCCACAAACCGTTACTAATCCTTTACTGAATTCAACACGGCTGTGACATTCTGACAATGTGACCGACACACAAGCCACCGATCCGCTCAGCGGTCCCCCGGATCGTCTGCGCGCTTCGCACACCCGGATCTGGTGGGAGATCGGCATCGTCCTGGCCCTGTCGGTGGGCCGCTCGGCGGTGTACTCGGTGCTGGCGCTCATCCAGGCGCTCACGCGCGAGCAGGCGCTCGGCGACCAGTCGACGTCGCTGAATCCGGGCGCGAGCGCCGTGGAGTTCTGGGATGTCCTCTACCAGTTCGTCGCGCAGTTCTTCGCGTTCGTGCCGATCGCCCTCGTCATCTATCTGCTGTGGGAGCCGGGTGTCTCGGCGTTCCGGCGCATCGGGCTGGACTTCCGCGTGTTCGGGAAAGATCTGGGTGCGGGCATCCTGCTGGTGCTCGTCATCGGCGTGCCGGGGCTGGGCCTGTACGCCGCCGGCCGCGCGCTCGGGATCACGGTGCAGGTGGATGCCTCGCCGCTCGACAGCTCGTGGTGGACGATTCCGCTGCTGCTGCTGGCCGCGCTGCGGGCGGGCCTGACCGAAGAGGTCATCTTCATCGGGTATCTGTTCGACCGGCTGCGCCGACTCGGCTGGGGCACCTGGACGATCATCCTGTCGACCGCCGCGCTGCGCGGGAGCTATCACGCGTATCAGGGCTGGGGCCCGCTGTTCGGCAACTTCGCGATGGGCGTCGTGTTCGGCTGGGTCTACCACCGCTGGGGCCGCGTGATGCCGCTCGTGATCGCCCACACCCTGATCGACGTGATCGCCTTCATCGGCTACCCCCTCGCCGCCGCCTGGTGGCCCGGGGTGTTCGCTGCGGGGGCGTGACGGGGGCGGCGCGCGCTGCACGCACCCCCCGACCGCGAGACTGCAGTGGTGCACCGAAACAGCACGTGGGCGGTGCAGTCTCGGTGCACCACTGCAGTTTCGGTGTTGAGGGCCGCCGCTCGGGCGGGTTATCCACAGGCGAGTCGATAGCCGAGTTGTCCACGGATGCCGGGGATCGCGCCCCACAGGCATCCCGTGGGCGCCACACTCGGCGCATGACGAACTCGCTCCTGACTGCGGCGCCCTGCCCGGTGACGCTCATTCGACGCGGCGACGCGCCGCACTCGGACCGCGCAGTGCGCGCGGGTGAGCTCACCATCGTGGCGCGCGGGGTATACGCCGCGACGACGCAATGGCGCTCCCTCGCTCCGTGGCAACGCTATGTGGCACGCGTGCACGCGACGGCGCTGCTCTACCCCGGCGCGATCTTCTGCGGCGAGTCGGCGGCGGCGCTGCGTGGGCATCCCGTCTTCCTCGAGCCCCGTGAGGTCCACATCGTCGCCCGGCCGGGTGCCGTTACGGCGCGCGCGGTCGCGGGGGTGCGGTTCCATACGCGCGAACGGATGCCAGAGCACACCGAACTCGCCGGTATGGCCGTCGTCACCGGTCCGGAACTGGCTGTCGACATTGCACGGGTGCGCCACAACGCCATCGGGCTCGCAGTCGCCGGCGCAGTACTGAGCAGCGATCCCACCATCAGCCGTGACATTCTCGCAGCGGTGAACGAGGGGCGCTCCTCCTCGCGCGGCCGTCGCCATGCCCGCTGGGTGATCGACCGCGCCTCCGCTGTCCCCGAGTCAACGCTCGAGCACGTGAGCCTTGCGGTCATCGAGTGGTTGGGTTTCCCCGAGCCCGAACTGCAGCAGTGGGTACGCGGCGCCGACGGCGACGGCGATCGGTTGGACTTCCTCTGGCCCACATGGGCGATCGCCGGCGAAGCAGATGGCGGCATCAAGTACAGCGGCGAACTCGGTGATGCGCGCGACGCACTCCACCAGCGAAACGTCCGCGACGCGCGCCTCCTGAGCCGCGGCATCCGTGCGACAGCGCACTGGGAATGGGCCGATGTCGCGTTGTCCGCCCAGCTCAAGGCGAAGCTCCTCGCCGTCGGGCTCCCTCTCGTGCGACCGGAGGACACGCGCCAGCTGCGCACGCTGACCGCCGCGCTCGGCTATCGCGCCCCGAACTACCGGTGAGACAGCAGTGGTGCACCCAAACTGCACGCAGGGCGTGCTGTCTCGGTGCACCACTGAAGTCTCGCGGATGTGGCGGGGGCGCACGGCGCGACCCGGCGCGGCGGCGCGACCCGGGGCGACGCGCCGCGCGCCGCCGCACGGCGCGCTACGCGAAGGCGTCCACGGGCGGGCAGGCGCAGACGAGGTTGCGGTCGCCGTAGGCGTTGTCGATGCGGCGAACGGGCGGCCAGTACTTGGTGCGCACGAGGGCGTGCACCGGGTAGACCGCCTCCTCGCGCGTGTACGGGTGCGTCCACTCCCCCGCGACGACCGACTCGGCCGTGTGCGGCGCGTTCACGAGCGGGTTGTCGGATGCCGGCCACTCGCCCGCCTGCACCCGCGCCGCCTCCGCGCGAATCGCGATCATCGCCTCGATGAACCGCTCGATCTCTCCGAGATCCTCCGACTCGGTCGGCTCGACCATGAGTGTCCCCGCGACCGGGAACGACATCGTCGGCGCGTGAAACCCGTAGTCGATCAGCCGCTTGGCGACATCATCCACCGTCACGCCGGTCTGCTCCTTGAGCGGCCGGAGGTCGAGGATGCACTCGTGCGCGACAAGCCCGCCCTCGCCCGTGTACAGCACGGGATAGTGCTCGCGCAGGCGCGTCGCGATGTAGTTCGCCGCGAGCACCGCAGCTCCCGTCGCCTCGCGCAGCCCCTCGGCGCCCATCATCCGGATGTACGCCCACGAGATCGGCAGGATGGATGCCGAGCCGTACGGCGCCGCCGACACCGGTCCCCCGTCGAACACGAAGCCGCCCGCGTGCTCCGCCCGCTGCGCGAGCGGGTGCGACGGCAGGAACGGCGCGAGGTGCGCCTTCGCCGCGACCGGACCGACGCCGGGCCCGCCACCGCCGTGCGGAATCGCGAACGTCTTGTGCAGGTTCAGGTGCGACACATCGCCGCCGAAGTCGCCGAACCGCGCGAACCCGACGAGCGCGTTCATGTTCGCGCCGTCGACGTACACCTGGCCGCCCGCTTCGTGCACGGCGGCGCACAGCTCGACGACATCCTGCTCGTACACACCGTGCGTCGACGGATACGTGATCATGAGCGCCGCGAGCGACTCCGCGTGCGCCGCGATCTTCGCACGCAGGTCGGTCAGGTCAACGTTGCCGGCATCGTCGCACGCGACGACGACGACGCGCATGCCGGCGAGAACGGCGGATGCCGCGTTGGTGCCGTGCGCCGACGACGGGATCAGGCACACGTCGCGCCCCGTCTCACCCCGCGAGTGGTGGTACCCGCGGATCGCAAGCAGCCCCGCGAGCTCGCCCTGCGAACCGGCGTTAGGCTGCAGCGACACGGCGTCGTACCCCGTGATCTCGGCGAGCCACGACTCGAGCTGCTCGATCAGCACGAGGTATCCCGCGACATCGTCGACCGGCGCGAACGGGTGCACGCGCGCGAACTCGGGCCACGACACGGCGGCCATCTCAGTCGCCGCGTTGAGCTTCATCGTGCACGATCCGAGCGGGATCATGCCGCGATCGAGCGCGTAGTCACGGTCGGCGAGCTGCTTGAGATAGCGCATCATCGCCGTCTCGGAGTGGTGCACGTGGAACACCGGATGCGTCAGGAACTCGTCCTCACGCCGCAGACCTGCCGGCAGCAGGTCGGCTCTCGTGCCGTCCACGAAGCCGAACACGCGGTGCTCGGGCCCGCCGAACACCTGCGCGAGGGCGTGCAGATCGCCGAGCGTCGTCGTCTCGTCGACCGAGATGCCGACCGAGTCGGAGTCGCGGAACCACAGCTGGAACCCGCGCGCCCGCGCCCGCTCGACGAGTTCTTCTGCGCGGCCCGGGACCTTCACGACGATCGTGTCGAAGAAGTCGTCGTGCAGGACCTCGGCACCGGCATCCGCGATCCAGTCACGCAGCAGGTGCGCCTTCGTCGTCACGTCGGCTGCGATACGGCGCAGGCCATCGGGCCCGTGATAGACGGCGTACATCGATGCCATGACCGCGAGCAGCACCTGCGCGGTGCAGATGTTCGATGTCGCCTTCTCGCGCCGGATGTGCTGCTCACGCGTCTGCAGAGCGAGGCGGTAGCCGGGCTTGCCCGCGGCATCCTGCGACACTCCGACCAGGCGCCCGGGCATCTGGCGCTCGAGCCCGGCACGGACGGCCATGTAGCCGGCGTGCGGACCGCCGAAGCCCATCGGCACGCCGAAGCGCTGGGTCGTTCCGACCGCGACGTCGGCGCCGAGCGAGCCGGGCGAGCGCAGCAGGGTGAGCGCCAGCAGATCGGCCGCGACGACCGCGAGTCCGCCCTGCGCCTGCACGGCGGCGATGACCTCGGACGGGTCCCAGACCCGGCCGGTCGCGCCGGGGTACTGGATGAACGCGCCGAACGGGTCTCGATACACCGACGCCGACGCGTCGGCACTCGACCACCGAGACGTGGGGCCCGACGCTGACGCGGAGAAGTCGACCTCGACGAGGACGATCCCGAGGGCGGCGGCGCGGTGCGCGAGCAGTGCCTTGGTCTGCGGCAGCGCGTCGGCGTCGACGAGGAACACGTTCGAGCGCGACTTCGAGGCACGGCGCGCGACGAGCATGCCCTCGACGACGGCCGTCGACTCATCGAGCATCGACGCGTTCGCCGTCGCGAGTCCAGTCAGGTCGGTCACCATCGTCTGGAAATTGATGAGCGCCTCCAGGCGTCCCTGCGAGATCTCGGGCTGATACGGCGTGTAGGCCGTGTACCAGGACGGGTTCTCGAACACGTTCCGCGAGATCACCGAGGGCGTCAGCGTGTCGTAGTAGCCGAGCCCGATCATCGACCGCGCCGGGCGGTTCAGTGCCGCGAGCGAGCGCAGCTCGGCGAGGGTCTCGGCCTCGGTTGCGGCAGGCGGGATCCGCCCCTCGACAACCTCGGGGTCCACGTCACGCCCGGGGTCGACGTGGATGGATGCCGGCACGGCACGCTCGACGAGCGCGTCGACGGTCTCGTAGCCGAGCGCGGCGAGCATCTGCTGCTGCGCCGCGGCATCCGTCCCGATGTGGCGCTCGGAGAACCCGGTCACGCCTCGCCGCCCGTGAAGGCGACGTAGGCGTCACGGTCCATGAGCGCGTCCGCGTCGGCCGGGTCGACCTGGATCTTCACGAGCCACGCGCCGAACGCGTCGCCGTTGACGGATGCCGGGTCGTCGACGACGGCGTCGTTGACCTCGACGACCTCACCGGTCAGCGGCGCGTAGAGCTCGCCGACCGACTTCGTCGACTCGATCTCGCCGCAGACCTCGCCCGCGGTGACGGTCGAGCCGACCGCGGGGAGGTCGACGTAGACGACGTCGCCGAGCTTGTCGGCGGCGTAATCGGTGATGCCGACCGTCGCCACATCGCCGGCGAGGGCGACCCATTCGTGCTCGTCGGTGTACTTGAGTGCGGTCAGGTCGGTCATGCGGTCCTCCGGTAGAAAGGCAGAGCGGTCACAGTGGCGGGAATGCGGGTACCCCGCACGTCGAGGAAGAGCGGGGTGCCGATCACGGCGAGGGCGGGTGGGATGAACGCCATCGCGATCGGGTGGCCGAGCGTCGGGCTGAGCACGCCGCTCGTGATCTCACCGACGGGCGTGCCGTCGGCATCCAGCACGGCGTATCCGGCGCGGCCGGCGCGGCGGCCCTCGGCGGCGATGCCCACGAGGACGGGCAGATCGGCGGATGCCGTGGCGAGGGCGTCCTTGCCGACGAAGGCATCCTTGTCCATCGCTACGACGCGGCCGAGCCCGGCCTGCGCCGGCAGGATGTCGGTCGACAGCTCGTGGCCGTGCAGGGGCATCCCGGCTTCGAGGCGCAGCGTGTCGCGCGCGGCGAGCCCGGCGGGGACGAGACCGAACGGCTCGCCGGCGGCGAGGAGTGCGTCCCAGAGGTCCGCGGCGAGGGCGTTCGGGATGAGCAGCTCGAAGCCGTCCTCGCCGGTGTAGCCGGTGCGGGCGACGAACATGTCGGTACCGGAATATGTGCCGCCGGCCCACGCGTAGTAACCGAGTTCAGCGAGCCCGCCGACGATGATCCCCGGAGTCGCCTCGACGATCTCGCGGGAGCGGGGGCCCTGCACGGCGATCAGCGCATAGTCGTCGGAGATGTCGGTGATCGCGACGTCGCCGACGAGCCTGGCGAACTCCGCGGCGACGAGGGCGCGGTTGCCGGCGTTGGAGATCACGAGGAAGTCGTCGTCACCGCGCCGGTAGACGATGACGTCGTCGATGACGCCGCCGTGCTCGTCGAGCAGCAGCGAGTACTTGGCCTTGCCGAGCTTCATCGTTGAGATGCGACCGGCGAGCAGGTAGTCGAGCGCGGCTGCGGCGCCCCAGCCGACCACCGTGAACTCGGCCATGTGCGAGATGTCGAACAGGCCGGCCGCCTGGCGCACCGCGTGGTGCTCGGCCAGGTCGGAGGTGTAGCGGACGGGCATGTTCCACCCGCCGAAGTCCGTGAACGAGGCGCCGAGGGCGGCATGCCTGTCGTAGAGCGGGGTCGTGCGAAGGTCTGACATGAGTTCTCCCGGTTCGCGGGCTGGCGCCCGCCGGGATCGACGGACGTGAACTCCCCCTCTGTCATGGGCCTGAGAGTTTCGCCCCTCGCATCCGAAGAAACGCAGGGCTTTCACCGTCGGCGGATGCCGGAGCATCGCTTTCCAGAGCGGCCGGACGCGGGCGGTACGCGGACCTGAGAGATTGGCGGGGAGGCTTGCTCCTTCGGTGCTCGGCTCTGCTTCCGAAGAAGCGGATGCCGGGGCTCTCCCGCGCGCGTCATGCGGCCTGTGTTCTGTTGTGCGCCCAGCATATCCGCTGTGCCCGACAACGCACGCCCGACATCACACGCTCAGGACGTGCAGGATCCCGTCGACACGGTCGCGGAGCCCGCCGTCGTCGCCTGCAGCGCGGGCTCGAGTTCGGCGATCGTGATGGCATAGCCGCGGCCGGCACCATCCTCGCCGCGCGCGAAGACGATCCCGCCCGCCTCACCGTCTGAGGTCAACAGCGGCCCGCCGGAGTTGCCCGGTGCGACGTCAGCCTGCAGCGCGAAGATCTCGCGCGGCGCAGAGCTCGCGTCGTAGATGTCGGGCACCGCGACGGTGCCGCGCGAGAGGACGGCCGCGCTCATGCTCGTGAAAGGTCCGCCGTACGGATACCCCTGCACGACGGCGGCATCGCCCGGCGCGAGGTCATCGTTCAGCGGCAGCGCGGCTGCATCGAGCCCGTCAACCGCGACGAGTGCGATGTCGTCGACCGGGTCGAAGTAGACGACCCGGCCTTCGCGCGCCGTGCGCCCGGGAAGCTCGACGAGTGCCTGCGTGATGCCCGCGACAACGTGCGCGTTCGTGACGAGCAGGTCGTCGGCGACGACGAAGCCCGAGCCGGTCATCGACACCCCGCACGCGTAGGCGGTGCCGCTGATGCGGGCGACGGATGCCGCGGCGGTCTGCAGCGCCGGATCGTCGAGGGCGACCGGCGGAGAGGTCGTCGTCGTCTGGATCTCGAGCAGCTCGCCGAGCGTCGGCAGGCCCTCATCCAGCACGAGCCCCCGCACCTGCGCGAGTGCCGAATCAACGGGCTCGGGCGTCAGGTCATCAACCCAACGGAGAACGCGCGACGACGCGATCGCGGTCGAGAGCCCCGGTGTGCCCGTCGCGACGACCGCCTGGCCCGCCATCAGCAGCACGAGCGCGGTCGCAACGGTGCCGACGACAGCGCCGAGCCCTCGGTCGATCACGCTGAGCTTGGCGCGATCGACACCACGGCGCAGGGCCGCGCCGATCGCCGACCCGATCGCGGCACCGCCGACCACGAGCAGCACGGCCGCCGCGGCCGAGAGCGCCGGACGCCAGGTCAGGTCGGGAGCCGCATCCGCGAGAGCGGCGGTCAGCAGCGGCACGAGCCACACCGCGGCAAAGCCGCCCGCGACGAGGCCCACGATCGTGCCGAGCGATGCGACGAATCCGCGGCTCAGCCCGACCGCGAACGCGACGATGAGCGCCGCGACCACGACGATGTCCACTACCAGCACGCTGCCTCCTGCGTTCGCCCGCCCTCACCCTAAGCGGCGTGTCTGTGTGGCGGATGCCTGCTCGGTGGCATCCGATATGCACGTTCGGCCCGGTTTGCACTTCTTGTCACCATGACCATAAGATGATCCCGGAGTTATGGTCATGGAGACACAAACCACGATGGCACGACAGCCCGAGCACGCGGCATCCACCGATGCGATCCGCGTCGCCGTGTCGACCGTGATCTTCAGCCTGCAGCGGCGGTCCGGCAGAGAGCGCCCGACCGTCGTGATCCCGCTCGTGCGGCGCACGCGCGACCCGCACGACAGTCGGTGGGCGCTGCCCGGCGGCTGGCTCGGCACCGAAGAGAACCTCGAGGTCGCGGCATCCCGCACCCTCGGCGAGACGACGGGACTCGCGCCGAGCTTCCTCGAGCAGCTCTACGCCTTCGGTGCGGTCGACCGCTCCCCCAGCCGCGTCGTCTCGATCGTCTACTGGGCCCTCGTGCGCGAAGACGTCTCGGCGCAGCCGGCGCCGCAGAACGTCGCCTGGTTCGACGCGACCGCCCTGCCGCAGCTTGCGTTCGATCACAACCAGATCGTCGACTACGCGCTGTGGCGTCTGCGCAACAAGGTCGGCTACAGCCGCATCGCGCACGGCCTGCTGCCCGAGCTCTTCACCCTCGCCGAGCTGCGGGAGGTCTACGAGGCGATCCTCAGCAAGCGCCTCGACCCGGCGAACTTCCGCCGCCAGGTCGACAGCTCCGACACGCTCATCCCGACCGACGACTTCCGCACCGGCAGCCACCGGCCCGCCCGCCTGTACCGCTACAACCACGACGTCGAGCTCGCCGAGCGCGGGCCGCTGCCGCAATGACCCGAGAGGAATCGCCATGAGCCTCCTGCAGATCCACCCCCGCCCCATCGACGCGAGCGTCGACCACGGCATCCAGGCGATCGTCGCGGGCGCCTCGACCGCCGAGACGTGCAACACCGATCTTGCGGCAGGACCCTGGGACTTCGACACGCGCCCCGGGTACGGCCCCGGTTCGTCGATGGGTGACGTGATCCCGACGGGCGCCCCGCGCCAGGGCGAGCTGCCCCCGGAGTACCGCGAGGCATCCGAAGAAGAACTCCACGACCGCATCCGCGCGGCCAAGCAGACGCTCGGCGACCGCGTCGTCGTGCTCGGCCACTTCTACCAGCGCGAAGAGGTCGTCGCGCACGCCGACTATGTCGGCGACTCGTTCCAGCTGGCGAACGCCGCGCTGACGCAGCCGCAGGCCGAGGCGATCGTCTTCTGCGGCGTGCACTTCATGGCCGAGACCGCCGACCTGCTGTCGCGGGACGACCAGGCGGTGATCCTGCCGAACCTCGCCGCCGGGTGCTCGATGGCCGACATGGCATCCATCGACGAGGTCGAGGACTGCTGGGAGCAGCTCGCCGACATCTACGGCCCGCTCAACGCGGTGGATGAGGACGGGCTCGTGCCGGTCATCCCCGTCACGTACATGAACTCGTCGGCCGCGATCAAGGGCTTCGTGGGGCGGCACGGCGGCATCGTGTGCACGTCGTCGAACGCCCGCACCGTCCTCGAATGGGCGTTCGCGCTCGGGCGCCGCGTGCTGTTCTTCCCCGACCAGCACCTCGGCCGCAACACCGCGAAGGCGATGGGCGTGCCCCTCGAGCGCATGCCGATGTGGAACCCGCGCAAGCCCCTCGGCGGCTCTTCGGAGGACGAGCTCGCCGATGCCCAGGTCATCCTTTGGCACGGCTTCTGCTCGGTGCACCGCCGCTTCACCGTCGACCAGATCGAGCGGGCCCGCGCCGAGCACCCCGGCGTGCGCGTGATCGTGCACCCGGAGTGCCCGATGGCGGTGGTGGATGCCGCGGATGAGGCCGGTTCGACCGACTACATCCGCAAGGCCATCGCCGCCGCGACAGAGCCGACGACCTTCGCGGTCGGCACCGAGATCAACCTCGTGCAGCGGCTCGCGGCACAATTTCCGCAGCACGATATCTTCTGCCTCGACCCGGTGGTCTGCCCGTGCTCGACGATGTACCGCATCCACCCCGGATACCTCGCGTGGGTGCTCGAGGAGCTCGTCGCGGGCCGCGTCGTGAACCGCATCACCGTGCCGGCGGACGTCGCCGACCCCGCGCGGACGGCGCTCGAGCGGATGCTGGCGGCGAAGCCGTGACCCTTCGACAGGCTCACAGCGGCGCCGCGCGCGTGGTCGTCGTCGGGTCGGGCATCGCGGGGCTGATCGCCGCGCTGCACGCCGCAGACGGCGGATGCCGCGTCACCCTGGTGACGAAGGACGTGCTCGAGCACGCCAACACGCGATACGCCCAGGGTGGCATCGCGGGCGTCATGTTCGACGACGACAGCGCCGCCGCGCACATCCACGACACGCTCGTCGCCGGCGCGGGGCTCAGCGACCCGACCGCCGTGCAGGTGCTCGTCGACGAGGGACCCGACCGCATCCGCGAGCTGATCGAGCTCGGCGTCGCCTTCGACCGCGCCGCCGACGGGGCGCTCGTGCAGGGCCTCGAAGCCGCACACTCGTACCCCCGCATCCTGCACGCGGGCGGAGACGCCACCGGCACCGTCATCGAGAAGGCCCTCGTCACGCGGCTGCGCGGCAGCGCCGTCGAGGTCATCGAGCACGCGTTCCTCATCGATCTCGTGTGTGAGGATGGGCGCGTCGTGGGTGTCGAGCTGCTCGTCGGGGACGACCCCTCGGCAGGCGCGGGGATCATCGGCGAGCGAGTGCGGATCGACGCGGATGCCGTCGTGCTCGCGACGGGCGGCGCGGGGCAGCTGTACGCGCACACGACCAACCCGCCGGTCGCGACCGGCGACGGCATCGCGGCCGCGCTGCGCGCGGGGGCCGCCGTCACGGATCTGGAGTTCGTGCAGTTCCACCCGACCGTCCTCCCCGGCGAGGGCGAGGTCGCGCCGTTCCTCGTGTCCGAGGCCGTGCGCGGCGAGGGTGCGGTGCTGCGCGACGAGCAGGGCCGCCGGTTCATGCTCGACGTGCACCCCGATGCCGAACTCGCCCCCCGCGACGTCGTCGCGCGGGCGATCGCCGACGTGATGGCCGCCCAGGATGGGCGACCGGTGCTCCTCGACGCGACGGCCCTCGGCCCTGAGGGCAAGGCCCCGAGCGCGAAGCGCACGGCCGCGTTCCTCGCGCGCCGGTTCCCGACGATCGACGCCGCCGTGCGCGACCGCGGGTGGGACTGGGCGCGCGAGCCGATTCCCGTCACCCCCGCCGCGCACTACCTGATGGGCGGAGTATCGACTGACCTGTTCGGGCGCACGTCGCTGCCCGGCCTCTACGCGGTCGGAGAGGTCGCCCGCACGGGTGTGCACGGCGCGAACCGCCTGGCATCAAACTCCCTTCTGGAGGGTGCCGTCTTCGGCGCCCGCGCCGGCGACGTCGTCGCCGCCGACGTCGCGTCGGGCGCGTGGGCAGGCCCGGCCGCCGAAGCGACGCGCGCTGTCGGTCAGGCGCCTCCCGACCGACAACTTGCGTCGGTTCGCGCGCCGTTCACGCGGGCGGGGCTGCAGGAGCTCATGTGGGCGGATGCCGGGCTCGTCCGCGACGGGGTGGGGCTGGAGCACGCGGCATCCGTCATCGCGGCGTGGCGGGGACAGGCTCGCACGCCCGTCACCGAGGCCGAGTTCGAGGACGAGAACCTGCTACAGGTCGCCGCCGCGGTCGTCGCGGCCGCGCTCGCCCGCCCCGAATCCGTCGGCGCGCACGCGCGGCGCGACAGCGCGACCGCAACAATTCAGGAACTCTCACCCGCTCGAGCCCCGAGTCGCCCCGAATCAGGCAATGACACGCAGGATCTCCTGAGTTATTGCGGCGACGCCCCCGCCACAGACCCACGCGCCACCGCCCACGCTCCACAGGAGGCAGCAGCATGCTGACCCGAAGCCACATCGACACCGTCGTGCAGGCGGCGCTCGACGAGGATGCCCCGTGGGGCGACCTCACGAGCGAGACGCTGATTCCGGCGGATGCCGTGGCGACGGCCGAGCTCCGGGCGCGCGAGGCGGGGGTGTTCAGCGGCGGCGAAGTCTTCGCCGCCGCGTTCGCCCTCACCGATCCGAGCATCGCGGTGCGGCTGCACGCCGCCGACGGCGACGTGTTCATCGCCGGCGACGTGCTCGCGACCGTCGCAGGCCCCGCGCGGGGAGTGCTCACGGCCGAGCGCATCGGGCTGAACTTCACGCAGCGCATGAGCGGCATCGCGAGCCTCACGGCGGCCTACGTCGCCGCCGCGGGCGGCACCGCCGCCCGCATCGCCGACACCCGCAAGACGACGCCGGGACTGCGCCGCTTCGAACGGCACGCCGTTCGCAGCGGCGGCGGGCACAACCACCGGTTCAGCCTGTCGGATGCCGTCATGGCGAAGGACAACCACCTCGCCGTCCTCGTCGCCCAGCACGGCTCGATCACGGCCGCGCTGCAGGCCGCGCGCGCCGCGCTCCCGCACACGGCGCATCTCGAGGTCGAGATCGACCGCCTCGATCAGCTCGACGCGGTGCTCGCTGCGGGCACCGGCCCGCGCGGCGTCGGCACGATCATGCTCGACAACTTCAGCATCGATGACCTTCGCACGGGCGTCGAATGCATCGCGGGCCGCACGATCGTCGAGGCCTCCGGCGGCGTGACCCTGGAGAGCGTCCCCGCGATCGCGGCAACGGGCGTCGACGTGATCTCGGTCGGCGCGCTCACGCACTCCGCGCGTGCGCTCGACCTCGGCCTCGACGTGCGCCTGGACGCCTGACGAACGACGAACACGCCAACAGCCAGCAACGAACCATGCGCTACCTCGACCACGCCGCGACGACCCCCGTCCGCCCGGAGGTGCTGCAGGCGATGCTCCCGTACCTCACCGAGCGCTTCGGCAACCCGTCGAGCCACCACACGGTCGGCGAGGCCGCCGCCGCGGCCCTCGCCGACGCCCGCGCGCGCGTGGCGCGCGTGCTCGGCTTCCGCCCCGCCGACATCGTGTTCACTTCGGGCGGCACCGAGGCCGACAACCTCGCCGTCAAGGGGCTCGCAATCGGCGCGGCCCTGCGCCGTCGGGCACCCGTGCACGTCATCACGACCGCCATCGAGCACGAGGCGATCCTCGCCTCGTGCGACTACCTCGAGCGTGTGCACGGCTTCGCCGTCACGCGCCTACCCGTCGACGCGACCGGCACCGTCGACCCCGACGACCTCGCCGCGGCGATCCGCCCCGACACGGCCGTCGTCAGCATCGGGTACGCCAACAACGAGATCGGCACGGTGCAGGATGCCGCGGCCCTGGCATCCGTCACCGCAGCGGCCGGCGTGCCGTTGCACCTCGACGCCGTCCAGGCCGCCGGCTGGCTGCCGCTGGCCGGCACCGGCGCCGACGCGCTGTCGCTGGCGGGACACAAGGTCGGCGCACCGCAGGGCATCGGCCTGCTCGCGGTGCGGTCGCGGCTGCCGCTCGAGCCCGTCCTCCACGGCGGCGGGCAGGAGCGCGACCGCCGCAGCGGCACGGAGAACCTCGCCGGCATCATCGGGCTCACAACCGCCCTCGAACTCGCCGAGGCCGAGCGCGCCGAGTCCGCATCCCGCGTGAGCGCGCTGCGTGACGCGTTCATCGCCCGCGTCCTCGAGCGCGTCCCCAGCGCGCGACTCACGGGGCATCCGACGCGTCGCCTCCCCGGCACGGCGAGCTTCACGTTCGCCGGAACGAGCGGCGAGGCGGTGCTGCTCGAACTCGAGCGGCGCGGGTTCGTGACCTCGAGCGGATCGGCGTGCGCGGCGGGCAGCGACGAGCCATCGCACGTCCTGCTCGCGTGCGGCATCGCCCCCGAGGTCGCCCAGACCGCCGTGCGGTTCACGTTCGACCACCGCGAGCGGGGCGACGTCATATCCGTCGCCGACGCGCTGGCAGCCTCCGTCGCGGCGGTACGATCGGGCGCGTGATCCTCCCCGCTCCCCCCGTCGTCACCGTGATCGTCCCCGGACGCGACGTCGCGGCCTACGCCGCCGAAGCGCTCGACTCGCTCCGCGCGCAGACGCTGACGGCGTGGCGGGCGATCCTCGTCGACGACGGCTCGCGCGACGGAACGAGCGAGCTGTTCGCGGATGCCGCGGCATCCGACCCGCGCTTCACGCTCGTCCGCAACGACACTTCGCGCGGCCTCAGCGCCGCCCGCAACCAGGGGCTCGACCTCGTCGAGACGCCGTTCGTCGGGTTCCTCGACGCCGACGACGTCATGACGCCGACGGCCCTCGAGGTACTCACGGGCGCCCTGACCGCATCGGGCAGCGACATCGCAGTCGGCGCCTACGTGCGGCTGCGCGCAGACGCCGGCGGCGCCTACCGCGCGGGCGTCGTGCAGCCCTGGGTCACCGCGGCGACCGTTCCCGCGCGCACGCGCACCACCCTGACTGACCACCCCGAGGTGTCGGGCAACATCGTTGCCTGGTCGAAGGTCAGCCGCATCGAGCTGTGGCGCCGGCACGGCCTGCGCTTCCCCGAGGGCAAGCTCTACGAAGACCAGATCGTGACGCAGCGCCTGTACGTGCATGCGCGCGCGATCGACGTCCTGCCCGACGTCGTCGTGCACTGGCGCGAGCGCGCCGACGGCACCTCGATCACCCAGGGCAAGGGCACGCTGCCCGTGCTGGCCGACTACCTCGAAGCCATGCGCGGAGGCATCGCCGTGCTCGACGCGGCCGAGCAGCGCACGGCTGCGCGCGCCCGCGTGCGCCTCATCCTCGAGATGGACACCCCGTCGCTCGTGCGCATCGCGCAGACGCATCCGGATGCCGCGTACCGTCGCGCACTCGGCGCGTTCGTGCGCGAGCTCACGGCTCGCGCCGCACTCGACGCCGTCGAGCTGGATGCCGCGACGGCTGACCTCCGCGCCGCCGCCTCCCTCTGGTGATCCGACCCGACTAGGGTGGCGGCATGAGCACTCCCGAGAACCTGCCCGAGACGCCCGCCGTCCCTGACCTCGCCAAGCTGCGGAAAGAGATCGACGACCTGCAGAGCCAGTCCCCGGAGGAGCTCGTCAACCCGACGCCCGAGGTGTTGAAGGACCGCGAGGCGACCCCCGAGCCGACCGACGCGATCGGCTCCGAGGACTGGGGCGACGAAGCACCCTGATCGAACCGCGGGTCTACTCGGCGCCCGCCCAGTCCGCGGGTGCGATGTGCTCCGGATCGGGCGGGTCGGCCACGAGTCGCGCGGCGTCCTCACCCGCGGCGCCCGCCGGCGCCCGATCGGCGCGCCGGTCGGGCAGCGCCGCCGGCTGTGCCCCGGTATCCATGCCCTCGATCCGCGCCGCGGCCATCTGCTCGGCGGCGAGCTCGGCGTAGAGGCCACCCGCGGCCAGCAGCTCGGCGTGCGTGCCCGACTCGACGATCCGCCCTGCGTCGACGACGTGGATGACGTCGGCGCCGACGATGGTCGACAGGCGGTGCGCGATCGACAGGGTCGTGCGACCGGATGCCGCTGCCTCGAGCGCCTCCTGCACGACACGCTCCGAGACGGTGTCGAGCGCGCTCGTCGCCTCGTCCAGCAGCAGCACGGGCGGGTCCTTCAGCAGCACGCGGGCGATCGCGATGCGCTGCTTCTCGCCGCCCGAGAGCCGGTAGCCCCGCTCCCCCACGACCGTGTCGTAGCCCTGCGCGAACCCCTCGATGATGTGGTGGATGTTCGCCGCCGTGCAGGCCGCGACGATCTCGGCATCCGTCGCATCGGGCTTCGCGTAGCGCAGGTTCTCGCGGATCGTCGCGTGGAAGAGGTACGTCTCCTGCGACACGATGCCGATGTGGTCGATGATCGACTCGTGCGTCAGCCGGCGGACATCCTCCCCCGCGAACAGGACGCTCCCGCCCGACACCTCGTACAGGCGCGGCGCGAGGTAGAGCACGGTCGTCTTGCCCGCACCCGAGGGTCCGACGAACGCCACGTGCTGGCCGTGCTCGGCGACGAACGACACCCCGTCGAGGGTCGGCCGCGCCTCGGCCGTCGCATCGGGATAGCGGAACGTGACGTCCTGGAACTCGATGCGCCCGATCGGTCCGGGCGCGGCAGCGACGGTGATGGCACCCGGGGCATCCTGGATCGCGGGCACCATGTCGAGGTACTCGAAGATGCGCGCGAACAGCGCCCCCGAGGTCTGCACGTCGAGTGCGACGCGCATGAGTCCCATCAGCGGCTGCAGCAGCCGCGCCTGCACCGTCGTGAACGCGACGACGGTGCCGGCCGTGATGACTGCCGCGCCGTCGCCGCCCGTGATCAAGTACCCCGAGACGAGGTAGATGACGGCGGGAACGGATGCCATCAGCACCTGCACGACCGCGAAGAACCCCTGTCCGCTCATCGCCCGCCGCACCTGCAGCCGCACCTGATTGGCGTTCTCGTCGCGGAACCGCGTCGACTCGGCGCGCTGCCGGTTGAACGACTTCGACAGCAGGATTCCGGAGACCGACAGCGTCTCCTGCGTGATGCTCGTGAGCTCCGACAGCGACTCCTGCGTCTGCCCCGCGATGCGGGCCCGCCCCTGTCCGACGCGCCGCTGCACGAAGATGAGGATCGGCATGAGCACGACCGCGATGATCGTCAGCCGCCAGTCGAGCAGGAGCATCGCGACGAGCGCCGAGATCACCGTCACGACGTTGCCGAGGATGCTCGTCACCGTGTTGGTGAGCACACCCGAGACGCCGCCGACGTCGTTCTGCAGGCGCGACTGGATGACGCCGGTCTTCGTGCGGGTGAAAAAGCCCAGTTCCATCGCCTGCAGGTGGTCGAAGAGCTTCACGCGCAGGTCACCCGTCACGGCGTTGCCGACGGTCGCGGTGAACCACGTCTGGGTGACGCCGAGCGCGGCCGACAGCAGGAACAGGCCGACCATGATGCCCACGAGCCGCCACAGCAGGCCGAGGTCGGGCGCCGATCCGTCGACCGGAAAGAGCGCGTCGTCGAAGATGCGCTGCACGATCAACGGCGGGATGACGGCGATCGCAGCGCCCACGATGACGAGGATGCCGGTGATCAGGATCCGGCCGAGATACGGGCGGAACAGCGCCATCGCGCGGCGCCCCAGGTGCGGGATCTTCGGCGCCTCGGCGTTGAGTCTGCGCTGCGCCGCGGCATCCATACCCCTGCCCGGCCCCGGCCCGCGTCCGCCCATTCCGCCGCCGTGGCCGCCCATACTCATGCGGTCACTCTAGCCACGCGCATCACCCGAGCCCCGCGACGAGGTTGATGACGGATGCCAGAATCACCGCTCCGAACAGGTACGCGAGCAGCGTCTGGGCGACGACGATCCGGCGGATCTCGTTCGTCGTGACGTTGGTGTCCGACACCTGATAGGTCATGCCGAGACCGACCGAGAAGTAGCCGAAGTCGGAGTACATCGGGTCTTCCTCCTGATTGAAGTCAATGCCGCGCGCTGCGCCGGAGAGTTCGCCGTGCGCGTAGTAACGGTGCGCGTAGCGCAGCAGGTAGTCGACCTGGATGAGCGCCCACGACGACACGACCGCGATGATCGCGATGCCGGCCACGGCGAATGTCATCGCCGGCTGACCGTGCTGGCGGATCAGCACCGCGACGACGGCGAGGAGGCTCGCGAGGCTGCCGACCAGCGCGATGACGCGGGCCGTCGCCCGCCCGGGGTCGTCCCGCGTCGCGTGGGCGCGGGTCTGCGCGGCATCCATCGGCCAGATCGTGCTCAGCAGCCATGCGACGTTTACGATCGCGAGCACGCTCCAGCCGGCGAGCAGGCCCACGATCCAGCCGAGGAACGGAACGGATGCCGCGGCGACGACGACGCCGGCGGCGATCGAGACGGGTCCGCGCACGGCGAGGCGGGAGTGACGATGCGATGCCATGGCGCGATCGTCTCACCGGGATCGGGAATAGCATGTCCGACCCGGCGGTTACCCTTGGAGTTCGTCCCGGATCCCGGGCACGGCCTCCCCTGCCCGCCTTCCGCACATTCTGCTGCACCGCTGATCCGCGCCGATCCGAGGAGACCCATGACTTCCGCTCCCACCGGCTCCGTCCATACCCCGCCCACGACGGTGGGCGCGAAAGAGAACCGCGTCATCTGGCTGCTGCTGGCAGCCGCCTTCGTCGCGATCCTCAACGAGACCACGATGGGCGTCGCGATCCCGCACCTCATCGGTGATCTCGGCATCACCGCCGTCGACGCCCAGTGGCTCACGACCGCGTTCATGCTCACGATGGCGGTTGTGATCCCCACCACCGGCTTCCTGCTGCGCCGCTTCTCGACCCGGGCCATGTTCGCCACGGCGATGGGGCTGTTCTCACTCGGCACGCTCGTCGCACTTGTCTCGCCCGGATTCACGGTGCTGCTGATCGCGCGCGTCATCCAGGCATCCGGCACGGCGATCATGATGCCGCTGCTCATGACGACCCTCATGGACGTCGTGCCGCCGCACCTGCGCGGGCGCATGATGGGCCGCGTCAGCGTCGTGATCTCGCTCGCGCCCGCGATCGGCCCGACGATGGCCGGCATCGTGCTCGACACGCTCAGCTGGCGCTGGATCTTCGCGATCGTCCTGCCGATCGCGCTCGCGGCGCTGATCGTCGGCGTGCGCTGGATCCAGAACCTCGGCGAGACCTCGCACGCGCCGCTGGACATCCTTTCGGTGATCCTGTCGGCGCTCGGCTTCGGCGGCCTCGTCTACGGGCTCAGTCAGATCGGCGGCGCCGAGAGCGGTGCGTCCGCCGCGGCGGACCAGGTCGTGACCGCGACCCTCGTGATCTCGCTGTCGGTCGGCATCGTCTCGCTCGGTCTGTTCGTGTGGCGCCAACTGGTGCTGCAGCGGGTCGACGACGCGCTGCTCGACCTGCGCATCTTCCGCTCGGGCAACTTCTCGCTGTCGGTCGCGCACTTCGCCGTCATGTCGCTCGCGTTCTTCGGCGTGATCACGGCGCTGCCGCTCTACCTGCAGGGCACACTGGGTCTGTCCGCGACCGAGTCGGGCCTGGTCGTGCTGCCGGGTGCGCTCGCGATGGGCCTCCTGGGTCCTGTCATCGGCCGCATCTACGACCGCTGGGGCACCCGTGTGCTGCTCGTGCCAGGCACGATCGGCGTGCTCGTCATCCTGTGGTGGTTCACGACGCTCACCGAGACGACGCCGGTGTGGATGCTCGTGGTCACCCAGACGCTCCTGTCGATCGGTCTGGCGATGTCGTTCACGCCGCTGTTCACCGCGTCGCTCGGGTCGCTCGAGCCCAAGTACTACTCGTTCGGCAGTGCGACGGTCTCGACCGTGCAGCAGGTCGCCGGCGCCGCCGGCATCGCCCTGCTCATCACGGTCATGTCGTCGGTCAGTGCCAACGCCGCGGCATCCGGCGCGGGGGCGGCAGCCGCCGGCGCGGCAGGAGCGCGCGGTGCGTTCCTGCTCGGTGCGATCATCGCGACGCCACTGCTGATCAGCGCGTTCCTCATCCGCAAGCCCGCCGACGCTCCGGACGGAATGCCGGCAGGGCACTGACCCGCCTCCTGACCGGGCTGCCAGCCACCCGCTGCGGCCCGGTCAGGACGGGAACTTCGCCGAGATCGCGGCAGCGTCGGAGGCGATCGTCGCGGCGTCGACGAGGTCGGACGCACCCTCGGTCAGGGTCGTCGTCCACGCCTCGAGCAGTTCGGATGCCGTACCGGAATCGAACAGCTCGGCCTGCAGCGTCGTGAGCGCGTCCTGGTAGAGCTGCTGGAAGTCGGCGTTCGCGAGGAACCTCTCGGAGAGGATGTTCGACCCGCCCCCGCCACCACCGCGCGCGGCGGTGGTCACGGCGGCACCATCGGTGCGATCCGCGCCGGCGCCGCCGCGACCACCACCGCCCATCTGGCCGCCCCCTCCACCACCGCCGACGTTCGAGGTGCCGAACGCGAGGTTCAGATCCCAGTTGACGACGGTCATCTTGCCGGTGTCAGGGTCGTAGTAGAGGTACGAGTTGTTGCCGGGCCCGTCGATGTCGTCGAAGTTGTCGACGAGCTCCTGGAAGGCCAGATACGTCGCGAACGCGTCGACGTCGAGGTGCTGGTCCAGCTCCGCCGCGAACGTCGCGTCGTCGGACTCGTTGATCCACTGCAGGAAGTCGATGAGCGGCGTGAGGTCATCCTCGCCCGCCTCCTGATCGAACACGTCGTCGTACGAGGCCGGGTCGTCACCGCGATAGCTGTAGTCGCCGCTGGCGTCCGCCTTGTAGAGCAGACCGTCACCGAGTTCACGCTCGGTCCACTCGTCGTCGGGGTTCTCGATCACGAGACGCAGCGCCTCCTCCGACCCGTCGGCGCTGAAGCGGACCGCGATCGCCTGCTCGGCGGCGAGGCCCGTGTCCTCGAGCAGCCCGAGGGCGACCGCCTCGTTCAGCGAGGTCTCGGTCGAGTTGCCGCGGACGACGAGCTCCGTCGTCCCGTCGAAGTTCTGCCCGTCGAAGTACTTGTCGAGACGGATGATCCACGGCAGGTCTTCGGGGTTCTGCGAGCTGAGCGTCGCGTCGGCATCCGTCGACAGACTGCGCAGCGTCGAGTTGCCCTTGAGCTTGAGCCCGACGTTCTCGTAGGTGACGGCGTCGATCACGACGGTCGCGGAGATCCACTCCTTGTCACCCGAATCGAGATAGGCCTGAATCATCGCGTCGTAGTCGGACGCGTCGTAGTCGACCGAGATCTCGTGCACGGTCGAGCTGTCCCAGAGGGTGGATGCCGAGGTGTCGGTCGAGGTCTCCACCGTCGTCGACGTCGATGTCGACGACGAGGCGGAAGACGACGTCGTCGCCGTCACGGCACAGCCTGCGACGGTGACGGTCAGGACGACGGCGAGAGGGACAGCGAGGAGGGGGTGACGGCGATCGGACATCGATCCAGTCAAGCCATCACGCTTCAGCGCGGACTATGCGCGCGCTATCGTCGCGCGGAGCGTCTGCCCCGCAACTGCCCTGGGGGACGGATCAGTTGGTGCTGCAGCACCCGCCGCCGCAGCACGACGCGCCGTCCTCGATGACCGTGAGCAGGTTCTGCTCGTCGGAGATCGGCTGCAGCGTCGGGGTGGGAAGGTTCGAAGTCGCCATGCCCTCAGCTTACGCCCGTAGCGGACACGAGGGCTTCTCAGGGCGCCATCTGCACGGCCGTGCCGCTGACCACGATGCCGCCGGAGTCGGGGATGTCGACGGTGAGTACGCCGGGCCGACCGACGTGGCCGCCCTGCTCGATCGTGACCCGCGCGGGCGTCTCGACCGCGCCGAGCGCGCGCAGGTACGCACCGAGCGCCGCCGCGGCGGAACCGGTCGCCGGGTCTTCCGAGATGCGGCCGACAGGGAAGAGATTGCGCGCGGCGAACCGGTCAACGCTGACCCGGTGCGCGACGGTGATCGTGGCCGGCCAACCGCGATCGTCCATGAGGGCTCGCACCGATGACGCGTCGAAGCGAAACGCATCGAATGCCGGACGATCTGCAAGCACGATAAGCGGATGCGGATTGCCGGCATTCGCGATCCGCGGCGGCAGGCTCGGGTCGAGCGAGGCAGCTTCGAGACACAGCAGGCGCAGGATCGCCGTGAGGTCGTCCGCCGAAAGCGGCGACACCGACGGCGCCACACTCGTGAACGCGGCGCGCACGCCCGCGGCATCCGTCGTCACCGCGATCTGCAGCGGCCCGACGGGCGTCGCGAACCGGATCTCACCGCCATCCGTCCGTCCCCGCTCCGCAAGGGCGACCGCAGTGGCGATCGTCGCGTGCCCGCAGAAGGGAACTTCGGCGATCGGCGAGAAGTAGCGGATGGAGACAGCGCCGTCGGATGTCGTGCCCGTCACGAACGCGGTCTCCGCGAAGTCGACGTCGGCGGCGATCTGCTGCATCTGAGAGTCGTCAAGCCCAGTCGCGTCGAGCACGATGCCCGCGGGGTTGCCGCCATCGGGTCGCGTCGTGAAAGCCGCGTAACGCAGGATCTCGGGCGTCGTCATGATCGACAGCGTACGGGTGCCCGTGCAGTGCGTGACGGGGCCGATTGCGGATCCGTGGACCGGGGCGGCGAGGTACCCACTCGCCGGGTAGCCTGAGGCGAGACCCACCGGAAGGACCGTCGATGAACATCACCGCGCTGCGGCGGTTCGTGGCCCTCGTCGACGCCGACCTGCACTTCCCGCGCGCGGCGGCGGCGCTGGGGCTCCCGCTGGCCGCGCTGTACACGACGGTCGAGAAGCTCGACGAGGAGGTCGGGCACGCGACCCTCGCCCGCCAGGGCGCGGGCTGGCAGCTGACGCCCGCCGGCGCCCTGCTGCTCGACGAGCCACGCGCGCGCATCGCCGCCACGCCGCCTCCGGCCGCGAAGCCGACCGTACCGGCGGGTGGCAAGGCGAAGGCATCCAAGGGCAAGGGCCGCGCCCCGATCGTCAAGGGCCAGCCCAAGCCATACAAGAAGCGCCAGGGGCGCTGACCGACATCACGGAGGCATCCATGTCACGGGTCGTTGTGCACAACTTCTCCATCTCGCTCGACGGCTTCGGCACGGGCGAGGGCCTCACGCTCGAGGCTCCGTTCGGGCACGCCGGCGAGCGACTGCACGAGTGGATGACCGCGACCCGGTTCTGGGGTGAGATGGTCGGCGAACAGGGCGGCTCCACCGGCGTCGACGACGCGTTCGCGCGGCGCCACGCATCCGGCGTCGGAGCCGAGATCATGGGACGCGGGAAGTTCAGCCCGTCGACGGGGGCGTGGACGGATCTCGGCACCGACGACGAGTGGCGCGGGTGGTGGGGACTGAACCCGCCGTTCCACACGCCGGTGTTCGTCCTGACGCATCACCCGCGACCCTCGATCGAGATGGAGGGCGGCACCGTCTTCCACTTCATCGAAGCAACCCCCGACGAGGCCCTCGCACTCGCTCGCGAAGCGGCGGGCGACCTCGACGTGCGGATCGGCGGTGGTGTGCGGATGCTGCGGGACTTCCTCGCGGCGGGCCTGGTCGACATGGCCCACATCGTGCAGGTGCCGATCCTGCTCGGCCGCGGCGAGCGGCTGTGGCACGGGCTGGAAGCACTCGACGAGCGCTACGACATCGAGGCGGTGTCCTCGCCCAGCGGGGTCACCCATCTGACCCTCACGCGTAGGGCCGACGCTTGACGCGGCGCGTGTTCGATGCGCACCTGCACATCATCGACCCCGGGCATCCACTTGTGACGAGCTCACGCGGTCGCTCTGCGAGACTCGATCGCATGACCGTCGACATCGCGCAGTGGGAAGCTTCCGTCACCGAGCTCTGGAATCGGGCCGACTCGCTCGGACGCGAGGAGGGCGTCGAAGCCATGCGGGTGCTCGCCGCATCCTGCCCCGCCGGTGACGGCCGAGCAGCGTTCGAACTCGCCGGGATGTATGACTCCATGGGCTTCGAGGCCGAAGCCGGCGGCGAGTACGAGCGGGCGCTGGAACTCGGCCTCGACGATGACCGGCATGCGCAGCTCGCGGTGCAGTACGGGTCGACCCTGCGCAATCTCGGCCGATTCGACGAGGCGATCGCCGTGCTCGAGGCGGCACCCGCGCATCCGTCGACGGGCACCGCGCCCCGCGTCATGCTGGCACTGGCCCTGCACAGCGCGGGACGTGTCGACGAGGCGTTGCGCGTCGCGATCGAAGCGCAGATCGACGCTCTCCCCCGGTATCAGCGTTCGATGCGCGCCTACGCGGCTGCCCTCACCGAGAACGCGGAATGACGCCGCGTCGTCAGCCCTCGATGACGTAGTCGCGCGCGATCGCCGCGGTCTCCCGACCCCACTCACTCTCGCGGACGCGCGCCTGGTGGGCGTCGAACGCCGCGCGGTCAACGAAGCGCTCCGACACGCTCCACACGAGCGGATCATCCGTCCGCTCGACCTCGAACCGCACGCAGCCCGGTTCGGAGCGGGTCAGCTCGACGTGCCGCGGCAGGTGACGGATGACGACCTCCGCCTCTGCGGGCGACGCGCAGACGAGTCTGCCCGTGAGTTCGATCGCATCGCTCATGACTGCGCGAGCGCCCAGGTCAGAGGACCTTCTTCACGACGCTCGACTTGAGCTGCATCCGGCCGAAGCCGGGCACGTTCGCGTCGATGTCGTGGTCGCCGACGCCGTCCGAGATCAGCCGGATGCCCTTGACCTTAGTGCCGACCTTGACGGTGCCGCCGCCGGCGCCCTTGACCTTGAGGTCCTTGACGACCGTGACGGAGTCGCCGTCGGCGGGCGGGTTGCCGACGGCATCCGTGATCACGGTCTCGGCGCCGGTCGCCTCGGGCGCGGCATCCGCCGACCACTCGTGACCGCACATCGGGCACACCAGCAGCGCGCCCTGCTCGTAGGTGTACGACTCGCCGCACGCGGGGCAGTCGGGAAGATTCTCAGACATCGAAGGGTGAGTCTACCGGTGGCGTGTCCCCCGACTCACGGGTCAGACTGAGCGCATGGCTTCTGAAGACTCTGCAGCTCCTCTCGACGTCGATCTCGCCGTCATCGGCTTCGGCAAGGGCGGCAAGACCCTCGCCGCGACGCTCGCTAAGACCGGGAAACGGGTCGTGATGATCGAGCAGTCGGCGCAGATGTACGGCGGCACGTGCATCAACATCGGATGCGTCCCGACGAAGGCTCTCGTCTACCGCGGCGAGCATCCCGAGCTGCTCGAGGGCGCGCCCGCCGACGGCAGCGCGCGCTGGGCGGCCGCCGTCGGTGCGACGAGCGAGCTGACCGCCCTCATGCGCGGCAAGAACTTCGCCATGCTCGACACCCCCGACACCGCCACCGTCGTCACGGGGCGCGCCCGGTTCGCGGACCCGCACACGCTGCAGGTCACGGCGGGCGATGATGAGCTGATCGTGCGGGCGGAGACGATCGTGATCAACACGGGCGCGGCGCCGGTGCTGCCCGACATCCCGGGCCTGCGCGACAGCTCGCACGTCGTGACGAGCACCGAGATGCTCTCGCTGCCGACCAGGCCCGACCGCCTGGTCGTGCTGGGTGGGGGCTACATCGGGGTCGAGTTCGCGTCGATGCAGGCATCCTTCGGCGTGGAAGTCACCGTCCTCCAGCGCGGACCGCGCATCCTGCCGGCGGAGGATGAGGACATCTCGCAGCGCGTCACCGCCCTGCTGGAGGACAGCGGCGTGCGCGTCGTCACGTCGACGAGCTTGACCGGCGTGCACGACACGACCGCGGGCGTGCGCGTCGACTACGCGACCGCCGACGGCACCGCGACCTCCGTCGAGGGCGACCTCGTGCTCGCGGCTCTCGGGCGCCGACCCCTGACCGATGACCTGGGGCTGGATGCCGTGGGCATCGCGACCGACGACCGTGGAGCCGTCGTCGTCGACGAGCACCTGCGCACGAGCCTCGCGCACGTCTTCGCCGTCGGCGACGTGAACGGCGGACCTCAGCACACCTACGTGTCGCTCGACGACTACCGCATCGTGCTCGACCAGCTCACCGGAACCGGCGCGCGCTCCACGGCCGACCGGGTCGCGGTGCCGCACGTGGTGTTCACGACACCGCCGCTCGCGCGGGTCGGGCTGACCGAACGCGAGGCGCGCGCGACGGGGCGTTCCGTGCGGACGGCCGTGCGCGAGATGGCGACGATGGCGACGGTGCCGCGTGCCCGGATCGTGGGCGACACGCGTGGCGTGATGACGGCGGTGGCGGATGCCGCGACGGGCGAGATCCTCGGGGTGACGATGCTCGCGCACGACGCGCACGAGGCGATCAACACGGTCGCCGTCGCGATGCGCCTCGGCGCGACCGCGGCCCAGCTGCGCGACGGCATCTACACACATCCGTCGATGACCGAAGCCCTCAACGACCTGTTCGGGGCGCTGCAGTAGGCATCCTCCCTCGTTTGCGCCCCGCCCGTGTCCCACTGACAGCACCCCATGTCCCACTTGTTGCGCACCATGTCCCAGATAATGCTGGTGCGGCCCCGCCGAAGCGAGATCTTTTGGGACATGGTGCACCGTCCGCACGGCCCCGGGAGTAGTGTCGCACCGGCGCGGTCTTCGCGCCGGCTGACTCGTTCGACGAGGAGCGACATGGCGCAGTACATCATCTATTTCAACCAGACGTGGGTGGGCGATCACTCCGAGGAGTGGTTCGCTTCGCGCGGCCCCCTCGCGAACGCCGTCGTCGAGGAGATCAAAGCCGCGGGTGCCTACGTGTTCGCCGCTGGCGTCGACGAAGACGAGACCCGCGCGTTCGGCGCGGATGCGACCAGCGGTGCGCCCGTCGTCACCGACGGACCGGTGCCGGTGAAAGAGGCGCGCATCGGCGGGTTGACCATCGTCGACGTCGATGACGATGAGGCCGCCAAGATGTGGGGCGGAAAGATCGCCGAGGCGTGCGGCTGGCCGCAGGAGATCCGTCGCGTCTATTGACGGCTCTTCCCAGATGAGGGTGTAGGTCGGCCGGGAGCGTCGGTCCGCAGATAGACGTCGAGGTCTCCCGACGACGGAGGTTCCTACGCCATCCGTCCGAAAGACCTCGACGTGACCGAGGCTACCCCGCCGGCCGGCTTCGGCCGCCCTGACCTGACCGCCTTCGCGTCTCATCCCAGTCGACCCTGATCAAGTCTGCTGACCCTCTCGACGAGAACGCCGCGACATCACAGCCACCCAACCCGGACCGTCCGGGAAGCCGGGACACGTCACATGACCTGTGCTGCGGGCGTGTCGAGTGGGTCGTCCAGGGGCGACGCAGGAGCGTCGACGCGACGTGCTGAGAGGTGGTTCCAGTCGAGCGCTAGGACACCGGCTACAGCCATGGCGATAGGTCAGGAACGGCGTCGCTCCCTACGCAGGAGAGAGCGCAGAGTCTCGGCGTTCGCGTAGCCGACCCGTAGCGCAATCTCGGCGGAGGTGAAGTCCGTGGTTGCTGAGAGGTGCCGAGCTCGTTCGATGCGAAGCCGTTGGACGAAGCCGAGCGGAGTGAGGTTGAGCGCCG
>NZ_MKTQ01000013.1:10545-13271 GCF_001898315.1 Microbacterium sp. 70-16 | reverse complement strand
GGCGGTGCCGTCGCAGCCACCGGGTGAACGGCGCGAGGGCATCCCGTTGTGAGGGCGAACCGGTGAGGAAGCCGTCGAGAGATCGCTGCGGGTATGTCGTCAGCGTTTCGCCGCTCGCGCGGATCTGCTGCAGGAGGGCCGCGCACCGCTTCAGCGCCGCACGCACCTTCTGATAGGTGGAGCCGGATCGGACGGCCGTAGCTGGTCTGCCCCTGAGTGATCTGCCCGACGGCAGCAGCTCCCAGGTGCAGTACCGCCGTAGGAGGAGCCGGTCCTCGGGATGGGGGACGGTCAGAAGCCACCGTTGGAACCAGTGCTCGAACCTCGCCGCTTGGATGTCGAAATCGGGCAGCACGCCTGAGCGGATGAGGAGCGAGAGCAGGAATGCCACGGACTGGCCGGCGTGCGCTCTGGTCATGATCGCGTCCGCGGTGAGGGGCAGCGTGCCATCGGCGAGCTCACGGAGGACGACCGCACAGCGGCTCTTGTACAGCCACCGCTCGAGGGAGATCGCACTGCCGTGGTGCGTCACCAGATACTCCGCGAGCGGGTGCAGCTCGGGGCGGATCTCTCCGCTGTCGTCAGCAAGCAGTTGCTGGATGGCGATAGGTCGCCGGCACTCTACGCATAGCCGGTGCTTGCGCACCTCTTCGATCGTCCCGCATCCCGGGCATGCCATCGTCACGGGAGCTCCTGCGCACTCGGCGCAGACCTTGTGCCCATTCATGAAGCCAGTGAGGAACACCTTCCGCCCGCACTCCGGGCACGGCTGGGGGCGTCGCATCGCGTAGTAGAAGCGGGCGCAGACCCGTCGGCCGTCCAGGTGCGTCGCTACGCGGCCCGGCTCCCCGCAGAGCTCGCACATCTTGACCGGCGCGGTGTAGCACGCGAGACAGACGAGCGCGGGGCGACGGACGATAATCGTGGCGTTCTGCCCGCATCGCGAGCAGTCGCCGAACGACCGCGGATCGGCTCGCCAGCAGTCCCGGCAGAACCGTTGCCCATCGACGGTGCGCTGCACGGGCTGAACTCGTCCGCATCTGGCACACGCGACCGATCGGGCATTCCGTTCACAGCGCGAGCAGTGGCGACCGCCGGTCTGCGTCTTGTGAGGCATCCGAACGGCACGTCCACAGGAATCGCATGTAGGCAAGACGACCCGCCCGGCACCCTCGTTCACGAGAGCGTGGGCCAGATCCTGCACCGTCACCGGTACGTTCCGGTGTCGCCCTTCGAGGACTCCAGGTTGTTTGAGGAGTGCGAGTTCGAGACGCCGTTGGGTGAGCGGCACGGGTGCGACTTCAGCCACGATCTCAACAAGGCGCTCCACCGGGATCTCCGGCGCGATCGCGTGGACGAGCCCGGCGACCTCAGCAACCCTGGGCTCCTGCGGAGGCTTCGCCACCGCGGCCTACTTCGAGCGCGGGCGACGGATCGTGGCCCGCACGGGCCGCAGATCGCCGATCGCACCCCGCGTCGCCTCTTCACCCACCGCGACCGGGACCGCAGCCTCCCGGCGGGTGACCCGCACGAGGTCGTCGAGCGAGCACTCCAACGCGTCGCACAGCGCGGCGAGCACGTCGATGCGAACCCGCTGCGGTGCTTGCGTCACCAGTCGGTACACCTGTTCCCGGGACAGGTCGACGCCCCGCTCCTCGAGCAACGGCTTCAGCTTGGAGGTCTGGAAGATCCCGCGCGAGGCCATCACGCTGCGGAGGCTCCATGCGGTCTCGAGCTCAACGGTCATCTGCTTCTCCTTCGATGAGGGCCTTCAATGCGTCCGCGAGTACCCGGTTCTTGAAGTCCGAGCTGACGGAGGCGTAGATCGAGGTCGTCGAAGCATGCATGTGCCCGACCTGCTCCTGGACGAATCGGTCGGCGTAGCCGAACTCGAGCAGGTGCGTCACGTACGAATGCCGGAGGCTGTGCAGAGTCAGGGCCTTTGACAAGCCGGCCTCGTCCCGCAGCTCCGCGAACCGCCGGTCGAGATAGCCGGCCGACAGTCGGGTGCGGCGTTCCGTCACCCACAGCGCGTCAAGACGGTATCCACGCCACCCGCGCAATTGTCGACGGCGGGCTGCGGAGCCGCGTGATCGTACTCACGACGTTCGACTTGGACGAGTACGCCTTCGGGGCACTCCGCGCGGGGGCGAGTGCGTTCCTCGTCAAAACTGCGACACACCAAGAACTCGTGGACGCCGTACGCGTCGTCGCTCGAGGCGATGCCATCGTGACGCCCCGCATCACACGGCAGCTCATCGACGCCTACACCGGCCGCGACCAGCCCGTCCCGGGCGGACAGGGCCTCTCGGTTCTGTCCCCCCGAGAACGCGACGTTTTCAACGCGATCGCGCTCGGCCTCTCCAACGGCGAGATCAGCCAGGCACTGCATCTCTCACCCGCAACGGTGAAGACGCATATCAACCGAATCTTCGCCAAGCTCGGCGTCCGCGACCGCGTGCAGGCTGTGATTCTTGCCCACCAGCTCGGGTAGACCATCGGTGGTCAAGCGAACTGATGCGCGAACGCGACGGGGCTGAGCCCTAGACGCCGCGGTGCCGAAGTGAGACACTTCTCTGTTCTACTTCGGGAGGTCACCATGGGCGACGATGAACCGGCGATCGATTGGGAAGGCGTCATCCGCGAGATGATCACGCGTGCGACCGAGGCGGCGCCCACCGAACCGGGCGTCTACAAGATGCCGTGCGGTGAGTGTGTGGTCGATT
>NZ_MKTQ01000013.1:0-10510 GCF_001898315.1 Microbacterium sp. 70-16 | reverse complement strand
GTACTCGAGGAGCTGGTCGAAGCAATCGACGACCGCGAGGTCGAGCGGGTGGTGCGTGAGCGGGATGGCATGAGCGGTGAACCGCTCGAGGATCTGGCGGCGCGCTTCGGGGTCGACCTCGATGATCTCTAGGAACATCTACACCCGTCTAGCGAAACGATAGATATCCCTAGATTTCTCGAGGGCCACGCTCATCGAAGGAGGCCGGTGTGAGCCAGTATCCGTGGTTTGACTTCGACCAGGTGGACTTCGTCACCTCGGACCAGCACTTCAGCCACGCACGGATCAGCGAACTCGCCGACCGCCCGTTCGCGACCGTGGAAGAGATGAACGCGGAGCTGGTGCGACGGTGGAACGAGGTCGTGGGACCGGACGACATCGTCCTTCATCTCGGTGACCTCGCGCTCGGACCGATCGAGGAATCTGTCGGGCTGACCGAGCACCTGAACGGGCGACGATTTCTCGTGCCCGGCAACCACGACCGAGTTTCGCCGGCAACACAGTCAAGGCGCGCGATCGAACGATTCGCCCCGCTGTACGAGGCGGCCGGGTGGAGCATACTCCCCGAGGTCATCGAGGGCACCCGCCGCGGGTACCGGATCCTGGCATCCCACTATCCCTACAGCGGCGACTCGCACGGCACCGACCGGCATACGACGCACCGCCCACGCGGCGACGAGGGCGTTCCGCTGCTGCACGGTCACACGCATGCCCGCGATCACGGCCCCCACGGGCACGAGTTCCACGTCGGCGTCGACGCCCACGACTTCACGCCCATCCGCTTCACCGTCATCGACGAATGGATCCGCAGCCTGCCGGACATCGAGACACGACTGCAGGCCGCAACTCGGGAAGCGCGCACCGTGCTCGCCGATATCGTCGGCGGCGAAACCCCGGGCTCGGACGCGCTGTTCTACACACAGGGATACAACGAGCTCGTCATCGTTCTCGAGGAGCTTCTCGCCGCGCTCCCTCCCGACGAGGCGGACGGGTAGCCGGGAACAGGTCGCCGTTCGCGGTGGGGCCGGATCGGAGAGTGCGCGTCTCGGTCCGGTAGCGCACCCATCCCTGCCTTCGCCAATGCACCATCACGAGGCTCCGGACTGCGCGTGACGACCACGCCTCCTCGTGGTCGGCGTAGTCGGGGTCTTGTGCGGCGAGCTCGGTGAACAGCTCGCGGAACGTCGGCGGTTCGCCGTGCTCGCGGGTGTACCGGTGGATGATCTTCACAGCGCGACGCGCCCAGCTCGGCGCGCTCTTCGCTGACGTGAGCTCGGTGAACAGCGGCGCCAGGTGAGGTGCCGACCACGGCTTTTCGGTCCACCCGGAGTTGTTCCACTGCATCGTGTCGGGCTGGAGGACCGGCTCGCCATCCTCGGTAGAGCCGGGGCTCACCGCCGCGCCTCGGGGTCGACGGACGCGCGCAGTGAACCAGCGGGCGTGGTCGGCGGGGAGCTGAGCTCAGTCTGTGACCCGGCGTCCTCCGTCACGGCCATCAGCGCCGCGGTGTACTTCTCCCCTGTCACCTTCATGCGCTCCCGTGCTGCCCGTTGCAGACGACTGGAGGTCCGCTTCTTCTCGGTCATGATGCCTTCTTCTCTTCGGTAGGTGATGTGGTCTGGGTATGGGGGTCGGCGGCGAGGGCGCGATGGAGCTCGCGAGCGAGCCGTTCGCCGAGTGGGGTGAGGCGCATCGGCCTGTTGCGTGCCGCGGCAACGAACAGGCCCCCGCCGACGTCGGCGCCGAGGCTTGCGAGCTGGGCGCTCAGTGAGCTTTGGGTCGTGCGGATGGTCGCCGCGGCGGCGCGCACGTTGTCGTGCTGTGTGGCGATGAGGAATCGGCGCGCGCGTTCGATGGGGTGGCGGCCGACGAGGACGCGCTGGAGGAGCCGTGACCGGCCGGCCAGTGGGTGAGGGGTGCGGTCGTGTGGGCCGGGTCGCATCGTGATGCCTGCCGCTTGGATGCGGTGCGCGATCGTGGGAGCGCTGCAGCCGACGAGCGCCGCGATCTGTCGCAGCGTCATCCCTTCCGTCTCGTACCGCTCGCGCAGCCAAGCCTCGTCGATGACGAACGTGGTGGGCCGTCCGCGGCGGAGGGTGCTGTTGCCGTCGGCGAGCACACGCGACACCGTCTGCCGCGATACTCCCGTCCGCCGTGCGAGCTCATAGGTGGTCGCGCCCTCACCGTATTGGGCGATGAGTTCGCGGCTGCGAGATGGTGTGTCGAGTGCGCCACGGACGGGTCTGGCCGTCGCCCACTCACCGACGGGGTCGCTGCGGACGGCGGGTTCGATGTGCGTCGACAGCGGGGGCGCCCAGCTGAGTGGCTCGTCGATCCCTCGGCGGAGCAGGAAGGCGCGGCCGATATCGTTCAGCTCGCGGCGCACGGTGTCCGGCAGCGTCTTCGTGAACGTCGTGACCGTCCGCGGAGATATCCCGGCCGCGTCCCATGCTTCCGGTGCGCGTCGCATCGAGTTGCCGGTGATGGCCCGGTAGAGGTGGGCGCGCGCATGGCGGTGTCGGGCGCCGGAGCCGGGTTGGACATTCAGTCGGGCGCACAGCTGCTGCCATTCCTCTTCGGGAAGGAGTTCAGTGCAGTCGAGTCTGCGGCGGCGTGCGTAGTCGATCGGTGTCTCGTGGCTGTCGAGGTAGGCGGCGAGGTTGAGGATCGCCGCGAGGGCGGGCGTCTCCGCGCCCGGCCTCCCGAACTCGCGCATCACATGAGTGACCTGACGAATGGGCGCCGTCGAGTCCAGGAGGGCGAGGGCAGCGGAGTGGGTCAGCCGTGTGCCGGTGAACACGACGGCCGCGGCCAGCGCGGAGGCGGCGACGTCGCCGTTGATGCGGCGTGGGGTGAGCGCGTTCGTCCATTCATCCCAGAGTTGTGCGGGCACCTTCCGTGCCCGCTCTTCCGGGTTTACGTCCGAGGCTGGCGCAGCTTGTAGGAACAGCGTCGGTCGTCGGGTGCGTCCGAGGGACGCGGCGATCAGTCGCTGCAGCTGCGGCGTCTGACCGGTGTACGACGTGCTCACCGCGAGGCGCCCAGCCAGCAGCCGAACCGCACGGTCGGGGTCTTCGAGTGCGGCGATCGCGATCGTCGTACCGACCGCGCCGCCGGCCGCTGTGGGCGGTCCCGCCCACGTCCACTCATGCTTGTCTCGAGGCACCGCCGCGAGGAGGTCCGTTTCCAGCTCTGGCATGTCGAGGTCGCCGCCATCGCAGAGCGTAACTCCTGCGGCGCGGGTGAGGAGACGGATGTCTTCGAGGACGGTGATCGCGGGTTGCGGGGCGTCCGCATAGATCCCGAACCGGCCCTCGCCGGTGGAGAGGATCTGCATCATTCGGCGCTGTGCGTGGAGCGCCGGGTCGGGTGCGGCGATGCGTTCGGGATGCGCGGTGAGGTCGCCGCGGCAGCGGCTCGCGATCGGGCCCGTCCCGGCACCGGCGACGGGATTGTGGCAGTGCCCGGGATGTGGGATCCCGGCGAGCGGGTGCCCGGTGTGACGCGGTGGCTTGTGGCACACCGGGCAGTTGTCGGCGAGGATGCGGCGGTGTCTGACGCACGCGAAGGTGAATGGGAACTGCCACGACATCCGCCACCTGCCTCCGGAGTCCGCCAGGCATTCGGGGCAGTACCGTCCCGCCATCCCGCCGACGGGGCAGCGGAAGCTGATCCGTCCCTGCCGGGTGTAGCGGATCGCGTGGCGTGCGAACCGCATCCGCGTCATCTCCTGGAACTGCGCCGCCGGGATCCCCGTCGACCGCTCCAGCCGGGACGCCTGCTCATCGGTGAGCTCGGTCGCCCACTGCGCGGCCATCCACGATGTCGCTGACACCGCCCTGCCGCCCTCCTGCTCCACCAGGCCGAGCGCGCACGCCATCTCCGCGACAGTCGCGCGGTTCGCGGCCGCCGAGGCCTCCAGCCAGGAGTCGAACGGCTCATCCGGCAAGGGGCGGACCCGGAACGGAAGGACGCGCACGGCACCGGCCGTCTCGCTCATCAGGCGGCCTCCTCGCCGGTCTCTTCGGCGCCGTCGCTCTTCAGTCGGCGTCGGCGCCGCTCACGGCGTGCCCGATCCTCTTGGTCGTGCTTGGCCTGCAGCTCGGTGCGCTCCGTTTCTGCTCCCTCGTCGATGCGGATGTCGTCGAGGAGCTTCCGGTCGATCCGCTCGGCGCCGGTGCGGATGGCGCGGGACGCGCCGCGGCGGATGAGGTCCATGAGCGAGCCGATGTTGCCGGTGGTGCGGGCAAACAGGTACCGCGACATGTCGACGAGCATCCCTTCGTGCGCGTCCGCGAGCACGAGGGCCTGTTCGATGTGCCAGAGCAGGCTGTCCCACTCCTGGCGGGTCTGCTTGGTGCGCAGGCTGTACGGGTCGAGGCTGAGCACGGTCCAGCGGCGGAACGTCTGCGCCATCGCCGCTTCCTTCCCGGTCGCGCCCTCGCCGACGAGGCCGCGTTCGCGGAGCGCGACGCCGGCGAACAGGAAGGTGGCGCTGTACTCGTTGGACAGCCACTTCAGCTGGTTCGCGACCTCGACACCGTCGCGGGTGCGCATCTGGATGAAGTGCAGATCGTCGATGATCACGAGGCGGGTGTCGTGCCGTTCGATGCAGTCCGCGGCCGCCCGCGCCAGATCTCGGCCGGCCATCGAACGGTGCAGGATGCCCGCGGTCGCGGGGTGGGCGTAGAACCCGAGGATCATCATGTGCAGGCCCTTGATCGTGAGGCGCCCTGGGACGGTGATGTGGCAGACCGGGAGGTGGAGGATGTCGCGATCCTCGTCGAGGTACTCGCCCACTTCCGCGATCCGCTGACGGTGGAAGTCGCGCCCGAACGTGTTGACCACCGTCGACTTCCCGAGGGCCGGTGGGGCGTCGAGGGCGGCGGCGGATTTGACCCGGTCGGAGTCCTGCAGGTTGCTGTCCAGGATGTCGCCCAGTTGCAGGTGCACCCCGTGCACCTGCCGGGTGCGCAGCAGGATGTTCGCGTGCCACGCCCGCCGGTCCGCGTTGTACCGCGCGAACTCGTCCGGGCCGAACGACGCAAGCTGCTCCGGCGTTAGCAGCGCGGGCTTATCGCGCGGGGGACGTTCGGCGAAGTCCTTCCATCCCTCGTAGGTCGACAGGCTCCGCTGCCGGCGAGGCGCGTCGTGCTCGCCCGGGACTGTGGTGGTCATTGGATCATCTCCATCGGCTCGAAGTGGTAGTCGGATCGGATCGTGGGTTCGTCGATGTCGTCCTCGTCGTCGTCATCGCCCGTTTCGGGAATGTCGACGCGTTTGCGTGGGTCGCGGACCTCGCCGGTGAGCTCCCGTCCGAGATCTGTGGTGGGGTTCAGTTCGGCCTCGAGCATCCGCTGCACGGTGCGTAGCGACCACACCCCGTCAGCCGCGGGATCCTTCTCGTTGAGCTGCGCGGCCATGCGGGAACTCATCCGCCTCTCCGATGGGGTGAGCGCGCGTCCCGCGCCCCAGTCCTCGAGCAGCTGCGCGGCGACGTCGTCGACCTGAGAGGGGCGGCCCTGGCGGATCGCGATCTTCTTCGCGTACTCCAGCGCGTCGAGGCTGAACGGTGTGTCGAAGGCTCCCTTGTGCTCCCACTCGAGGGTGTGCCAGGTGCCGTCCTCGGGGTCGTGGAAGTAGATCTGCGTCAGGTCGTCGGGGTTGACCACGAACGGCCATTCCGTGCCCTTGTCTCGGTGGATCGACCGGGCGCGGTTGCGGTACTTCGCGACCGAGTCTCCGGTGTAGCGCAGCTTGTGGATCTCGACCCCGTAATGGTTGAACTGCCGTTTCACCACCGGCAGCAGCTCGAGGAGAACGCTCCGGTCGATCGGCATCCGCAGTTGCCCGGCAACGGCGAGCCCCTGGTCGTATCTCTCGGCGGGGCTGAGCTTGACGCCGGGGAGGCGGGGATCCTCGAGGGAGTCGTGGGGTCGGAGGTGGTAGACCGTCGCGACCCATTCGCGGATGATCTGCTCCAGCTGCGGGACCGTGTAGACCGCGTCGGCTTCGACGTCGTCGCCGCGGCCGCCGACGTCGGCGCCCTTATAGCCGGGGAGTTCCTGGAGGAACGTGTCGAGGGTGCGGAAGAACCTCTCGACGGGGCTCTTGTCGGTGGGCTGGTAGACGCGAGCTGGCTGGATGGATATGCCCAGGCGTGCGCACGCGCTGGTCACGTGCTCCGAGAGGTATGGTGCGCCGTGGTCGACGATGATCGTGTCGGGCAGGATCCCCGCACGGACGAACCGCGGGACGCGGATGCGCGTCGGGTCGACGAGCACGGAACCGGCGACGCCGTGGAAGGGCCATCGTGCGCTCGTGCCCCACTCCGCGGGAGTGTCGAAGGGTTGGCACGCTTCCATGAGCACGCCGGATACGTCGATGGATTTCGTTGAGCCGGGCGTCAGCCGCATGCCGAGGATGCAGCGGGAGTAGAGGTCGATCGCGACCGTGAGGTCTGCGGCGACCCACTTGCCGGTCACCGGGGCGACGGCGAAGACGTTGAGCGGTGTCGTGTCGAGGAGGACGTAATGGCCGGGCGCGGTGGCGTGCAGGCGACCATAGGGGGCGGGCGGCCGGTTCGCGTTGGAGCGCTTGCGTTTGGTGCTCCCGGAGAAGGTCGCGCGGCCACGGGAGAGCTCGTCGAGGATCTTGTATGCGGCGCTTCGAGAAGGGGCGGCGACGATACCTGGCCCGTGGGTGCGGTCGGCTCGGGCGTTGACTCTCGCGATGATGATGCTTTTCGCGACCTTCGACTCCGGCGTCTGCTCATCGATGACCTCGCGTGCCGCCGTGACCCAGCGGTCGTCGAAGTTGACGAGCAGATTGCCCGGCTGCGCCTTGCGGTGATCGATCAGTCCGATCTCGCCGGCATCCTTGTACCGCGCCACCCACCTCGCGACGGTCCGGCGGCCCTTACCGAGCTCGAGCGCCTTCGCCGCGATCCGCTCTTCGACGCGACGCTCCGGATGGTAGGCGAGCTTCGGTTCGCCCTCACGTGCGATCTCGGCCGTCCCCGACCGGTAGCCGGTGAGGACCTCTCGCACATGATCAGCGCGCTCGGCGGACACCGCGCGGGCCGCGTCGCTGGCATCGGCCCAGATGACGCCCAGTGGACCCGCGTCTTCATTGCGACTGTTTCCGGGGATGTGTGTCGTACCTCCCTCAGTGCGTGGCCGTAGGAGGTCGATCATCCGCAGGCGCCGAACCTGCCCAGTTCGAGTGCGGACGACGACCGCGCCATCGCAGATCTCCGCAACAGTGCAGGCGTCGCCGTCGTAGACGATATCCACGCCTGGTTTCAGGGTCCACGTGCTGCTCATCGCTATCTCCTTCAAGTGTTGAGGTGGTGGTATCTCAGGCCCGCGTCACGATGCTCGTGGCGCTCAGAAGTCGAGTCAGGTCGGTGCTCAGCCGGCGAGCCCACAGCAGGTGCAGGACGAGCGCGCGTGCTGCGAGAAGCCCGCCGGTGACGGGCACGATCGCGCGCACTGCCTCGCCGAACGCCATGGGCGATCTCAGCTCGCCGAGCGCGGCGGTGACGTCGCCGCCGGCGAACTGGAACGACCGGCGGTAGCCGGCAAGGAACTGGACGTTGCGCAGCAACACTTCATCGGGCTCGGATTGGACGCGGTACTCCCACCCGTGCGGTTCGATCACGCGCCGCGACCAGCTCAGCGAGTCACGCACCTTCGGGACGGTGAGCTTCGCGGCGGGCTTCACATCCACCACGCAGACGGTGTGGTCCGCGTGGACCATCAGATAGTCGGGAATGTGGCGACGGCGTGCACCCTTGTCCTCCCCCTCGAGGAGGAACGGCTGAGAGAGAATCCAGTCGACGCGAGGGTCGAAGTCGGCCAGCAGCAGGTTCGCGTACTCGAGTCGCGGGACTGCTGCACGGATAGGTGACAGGTTGTAGTCACGCCGCCAGTGCGACGGTCGTGTTCATGATGGTCTCGAACTCGATGGGCGTCAAACGGCCCAGGCGGGCCTGCCGTCGTCGGCGGTGGTAGGTGCGCTCGATCCAGGTCACCATCGCGATGCGCAGCTGCTCGCGGGTGGTCCAGGGGCGGCGGTCGAGGACGTTCTTCTGAAGCAGCGCGAAGAACGATTCCATGGCGGCGTTGTCGCCGCTCGACCCGACTCTTCCCATGCTCCCGACCATGCGGTGTCGGCTGAGGGCGCGGAGCATCTTCCGGCTGCGGAATTGAGATCCCCTGTCCGAATGCACGACGCAGCCGGCGACGTCGCCGCGCATCAGGGCGGCGTTCTCGAGCGCCTGGACGACCAGACGGGACTTCATCCTCGAGTCGATCGAGTACCCCACGATCCGGCCGGAGTAGACGTCCTTGATCGCGCAGAGGTAGAGCTTGCCCTCGGCGGTCTTGTGCTCGGTGATATCCGTCAACCAGAGCTGGTTCGGGGCGTCGGCGGTGAACACGTGCCGGGTTCGGCCGTGCTCGTCGATGACGGCGCAGCGGTCGTCGTGGACGGGCGGGCCGGGCCGGCGGGCCTTGCTCCGCTTGGGCTTGCCGAACGCGCTGAACCAGCCGTTGCTGGAGGCGATCCGCCACGCGGTCCGGTCCGCCATCGCCTCCCCGTTGTCGCGGGCCTCGTCGGCGAGGAGCCGATGGCCGAACTCGGGGTCGTCCTGGTGGGCGTCGAACAGCGCGTTCGCGCGATACGCCTCGACCACCTCACTTGGGGTGATGGGGTTCGTCAGCCACCGGTAGTAGGGCTGGCGGGAGAGCTTGAGCACCCGACACGTCACCGTCACAGGGATCCCTGCGTCGGCGAGCTCGCTCACGAGCGGGTAGAGCCTTTTCCCGGCAGGTTCGCCTGCGACAGATACGCCGCCGCGCGGCGGAGGACCTCGTTCTCCTGCTCGAGCAGACGGTTCCGCTTCTTCAGCTCACGGATCTCCGCCGCCTCGGTCCGGGACTGGCCGGGCTTCGCACCTGCGTCGATGTCGGCGCGACGCATCCACTTCTGCAGCGTCATCGGGTGAACACCGAAGTCTTTCGCGATCTGCTCGATCGTCACTCCGGGCTCACGGTTACTCGCGACGCGCACGACGTCGTCACGGAACTCGGACGGGTAGGGCTTGGGCACAGCAACATCCTTCCAGGCCCACCCCCGCGGGCAAGCCAGATCAGATGTCACCTATTCGTGCAGCAGTCCCCGCGACTCGTACCCGACATGCGCTTGCATGGTCGCCGACCAGTAGCTGCCCGAGAAGTGCCGCTGCCCCCGGTACCAGCGGAACTCACGCCACGGGACGGCGGCGTCGAAGACGCTCAATCGAGCTGACTGCAGCGGAACAACGTCCACCTCGCCACCCATTTTGCGAACCATCAGCCCGACATCCGCCTGGCGCGTTCCGCCCCGCGTCTCGAGTTGCTCGCGCGCCGTCATGAAGCCAGCGTGAGGGTCGAATCGGTCCGGGAGAATGCACGCTTCTGCCATAGATTCGCGAATTACGATTCAGGATCGCGCTCTTGATTTCCTGGGCTACTTCGGTATATGCGATTTACGAATACCAATGAATGTGACATTCACTGTAGTCGATGTCATATACACAACAGTCACCGTCAGGGATACAAATATAGGGACCACGAAATCAACGCGCGCAGGCCCGCCTGAACCCCACGTCGGCCGCGTGTGCGACACTCAAGGACATGACGATGTTGGAGCCCATCGCGCCGGAGGAATCCCGGCTCGTCTTCGGCAACAGCTACATGTACAGCGTCATGGTCGAGATCGCGGGCCTGCGCGGCGGGAAGTTCTCATCGAAGACGATCACCGACGCGACGAGACTCTCTCCTGGAATCGTGCATCCGCTGATCCAGAAGCTCCGCCGCGCGAACTTCATCGAGTTCGTGGAGCGCGTGCCTGGAGAGCGGACCATTCTGTATCGGGTCCGCGAGAATCCCTGGTGGAATGCGGCGAGCCAGTACGTCGAAGAGGATCGCGCTACCGAGCGCTCCGCATCGTAGGTTAGTCACCGTTGGGTCTCGGGCGGTGTCGGTATACACGCATGACGCCGTCGACTTCATTGAAGGATGAGACGGCGGTGTCCGAGTCCTTGAGCAACTCCAGGAACGGTGTCGGATCTGGGACGAGCGGAAGATCGACATAAGTGTTTGCGGGCTGAAGAACCTCGGCGTACGCACCGCCGAGTTGGGCCACGTATTGCGGTACGAGGCCGGGCACGGTCGCCACGGATGCGCTGAGCGCAGCGACCTTTGAGCTGGTCGACGCTCCCGACATCTGCATCAACTGTAGAGTTTCGGCTGGTAGGGGCTCGCGGGTCACCTCCGCCCAGGCGCCGAGCGCCTCAAGCACATCGGTTGATCCCCAAGCGGCGTTTCGAGGAATCGCATCAGCAAGCAGAGTCTTGACCCGGGGTGAGACATCGGGATTGCGAAGGAGCGACGCTGACGGCGCTCACTGAAATTCCTCAGTTCTGCTCATCGAAATTCCCCACACTGGGTCGCTCCGCCGCATG
>NZ_MKTQ01000012.1 GCF_001898315.1 Microbacterium sp. 70-16 | reverse complement strand
ACTGACCATCGCACGATGGCTCACCACGTCCTCGACGTGACACTCAGCACCGAGATCTACACCACCCCAGGGGACGTCACCCAGCCGTCGTGAGACGGGGCGGATGCCGAGGGGTCGGCGTCTGTACAGCATGATCCGGATCGACGTGGGAATCGATCCGGTGGGCTCTGGCACTAGGGGAAATCGCGGATCTTGATCCGCAACTTGGGGAATCGCAGGCATTGCCTGCTACTTGGGGATATTGGGGACACGTTCATGGGGAAACGTACTCTGGCGCGCTCGCGCGCCGCCGCGCGGCGGGAACGTCGTGTGCTGCGCTGCCACCGGTACCACGGCGGGGCTGAGCGATGAGCTCGGCGGCGCTCCCTCTCACTGAGGGAATCAGCGCCGTCGGAGCCCCTCGCGTCATGCCGTTGCTGGAGCAGCGGTTGACGCTGGTGCGACGACACCGCGTGGCGGGCACCGCGATCGACACACTGTTGATCAGCGTTGCTGCGGCCGTTACTGCGACGACTCAGTTGGCGACGCTACCGACGCCTCCGGGAGATCCTGCTGCGCTCCCGGCTGCCGTCGTGCTGGTCGCCTGCTGGTCTGTCGCCCTCATGGCGTTCAGTGAACGCGCCCGCCGGCGGGGGGCCGGCGGGCGCATGGACTTGATGCCGATCCTGCACTCCGCCGTCATCGGAGTCGCCGCGCTCGCGGTGGCGGCGGGCCTGTTCGCATGGACGTCGCTGCGCCCGCACATCGCGATCACGGTTCCGCTCGGGATCGCCACCCTCGTCGCGGCGCGGCTGATCCATCGCGGCTGGGCGCTCCGGCACCCCGCTCGCCAGACGCTTGCTCCACGCACGCTGGTCGTGGGCTCACGCTCGGGCGTTGAGCACACCATCAGGTCGCTGGTCGCCGACCCGCGCTTCGCTCATCACATCGTCGGCGCGGCGTTTCCCGGCGCGGCGGATGCCTCGCTGAGTGTCGATGATCGTGCGTTCCGCGCTCTGGGTAGTCCGGCGCAGGTCGCCGCGCTCGCACGATCAGAGTGCATCGAGACCGTGATCATCGCCGACGGGATCGACGACCCGGATTACCTGCGCCGACTCAGTTGGAGCCTGGAGGGCGCCGCGACCGACCTCATCCTGGCAACGCGCCTGGCTGACGTCGACCGTTCGCGCATCGCCTTCGAGGCCACTCACGGTCTCGCGCTCACCCACGTGAGCCTGCCGAAGTTCGACCGTTCGACGCTGCGCACCAAGCGCGCGCTCGACGTCGTCGTCGCGGCGCTCGCCCTCGTTCCGATCGCTGTGATCACGCCGCTGATCGCGCTGGCGATCAAGCTCGACAGTCCTGGCTCGGTGCTGTTCCGCCAGCGCCGCATCGGCCGCGACGGGCGCGAGTTCGACATCCTCAAGTTCCGCACGATGGGCATGGATGCCGAGGCCAAGCGCGCCGAGCTCGAGGCTGCCAACGAGGGTTCCGGCCCGCTGTTCAAGCTCAAGGCCGACCCTCGCATCACGCGGGTCGGCGGGTTCTTGCGGCGGTTCTCGCTCGACGAGCTGCCGCAGTTCTGGAACGTCCTCGCCGGCGAGATGAGTGTCGTCGGGCCGCGCCCGCCGCTGCCCAGCGAAGTCGCGGACTACGAGCACGACGCCCTGCGTCGACTGTACGTGCAGCCCGGAATCACGGGGCTGTGGCAGATCAGCGGACGTAGCGACCTGACCTGGGAGCAGAGCATCCGGCTCGACCTGCACTACGTGGAGAACTGGTCGCTCGCGACCGATCTGAAGATCATCGGCCGCACCGCAGCGGCGATGGTGCGGCCGAGGGGGGCCTACTGATGTTTCAGAAGACGAAATCGATCGAACAGCCGGCTGCGACGCAGCAGACCGGGCCACACATCCTCATCATCGTCCAGAACCTGCCGGTTCCGTTGGACCGTCGTGTCTGGCTCGAGTGCCAGGCGCTCGTGACGCGCGGCTATCGCGTGAGCGTCATCTGCCCGAAGGGTCCGGGTGACCCGGCGTTCGAGCGTTTGGACGGCGTGGACATCTACAAGTACGCACCCGCACCCGAGGCCGAAGGACTGCTCGGGTTCGCGTGGGAGTTCGCGTACAGCTGGGTGCGCACCGCGCTGCTGTCGCTCAAGGTCCGCGCGCGCGGCCGCTTCGACGTCATTCAGGCCTGCAACCCGCCGGACACGTACTGGCTGCTGGCTCTGCTGTGGCGCATCGCCGGTGTGAAGTTCGTCTACGACCACCACGACCTGAACCCCGAGCTGTTCCGTTCGCGCTTCGGTGAGCCGGAAGGAGCGCTCAAGAAGCTCGAATACCACGTGCTGCTCTGGCTCGAGCGACGCTCGTTCCGCACGGCCGATCACGTGATCTCCACGAACGAGTCGTACAAGAAGAAGGCCATCGAACGCGGCGGTCGGACGCCCGAGGAGGTGACGGTCGTGCGCAGCGGGCCTGACACCGAGCAGATGCGCCCCATCTACCCGGACAATCCCCGTCGCATCGACACGGTCAATCTGGTCTACGTCGGCATCATGGGGCCGCAAGATGGTGTCGACCAGGTGCTGCACGTCATGGACGAACTGGTGCACCGACGCGGTCGCCGAGGCGTCACTGCGACCCTGCTCGGCTTCGGCGATTGCCTGGCGGCGCTGAAAGCCGAGACCCTCGAGCTCCGACTGCACGACCACGTCACCTTCACCGGACGCGTCGACCGCGTGCAGATGGCCGAGTACCTCAGCCGCGGCGATATCGGCGTGTGCCCCGATCTGAAGACGCCGCTCAACGACGTGTCGACGATGAACAAGACGATGGAGTACATGGCGTACGCGCTGCCCGCCGTCGCGTTCGATCTCGAAGAGACCGTGGTCTCGGGGGCCGACACCGTCCTGTACGCGCCTTCGGGCGACATCGCGGCCTTCGCTGACCAGATCGAGCGGCTCATCGACGATCGCGACCTGCGCACTCGCATGGCGCGCGCGGCCCGCGAAAGGGTTGCGGCCGTGCTCGACTGGCGCCCGCAGGCGGAGGCGTACGTGACCGTCTACGACGTACTCACGGGGCATCATCGGGAGTGCTCCGCCGTCCCTCGTGTTGATCGCCGGCCCGAGCATGATGTGCAGGGTCGACGCTACGTCGACTTCGAGGACGTCGACGCGCTGAACAGCTACCTGATCGAGCGGGGAGCCACTCCCATCACCGTCACGACGGATGCCATCCGTCAACTCACCGAGCGCACCGGCGCGCCGCGCCGCTCTGCCACAGAACCACTGCCGTCCCGCGCGGGATCGCAGTAGAAGATGTGGCGGTTCACATCCGAACTCGACGTGTGCACGTGGAGTGCGTCGCCCGGCGACGCACTCCACCGCCTCTTGGCGGCGTGGCAACCGGCGGGGCTGCCCCTAGCGATGTGAACCGTCACTCTGCGGCGTGCCCGCCCCCTCTCCCACACCAGGGCGGGCACGTCGTCAACCGGACACGGGTGTGGGGATTGGTCACGACTTCGGTTACGACCCTTGTGCTGGGGGGCACAGGCAATGGGGACACAAGCACACTTTGAGCACACGCCGGCCAAGCAGCCGCCGGCTCGCGCGGGAGAGATCAGGGAACTGCCAGGGGTGAGCGTGATCATCGCGGCGCACAACGAAGAGGGCGTCATCGCCGACTGCCTTGACGCTCTGCGCACGGGAGCCAGCAGCGCAATTCAGGTGATTGTCAGTGCGAACGGGTGCACCGATCGAACCGTCGACGTCGCCGCAGCGTGCGGGGCGACTGTCATCGATCGTGCGGAGCCGGGAAAGGCGGCGGCGATCAACGCCGCGGAACCGCTCGTCACGTCATCGACGCGCATCTATCTGGACGCCGACATCCTCGTTCCGACTGGGGGACTCGACGCCCTCGTGCAAGCACTCGATTCCACTCCTGGTGCGCAAGCCGCTGTCCCACGGCGACGAATCAGCACGGACGGGCGGCCCTGGCCGGTGCGCGCGTACTTCGCGATCAACGAGCGCCTGCCGGTGTTCCGCTCGGGCCTGTTCGGGCGCGGCATGATCGCAGTGTCAGCCGAAGGACGTGCCAGGTTTGAGCAGTTTCCTACCGTGATCGCCGACGATCTGTTCCTCGATTCGATGTTCGCTGACGCCGAGAAGACCGAGGCCGCGAGCGTGGAAGTCGTGGTACAGGCCCCCCGACGGACGAAGGATCTCGTCGCTCGGCTGGTGAGGGTCCGCCGCGGCAACGCCCAGATGCGCGAGGCAGCCGCGGCGGGGGTGCTCACCGCACAGGTGCGTCCGAGTGACCGATGGGCATGGTTGCGCGACGTCGTGGCCCGGCGCCCTCAGCTGGCGGCGGCGGCCATCGCGTATGTCGTGATCACCCTCGTCGCCGCGCGCCGTGCGGCCCGTGCCGACGAAGTCGACTGGGGACACGATGCAAGCACGCGCACAACGCTGCCCGGCGCCGTGCACGAGGTGCGGGGCGCAACAACATGACGGTCAATCTCTGCTTCCATGGCGTTGGGTCGTGCACCGCCGAGCGGGAAGCCGGCGAGTCGCGATATTGGATGGCCGAGGATGAGTTCCTCCGTGTCATCGACATTGTCGCCGAGTCGACGGACGTCGCGATCAGTTTCGATGACGGCAATCGTTCGGATGTCGATATCGCCCTGCCCGCGCTCCGCGAGCGCGGGCTTCGAGCGACGTTCTTCCCTGTTGCGGGGCGGCTGTCAGATCCGGCGAGCCTGTCACCCGCCGATCTCATCGGCCTGCGGGAGGCGGGCATGCAGATCGGGTCGCACGGCTGGACGCACATACCGTGGCGCGGTCTCAGCGCTGAGGCAGCACAACGTGAGCTTATCGCTGCGCGCGACGCACTCACGGAGGCGTCGGGAGGCGACATTACCGAAGCTGCACTTCCGCTCGGCGAATACGATCGCATGGCGTTGCACCGGTTGCGCGCCGCCGGATACCACGCTGTCTACACCAGCGACCGATTTCCATTCCGGCAGCGTGCGTGGATGCGCGCCCGCTACAGCGTCACAGCGCATGACACGGCGCAGACTGTGCAGCGCATCGTGCATGGGCGACCGGGATTAGCGGAGGCCCGCAACGTCGCCGCGAGCCTCGTCAAGCGTTATCGGTGACCCTTGACTGCTGCAGCGTGCCGATGCGCGGACGATCACGGAGCCTCGGGATCGGTCGGTCCAGAACGGCTTCTCTCTCGAGCGCCGATTATCATCCAGGCCACGAACGCGCCAAGTGCCGCGCCCAGCGTATTAGCGACGATGTCACGGACGCTTGCTTCTCGCGACGGGATGAGGCCCTGGATGCCCTCCGCTGCTGCGGACATGGTCAATGCGATCACGACGCCCAGCCAGTGCCGACGAAAAAGCGCGGTAAGCAGAAATCCCAACGGCACGAAAATCGCAATGTTCGCAGAAAACTCGATCCAACCTGCGCCAAAAGGGGCGCCGCCGATCAGCGCGTGCACCCGCTCTGTGATCCAACCCACGATCTGCGCGTATGACACCGGCGCCAACAGAACGACCACCACGGCCGTGAGGTACAGCCCCAAGCCGATAGCTGCCCATCGACGGAGAGAAGGCCCACGCATGGTTCTTACCCTGGCACGAACGGGGCCCAAGCGATGAAGGAATCACTTTCGTGACTCCCCGCATTGCGATCTGCGTCGTCACGTACAACAGCGCGGAACTGATTGAGGAGCTCGTGGCTTCGCTTGCTGATGGCGCTGCCGGAACCGACTGGACCTTGGTCGTCGCGGACAACGCATCGAACGATGCGACCCTCGCCGAGGTCCGGCGCCACGCGCCGCGCGCCACCATCGTTGAGACCGGAGGCAACATGGGGTATGCCGCCGGCGTGAACGCCGCCATCCGCGCCGCTGGCGCGCAGGATGGCTACCTCATCTTGAACGCCGACGTCCGCCTCACTCGCGGCTGCGCCGCTGCGTTGTTCGCCGCGCTCGGTCCGCAGGTCGGGATCGCGGTGCCACGCCTGCATGACGCGCGCGGGGAGCTCATCCTCTCGATGCGCCGAGAGCCGACGATCGTGCGTGCGTGGGCCGACACCGTGGTAGGCGCAGAGCGCGCGGGCCGCTGGAGGGCGCTGGGGGAAGTCGTCTCCGATCCCGACAACTACATGAAGGGACGCACCACGGACTGGGCCGAGGGGTCCACGCAACTGATTTCCGCGGCGTGCTGGCAGCGCGTCGGACCCTGGGATGAGGCGTTCTTCCTGTACTCCGAGGAGACGGACTTCAACCTCCGAGCCGGCGACGCAGGGCTGCGGACCTGGTACGAACCGAGCGCCCGCGCCCAGCACTTGGAGGGGGGTTCAGCTGGCTCGCCACGCCAGTGGGCCCTCCTCGTCGCCAATCGTGTGCGGTTGTACCGCAAGCGGCACGGCCCCGCGAAAGCGGTCTTTTTCTGGGCCGCAACCGTCGCGCGTGAAGCGAGCCGAGCGATATTGGGCCGGCAAACGAGCCGCGTGGCGCTTCGCAACCTCGTGAGTCGACACCGCATGCATGCCCCCCGAAGCGAACGCTGGCTCGTCACGGCAGACTAGTGATTTCGCCATTCACCATGTTCACCGCGAAGCTGCGCATCGGCGGCACCCACGTTCCGCAGAGCCCCGCACAATCCTGCGTAGAAGAAGAACAGCCCCGCAGTCATCGAAAAGGCCAGGGCATCGAAGAACGCGAACATGAGGCTGATCACGAGCATCGAGACGATCAGTGAATAGCCCAACAGGCGAACATCCGGTTGGCCCGACTGATAACGCGCCCTCGCGGCGCTCCAGACCGCGGCGGCGATGATGGCGACGAATGCAACAGCGCCGAAGAGTCCCAGTTCCACTGCGATCATCGCCCATTCGTTGTCGAAAATGTAGTACCTGGGCAAGAAGGTCCCGAAGCCAGACCCGATCAACGGCGACTCCCTGATGAACTCAGGGGCCCGATCTAGAGCACCCACTCGGGATTGCGTGCTCGAATCCGTTGCGGCCCCCGTGAAGAGCGCGAGAGTGACGCCGATGAGCCCCGGAACGAGCACTGCCACCGCTGCGCCAAGCCCCGCACCGGCCACCACCACGATGGCTCTCGTATGTCGCGGAAACACGGGAATCATAGCGACTGCGACGAACAGGAAGCCGATAATCGCCGAGCGAGAGACGCCGATCAGCGCGAGCGCCGCGATGAGCGCCACCGCCCCCCACCACATCCAACTCCATCGAGAGGGCCGTGCGCGGAACCCTGCGCTGAGCGCCGCCGCTATGACCAGGGGAAGCGCGGACATCAGGGTCGTCGCATACTCCAGTGGGTGGTAGGCGGTTGCGGTCGCCCTGACGAGCCCCGCGCGCGCGCCGAGTTCGCCGTCTTCTGCCAGGACCATACCCGGGATACTTCCGAAGAACTCGATGAGGCTCTGCCGAGTTAGCACTTGCAACAGTCCCAGCACGGCAAGCAGGCTCACGCCGACCGCGAGACGTCGCGCCAGCCTGGTGAGGTCGTTCATGGTGCGGATCCCGTCCAGTGCGACGAACAGGACACCTGCCCATGACCCCAGCCGTACGATACCGGTAATCGCGGGGCTTACTTGATCATCTGGCTGTCCGCGCAAGAGCGCGGAAGCGAAGCTGACGAGGGCGATGATCAGGAACGCCAGAAAGGCAAATCGGATAGGTTGACGCATCGGGCGCACATCGTGCGCCCGAACCTGCAACCGCGAGATGATCCAGAACGCAATAAGCACAAGGCCCCACAGCACCGAAGGCCGACCGATCGACCCGAGCGCGGCGACCCGCAGGTTCGAAGGGACACCGAGCAGTAGAACAAGGTAGACAGTCAGAAGCACTGCAGCGTCGAGCCGGGGGCGGGCATGCGCGCTCAGGTGCTCGTGCGCCGCAACCGGCGATACTGCCTCAGTTCCGCGCCTTGTTCCCATGGCTCCGTTTTTGCCTCGTGCCTCACCGACGCGAGGCTCGGGCGCTCACTCTCTTAGCCAGCTTCGCGGCTTCGATCGCCTCCGCGAAGTCGTCATCGATGACGGGCGGGGTCGACGTCGCTTTACGCTCACCGACAGGAGCATTCCGCCTGCGTCGACGTTGACGCGAGATACCGTCGATCAGGCTCGCGAGCAGCAGCGTAACCGCAAGGATGGCCACGCCTGCAACTGCCGTGACGATCAGCCGTGTCCGCGACTGCGGCTCACCCTCCGAGTCGATCGTGAGCGTCGTGACCGTGATCTGATTCGATGCGGGGATCGACTCGGCGTCTTGGAGGTCCGCGAGCATGGTCTGCGTGCGCTGTACCATGTAGTCGAGCACTCGACCGGTTGCAGCATCGTCGGCTGACGTCGCAGTGACCAGGACTACCGGGCTGGAGCTCGAAGTGTCTCTGAGAACCTCGATCTTAACTCCCGGGAACTCATCCGTTACTTCATTAGCGACGTTCTCCGACCCCAGCGCGCGCACGAGGATGTCAGTGGGATATGCCAGGCCGCCCAGATAGAGGAACGGGTTGGACTCCTCCGGCATCGACTGCGCACCGGGCAACAGTAGCTGCGTCGCCGTCCGCTCATACTCGACCGGCACGATCGCCCAGGCGATCGTGCCGGTCAAGACCGCAAGGGCCAACCCGGTGAAGGTGATGTACCAGCGCCGCAAGAGCCCGCGCAGTGCCTCGAGAACATTCATCAGTCTGCATCTCTCCGGTGTCGGATGCTCATCCTCGCACCACGCCGGACGCGTTTCGTCTCGTGTTGGCGATCGACTGCGACTGCTGCCGACGCACTAACGATAAGGGCAGCGAAGAGCATCGCGGCGCATGCCGCGATCTGACTCATGCGCCCCGGCAGCACATGGTCAATGTCCTGAGTTAGTGGCACGATGGAGGCCGTTATCCGCTCGGAGAGCGGAACCATCGCCCGATCCTGTTGCGCATCAGCGACTGCGACGACCGCCTCCACCAGCCGCCTCTGCGTGATCTCGACCCACTCGTGGGTGCGCCCCACGATCTGGATCTCGATTTGAGCACGCGAGAAGTCGCGATGCCACTGGTTCCCGAGGTCTTGCAGGGCGACAACGTAGCCTTCGCGGATCCCTGCGCCGTAGTACGGGGCATCCGACTCGCTGTAGGTCTGTGGTGCGCGACCGTTATTGATCTCGGTAGCGACCGCGCCGGCAAAGGCGATGACGTCGTCATCCGTGTTGCCGTTCTGCGCCTGCAGCAGGGTCGCGTCGGGCCAGGTGAAGCTGACTATCGTCCGCGTGGCGTAAGAGCCTCCATCATCGGCGAAGTAGGCGAGCCCTGCGCCAGCGAGCGTGAAGACAGCCAACACCACGTACCAGCGACGCCCCATCGCCGAGAGCACACCCCGGATAGTCACTGCCTCTCCCCACTGCTGCGCGACCGTACACCAGTCTACCTGCCGGGCGCTCTTCGACCATGGAGGAACAATTGCGATCCCGTATGATGCGGCGCATGACCCATGTCGTAGCGCGCCCGATCGGGACCGCAGACGTTGCGGCGGTGTGCAAGTTTCTGCACGACGAGCTCAACCCCGCTGTGCCGGTCAGTGCCTGGCGAGCGCTGTTCTCCCCGCCGTGGCCCGGCGTGGGCCCCAACCACGGGTTCCAGCTACTTGCGGATGACCGGATTGTTGGCGCATACGTAGCCGTGTACTCACACCGGATCCTGGGCTCGTCGTCCGAGCCCTTCTGCAACCTCGCCGCGTTCTGCGTTCGCGAGGAGTACCGCTCGCACAGTTTCCGGCTGGTTCGGGCGATCCTGGGTCAGGGGGGCTACACTTTCACCGACCTATCGCCCAGCGGGAACGTAATCGCCCTCAATCAGCGCCTCGGATTCACCTCACTCGACACGTCCACAGCGTTCGTGCTCAACGTACCGGCTCCTGCGCAGCGGCACACGCAGATCATCGCGGATCCGGCTCGCATCGAGAGCTTGTTGCGGGGAGACGATCTTCGGATCTACCACGACCACCGCACTGCCGCTGCTGCCCGGCATATTGTCGCGGTTCACGGCGAACGCATCGGGTACCTGGTCGTGCGCCGCGATCGGCGCAGAAATCTACCGTTGTTCGCATCGGTGCTGCACGCGGGAGGCGACCGAGCATTACTCCGAACCGCATGGCCTCAGCTGCGCACTCAGCTGCTGCGCACACTGCACACACCTGTAACGCTCGCCGAACTCCGCGTCCTCGGATTCGAGCCCCCGCTGAGCATCCCTCTCCGCAAGTCGCGGCCGAAGATGTTCCGTTCCTCCACCGTGACGGCGTCTGATATCGACTTGCTTTACAGCGAGCTCACGTTGTTGACATGGTGACAGGTGGGCCTCCACTCGTTTCGAGTAGAGGCCCACCTGTCACCGGATCCCGTTCAATCCGCTGCGACGGCGCGTCCGTCATCCCACGTGTTGTTGCTCCAGATGTTCCCCGGAGCGCTGGAGTCGAACGAGGTGATGGGGCCGTAGTAGCCGCAGCGCCGGTCGCCCTTCTCGAAAACGTTATTTGTGAACGTGATGTTGTTCGCGCCAGATGAGTAGGGCTTGCCTGCGGACGATCCACCGTACGCGCAGTATCCGCCCGAACCGGCCACGAAGTAGTTGCCGTCGATCGTATTGTTCTGAACCACCGCGAAGTCACCATAGCCGGTCAGCGCCGCCGAGCAACCAGCGTCCGGCGGAACGTCCGGGGCATCACAAGCGATGGTGTTACCTCGAATTACAGCACCCGAACCCATCCGGATGCCGGACTCGTGTGCCGCACCGGTGCTATCAGTGAACTGACCATGCACGTATGAGTTCTCCACCGTGCAGTCGACGAAGCAGTTGATCGAGCGGTTCCCGCCTGTGACCTCGACTCGCGTTGCCGTGAAGTAGCCGTCACCGATGCCCGTGCCCGCGCGAGCTCCGATATTGACGTTGCTGTCCACGATGGTGAACGAGGCAGAGCCGTTACTGTCACCATCTGCGTATACCGTGCCGTTGATGACCGAGTTCGTGATCTTGACGCCGGTCGCCCTGATGATCAGGCCGCAGTCGACAGTCTTGGCGTCGATGACGGTGTTCGCGACCGTGATCGTACATGGTCCGGTGTACGTAGACAGCGGAGTACCCGCCGGAACGCCCGTATTGCTCTCATCAGGGAACCCGGCAGCCGCGGTCGGCGTGCCAGGCGCAGCGGTCGCCACGACCGTCGGTTTGGTCGTGACTGTCGGCGCGGGCGTGGACGTACGCGCTGGTGTTGGTGTCGCGGTCGGCGTCCGTGACGCGGTCGGCGTCGGTGACGCGGTCGGCGTCCGTGACGCGGTCGGCGTCGGTGACGCGGTCGGCGTCGGTGACACGGTCGGCGTCGACTCAGGCGTCTGTGACGATCCCACGGGCCTGGAGTTCGGCGTGAACAACACGTCGACCCAGTACTGGCTTCCTCTGTGTGACCGCGAGGGATAGGTCGGCACCGCGCCGTAGGCACGAACCCCGGAGTTGTGCGTGATGACCAGCGATGAACTCTTGGACCTACCGCGGAAATGTGCGGTTGCCGCATAGACACCCGTGGTCGTGTAGGCGGACACGGTGTAGGTGTTTCCCGCTTTCAAGGCGACAGGTCGTTCGAATGTCGCCGTCTGCCACCCCGCTGCACTCTCGTTGGAAAATGTCACCGTCGCCAGCGCGACACCTGAGCTAGACCACAGCGTGCCGACATGAGCGTCGGAGCTGCCCAGCTGCTTCCAAAAGCTCACACCTGTGGCGTGGCCGTCTGCTTTCACAGCGAACCTCGTGCCGACGGTGACGGCGCTGTCGTCGGAGCGATCCACAAGACGCACGGGTGTGGACCGGCCAAAAAGCGACTCGGTGTTCGCCGACGCCTGGTATCCGGGGGCGACGAGACATGCGATCAGAAGGAGCAGGGCTCCCGCAATCGTCGTACCGTAGCGGAGCGGTCTAGACGCAAGCCACGTGAGAGTAAAAGTTGTTGGGTGCATCGGGAGATCTTCCTTAGAGAGGTCAGGCATCCCCAGGCCTGTGTTCGGACGTCGTCCTACGCGCCACGTTCATCGGGAACATGCGCCGGCCCGACC